>WYBX01000019.1 GCA_011525695.1 Verrucomicrobiia bacterium
GGCAGACAACTCACCGAGCGCATCATCCTGCCCGCCCTCGCCGCTTGAAAATTATCGTCTCAAACCTGCACGATCCTCACAAGTGAGGGACTAATAGAGGGTGTCAACTTCTGGCCAGGACTCGACAAGGAAATCCCATGCTCACTACTCGCTACTCGATGCTCGCTACAGACGACGGGATTGATGGCGGCCGGTGCCGCAGGAAGTGTCCGGCCTATTGCGCCGGGGTCCTCAGGATCGTCACGAGTTCGTACGGCTCGATGTTTCGACTGGCGGCAATGTCGCGCAGGGTGGCCGTATCGCTGAGACTGCAGCCCATCGCCTGCAGCCGGGCGGTGATGAGGGAAAGGTCAAGACCTTCGTCCTGACAGAACTGGGCGAGTGTCTTCCGCCCCGGACCCGAGCCGCGGCTCGAGGTGGTGGGAGGCGTGTGGTCGCCAGGCGCGGTGGTGATTAGATCATAGAGTTCACGCGCGGAGATCCCGGCGCCATCGGCGATATCCCGCACGATCGCACTCGGGGTGTGGATGGAAATGCCCTTCTCCACCAGCCGGGCGGAGGCGGTTTCAATTTCGATGCCCGCCTGCCTTGAAAGTTCGGCGAGCGTGAGCAATTCGGCATGTGGAATCGGGGCGCGCTCCGCCGGCTGTTCCCAGCTTTCCTTCACCGTCTCGTTCCAGGCAATCAGGGACACAAACGGAGGTACCTTTGCGAGCGTGCCGACGGCAAGGATCCCGCACAGTGCGGTGGCTGCGAGCCATTCGCGCCGCAGCGAGAGTCGGCGCGAAACCCGATCCTTGAAGTAGGTGATCAAGGGCCGGAAATTGTAGGTGAGGTGAAGGGCGGTTCCGGCCAGGAAGATCGCGCCAAACCAGATGTGCAGTGCGGCCCAGGCATCCTTGCGCAGGCCCAGGATGGACCAGGCTGTCCAGTTGGCGACGCGCCCTGGCGGCGAGATGAAGAGGACGGTGCCGCTGACGACTAGCAGCAGGAAGGCGAGGCCGATGAGCACGCTGGTGAACGCGCGCCACTGGAAATGATGGGCAGTTGCGGTCTTCATGACGGGTTTTCCCTTGCTGGCGTTGTAGCGACCGTGCGATCAACGACCGCCGCGGTTCCGAATACCACCGGCGCCGGAGCCGCTCACATCACCTTCAGTTTGGCAGCTCATTTGGCAGCTGCGCGGGCCGCCCGCGCCGAAGCTGCGCCTGCCAGCGCCCCTGCCGCACGCGGCTCCCGCCAATCCGCACTGTCCGCCACGTCCCTGGCCGGCTGCGCCGAGGACGGCGTCAAAGTCTTCCGGGGTGAGAACCTGCGGCGTGTAGTCGATGCCGCGCGCTTTGAGGTTTTGGACAAAAGCGGCGAGGTGTCGGTTCGAGGCGCTCTCCAGGTTGTCGAGCACCGCGAGGGTGCCGGCATCGGTGGCCGTTGCCCGGGTGCGGCGCAGGTCGGCGATGTCGGTTTCCTCGATCAGTGCGCCGGCTCTGAGCGCAGCCGTGTCGGATTCGTTGACCAGTTCCAGCAGCGAATCGTGAAGCTGCTGCAAATCCGCCGTGCGATAGCTGCCGGCGACGGCCGCGGGCACTTCGATTCCGGATGCCGAGGCCAGGCGTTCGAGGGCGGAGGCATGTTGGGCTTCGGAGTGGACGATGTTCTCAAACACACGGAGGCTCCACCGTGCGGCGGCGACCGCATAGAGATCGTGAGCCATCCGTTCCTCCTCGATGGCAAAGAGGAGTTCGGAAGCGGCGAGGGTGGTGGGAGCGGCGGGGGTGACGGTGCTGATGGGACATTCAGCGCCAACCGGGCAGTTGGAACGCGGCCCGGCGGGAGAGGCGTCAGGGCCGTGGCGCGCGGGTGCGGCAACGGCGATCAGGGGCAGTGCGAGAACGAGGCAGAGCGTGGATTTCATGTTGAATCGGGTTCACTCCCACCAACCCCGGGATCCGGCGGTTATTACATGAGGCCGAAGAATTATATCCGGTAACGTTTGCGCCGAGACGGGGTGTAACTGCGCGGAACCAAATCCAAAATCATGAAAACCAAAATCGTTCTCCTCAGTGTTCTCCTCAGCGCCGGCCTCGTGGCCAGTGCTTCCGCCGCCCCCGGGCGCGGCAATGGCGGCAGCGGCGGTGGCCGCGGCTCATCCGGCCAGGTTCAACGCGGTGGCAGCGCCGAAAATCCGAACCGGATGCCGAAGCAGGACGGCACGGGCGGTGCCCAGCAGAACCCGAATCGTCAGCCGAAGAAGGACACGACCGGCGGGCCGAACAAGCCCGCCAACCCCGACTGCCCGCAGGATGGCAGCGGACCCGGCCCGCGCGGTTAACCCGAACATTTCACAAAGACCGCACTGCGATGGCGGAGCCCTTCCCGGCTCCGCCATTTTCCGTTTCAAAAGCTCCACTGGAGCATCCCGAAAATGCGGCGTTCCACCTGGTGACGCATCGTCGGATCGCCGTACTCGGCGTGATGGGCATTCAAGAGATTCTGGCCGGTGACCGAGATCTCCCAGCGGGGCGAGGGGCTCCATCCGATGCGCGCATCCAATTCCAGGTAGGCTGGAACACCGGCGAAGCGATTCGTGATGGCGCTGGCGTAGCGCAGGTTTGCCCAGGCATCCCAGTCGGCGGAAATCTGCCAGGAGGTGCGCAGCGAGGCGTAGCGCTCCGAGTCCACCGATTCCAAGGCGCCGAACGAGCGGTCCCGACTCTCTGGCTCCGGTTCGATATTGACCCGCAATTCGGTGAGGCCGGCATGCAGCCGCCATGATTCGTTCACCTCGTAGTGGGCGGTGAGTTCCACGCCGTACGATTCGGCCATCTGGCCGTTGCCAAGCTCAAGGGGGAGGGTGGCACCGGGGCCGGCAAATTCCACACTGCGAATGCCCTCATAGTCATGGAAGAAGGGGGCCAGGGTCAGGGAAATGCGGTCATGCGGCTGCAGCCGGGCGCCCATTTCCCAGGCGACCAGCACCTCGGAATCGAAATTGGGGCTGCCCGCGATCTGCCGCGGAAAGAAACGATCGCGGTCCAGCCGCGAGGGCGTCCGGACGGCGCGCGAAACGGCCGCCCAGTAGGTCTGCCGGCCGCTGGGACGCCAGGCCAGCCGGACGCTGGGCTGCGCCTCGCTTCCGGTGTAGCGGTTGCGCTCGGCCTTGCCGCCGACCGTCAGCTGCAGCCGGTCCGGGACCAGGATGATGCTGTCCTGCACAAAGGCGTTCAAGGTCTCCAGGGTCTGCCGCTGCGGCAGAATGATGATTCGGCCGGACTGGAAATCATCCTCCATCCGCCGGTAGCCCGCGCCCCAGACAATGGCATGCCGCCTTCCGAGCGTGAACCGGTGCTGGAAATCGAGATCGTAGGTGTCGAGCCGATCGTTGTATTCGCCGGGCTGATTCCGCTGGGCGCGATCGTAATAGAATTCGAGCTGCACGCCCGAGCTGGGCGACAGCGAGCGCGACCAGCGGCCGTTCAGGTTGCCGCCGCGGCTGGTCGCATCCCCGGCACCGTAGGGAAGATCCATCTCGTAGAGATCGCCCGACAGCGTGAGCTGGTTCAGGCCCGCGAAATCCCAGTCGACCCGGAAGCCCGCCTGGGATTGGCGCCAGTCGTCGTCACCCTCCGTGCCGGATGCGCGAAGATTGCCCTCGCGACCGGCGAATTTGCCGTAGACCCGGTAATGGGCATTCGGGCTGAGGGCGCCACCGTAGCGAACGCTGCCAAGACGCTCCAGACCGCTGCCACCGCCGGCCGTCACCAGCAATCCCTGGGTGTCGCGCGCAGACTTGGTCCGGACATCGATTACGCCGTTCACTGCGTTCGCACCCCAGAGGGCTCCGCCGGGTCCGCTCACGACCTCGATCCGGTCGACATCCTCGAGCATGACATCCTGGGAGTCCCAGAAGACCCCGGCGAACAACGGTGAGTAGACCGTCCGGCCGTCGATCATCACCAGCAGTTTGTTGGCCAGGATGCTGTTGAACCCCCGCGCACTGACGGCCCAGCGACTCGAATCCACCTGGGAAACGGCGAGGTTGGTCGCGAGGCGCAGAGCCTCGGGCAGGCGGGTGGAGCCGGAACGGCGGATCACCTCGGCGGGAATCGCCTGGATGGCACTGGCACTTTGACCGACCGGCTCCGCGGTGCGGGAGACCAGGAGCACTTGCTGTTGCATCAGTTCCTCGAGGCTCATCCGTTTCAGCGCGGCAATCGAGGAGGTCGCCGCCAGACCCTGACCAGCGCTACTCACGAGGAGCAGCGAGACCACGGCGGCAATTCCGGTGCAGAGCCGGAACCGTCGCAGCGAGGCGGGCGCTGCCAGGTATGGGATGGGAGCGTACATACCGAACCGCCAGGGGAAGCGGAATGGACCAAGGATGCAAAGACTCCCCGGCTGTCAAGGAATGGGGTCCAAATGGCGTCTTTTCGCACTGCGGGAATTGGACGCCGAGATCGGGCAAAATGCCCTCTGGCGGTGGAGTCGTATCCAGACATTCCGTCAATCGGGCTTGTGCTTGGAGTGTCAGGACCGTGCGTAAACGGTGGGAACAGCCAGATCGATGTCGTGATCACGACATCGAAGTGGCCAAAGGGTGAAACGGCCGGCGGGCTATTTCGACTTCGATTTCAGGTACTCATCGACCAGCTGGCGGCGATAAGCAGCCTTTGCATCCGGAGCGAGCGCCTGCAGCCGGGTCTGGATTTCGGAGCGGCGCTCCGGCGTGGCGTTCTGCATCATTTCGCGCCAGCCGGCCTGGATTTCAGCGGGCATCTGGCCCCAGCCCTGCCGAATCTGCTGCCGCTGTGGCTCGGGGAGTTTCCGGAAGGCGGCAATCTCGTCGCGCAAGGCCGACCGTTGAGCGGGCGTCATCGCGCGCAGTCGGGCAATGATCTGTTCCATCTGCGCGAGTTCCGCATCGGAAAGATCCAGGAACTGCTCGAGCGCGGCGAGTTCTCCGGACGCCGTCTGGCCTGGCGGTGTGGCCCCCGGCGGAAGGGCGGCGGCGGGATTTTGCGCCACGGCAGCAGTGGCAGCCAACATGACGAGGCCAGCCAGGAAGCGCGTCCCCGCAATTTGCCTTTGATGGAGGACTGGGCTTCGCCCCGACCGCGAGCCGCGTTGCAGCCATCCCGTCAGGAGGCCGGCCATCAGGTGTGGGGCTCTATGCAGAAGGAGTTGCTTCATGGGATTCAAAGTTGGCTTGCAGCGGGGAGGTGGAGCAGGACATCGCGATTATCCGAGTCCAGCAGGACAAGGGCGGGAGCGAGTGCGGCGTCGAGTGCGATCAGTTCCTCGAATGCGACGAGGTTGGACCGAGCATCGGTTGCGGGTGGTTGCGGCTGATGGAGGACGAGGGCAATGGCGGCCAGCAGGCCGGCGGTGACACCCGGCCACAGGATCCATTGCGGCCAGCGGCGCTGGCGGGATGGCCGCCGGCCGACCAGTTCGCCCCGGAGGGCGCGCCAACGGAGCTCGAACTCCGGCGACGTGCGCTTGAGCCGACTGGCAAGCAACCGGTCGAGTTCGGAGTCGGAAGGCGGAAGAGGATCGGGTTTCATGAGGGTGGCGCCATGAGCTCCTTCAGCCGCTGGCGTGCGCGGTGCAACTGCACGCGGAGGGCGTTCTCCGTGATGCCGAGCATCGTCGCGACAGCGGATTGATCGAGCCCTTGTTGGTGGATGAGCAGCAGGAGGGTTCGCTGGGCCTCGGGCAGCGCACCCAGCGCTTCTTGGAACGCCTCCTCGAGTTCCGCGAGCCGTCGCGGATTTTCCTGGTCGGGGGAGGCCACATGGTCGAAGGCTTCGGGCGGCATGGGCTGGGCCGGCTTGCGGCGGCGCCGGCGGAGCTCATTGAGGAGGAGGTTTCGGGCAATGTGGAAGAGGAAGGTGGAGAACTGGGCGCGAGCTTCATAGGTGCCGGCGGCACGATTGAGCCGCACGAACACCTCCAGGGTGAGATCCTCGGCCTCCGGTAGTGACCCGAGGGAACGATAAAAGTAGGTGAGCAGCGGTTTCTTCCAGCGATCGAACAACTCCTGCCAGGACTGTTCGTCCCCCCCGGCGGCTTTGAGAAACAATCCGGAATTCTCGTCCGGTTCGGCGAGGGGGATGGGTGGGGCACCGTCCGGGACGGGATCGAGGAGCGCCCTGAACGGCAGGAGACTGGTGGTGGGAGTCGCATGATTCACCAACCACACCAACCCCGGAAAATGCCGGATATTACATGGCCATTCCCATAGGTTCGGGAGGGCTGTGTTCATGTTGAGGCGAAGCGGAACGGACGGCCGTCCAGGAGCCGGGAGCAATCAGGTCTGGTGCGGCAGCTGTGACCGCCTCAGGGCTAGTCGCGGGTCGAATGGACTCAATAGGATATTCATTCGATCCGGTCGCCTGGCTTGCAGCCGGTGCATCCCAACTGATTGGCTCGGCCCATGAATGCAGGCTCCTGGGACGAACGCTACACGGCGGCGCATTATGTCTACGGGACGGAGCCGAACGCGTTCGTTGCGGCTGTGGCGGGGCACATTCCGACGGGGCCCGTGCTTTGCCTGGCGGAGGGAGAGGGGCGCAACGCGGTCTTCCTGGCGCAGCTGGGACACGCCACCACCGCGGTCGACCTGTCTTCCGTTGGCCTGCGCAAGGCGCAGGCGCTGGCGGCTGCGCGTGGAGTGCCGCTGACGACGGTCGTGGCAGATCTGGCCCACTATTCGATCGCGCCGGGAGCCTGGGCCGGGATCGTGGCGACCTGGGCGCACCTGCCGCCGCCGCTGCGGCGGGCCGTGCTTGGCGCGGCCGTCGCCGGCCTGCAGCCCGGCGGCGTATTCATCCTCGAGGCCTATACGCCGGCCCAGATTGCCTTCGGCACCGGTGGTCCGAAGGATCCGGCGCTCTGCATGACACTGGCTGCATTGCGCGAGGAGCTGGCCGGTCTCGACTTCCTGATCGGCCGCGAATGTGAGCGCGACGTGATCGAAGGATCCTGCCACACGGGCCGGGCGTCGGTCGTCCAGGTCCTGGCGGCCCGGCCACCCCGCGCGGGAGCGTGAGCCGGGCGTCGGGGCACACCCGACGAATTCAGGGTACAAGGAACGTTCATTCTCGAAAGCACGCGGGCTGGCTGACAGGCTCGACGGCGTGACAAGCGCCGGATTTGCGACCGCGGGCTCCCTGCTGGCAGAGATCCAGGGACTGTATGGCGCATTTTCGTTTCCCGAAAAGCTTCTCCAGAAAATCTGGGCGCGGGGTGATTTCAATCGTGCGGCCGCACGGACGAGTGCCGGGCAAACTCTCCGCATCAGCCATCCCGGAAAGTGGAATCTCCTTGGCGGACCGGATTTCCAGGATGCGCGGCTGCGTTTCGACGACGGTCCCGAAATCACGGGCGACGTGGAGCTGCATCTGAGAGCCGAGGACTGGGAGGCACATGGCCACGTGGCCGATCCCGCTTACGATGGCGTCATGCTGCACGTCGTGCTGTTCCCGCCTGAACCGGGACATGTGACCCAAGGTGCCGGGGGGCGGGAGATCCCGCTGCTCGCGCTGCTGCCGCTGCTGCATCACGACCTCGAGGAATTCGCGGCCGACGATGCTGTCGAGATGTTGGCCAACCGGGCGGCGGCGCGGATCCCGGATGAACTGGGCCGGTTGCCGCCGGACGGGCTCCAGAGCCTGCTGGCACGGCAGGCTGAGGCGCGCTGGCGGCAGAAGGTCCATTTTGCGCGGCTGCGGGTGCAGCGACTCGGATGGGAGAACGCGTGTCACCATACCGCGCTCGAGATCCTGGGCTATCGCTTCAATCGAGCGCCGATGCTGCGGCTCGCCGGACTCTGGCCGCTTTCGGCCTGGAGCACCGGCGAAATCACCGCCGACGCGGCGTTTGTCGCCGAGGCGGATGGCTGGAGCCTGCAGGGAGTCAGGCCCGCGAACCATCCGAGGACGCGATTGCGGCAGTATGCCGAATGGGCCAGGGCGCGGCCGGACTGGCCGGATCGGCTGGTCCCATTGCTTGCCAATGCCTCGTCGGAACCGGGACCGGAATCCGGCACGCGCGAGGTGCGGCGCCTTTTCGGCTTCACGAATCGGCGGAGGGAAGTGGTCGAAGCGATTTGCGCCGGCGTGGTCGGCGGCACGCGGCTCGACAACCTGGTTTGCGACGGCTGGCTGCCGCTGCTTTCGGCCTGGACCGGGCGCGAGCTGCAGCCGCTCTGGTTTCACTGGTTTGCCGGCGACGTTCCGCCGGTTGTCACCTCAGGGCTCCGGCAGCTGGGTGTGTGCAACGGACGTGCGCAGCCGGCTTGCCATGGAATTTCGCAGGGGCTGCTTGGCTGGCTGCTGGAACGCGAGGCGGCGCGTTGAATCCGGGGAAATTCGGGTTCGACGGCACAGCGATCCGAGGTTCGTTGCGGTGAGAAAATGGCGGCTCAGCGGGTGCGAGGAAACCCGTTCTGGATCCGAACGTTCCGCGGTGGATGCCGGCATCCGCCCGGATCGTTGCCGGGAGGGGCGGGGAGCTTGACAAAATTTTCTGCCGACCGATACGTTTACCGACTCTCTCACACTCACTTTTCAAAAAGTGGGCCCTGCGGCCCGCTTTTTTTTTCCCATCAATCCAACCTTATGAGCAGCGAAATTCTTTCCGTCCTGGAATACATGGAGAAGGAGAAGGGCATTCCGCGTGCCGACATGATTGCCACGATCGCGAACGCCTTGAAGACCGCCGCGCAAAAGGGCGTGAATTCGGGACAGGAACTGCGGATCGACATCAATCCGAAGAACGGCCAGTTGCACGCCTGGGCATTGATGAAGGTCGTGGATTCGGTCAGCAACCCGAAGACGGAGATCCACGTGGAAAAGGCGCAGGCGGTCAAACCGGGCGCGGTGATTGGCGAGGTGCTCGAAAAGGAGATTGATCCGTCCACCCTGGGGCGGATTGCCGCGCAAACCGCCCGGCAGGCGGTGATGCAGCGGCTGCGTCAGTTCGAGAAGGATCGCATTTACGACGACTTCAAGGATCAGGTCGGGAACATCGTCACTGGCACCGTCCGGCGGCGGGAGCGGAACGATCTCTACATCGACCTCGGCAAGGCCGAGGCGGTGATGCCGGCGAAGGAGCAGGTGCCGGGCGAGGAATACCAGCCGGGCGAGCGGATTCGCTGCATCCTGATGGACATCGAGAGCTCGGCGCGCGGTCCGGAGATCATCCTGAGCCGCGCCAGCCCGAGATTCGTCCGCCGGCTCTTCGAACTCGAGGTGACGGAAGTGGCCGACGGCACGGTCCGGATCGACGCATTTGCGCGGGAGCCCGGCTACCGCACCAAGATTGCCGTCACCAGCACCGATCCCAAGGTTGACCCCGTGGGGGCCTGCGTGGGTGCGCGGGGAGCGCGGGTGAAGACGATCGTGCGGGAACTCGGCGGCGAGAAGATCGACATCATCAAGTATTATGCGGATCCGCGCGAGATGATCATCGAGGCGCTCAAGCCGGCGGTGCCGCGGGAGATTGTGCTCGATGAAAAGTCCCACCGGATCCTCTTGAAGGTCGCGACGGACGATCTGGCGGTTGCGATTGGCCGCAAGGGCCAGAATGCGCGGCTGACGTCGCGGCTGATTGGCTGGCGGCTTGACATCGAGGAATTCAAGGCCGTTGGTGCGGACCCCGAGGGCGATGCGAAGCGAAAGCTCGTGAGTGCGCTCGGAATTCCGGAGGAAACCGCCCTGCGGCTGGTCAAGGCCGGCTTCGTCTCGCTCGAATTGTTTGAGGGAGTCGAGGCGGGGGATCTCGAAGGGGCGGGCTTTTCCGCCGAAGAAGCGGCTGATATCATCGGCCGGGTCGCCAAATAACTCGTTTTATCGCTATCGTCACCGCTGCATGAGCATTCGCATCCACAAGCTTGCCGAAGAACTTGGCATGGAAAACAAGGTGCTGATGGCGCTCCTGAAGGAGCGCAGGATCATCGGACCGGATGTGAAGTCGGTCTCGAGCACTGTGGACAACATCAATGCCTCCGCGT
Organism: Verrucomicrobiia bacterium; assembly: GCA_011525695.1. Classification (GTDB taxonomy): domain Bacteria; phylum Verrucomicrobiota; class Verrucomicrobiia; order Opitutales; family Opitutaceae; genus ER46. The sequence continues at coordinate 10,013 of WYBX01000019.1, forward strand.
TGCGCGAGGAATTCGCGGCAAAGCAGGCGGCGGCCGCCGCGCCCGCGAGCCCCGAGCCATCATTGCCGGAGACAACGGCGTCGGCCACAATCGCGGGTGAGACTCCCACGGCGGCCCCGAAGGTGCACATTCCCGCCGGCGTGTTCGTCAAGTCGAAGCAGGACATCGAGCGCGAGAAGGAGGCGGCCCTGGCCGCGAAGCTCGCCGCGGCCAAGGCGGCGTCGGTCGCGCCGGCGGTCCCGGCTGTGCCGCCCAAGCCCGCCTCGGTTCCGCCCGCGCCGCCCCGTTATGTTTCCGCGCCGCCGCCGGTCGCGCGAATCTCGTCACCGCCGCCGGTGCCACCGGCACCCCGGCCGGTCGCGCCTGCACCGGCGGCCAAGGCGCCCGCTCCCGTGTCGCCGCCCGCGCCCGCACCGGCCCCGGTTCCCGTGCGACCGGCTCCGCCGCCCGCGGCCGTTTCCGCGCCTCCGGCTCCTCCCGCCGTACCGCCGCCGGTGATGGCGAAGGCCCCGCCGCCACCGCCGATTCCGGTCCCCCGGATGCCCGCCCCGGTGCTGGCCCCGAAGCCTCCGCCGCTGCCGGGATCACCGGCCCCATTGACGCCCCCCGGCGCGCCCGTTGCCGCCGGCACGGCAGCCGCTCCCGCCGCCCCGGGTGAAATCAAGATTCTCCACCTCAAGCCGCCGATCGTGGTGCGCGACTTCGCGGTCGCGCTCGGCCTCAAGCCCTTCAAGCTGATCTCCGAGCTGAACCAACTCGTCGGATTCGCCGCGATGAACTCGAACATCGAGGAGTCCGTGGCGCAGAAGGTGGCCGAGAAGTACGGATTCCTGCTGGAAATCAAGCACCGCGGCGATGCCGCCCAACAGCAGGCTGCCAAGGACGCGAAGAAGGAAAAGGCGCCCGCGGAGGACGAATCGAAACTGCTGGAAACGCGACCCCCGGTGGTCTGCATCCTCGGCCACGTCGATCACGGAAAGACCTCCCTGCTCGACGCCATTCGCAAGGCCAACGTGGTGGCAGGCGAGGCGGGCGGGATCACCCAGCACATCGGCGCCTACCAGATCGAGTTTCACGACCGGAAGATTACCTTCCTGGATACGCCCGGCCACGCCGCCTTCACCAAGATGCGGGCCCGCGGCGCGAGCGTCACGGACGTGGCCATCCTCGTGGTGGCGGCCGACGACGGGTTCATGCCGCAGACGGACGAGGCACTGAAGATTGCACTGGCCGAGAAGGAACTGCACCCCGAGCGCTTCGCCCTGGTCGTGGCCGTCAACAAGATGGACGTGAAGGGCGCCAACCTGGATCAGGTCAAGAACCAGATGCAGCAGCGGGGCGTCGCCCCCGAGGACTGGGGGGGCGAGACGATCACGGTGCCGGTTTCGGCGACCAAGCAGCAGGGCATCGAGCAGCTGCTCGAGATGATCCTCCTGCAGGCCGACGTGCTCGAGCTCAAGGCGAACCCCAAGGCGGAGGCGAGCGGGACGGTGATCGAATCGGAAATTGATTTTGGCCGCGGGCCGCTGGCGACGGTGATTGTCCAGCGGGGCACGCTGCGCGTCGGCGATGCGATCGTCGCTGGCACGCATTACGCGCGGGTCCGGGCGATGTTCGACGACCAGGGCCGGAATCTGAAGGAGGCGCGGCCGGCCACCCCGGTGCGCGTGATTGGCTGGAACGGCACGCCGGACAGCGGCACGGCGTTCCGCGCCGTGAAAAATGTCCGCGAGGCCGAGAAGATTGCCGAGGAGGCGACCCTGCGGCTCAAGCAGGAGGCGACCACCGCGGCGGCCGCGCCGAAGGGCGTGTCCGTCGAGCAGCTGTTCGCCAACATCGCCGCCACGCAGGCGAACGTGATGAAGGTGATCGTGAAGACCGACGTCTTCGGCTCGTCGGAGGCTGTCCGGGTGATCCTCGAGGGCATCAAGAGCACGAAGGTCCAGCTCGAGATTGTCGCGATCGAGGTCGGGCTCGTGACCAAGAACGACGTCCTGATGGCGAGCGCCGCCGGGGCGGTGATCATCGGATTCCACACCAAGCTCGAGAACGGCGTCACGCCGCTGGCGAAGCACCATGGCGTGCGGATCGAGACCTTCGACATCATCTACGAGATGGGCGACAAGGTGCGCGAGATGATGGCCGATCTGCTCGAGCCGGACACCCGGGAAATCAAGACGGGCGCGGCCGAGGTGCGGCAGGTGTTCCCGCTGGCCAAGGGTTTCGTTGCCGGCTGCCTCGTCACCGAGGGCAAGATCAACCGCAACGCCGCCGCCCGGCTCCGCCGGGGCCGCGAGATCGTCCACGAGGGCAAGGTCGCCACGCTCAAACGCTTCAAGGACGATGCCAACGAGGTCCGCGCCGGGCTCGAGTGCGGCATCAAACTCGACGACTTCAACGGCTACCAGAGCGGCGACGTCATCGAGTGTTACGAGATCCAGAAGGTGCGGGCATCGCTCTGATGGATTGCGGATCGCGGGGTTCGGAGTGAACTCTGTCTGCATCCACCGTCCGCCAACCCATCCCTGCCGTGAGCAACCGCACCCTCCGCGTCAACGAGCTTGTCCAGCGCGAGCTCAGTGCGATTTTGCGCCAGCACTACCAGTCCGAGTCGGTGGCGATGACGATTACCGAAGTGCGCATCTCGCCCGATTTGCGGGACGGGCGGGTGTTTGTCTCCGTGATTGGCACCGAGGAATTCGGGGCGCAGAAACTCGCCTGGCTCCGATCGCGGGCAGGCGCGATTCGGGAGGAAATCGGCCGGCGGATCGTGCTCAAGTATCTGCCGCGGTTCGACTACGTGCTCGACCATTCCGCGGCCCGGGGCGCGCGGATCCTCCAGGTGCTGGACGAGATTGAACATCCCCGGGAAAAGCCGGAGGGCGGCGGATGACCCGCCGGTGGAGGAGGGGCGGTCGCAAGGTCGCCCGAACCTGACATGGAAAAGTTTTATCCCGAGTTATCCGCGATTTTCGCCCAGCTGCTGGCCCGCCTCGCCGGCCGGAAGGTGGCGGTGATCGGCCATGCCCGGCCCGATGGCGACTGCATTGGTGCGCAGGTGGCCCTGGCCCGCGTCCTGGCCGCCCGGGGATTCGATGTCATCTGCGTCAATCCCGATCCGGTGCCCCGGCGGCTGCAATTCCTGGTCGCCGGCATGAGGTTCCTGCGCACGGACGACGTGCTGGCTTCAGCCGAGGAGCGCGCGGCAATCTTCGTCGACTGCGCGGATCACCTGCGGGGCGGTGAGCGGCTGAAGCATCGTTATCCGGAGCCGGTGGCGGTGATCGATCATCATCTTTCGAACGGCGGATACGCGGCGGTGAACCTCGTCGACAGCCGTTCTGCCGCGACCTGCGAGATCCTCGCGGGGGTCTGCCTCGACAACGGGCTGGAGATCGATCCGCAGTCGGCGCAGGCGCTGTTCACGGGCATCCTGACGGATACGGGGCAATTCCGGTTCAACTCCACCTCACGTCGCTGCTTCCTGCTGGCGGGCGAACTCGTGGCCCGCGGCGCGCAGCCGTCCGAGGCGGGCTATCATCTTTACGAGCGGGAGACGCCGGGAAAACTGCGGCTGCTGCAGCATTTCCTCGGCTCGCTGCGGATCGAGTGCGGCGGGCGGGCCTGCATCGGGCAGCTCCGTCCCGGCATCTTCGAGGAGACCGGATCGACCGGCGAGGACACGGAGGGACTGGTTGACTATGCCCGCAGCATCGAGGGGGTGGACATCGGGGCCTTGATCGAGCTGCGCGCGGATGGCACCGTGAAGGCGAGCCTCCGGGCGAAGGAGCCGGCGTACCGGGTCGATCTGATCGCGGCGGAATTCAACGGCGGCGGGCACGCCTGTGCGGCGGGACTGAGCCTCAAGCCGGGAACGGAGAATTTTTATCCCCGGTTCGTCGCCGCGATCGCGAGCCGGATTGCCATCGTGGACGGCGGCGGACACGGTTGAGCCATGCTGCGACCGGCCAAGGAAATGGAGGGCATCCTCCTCGTCGACAAACCACGGGATCACACCTCGCATGACGTGGTGGCACGGCTGCGCGGCAAGCTGCAGATGCGGCGCGTCGGCCATGCCGGGACGCTCGATCCGATGGCGACGGGGCTGCTGATCATCCTGGTGGGGAAGGCGACCCGCGTTTCGCAATACCTCATCAGCCTGGACAAGGAGTACGAGGGTACGATTGAGCTGGGGAAGGTGACCGACACGCAGGACGCGGATGGCGAGGTCATGGAGACGCGGCCCGTCCCGCCGTTGACGGAGGCGGAGGTCAAGGCGGCGATTGGCGGGTTCCTCGGCGATCAATACCAGCTGCCGCCGATGTATTCAGCGATCAAGGTCGACGGCGTGCCGCTTTACCGGAGCGCCCGGAAGGGCGAGGAAATCGTGCGCGAACCGCGTTTCATCCGGGTGAAGAGCTGGGAGGTGACGCGGTTTGCGTCGCCGCAGATCGACTTCCGGCTGCGCTGCACGAAGGGGACCTATGTGCGCACGCTGGCGCACGATCTCGGGCAGAAGCTGGGATGCGGGGCGCACCTGGCCGCGCTGCGCCGGACGGCCACGGAAAAGTTCACCGTTTCGCAGGCGCTCACGCTGGAGCAGATCCAGGCCCTGACGCTGCCGGAAATCGAGAAACGGCTCATTGCGCCGCGCGATGCGGTGCCCAGCATCGCGTTGTGAGTGCCAAGGCAAGGCCCGGGCTGCGTCAATTTGCCGGCGTGGAGCCGGCGGCGGGGCTGCCGGCGGCGCCGATCCACCTGGCGATTGGCATGTTCGACGGCGTGCATCTGGGGCACCAGGCGGTGATCGCGGCGGCGGTGCAATCGGCCCGGCGCGACGGTGGACTGGCCGCGGTGCTGACTTTCTGGCCGCATCCGAGCGCGATCTTCCGCCCGGAGAATCCCACCCGGCTCATCCAGCCGCCGGAGGCGAAGGCGCGGGTGCTGGAACAGCTCGGCGTCGACGTCCTGATCACGCAGCCGTTCGAGCCGGGATTTGCGGCGCTGGCCGCGGTGGACTTTCTTCCCTGGCTGCGGCGGTATCTGCCGCGGCTGGCCGGCATCTACGTGGGCGAGAACTTCCGGTTTGGCCGCGGCCGCGCGGGGGACACGGCGCTGCTGGTGACCGTCGGGCGCGAACAGGGGCTGGCCGTTTTCAGCGCGCCGCGCGTGAACCGCGACGGGCAGCCGATCAGCAGCACCCGGATTCGGGCGCAGCTGCAGGCGGGGGATGTCACCACGGCGAATGGACTGCTTGGATACAACTATTTTGCCATCGGGACCGTCCGCCCGGGCAAGCGGCTGGGGCGGACGCTGGGGTTCCCGACGCTGAATCTCGACTGGGCGCCGGAGGCGGCCCCGCGGTTCGGCGTCTACGCGGTGCAGGTGACGGGCGGCACGTCGCCGCTGCCGGGTGTGGCCAACTACGGGCTCCGGCCGACGGTGGAACAGGCGGTCCGGCCGCGGCTCGAGACCCACCTGCTGGGGGCCTGCCCCTTCGATGCCGGTGATGCGCTGACGGTGGAGTGGCTGCGGTTCCTGCGGCCGGAGAAGGCGTTCGCCAACGTCGACGAACTCCGACTGCAAATCGCGCGTGACCGCGAGGCGACGGCTGCTTTTTTTGGCGGGTGAAGTTGCGAGATTTATCCTTGCCCTGAAGGTGGGCGGTGGCGTTACTCGCCAGCTTGGTTTTTGGGGACTCTTAGCTCAGTTGGTTAGAGCGCTTCCTTGACATGGAAGAGGTCGCTGGTTCGAGTCCAGTAGAGTCCACCATCCTCGCCGGGAGCGAAACGAGGGCACAGCAAAGCGAGGCCATGCTTTGGCGCGTTTCTGGTGGAGTCCCGCCAGCGCCAGCCATTCTTCGCCCGGCGAGCTTCGGATGGCCTGGCCATCCGGACGGACTTACGACTCGTCGTCGATCGGGCGATCGAGTTCCTCGCGGCACTCGGCGATCACCCGCAGCCAGATTTCCCGCAGATCGAACAACGCCGGAAGGGCATTTTCGCGCCAGGCATGGGCGTGCCGGTGCCGAATCGCCGGATCGCTGTTCACCAATGCAAGCGAACTATTGAGGGTGCTCAACGCGCGCTTGAACAGGCTGACGGCCATCGCGTAGTCGCCGAAGTCCAGCGCGTGGATCGCCTGCACCGCGGTTTCCTCGCCCCGGGTGAGCGAGGCGAGCAGGCTGACGGCCAGCGGTTGCGGCACCTTGGATCCGTCCGCCGCCAGGCTCTGCCAGGAATGGATCAGCCCGAGATAAATCGCCTTCGTGGAGATGAAGATCGGGTTCTTGTGGAGCGTGTAGACGTCCTTCCCCTCATCAAATGCGGTGTCATCATCATCGTCCTCGTCATCCAAATCGTCGTCGGACGAGTCATCATCCGTCCAGTCGCCCTGGCCCCATTCCATCTTCTCGGCCACGGCATCCAGCCGGTTCGGCGTGTCCCGGCATTCGTCGTAAAACCTCAGATAGCGTTTGATGGCATCATCCTGCTCACGCAGATAGCGTTCCCAGTCGAACTCGTTCCACGCCAAATCCCCGCGATCCTCCCAGTCGTTTTCCGAGCCGCTGTCCGAGTCAAAGTTGCTCATCGCTTGGGCGGAAACTGAGTGGTGGCGGGCGTGAAACGCAAATAAAATTCCGGACACCTTTGCGGGTTGAAGGCGCCTGCGGCAGCCTCTACGTTTCCCTCGGTAAATGTCAGAGATTCATCACGAAACAGTCTTTTTTTCCGGCCACGTGCAGGGGGTGGGTTTTCGCTACACCGTCCTGCAGGTTGCGCGGGAGTTCGACGTCACCGGCTATGTCGCCAATCTCGGTGACGGGCGGGTGCAGCTCGAGGCGGAGGGCGCCGCGGGGGAGGTCGACCGTTTCATCCGGGCAGTGCACGATCGGATGGATGGCTTTATTCGCAAGGTGGAGCGGACGGCCAGGCAGCGTCCCCCTCAGTTTCACGGGTTTGGCATTCGGTAAGCCATGGCCCTGAATCCTTCCGCCCGTGCGCCCGACCGCTGCGCGGTCGAGATGCGGGGCATCGTGAAGGATTTTTTCGTGGGGCTGCGCGGCAGCCGGGTGCGTGCGCTCGACCACCTCGATCTCCGGGTCGCAGCCGGGCAAATCTTCGGGCTGCTGGGGCCCAACGGTTCGGGCAAGAGCACAGCCATCCGGGTGCTGCTGGGGCTTATTCAGCCGACCCGCGGTGAAGCCCGGCTTTTCGGGCTTCCAGGAACCGACATCCATGCGAGGCGCGCGGTGGGCTACCTGCCCGAGTCGCCGCGATTCCACGAGTACCTCTCCGGCCGCGAACTGGTGCGATTTCACGGCCGGCTGTGCGGGCTGCAGCGCGCCAGCCTTCACGCGCGGGTGGAAGCGGTGCTGGCGTGGGTCGGGCTGGGCGAGGCGGCCGACCGGCGGGTGGAGGCGTATTCCCGCGGGATGCTCCAGCGACTGGGGCTGGCGCAGGCACTGGTTCACGATCCGATGCTGCTGGTGCTGGATGAGCCGACCGCCGGTGTCGACCCGGCAGGCGCGGCGGATATGATGGCGCTTATCCGGCGGTTGAAGGCGGAGGGGCGCACGATCCTGCTCACTTCGCACCTGCTGGGGCAGGTGGAGGAGATCTGTGACCGGGTGGGAATTCTCGATCGCGGCCGGTTGCTGCTGGAAGGATCCCTGCAGGAACTCGTCGGGGATGCCGATCATCGCTGGCTGAACCTGGGTTCTTTGTCGGCCGTGGAGTTGGATGAACTCCATTCCTGGCTGGTCGCGCGTGGCCATCCGGCAGCGACGCTTTCGGCCGGACCCGCTCGGTTGGATCGGATCTACCTCAATCGCGTGGCGGGGAACCCACCGTGAGCCGAGCGAAGTCCAGCGTTGGAAATGGGATGGCCGTGCTGCAGCGGATCGGGATCCTCGCGCACAACACGCTGCGCGCCGCCGCGCGGCAACGGCTGTTCCACCTGATCATTCTGCTGGCATTCGCGCTGGTGCTCGGGGCGCGCTGGTTTCGCGAGTTCAATTTTGGCGCACCGGAACTGAAGTTCCTGGCGGATTGCGGGCTCGGCGCGATGGGTTTTTTCGGCGCGGCACTGGCCATCACGGCAACCGGACAGCTTTTCTTCCACGAGCTCGAGACCCGGACCGCCCAGACTATCCTGGCCAAGCCGGTGCGCCGGTCGGAATTCATCCTCGGGAAATTGCTGGGGGTGGGCGGGCTCCTGCTGGGTTTTTGCGTGGCGCTTGCGCTGCTGCTGATCGCGGTGCTCTGGTCGCGGGAATCGGAGCTGATGCAGCAACTCCCCGAGGCGTTCGAGAACGGCCGGCAGGTAAACTATGCCGGCGTGCTGCTGGCCGGCGCGCTGCAGTGGCTGAAACTAATCGTGCTCGCGTCGCTCACGCTGCTCGTCGCGAGCTTCGCCCAATCCCAGCTTTTCTCGGTGCTCGCCGGTTTTGCGATCCTCGCCATCGGCCATCTCCAGCATCTGGCACACGACGCCTACCGCCGGAGCGCGTCGGCGGCAGTCCGGCTCCTGGGAGGGGCGGTCGTGTCGGCCTTTCCCCGGTTCGATATTTTCGGAGTCGCGGACGGGCTGGACGCGGGACTCCCGGCTGGGAGCGACATAGCCCGGGTGGTCGCGTACGGGCTGGGCTATGCCGGCATCGCTTGTGCCCTCGCGATCTTCAGCTTTGGTCGCCGGGAAATCTGATCCGGTGTGCCGCTGGCCCGCTCCATGGCATCTGACCATCTTCGAACGTGATGCGCGTTCTCCCAGTATTCCGGCCCGACGGTTCGAGGATCACGATGGTGATCGCGATCGGGTTGGTGATGGGGCTGGCCGGTTTCGCACTGGACGGGGTGGGGGAGCCCGTCGGCGCAGCGATCCGCCGACGGGAGCCGGAATTGCGGCTTGAGCCGGCGATGAACACGGGTCCGGGGATCCTGCTCGCGCTGCTGGGAGGGTTTCGTGGACCGGTCGCGGATGCCCTCTGGCTTCGGCTGTATTCCAGCTGGGAACGACAGGACATCGCGGGCACACGCGCCCTGGTCCGGTTGGTCACGTCCGTGGATCCGCGTCCGGCGTACTTCTGGATCAACGGGGCCCGGATGCTCGCGTACGACGTGGCGGCATGGCGGATGGCCGGTGGGAGTGCTTCGCTGCGGGAGGACGCACGGCGGCAGATCCGGCACGAACAGGCCGGTGAGGCGCTGGCGTATCTCGATGCGGCGAGGCCGATCCATGATGACAGCGCCGCGGTATGGATGGAGCGGGCGAATATCGCGCTCAATCAGCTCCGGGACTTCGAGGCGGCGGCGCACCACTACCGCCGCGCCTGGGAGGCGCCGGGCGGTCCGTATCACGCGGCGAGGTTGCATGCCCGGGCGCTGCGCCTGGCCGGCCGGCCCCGCGAGGCGTTGGCATGGCTCGTGCAATTGCATCCGGGCCTGCCCTGCGACGATGATGCCGCCGCGGCCGCGGCGGTCCTCGACCGGATCAGGGAACTGGAGTCGGAACTCGGGGTTCCGGCGGCGGAGGCATACCGCCCGCAGGAGCAGTGATCACAGAGGCGAGCATCGGTTGGGGATGCGGAGACCCCGTCGGGTACGAGCGAGCAGCGTTGGCGGGAAAGCACTTGTTGGGGATGCGGCGCTCTCGCCGCTTCTCGGGGCTTTCAACCGCGAATCCACGCCAATGGACGCGAATGCCAGGAGTCGGGGAAAAATTTTCCAAGGCTGGTTCAACAAGAGTCCTGTGTCGCGCTACCCCGACACAGAACTCTCCGGGTTGGGCCTATATTTACTCGCCGTCTTCTATATCGACTATCATCACAAGACCTGTCGCATCATCGACCCAATAGCTGAAGAGAAATCCGTCGACCAAAACATGTGAAATCTGCCGACCGGTTTCATCTGTCATTCGAAAATCCGGGACAAGAAACGGATCGGACGCTAATTCCCGGGCCCGGTCCAACACCTTCCATTGCCGACGGCGGGAGAGTGAAACGAAGTACAATACCGCCGAATCGGAGAAGACCGGACGGTATTGCATGTCACTTCTTGCCTACGCGAGTTTCCAATTCCTCGAGGGTTGTGAATTTTCCCCCCTGCATGTCACGGATCTTTTTGGCGGTGGCACGCTTCCAAGCAGGCGTCTCGCGCTTGAGCCTAAGCAGGTACAACTGAAGCTCCTGCCGTTCACGCTGCGAGAGGCGCGAAACCCGTTGCTTCAACTCGAGGATGCTCATGGCGGTGAACTTGGCCCGGTTTCGTAGGCCGTCAAGCGGGCGCTTCGATGGCACACTCAAATCCGCTCCCACCGGACTTCTCATGGCGGCCCGGGCTTGCAGCGTTTTCTGGCAGCGCACGGCGCCGATGTCACGGGCGTAATCTCCGGCCGGCGGCCGAAAATCTCCTTCGCCGTCGGACCGCGGTGGATCCCGGTGCGGAATGTCTCCCAATCCTTGGACACAGAGGGCACTGAGATCGGAGGAGAGGTCACAGAGACGGCCGGGGTGAATCGGTGGTCCACGCCAATGGCGGCGAATTCGAAGATTACGGCACGGAGACACAGCGGTGAATCCATCGCGCGTAGCGCCGCGTCTCCGACCGGCGTCGCCCGTTTCATCAAGGAGGCACGCGTGGTGCTGCCGATCCCCGAGGTCCAATCCGATTGTATAGGTTTTCGAGTTCATCAAGCGCAGCCTGCCGCGTTCATCGCGGCTCGGCTACGCCTTCTCATTCCTACTTGTTAGCCCATGTCGGCATAGATGACCGCAAACAGGTCCACTACTTCTGGATCCACCTCATCTCGGTGGATGAACTCAGCCACTTTGCCCAGAGACATGTTCACCGAATATACTTTGTTCAGCTCAGCGAACAATCTACTCATGAGCTCTTTCCCAGAAACTGCCATACATTGACGCCCTGCGCCCCATGTTGCGTCGATAATTCTGGCTGCTGCTACAGATGCCTTCCCGGCTCCCTTAGCGCGATCCTCTCTCAGAGCTTCATCTGTTAGAGCACAAAGTAAGGACTCTCGCATAGTGTCACAGATAGAGTTCAGCATGCCCTCAATATCTGCTGTCGTAACGGGAACACTTCCCAGCGCAGAGGTGCACCGAGCAATCGCAGAAGGAATGATGAAATAATTTTCTATCTCTTTGCGCTTCCAGACATGGAGATGAAGACCTGCCCCGGCGACGAGTGCCTGTTGCTCTGCAATCTTAGAGTCCGTCCGATAGTCACGGTCCACAATCACGAAACCCTTGATTTGAGATACTCTAAGCTCCTTCAACATCAATCCGACTCCGACTGCTGTTGGAATACCCGACCAACCGCCCAAACTCATGCACGGCAAGAGGTCAATTGGAACTCGCGCTCCCGGATCCACGATGTTCTGTAGCCGCTTCAGATGTATAACGTCGTCACCTTCGACAAACAGAATACGACCATATGACCCCAGTCGTGCGAAACCGAGATTGTGCACGCTCCCCAGCTTCTGCAAGACAGCTTGTGCGACACTGCCGTCTGAAGCGTATGAGGATCTATTCTTGCGCTTGTCGACGATTAATATGCTTTCAGGCTCAACCTCGGACATGATCTCAGGCGAGTGAGTAGCTATGATGACCTGAGATCCGGCTCCTCTCTTGTGGAGTAAGCGCACTAAACGCCGTTGGACGTCCGCATGCATGTAAACATCTGGCTCGTCCAATATGATAGTATCTGAGCCCTCAACTCTGGCGAGAAACCACGCCATCTGAAGCCACATTTGTAGTCCACTTCCCATCCACGCTACTTCAGACGAGAAATCGTGATCTCTAATGATAAGCTTCAGGAGTTCATCTCGTTGCCGCCTTTGCCGCTCTAAACGACCGACAACGACGCCAGGCCAAGTCTCTTCCAATACCTTGTTCAGTGCTTCCTTTCTCCCGCTATTGTAAAACAGTTGATTCCGGAAGTGAAGAGATGACCTGGTAGAAGATTCGTTTTGACGCACGTAGTCGGGACCGAGTAGCACTTCGTCGTCGCGGAGAGGACCAATCTGAGGAAGAATCTTCACTGACGGCAGTTTCAGCTTCTTGATGGCCGCGGCAGACCTGCAGACTTTCTTAGCGCTGTCGAAGAACGTTGCATGGACTTCGAGCTCGGGACCTATGTAGATCTTCACGGACGCCCCTGTGGAAAACACGGCATCTATGACCGCCGGGGGGTCACCATAACGGTGAAACAGCGCGTCCTTTTGAATTCCTACACCTTCTGCCGAAGGTTTTATTCCTTGATGAAGTAGTGGAGCGTCAGCCCAATTAGGAGGATTCCGGACTGCGGCAGTAGGAACCCGGTCAAGAACTAGCGACACGATACGGAGTGCTTCGACAAGAGTGGATTTTCCTGCGTTGTTTTGGCCGACGACCAATGTTCGTGGACGAAACGTGAGAATGTGCGAGTCAAACCCACGAAAGTTCTTTAAGCCTAGTGACTTTATCATTCGTTAGGATGAAGCTAGGGAGATTTCTGGCATGCGGCGGCTATTTTCTGGCTAGATACTATAGCTGCGTGCTCCGGCAGCAGAGAAAAAAGGTGTGCTTGTCCCCGGCGACACGGGTTGCTCCCGGTAAAGGGGGCCTATCCGCATGGATGTGGCGTGAACCAAAACAGCCAAAAGCGAGGACAAGCACGATGAAGATCCATAAGTATGTCGGACTGGATGTCCACAAAGAGAAGACGACGGTCGCGATCGCCGAAGGCGGCCGGAATGGCGAAGTGCGCCACTACGGGGAAGTCTCCAGTGACTTGGTGACGACGGAGCGGGCGCTGAGGAAGATCAAGGGCGAGATCGGGGTGCTGCACGTGGTCTACGAGGCCGGCCCGAGCGGGTTTGTGCTCCACCGGCACCTCAGCCGGCTGGGCATCGAGTGCACGGTGGTCGCCCCCTCGAAGATACCGCAGGCGAAAGGTGGGCACCAGAAGACCAATCGGCGCGATGCCATGCAACTGGCCCGGCTGCACCGGGCCGGCGACTTGACGGCCGTTCATGTGCCGGACGCAGTCGACGAGTCCATCCGCGAACTGACCCGGTGCCGCTCGGAGGCGTCGCGCGAACTGAAGGCGGCCAAGCAGCGGCTGAAGTCCTTCCTGTTGCGCCAGGGGTTCCATTACCAGGGCAAGGCCAACTGGAGCGAAGCGCACCAGCGTTACCTGCGGGAACTGAAGCTGCCGCTGCCTGCGCTGCAGTCGGTCCTGGAGGAATGCCTGCTTTGCATCACCCAGGCGACCGAGCGGCTCACGCGCCTGGAGGAGTTGGTCGCCGCCCAGGTGCCGCAGTGGAGGCTGTATCCGGCGGTCAAGGCACTGATGTGCTTTCGCGGGTTTGATCTGGTGGCCGCGGCCACGCTGGTTTCGGAGATCAACGAGATTCGCCGCTTCGAGCATCCGAGCGGACTGATGGCCTATCTCGGGCTGGTGCCGAAGGAAAAGTCCACCGGTGACGAGCGCCGGTTGGGCGGCATCACCAAGGCCGGCAACGCCCAGGCCCGATGGATTCTCATCGAGGCGGCCCAGCACGCCGGAAAAACCCCGAAGATTTCGGCGCCGCTGGCCCGAAGGCAGAAAGGTCAGCCGGAGCTGTACCGGCGGATTGCCTGATCCCCTCACGCCCCTTCCCCCGCTCCCCGGGGAGCGGGGAACCCCCCGCCAAAAACTGAATTCTGTTCTTTGAGAGCGCCGCCGGCTGGCGGCAATGGTCAGGGACCGGGCGGCTGGCCCA
>WYBX01000020.1 GCA_011525695.1 Verrucomicrobiia bacterium
CCCCGTGTTGCCACGACGCAGTAGCCTTCGGTTGCAGGCGGGTGAACGTTCCGCCTGACGGGGACTTGCACCCCGCTGTGTGGACGCCCTCACAGGCGCACGAGGGACGCCCTCCGTGGCGTCCACATTGCTCGTGGGAAACGTTCTCACGTTCTTCGGAGCGTTCTTCGTGGCCGTGGCGGAGCACGGCCCTCCAGTTGATGAAAATCGTCGCGCGAATGCGCGATCCGGATTCATAGTAGCGCCCGTTCAGCTTAACCACAGATGGACGCCAATCTCCGGCATGAAATATATGTCACACCACCCCCGCCGCCTCGGAACCCTCCTCTTCCTCCTCGCGTTTACGGCGCTGCTCCGCGGCGAGGTCGTTTCCCTGGAGATTCACCGCCGGGAACCGCTCGCCGGCGGAATGGCCTTCGGCGAGGCGGGGGCCTATGAGAAGATCGTTGGCGTTGCCCGGTTCGCGGTGGATCCGACCCACCCCGCCAACCGGCTGATCGTGGATCTGGACAAGGCCCCGCGCAATGCCCAGGGCAAGGTCGAATTTGCATCCGACGTTTACATCCTCGCGCCGCGCGACCCCAACCGGGGCAACGGTGCGCTGTTCCACGAGGTCAACAATCGCGGCCAGAAGCTGGCGCTGCGCGACTTCAACGGCGCGCCGCAGTCGAACGACCCCGACACCGCCGCCGATGCGGGCGATGGCTTTCTCTTCCGCCGCGGATACACGGTCGTCTGGTGCGGCTGGATCTGGGAACTGGTGCCCGGCAACAGCCAGCTGCTGCTGAAGCCGCCGGTGGCGATGGAGGCGGGATCGCCGATCCGCGGGATCGTGCGCTACGAGACGCGCTCCAACGAGCCCGCCGAAACGCTGCCGCTGGCGCGGCGCGAGGGTCTCGGCTCCTATGCGCCAACGGAGCGGGGCGAAAGGGAGGGGGTGCTCACCTGGCGGATGCGCGAGACGGACCCCCGCGTCGTGATCCCGCGCGGGCAGTGGTCGCTGGAGCGCGGCGCCGTCGGAACCTCGGTCGACGGCGTCTCGGGAACGCTCGCACCCATCAGGCTCCGGGTGGCGGGAGGATTCCGGCCGGGTTATCTTTACGAACTCGTCTGCGAGGCGGAGGGGGCGGTCGTCACGGGAACCGGCTACCTCGCGGTCCGCGACTTCATCAGCTTCCTCCGTCACGATGCCAGCGCGCGAAATCCCATTGCCGGATCGATCCGCCGGGCGCACGCGTTCGGAGTTTCCCAATCGGGACGGTTCCTCCGCAACTTCCTCCACCTCGATCTCAATGTCGACGAGTCCGGCCGGATGGTCTTCGACGGGCTCCTGCCCGCCGTCGCCGGTGGCGGACTCGGATTCTTCAACCACCGCTTCGCCCAAGCCAGTCGCTACAACAGCCAGCACGAGGAGCACCTCTACCCCTGCGACCGGTTCCCGTTCGGTTACGGCGAGGACACCGATCCCTTCACTGGCCGACGCGACTCCATCCAGCGCCGGACCCTCGCGCGCGATCCCGCCCACCTGCCCAAGGTCATGCATGCCCAGAACGCGTCGGAATACTGGCACCGGAGCGGGTCGCTCGTGCACACCGACCCAGGCGGGCGGCGGGACGCGGCGATTCCGGAAAATGTCCGGATTTACGCCATCGGCGGCACCCAGCACGGCCACACCTACAGCCCCATTCCGGATACCGACAACCGCTCCAATCCGACCAACCCGCAACCGGTGATGAGGGCGCTGCTCGATGCACTGGACGCCTGGGTGGCCGAAGGCACCCCACCGCCCGACAGCGTGTATCCGCGGATCGACAACGGCACCCTGGGGCCACCGGATCTGGAACGCTCCGGGTTTCCGAGGATCCCCGGCGTGCGTTATCCCCAGGTGATCCAGCGCCCGCACGCGCTCGACTACGGGCCCGAATTCGCCACGCAGGGAATCATCTCGATCGAGCCGCCGCGGAAACTGGGCGACTATGGGGTGCTGGTTCCCCGGAGCGATCCGGACGGGAATGACCTGGGAACCATTCTGGTGCCGGATGTCGCCGTGCCCCTGGCAACCTTTACCGGCTGGAATCTGCGCGGCCGGACCGTGGGCGCCGAGGGAATGCTCGCCGAGCTCACCGGTTCGATGATCCCCTTCCCGCGCACGCGGGAGGAGCGCGAGGCAACCGGCGATCCCAGGCCTTCGATCCAGGAGCGTTATGGCAGCTTCGAGGAATACCGGCAGCGCTACACCGCGGCCTGCGAAAAGCTCATCGGCCGGCGGCTGATGCTGCAGGAGGATGCCGATCGGCTGGTCCGCGAGCTGGAGAGCAAGCGGCCGCTGTTCGAAGGGCTGGCCCCGCGCTGAAGGGCGGCTAATCCGAGGATCCGGTTGGATCGGGCTTTCAGCCCTCGATTACGTTCGACCATGTTCCTGGGATGTTGTCGCGCCGTCGGCGCTTTAGACCATAACACCCAACCATTGAATCACGCCGCCGTAGGGGCGCAGCCTCGCCTGCGCCCTCAGGCCCGTTCAATAACCCGATCGGCGGCGGCCAACATTCAATCACGGCGCTAAGTAGCGACGATCGTGCCCCGGAGCGCCAACGGCGCGACATTATTGCAGCCTGGGCCAGCGGCCCAGGAATGTCGTTGGACGTGGTTGAGGGCTGAAAGCCCGATCCATCGGCACCGCTGCTCGATTCAATGAATCGGGCCTTCAGCCCTGAGACTCTTCGGAACGGAATCCTGGGCCGTTGGCCAAGGCTGGGATGAATCGGGCCTTTGGCCCTTCGGCATGACCATTCAAAATCTCTGCCAAAATGCCGACCCATTCATTGGGGATCCGGCGCACCCGCCGTGGCCAATGCCGTTCAGCAATCCATCCCACGACGACGGCGGCGTTGCGGCTCCACTCGCGTGGAATCGAGCCGAATCAACGTTCGCCACGACCCGCCTTTCCCTCCAAATGAGAGATGCCTACAGCCTTAATAAATCTCCCATCAGCCAGGAGTCGTCCATGAAACGTCCAGCCATCCTGTTCGGATTAACCTTCCTGCTCAGCTCGGCCGCAGTTGCCCAGCCGGGGTTCGACCAGCTCGCCCTCACCCCGCCGATGGGTTGGAATAGCTGGAACACCTTCAGGCTGAAAATCGACGAGAAGCTGGTTCGCGAGACTGCGGACCTGTTTGTGTCGAAGGGGCTCAAGGCCGCCGGCTACGAATATGTCGTGATCGATGACGGCTGGCAGATCGATCGCGATTTGAACGGCACCATCATCGCCAATCCCGAGAAATTCCCGTCGGGAATCAAGGCGCTCGCCGACTACATTCACGCGCAGGGCCTGAAATTCGGCATCTACTCCGATGCCGGCACGATGACCTGCGGCAAGTTTCCCGGCAGTCTCGGCCATGAGTACCAGGATGCCCGCACGTATGCATCGTGGGGCGTCGATTACCTGAAGTACGACTGGTGCTACACGGGCAACCAGAGTGCGCCCGACAGCTACGCGCTCATGAAGGCCGCGCTGGTCAAGGCGGGCCGGCCAATCGTGTTCAGCATCTGCGAATGGGGACTTTCCAAGCCCTGGGAATGGGCGCCCCGGGTGGGAAACCTCTGGCGCACGACCTTCGACATCCGGCCCTGCTGGGAATGCGGCCAGAAGGTCATCGTGAATGGCGAGCAGGTCGAAAACCATCTCGGGTTCACGAAGATTCTGGATCGGCAGGTCGGGCTGGAGAGCTATGCCGGACCCGGCCATTGGAACGACCCGGACATGCTGGAGGTGGGCAATGGCGAGATGACTCATGACGAGAATGTCGCCCATTTCAGCCTCTGGTGCATCCTAGCGGCCCCGCTCATGCTCGGAAATGACATCCGGACGATGTCGGACGACGTGCTGGCGATCGTCACCAACCGGGAACTGATCGCGGTGAACCAGGATCCGCTCGGCCGGCAGGGCCGGAAGGTCAGGGACGATGGGGATTTCGAGGTCTGGAGCCGGGAACTCCACGATGGGACCCGCGCGGTGCTGCTCTTCAATCGTTCGGAAAAGCCCGCTGAAATCCGGTTCACGTGGAGCGAAGTCGGGCTCCCCTTGAACCTGAAATTCCAGGTGCGGGATCTCTGGGCAAAACAGGACCAGGGAACCTTTGCGGGATCGTACGCCGCCAGTGTGCAGCCGCACGGGGTGGTCGTGGTGAAGGTCTTCTGATTTCACCTCGACTCCCATGATTGACTCCCCCGCCCCGAAGGATCGCTCCGATCGGCGTCGCGGAACGACGTTCGTAATCCTCTTCGTACTGCTCGCCGGCAGCATGCTCGCGGCAGCCGGGGAACAACTGAAATCGGTCGCGCTCCGGAAGGAGTTCGCCGACACGCTGTCCGTGCTGGTCGAATCGCTCGAGAACCGTCAGCTCAAGGGCGGCGACCCCGACATGGCCGGCGCGCTGGAATGTCATCACTGTGGCATCCTGCATACGCGAGCGGCGGAGGCGGTTCTCCCGATGGTGGTGATGTTCGAGGAGACCGGCGACGAGCGCCACCTGACCGCCGCCCGGAGGCTCGCCTCGTGGCTCATCCGGCTGCAGGAAGCGGACGGGAGCTGGAAGGAAACGCCGGAGGAATGGACCGGGACAACGACCGACCAGCTGCTCATGCTCCTCCTCGCCTATGAAAAGATTGCGGATCGCCTTCCACCGGAGGAACGCGCCGCGTGGCTGCGATCGATCGGGGGCGCCGCCGACTACCTTGCGGAGGTCATGACTCCGGAATTCGCCAGCATCAACTACTGCGCGACGACCACCGCTTCTCTCGCCGCCGCACACCGGGTCGTGCCGAGCCCGCGCTACCTGGAGCGGGCCCGCGCCCTCGCCCATGACGTCGTGGCCCGGATGGACGAGGACGGGATGCTCGATGGCGAGGGCGGCAAGTGCCATGGAATCAAAATGGGCATCGATCTCGGCTACAGCCTCGAGATGTCGCTCTGGGGCCTCGCCTACTATGCCCGGCTCACCGGTGATACCGAGGTCGGCGACATCGTCCGTGCAGCGCTGCGCACGCATCTTTTCTTCATCTACCCCGATGGCTCGATGGACGGCTCCTGGGGCATACGCTCGAACAAGTGGACGACCTACGGCAGTGGCACATCCGATGGATGTCAGGTCCTGTTCATGCTCCACGCCGACGAGGATCCCGTCTACCCGAGCGCTGCGTATTGGAACCTCGAGTTCCTTCGCACGAACATCAGGGACGGGCTGGTCGACTACGGGCCGCATCACGCCAGGGTGCTCAAAGGGCCGCCGTGCATCTACCCGACCTTCGCCAAGGCAAAGAACCTCGCCATGGCGATGCAGTTTGAAACCCAACCGCTCCGGCCGCTGGTGCCGCTCCCGACGCAGCGCCCTGGGTGGCAACGGCATTTCCAGACGGTCGACGTCGTGGCGACCCGAACCGCCGCCTTCATGGGGACCGTCACCGCCTATGGCTACAAGGACATCGCCAAGGGGGCCGACAGCAAATACATGTTCCGACCCTCGGGCGGCTCGATGTCCTATCTCTGGCTGGAGGGACACGGCATGCTCCAGGCTTCCAGCCAGACTGAGTACCACCGCTGGGAGCCGATGCACTTCCCGGCCGCCGAAGGCGTCAAGCCGCTGACACCGCGCATTGAATACACCAACGGCGAGGTGTTTTTCACGAATCTCTTTGAGTTCGACGGCCAGCTCGAAGCCGGATCGTCCGAGTCAGGAGGGTATTTCGTCTCGACCTACGGCCAGCTCAAGGATCGCAACTGGCATTACGGAGGCGTGAGCTACCGGCTGACCCATCGGCTGACGGACGACACCGTTCGCAAGGAGGTCACGCTCTTCTACCGCGGGGCACGGCCGAACGTCCGGATCGTCGAACCGATCGTCTGGAATCCGGCAACGACCTTTGTGCGATCCGACGAGCGCACGATCCGCGTGCAGGGAGCCGGCCGTCCGGTCAGGTTCCGGCTGCTGAGCGGAAACGCAAACCTCGTGGCGGGGCGCAATGCCGATCAGTATTGGTCGGTCTACCCAGCCCTCCGCGCCTATCCGATTGAGCTCGAGGTCGCGCCGCCGGACGGGGAGCGCAAAACGACCGTTGTCTACGAAATCAGCCCGGCTGGGAACTGAACCGGATTCGTTCCGCATGGCCCAACGTTTCCATGGCCGTGACGGAGCACGGCCCTCCATGAATCCATTTCTGATTCATCAATGTTCATGCTCGTTCGGAATGACTTTCGTGGAGGGACGCCCTCCGTGGCGTCCTCAAACCCGATAGGGAAATCTTATTTTGCCTCCTCGCGCGTGATTGCCACCTTCACGAGCGTTCCCCGCGGCACATCGAGCCGGACTCGCTGGCCGGGGCTTGTGATCGTCTCCCTCCGGCTGCCAGACGGAACGCCACCGGCAGTTAGCGAGACGACGTAGTCACCCGGCGAGAGCCGGAAGAGGCGCGGGTTGATCACGGCGGCAGTGCCATGCAGGAACAATTCCGCGTGGAAGCGATCGCTTCCCGCGTCGGTCACGAGTGCGGTGAATCCCTCTGGAGCGTCGTCCCATGAAACATGGAAGTAAGGGGACAAGGCGCCTGGAGAGTGATTTCCCGTTATCATGCCGGCCAGCAAGTCCCTGCCCTCCCAGTTGCCCACTGCACGCGAGACATAGACGCGGTCCGTGAACAGGACCTCGGTGGTGCGCATCTCGGTATTGTGCCGCAATTCGTCCAGCAGGCTTCGTTCGATCCCTTCAGCCAGCGGTTCGGCATCGCCCGTGAGCTTGTAGCGAAGGAAAGGCGGACCATGTTTGAGCAGCAGGGCATCGAACCGCGGATTTCCCGTCTCGAGCCGCCATTGCGTGACCACGCCCCAGAACTCTGCACTCTCCAAAAGCTGGCGTGCGGCCCACTCGGCGGATCCTGCGGGCGACCCCGTTCTCGTGCCTCGGGCCGACCACTCCGTAAGAAAGGCGAGTGTCGCGAGCATGGGTTCATGCAGCGAGCCGTCGGCCGTGCGCACCCATGAAAAGAGCAGCTGGTCGTAGAGCTGACCGTCTCCATCCCAGTCAAAGTAGCGCCAATACATTTTCGCCGCGTGCCATGAGGGCTCGTCGCCGTTGAACGCGGCGTCGGGCCACCGCAGCGAGGCCGGGAACAGGCCCGGCGGCTTGCCCTTGTCTGTGCGCGCGGCGGCTGCAACCCAGGTCCGGCTCCAGCGGTGCAAGAGCTCATCCGCCCCCTCGTCGTCCCTGAGCCAGGCCAGGAACCGCACGGCCTTTGCCGCCCGGGCATTCATCGCCAGATCGCGGTTTTTTGGCGGATCCGACTGGATGCTGGTCGCGCCAATCCAGGCGGACTTGAACTGGAGCCGCCCCTCGCTGTTCACACCGGTCCAAAGATCGCGCATGTGCCGGTGCGACCAGGCAAGCCGGTCGATCCAGACGTCGCTCGCGGTCAGGAATGCCATCATCGGCACAGTGTCAGCGACATACTCGGCCGAGTGCTCGACGTCCCGCGGCGCGCGCGAGTAGCCGAGGTGCAGGCCACGGTTGAACCATGCGCCCTCCGCCATCCGCGTGAACCCGGCCCGCGCCTTCACATCCCCGGTGAACCAGAGCGCCGGCCACCAGCGGAACATCTCGACGTCGTCATCGGGCTTTCCCCCCATCTCGCCGTTCGACGCCTGCCGCTCGTCGACCCAGTAATGCGCGATCTTGCGAAGCCGCAGCAGCGCCTCGTGCTGCGCCTTCGACCAGGCCGGGGCACCGGATTCCCCCGGTTGAACAGCCAGATGGTCCGGGAAACGCACTCCCGAATACATCGCCACAAGCCGGTGCGACGGAAATCGCACTCGCAGCGCGGCAAGATCGGATTCGGCGGCGGCGCGATCAGATTCCATGTGTTGTTCAAGCCAGATGTGATGGAGGAGCCGGGCGCGCCTCCACTGCGCGCGATCCCGCAGCGCGAATCCACTGCCTGCCGGATGATCGGCCAGGCCATCGAGGAGACCCACGGCAATCTTGTAGCGCGTGAACATGCTGCTCGCCGTCATCGCGCTCACCCAGTCCCAGCCGCGGGCATCGTGCCACTTCTCCGCCTCGGCGAGCAGTTCCAGCTGCGCCAGCCAGTAGGCCGCGAAGTTTCGCATGTCCGGCGAGCCGGCTTCGGTTTCCAGCTCCACCTGAATCGCCTTCGGGTTCTCGGTCGATTCGATGGAACCGAGCGCCTGCAGTCTGTCACGATACCAACGGATTCTTTCTGTATCCTGCCATTCCATGGGCAGGAACTTCAGCGCCAGCAGCCTCGCCTCCCTGGACGGATGCGCGAAGCCGACCCGAGTCGCGCCCGTGGCGTCGAATTCGAACTGCACCACCCGGTATCGGCAGATTGGTGGCGAGGCCGGTTCCGATTCACGGCCGAATTCTCTGAGCCCGCTCTCCATCCGCTGGCCATCGATCGAGATTTCGGTCAGGTGCGAATCTGCATGGCCGTCGTCCAGGAAAGCGATGACCGTCCATCGCCCGGGAACCAGGTCCGCCTCCAGCGAGAATCGGCGGCCGGAAACACCGCGCAACAGGGAAGTCGTTCGAATCTTCGCCCAATTTGAAGGAAGCTCGAAATCTCCAGCCGGCGGCTCGAGCCACCGCAAGCCCTGCAATCCCTCCGGCGGGAGCCTGCTGGTCATGCCGACGACTCCGGATCGGCCGGGGCCGCCTGCGTCGATCGCCGTCGGTTCAGCAATCGGCGCGGCGATGAGCGGTCCGAAAACTGCAAATAAGACGGAGGCTGCCACGAAAGCCAACCGCCGCACCGCGGTTTGCAGCGGTCGGCTGCACCCAGTCAGGAATGAGTTGCGCATCTTTCTGGAGCCATCATGCCGCGGTCCGGCCGAAATACTCAAGGCCCCGACGTATGCCGCCTCTACCAGTGAGGGCGGCACGGCAGCACGTTCACGGGCAGAACGCAGGCGTCCTGCCCTGCGATCAGAAGCGGAACTTGATGCCACCGCTGAACGTTCGCCCGGTGAACGTGTAATCCTCCGGATGACTCGGCGTGGTGGCATACCAGGACGATACTTCCTCCGTGAGGTTCCTGCCCTCGATGAAGACAATGAAGTTCTTCGTCAGCCGGTAGCTCAGCGAGGCATCCCAGCGGGTGGCCTTGTCGTTGACCGAAAACGAGGTGAGCCCACCCGAAGTCCGCACGAATTCGTCGACATAATTGACGGCGACACGAGCGGTGATCCCATACTTTTCCCACCAGACCTGGGCATTGTAGACGGTCTCGGGCTGCTCGGGCAGAAAATCCACGTTCAGCGGCCGGTAGGTGTTCGTCGTCCCGGGAACGAGTTCCTCGAGGACGGAGGAGCCTTTGATGAAGGTTGCGTTGAGATTCACGCCGAGGCCATCGAGCGGACCCGGGAGGAACGTCAGCGCCTGCTGCCAGGATACCTCGATGCCATCGACCTTGCCGGAGGAGCCATTGCGCTCCTGGAAGTAGATTGTCGTCGGATCATCGGCTTCCTTCCACTGACTGCGGAAAATTACGTCGGACAGATCCTTCCTGAACAGAGCGACCGAGAACAGCCCGGCGGGCTCGTTATAGTATTCCAGGGACAGGTCGAAATTCCGCGACTGCTGAGCCTTCAGATTCGAATTGCCCAGGAAAACCTTGTTGGTTTCGGGAAAATCATCCGGCTCGACACCCCCGGTTCCGGATTCCGACTGCGTGTCGGCCAGGACGCGGTAGGGGATCAGGTCGCCGTAGCTCGGCCGGGAGAGGGTATTCGTCCAGGCAAAACGCGCGATGAAATTGGGCCTGAAGCGATAGTTGAGGATGACGCTTGGGTAGACGTCGTTGTAGCTGCGATCGCCGCGAGAGGCGCCGGCCGGGTCAGCCAGCCAGTAGTAGCCGGTCTTCGTGCTTTCCCAGCGGAGCCCGGCGATGGCCTCGAGCTTCTCGACAAACGTGGTCGAAGCCATGGCGTAGCCGGACATGACGTCTTCGCTGACGTCGTACTTGCGTGCTTCCAACCGGACCAGTTCGTCTCCGCTAGCCGCGGTGTAGGCGCTTTGATTGGCTCGGAACGAAGCCATCACCTCGGGCAGCGACACGAAGGGTCCCATGGTGGCCAGGCTGCCATCGAGCATGTCGCGCGGCTCGTGGATCGCGCTGAATTGCGCGAAGTTGGGGACCGCGGAGGAGGGCGGCGTATAGTCCTCGATTCCTGGGCGCAGGCTGCGGTCCTTGGTTCGGTACTTGGCACCGACCTTCCAGTCGATGCTCCGGCGGCCCAAGAGCTGGTTGAACGAGTAATCCAGGTTGCCGGTCAGATCGGTCTCGTCATCGGTGCCGTAATGGAGCCGGATCGAGCTGAGGCCACGGTCGGCGAGGTCGTGAAACAGGCCATTCTCGCCCGTGGCGATATGGGTGATGCCCAAGATGGGAAGCACCGGATTGGTGCGATCCATCGTCCACGAGTAGCGCCGCCGCTCGGTGTTGCTGCGAAATTCGAAGATGTACCGGTCGCGGGACGCAATCTGGCTCGAGTCGCCGTAACGCAGCCCGTATTCGAGCAGACCGCTCTGCAGCCGCGTCTTCCCCTCGACTCCGAGCCGGAGGACCTCCTGTTCACGGAATCCGTCCTCGTGCAGGTTGACCAGCCGCACCTGGCTGCCCTTCTGCAGGGTTGCGGTGGAGGCGGGATCCCAGCGCGAGAGTGCACGGGCACGCAACCGAAACCGGCCGGCGTCCTGATCGGTGTTTTCATAGAAGGAGCGGAAGTGCAGCTCGGTGGCTTCGGAGGCCTTCCATGAAAGGTTCAACGTGCCGCCCAGCTTGGTGACATCCTGGTAATTGTGCCGCACGTCGTAGGCCTCCATGGCTTCGTCACCCACCGCTGCAATCGAGCCCGCCGTGCCGCTGCCGGACGTGCCAACGGGTATCTCGTCTGCATCGTGATAGCCAAACTCGTACGAATCCGAGTTCCGTTCCTCCGTGCGGTAGGTGAGCGTGGCGCTGATTCCCAGCGTGCGCTCCGAGTTGAGCACGTCCATGTACGTGATGGAGCCCGCACGACCCGGCCGGTTGTGATAGTCGTTGTAGATGTACTCGAGCTTGCCGTTGATGCTCCGTTCCTTGAGGTCAAACGCGCTGCGGGTGACAAGATTGATGGTTCCGCCAAAGGAATCGGCATCCTTGTCCGCCGTCAGCGCCTTGATGACCTCGATGCCACCGACCATTTCGGCCGGGATCAGCGAAAGATCGACCGCCCGGGTGTCGTACTGCACCGAAGTGGAGTAGATGTCGGTGGAGGGGGTCATCCGATCGCCATCGAGCGTCACGGCATTATGCTCGGCGGAGATGCCGCGGATGCTGGCGTAAGAGTCGTCCACCACGTTCACGCCCGGCAGCCGGCCGAGCGCCTCGCCCACCGTGCGGTCGGGCAGGTTCCCGATGGCGTCCGACGAGATGATGTTCGAGATCGTGTTCGAGGCGCGCTGCTGGTTGATCGCGCGTGACTGTCCCAGGCGCGCCGACTCGATTCGCATTTCCTGCAGCATGATCACATCACCACGCGGCAGGACGATGTCGACGGAGCTCCGCTGTCCGGCGGCGACCGTCACTGTCTCGCGCTTGAGGGGCGTGCCGACGTAGTCGATCACCAGCGAATGGGTGCCGGCCGGCACATGGTTGAGTACGAACTCACCCTGACGGTCAGTGATGGTCTGGAGCGTGGTGCCTTCAATTCGCACGACTGCACTCATGGCATAGCCGTTTGAACCGGCGTCAGTGACGGTGCCCGCTACGGTGCCGGTGGCACCGGCATCGGCGGCATGCCCGGAGGAAATCGCAAGGGCAAGCCAGGTGCCCAATGCGACGAGGGGATTTTTCAGTTTCATTCGCTTGTTTGGTGGAGAAGTGACGGCGGGATTCTGCCCGGCCTCGGGTTCCGCGGCCTTCCGGCGGATGGTGACCGTGCCGCTGCCCTCATCGCCAACGATGTCCAGCGGCGTGCCTGCCACCAGCAACTCGAGTGCCTCGCGCGGCCGGTACATGCCGCGAAGCGCGACCGTCCGGATGCCCTGAACGGCCTCGGCAAAGAATATGATTTCGAGGTCGGCTTGTCGGGCGGCAAGTTTGAGCGTGTCGACGGCATCGCCCGCCGGCACGTCAAACGCGCGGCCCAGGTCGGCCGCGAGTGCCTGACTCGCGAGCACGAGGCAGCCAAGCAATGCGCGGGCGCAGGCAAACTGCCTGGCGGGGCGTCGGCAGTGCATGGCGGGGGCGGGTGCAAGCACATTCAGACGCTTGGAAGCCCCAAAAGCACTAAGGAAATCTTTGCTGAAATGCATGTGCGAGGAGCCTACGGCCGGGTGCTCCCCGCCCGGCAGCCCGGTGACACCTCATCTCTCCCGGCGCACGATAATCTCGGAATCGCCCCGCCGCTCCACCTGCACGCCCGGAGAAGCGGCCAGGAACTGCACAAAACCCTCGACATTGTCGGACCGGATTGTCGCAACGACAGGCATCGCAGCCAATTCCGGGTCCGCAAGGTGGAACTGCACCCGGTTGCGCCGGTTGAATTCCTCGAGCGCGAGGGCTAGCGGTGCAGAGGAGAAATCGAGCAACTGCGGCTGCCAGACGAGCAGCTTCCCGGCCTCGACCGGATCGATGGCGACCACTTGCGGCGGCTCAGATTCAACAAATGGAATGGTCGCGCACTGTCCCACCGTCAGCTCGGCAGCCAGCCGCCAGGGATCCACAGTCGCACCATTGGGAGCTGCCGCCGGTCCCGGATCCTCGGGCCCGGACCTCGTGACGGCGACCCTGCCCTCCGTGACCAGGACCTCGACGGCGTCTGCTTGACGGTCCACGACAAACGCCGTGCCCACCGCCCGGACATCCACATTGCCCGCATGGACGACAAACGGCCGGCCTGGAACCTCCGCAACCGTGAAAAGCGCCTTGCCTCGGACGAGGGTCGCCCGGCGCTCGGCACCGGAGAAATCCATGGTGACCACGGCCCCATGATTGAGCTCCACTGCAGATCCATCCTCGAGAATGCGGCGTTCAATCTGGACGGCACCCGCTGGACCCGATGGTTCAGGCTCTGTCGCGGGACGCCACCACACAAAGGCGACCACCACGATCGCCGCGACTGCAATTACGGCGGGGTGCAGCCACCAGCCCCGGCGCGGCGCCGGCGCAAGCAAATCGGGATTGGGCTCCTGGCTGTGCTCCGGGCGCCATCGCACCAGGGCGGTGAAGTCGCCAACCGTCCGACGGTGTAGTGCGAGCCACTCGCCATGCCGCGGATCGGCCGCCAGCCATTCAAGAAATTCATCCTGCTCCGCCGGTGTGAGACAGCGGTCGCGCTTGGCCAGCCAGTCAGCGGCCATCTGCGCACGGCGCGCCCCCTCGGGAGTGTCGGGCTCGGGTCGCTTCATTGCCGTGGGCTCCTGTCGGCAAGCCGGCGGAGCATGTAATCCGTGCATTTCTTCGTGCCGATCGCCAGCTGCGCGGCGACGGTACGGTCGGAGATGCCGAGTTTTTCGCCTATCACCCGCTGGGTCAGCCCGTAAACCAGGCGCAACGTCATCACCTGGCGGCACCGCACCGGAAGGGATTGCACGGCTTCGGTCAAGAGGGCGAGTTCCTGGTTATGCGCGACGGTTTCAGGAATGCTGATTTCACCGTCCAAGACGTTTGACAGGTCCGTTTCCACTAAGGATCCCGTGCGCGAAACCGCGTGTCGACGGAGCTGATCCAGCGATAGATTGCGCGCCGTCGCGAAGAGGAATGCCTTCGGCGCGTGCAGTTCGCCCGTCGCGTTTGCGCGCAGGACTCGCAGAAATGTCTCCTGGACGACATCGTCGATATCGAGCCTCGACCCAAATGTTTGCCGGAGCCAGGCCCTCAACATCGGTTCATGCGGAAGCACCTGCTCCGCAAACCAGCGATCCTGGTTGGGCGACGGTGATTCCATGCGGGTATCTATTTTCCGTCCCGTTCGGAGTTCAAGCCCGATCGAGCCCGGGGTCGGACGCCGCACTCGCTGAGCTAAACGAAGAGCATCGCGTGCTGGTGCGTAATGAGGCTCGTACGTGGAGGGACGACTCCCTCGACAGGCTCGGGACCGTGAGCTCGTCGAACCGGCTCCGTGTCGTCCACAAATCCGATGTGACATTCATTCTGCGCAGCTCATCGATCTTCATCGCCGGGACGGAGCCCGGCCCTCCATGAATCCGATTCCGACTCCGAGATTCGAAGACCAATTCCTGGAGGGACGACTCCCTCGACAGGCTCGGGACCGTGAGCTCGTCGAACCGGCTCCGTGTCGTCCACAGACCCGATGGGAAAATCATTCTGCGCAGCGGATCGCTCTCTGTGGCCGGGACGGAGCCCGGCCCTCCATGAATCCGATTCCGACAACCATGCTCGCTACTGGACGGCGCTACGCATTGTGAAATCCGCCTTTGGTTGCGGCAGCGCCTCGTTAGGTTCACTCGCGGTTGCCCGCGGTGCCGCCTGCGGCGCGTTCCCGCAGCCGGGCCGAATTTCGGCTGCGCCGGCTTCAGTCCGCAGCCGCGCGCGGCGGCCGAGCGCATCGTAGGTGGCATACTTGTACAGTTCGCCCAGGGTCGGATAATTGAAACACGTCTCGATGAACAGGTCGGCACCGGAGCCGGCATGCAGCGCGACCAGCCCGATGTGGACGAGTTCGCTCGCCTGCTCGCCGATGGCGTGCACGCCGAGGAGCTTCATCGTGTCCGACGCAAACAGCAGCTTCAGGAACCCCGACTTGGCGCCAATGATCTGGCCCCGGGCGTTGGCGTCATAGTGCGCCACGCCGGCGACACAGCCCACGCCCTTCTTCGCCAGCGACTCCGCGGTCTCGCCGGCCATCGAGCATTCGGGAATGGTGTAGATGCCATAGGGCAGGATCGGCGCCACCTGGGTTTTGTACTTCAGATCGAAGGCATGCACCATCGCGACGCGCGCCTGCTCCATCGAAGTCGCCGCGAGCGCCGGGAAGCCGATTACGTCACCCACGGCATAGATGTGTGGCACCGCCGTCTGGTAGCGCGCGTTGACCTCGATCAATCCCCGGCTCGTGGGCGTGATGCCCGCCGCCGGCAGGTTCAGCTGCGCCGTGTTGCCGGTGCGGCCGGCGGCGACCAGCAGCGTGTCAGCCTCGACGCGGGCGCCGGAGGCGAGCGTCACGGTGAGCCGATGGGGGGCGGCGGTGACCGCAGTGACCGTCTCGTTGAATCGGACGTCAATGCCCAGTTCGCGCATGCTTCGGGTGAGCAGTTGCGAGACATCGGGATCCAGGAAGGCGAGCAGCCGCGTCCGACCCTCGAGGAGCGTGACGCGGATGCCCAGCGCGGCAAACATGCAGGCATATTCGCAGCCGATGACGCCGCCACCGACGACCAGCATCTCGTGCGGGAGGTCATGGAGGTTGAGGATCGTGTCGGAGTCGTAGACGCGCGCGTCGTGGAATGGGAAGACGGGCGGGCGGTAGGGATGGGAACCGGTGGCGACGAGAATGGTGTCGCCGGTGAGGGTGACGGGGGCGGTGTCGCGGTTCTGCAGCCGCAGCGTATGCGGATCGCTGAAGCTGGCGTGCCCCTTGTAGAGATCGATGTCGTGGCGGCGGAGGTTTTCGATAATCCGCAGGTGCTCGGTGTGCTGGACCTGCCGCTCGCGGTAGAGGAAGTCGCGCGCAGAAACCTTGTCCTTGAGCGACATGGTGACGCCGTACAATCCGCGCTGGCGGAAGCCGGAGAGGTAGAGGGCGGTCTCGCGGAGGGTTTTCGAGGGCAGCGTGCCGGTGTTGGCCGCGGCGCCACCGAGGACCGGCTCCCGCTCGATCAATGCGACCCGCCGGCCAAAGTAAGCCGCCTGGGCCGCGCCTTTTTCGCCGGCGGGGCCGGATCCAATCACGATCAGATCGTAGTGGGAGTAGGACATGGTCACGGGGCGGGGTGAAGCCCGTGCGGTGGGGTACGGCCGGCAGCGTGCCCGGCAAGACGGCCGATGTAAACCCCGCAATGCATTCCGGCTGGCGGCCTGCCCTCCGTAGGCTCGGCGAAGGAGGGAGCCCGGCCCTCCACGAATCCAATGCTCACTTCCCGGTCAGAACCACTTTCATGGAGGGACGACCTCCGTGTCGTCCACAAACGCAACCGGAAAATCGTTCTGCGAAGCGCAGCCGCAGGGGCCGCAGCTAGCCTGCGCCCGCGATTGGCGATCGAATGGTCCTGAGGGCGCAGCAAGCTGCGCCCCTACAGTTTTGTTCCAAAATGCCCGGGTCGCTGGCGAAGCGGCGGCAGCCGTGCTAGGGTCGGCGTCGAACTGGCGGAGGCGGAAAAGCGGGAGGAAACGGGAGGAAAAATCATGAGTGTGCGCGTGAGAACGAACTCGCCATCGCCCGTTATCAGGGCCGCCACGCCGCCCAGATCGGCGCCAGGCTCGCCCGGAAGTGAGGCCGTCGATTCGAAGGACAACGTCCTGTCACGGTTTCCGACGTCAGTCGGCCGCCTGCCCTCCCGGTTTCACGGCATCTGCGAATGCCCGTGCTCCACTGGGAACGTACTCCACCTTCAAACCTGGAAGCCGGTCTGCCAGCATCCGGGCCTGACGCCGGATCCCTGGTATCTCACTGGCGCTGTGCAGCGACTCGATCACTGGCAGGCCCATTTCCAGGCAGCCAATGACGATGAACTCGCTCATCTCGCCAATGATGATGGCTTCCGCGCCCAGTTCCATCGCCGCCTGCGGCATGTGCAGCTGGTTCTCCCCGAAGCCGCCGATCAGGAACGCAAATCGACGGACTGTGCGATTCGGGTCGCCGAAAATCCGGCACTCCGAATATCCCAAGCCGGCAGCCACGTGCTTCCTCAGGTCGGCAATCGAAACCGGCTCCGGCAACTCCTCCACCGAGAAGAATTTCTCCCGCGCCACCGTCTTGAGCCCTTCCAGCTCCAGCGCGGCATTCGCCGCATCGGAGATCCCGTCGCGGGGCAGTGCATCCCAGTTGGAATGGCTCCGGTAAACCGTGAGCCCATGACGCTCGAGCAATTCACGCCGGAGCTGGTTCGGCCGGATTCGATCCGGCGCAGGCCCCCGGTACCAGGGGCTTTCCTGACCGGCCAGCCACAAGGCTTCGTGGCAAATCAGCAGGTTCAGCCCGCGTTCCACGCACGCACGGATGCTGCCGGTATTCAGATCCCAGACACAGCCGATGCCCTGCACGATGGCATCGGCGTCACCCCAGATGAACCCCAGCTCGTCTCCGGGAATGCCCGAATCAAGCGGAGCGATCGATTCAAACAGCGTGGCGACTTCCCGGGCTCTCGTGATGGTATTCATGTCCGATGGTTGTTTCCGGTTTCTGATCAAGGATTCGTGCGCAGGGGGCACCTTCAGGCAAAGAGTTCGGGCAGGGCCCGACGAGCGGCGGCGCCGATCCGGTCGGTTGCGCCAACGCCCATGGAGGCATAGGGCCATCGCAACCGCGAAGTCAGACCGGCCAGCCACCCTCCGGCAACGGCGAGAGCCTTGTCCACCGCCATGTTGGACCAGCCTCGTTCCGTCACCAACGGCAGTATGGTTGCAGTCCAGAATGCGCGCACCCGCTGTCCGAATTCGTGACCGGCCGGAGGATTCGACTGGCACAGTTCATACCACCGCTGGGCGCCGTCCGGGCTCAGGCAGGCGACATTCGAATAGGCCCCTAGCGCGCCCTGCCTAAGTCCAACATCGAGAAAGTGGCCCGGGATGAAGACAGAACAACGCTGCATCACGGGTCTCATGGCCGCATACCACGCCTCGTCCCCGCCGGGAAGCTTCACTCCCGCGATGCCGGGAATGCGCCCGGTGAGCTCCAGCCACTCCGGCGGCGTGAGCCGTCGCTTGGCATGCGCCGGATTGTAAATGACGAGGGGGATCGGAGCCGCCGCGGCAGCCATCGCCTCGAGAAACGACATTACCTCCGCCAGGGATGGCGGAAACCAGTCGGGCAGGATTACCTGATACGCCACCGGCCGAAGGGGGCGCGTGCGCCGGAGACGCTCCCGAGCGACCTGCGCACTCGGATGGCAGAGCCCAATTTGAAACGGGGTCCGGGCCACACCGCATTTCTCCGCCAGGAGTCCGTTCACCCGATCGAATTCCGCTTCCGTCTGGCTGTAGAATTCGCCCGCCGTACCATTCGAGTAAATGCCACTGACCCGCTGGGCCGAGTAAAAGTCGATCTCGTCCGCCAGCAGTCCGTAATCAATCGACTCGTCGTCCTGCAGCGGCAGCAACAAGGTCGCCCAGCTTCCGCGGATGGCGTGTGGGTCCGAACTCGGCATGCTCGAAATCCGCCCGATCGAGCCGATTCAATGCCGATGGCCAGCGGCGGTCACGGGCTCACCACCGTTTGACTGCGCCACGAACGCGTCGATGAAACGACGACAATCATCGGTCAACGGATAGCCATGATAATTCGCCGCCGAGGAAAATATTCCCCGCCGCACGAGGTAGTATTTCAGGCCAGAGAGCCAGCATGCAATGTCCTCACCGCCGTAGATCCCATAGAGCGACTGTTTCATCGCGTCATCAATCGCCCGCGCCTCCGCGATCCGCCCCGCCAAATACAAGTCCGCAATCTGGCGCAGGTACGGCGCCATCGCGGCCGCCCCCCCGAACATCACACCATCATAGCCAGCCTCCAGATACTTGAGGCAGTTGAATTCATCGCCATTGAAGAGTCGCAGCGTCGGCTTTTCATTTCGCACGGCGAGCGCAATCGCACACCGGCTGGGCTCCACGGAGCTGTCCTTAACCAGCTGCACCTTGGGCCGCAGATAGATACTGCGGAGCGCCGACTCCGGTATCCTCACCGGACGTTTCCGTCCGAGATCATAGATGCCGACGGGGAGCGGACTGGCGTCGGCCGCCTCGATGAAGAGGGCAGTGATCCGCTCGGGCGTGAAATTCGTGAAGCTGGCGGGTGCAGCCATGATCGCGAGGTCGGCCCCGGCGTCCGCGGCTTGGCGGATGTTTTCCAGGATGCGAGGCACCGAGTTGTCGGTTACCTGCACCGCCAGCGTGAGCCGGCCGGCGGCCGCCTTCGCCGCCGCCTCCACCAGGCGGAAGCGTTCGCCGTCGGTCAGCACCGCACCCTCCCCACACGTCCCGGCGAGAAACAAACCGGCAATTCCCGTGGCAATAGCGTCCTCAATCATCCGGCCCACCGACACCACGTCTACCGTCAGGTCGGTGGTCAGGGGACTGGGGGCCGCAGACCAGATTTGAATCGAAGCCGGGTTGCTCATTGGCTGCCATTCGAGCGGCGGTTTGCGACCCGAGGCCACTTGATTTCACTGGTAATTTTTTATGAGCAGCTCACATCCCTCCTTTAACCTTCCACGCCGTCTTTCCCTGCCCGCGCAGACGGCGGATACCATCCGCCAGGCCATTTATGACGGCACGTGGAAGGAGTTCCTGCCGGGGGAACGCAGCCTCTGCGAACTCCTGAATGTGAGCCGACCGACCGTCCGAACCGCCCTTGGACTGCTGCAGAAGGACGGCTTGATCGAGATCAGCCATGGACGTCGGAACCGACTCGTGCCAGGGAAACGTACGCCCGCCAGGAACGGTGGCCGGTTGGTGGGCCTCGTGACCCATCAACCGGTGAGCAGCCACTCGCCGGTGGCCTATTATGCGATCAGCGAAATGCGGGCGAGCCTCGCCGAGCACGGGTTTGCCACCGAAGTAATCTTCTGCCCGCAAGGCAGTGCCGCTGCGCAGCGGCGCAAGCTCGAGGATTTCGTCCGCCAGCACCGGGTCGCCTGCCTGGTGCTGATCTCCGCCAGCGCGGAACTGCAGCGGTGGGCCCAGGCCCGCGCCATCCCGGCATTTGTCGTCGGGTCATGCCATCGCGATGTCCAACTGCCCGCGTTCGACTTCGATCATCGGCTCGTCTGCCACCATGCGGTCGGCGTCTTCCAGCGGCATGGCCATCGGCGCCTTGCCCTCGTCATTCCTGACTCCGGAGCGGCGGGGGATCTCGCCAGCGAGCAGGGGTTCCGCGAGGCGCTGGACGAACAAGTCGGCGGTCAGGCTGGCGAGGGAACCGTGATCCGGTACGACGGCACGGCCCGATCCGTCTGCAGCAAACTCGATGCGATCTTCGGCACCCCGCATGCGCCGACCGGACTGCTGGTGGCAAAATTCCACCTCGTTTTCATTGTCCTGGTCCATTTGCTCAAGCGCGGGCTGACCGTACCCGGCAACGTTTCCCTGATCGCCCGCGATCACCACCACATGCTGGATTTGACCTCTCCGCCCGTAGCCCACTACGCCCTCGACGAGGGCACCTACGCGCGGCGGTTCTCACGATTGATCCTGCAGCTCCTCAACCAGGGCTATCTGCCGCCACAGCCAAACCTGCTGATTCCGAAATACGTCGCCGGCGGCACCGTCGCGCGATCCGCCGATCAACTCTGACTCATGCCGTCGTGGCCAGCCCGGCCCAACTCCGATGCCGCTCGGCCAGACGGGACCTCCCCCCGATTGGCGCAGGGAAAGGGTCAAGCGGCGGCCCGGAAGGTACCGGCTGGCGGGCTGCCCGGTGCCACCGGCCGGTTGGCCCCATCAAGGCTTTCCTGAAAAGGCGAAGCTGTAGATTTTCCCGTCATCCACGGCAAACCGGAGACGCACCGTCCGGCCGGCGGCTGCCGCGAGCGTCGCAGACCGCCACTGCATGTTCAGGGCGAGTTCGTCCCCCGACACTTCCTTCGCCTCGGCGAGCGTGAGCCCCGCGATCGGCTTTCCGTTCGCCGCGTCGATCACCTCCGCCCGGAGTTTTCCAGCGACCTGGGCATTGACCACCAGGTTCCTGGCATCGGCTGGAACGGCGATCTCCGAAGTCAACCATTCGCCCGGCCGCCCGGGGAGCGTCCCCAGGCTGGCAAAGCCGTCCACACGCATGAACGCGACATGCACGGATTTCCGGTCGAGCGGCTGTTCCTCGTAATGCGTGCCCTCGCGGGCGGTATAATAGATCAGCAGACGTCCGTCGATTTCCAGCATATCGCCGGAGGCGCAAATCAAGCCGACTTCCGCCTGCTTGGAACTCGCCAACTCATAGGACGAGACCCGCAGGTGTGGCTGCAGGTCAATGACCGGGTGCCATCGGTCGGGAAACGTCCATTGGACTCCGTCCCGGCTGTGCATCAGGATCGGATAAAACGTGCCGGTCTTGCGATCCGGACGGTTGACCGGCCCGCGGTTCGTATCGGTGAAGAAGATGGGCGGGAGACCAATATATTGCCCGTGGTAATACTGGATGGCGGGAGCATACACCTGGGGCTGGATCGTCTCGGAGTAGTCCCACACATCCTTGGGATCGATGACCACCTGGCCGACGGTGGACCATGGCGCATCGGTCCAGTTTCGCGAGGCGTGGCGTACGACCCCGCGCCGGTCGGCCGGTTCGGAATTCCAGTCGCCCCGCTTGCGGCCGTACATGACGTACTCGTTCGTGCGCGGATCGAAGAAGGCCGAATGCATGGTGTCCGCCTTGTGACGGAAGGCCTGCCCCTTGGTCACAAAGTTCAGGCCGTCGGACGAGACCGCCACATAAACATCCCCGTACACGCGCCAGGACAGCTTGTACCGGCTCTCGGCGGGGGCGCGCGGATCATAGAACACCGGGCCGGCGCGGTAATACTTGCCCTGATCCATGCCCGGATGCGGTTCCACATTGATGAGATTACTGTCCGGATCATCCACCAGGTGCTTCGCGATATTCAGCTTCGGCTTCTCCCAGTTGATGCCATCCGCGCTGAAAGCCACGGCCACAGCCTCCCGGCGCAACATGGCCTGCGTGAAGATGGCAGGCTGCGTCACATTGTAATACAACCGGTAGCGGCCCTCATGGTCGCGGAAGACACCGGAGATATACTCGAACCCGCCGATATTGTGCCGCTCCTCCCAGGGGGCATCGAACTTCTCCAGAATCACCCGCTGGTTTCCCGCCTGGCCGAGGCTCAACTGCAGATTGCGCAACTCCCCCTGCAGTTCGCGATCCACTGCCAGGTAGCGACGGGCGTCGGCCCCGCCGGCCAGCGGACGTTCGGTCCCCCGGGTGGGTGCACCCGGAACCATTGGCAGGGCCAGGACCAGGCTGGCAAGGACGCCAGTCATGCCAGTCATTCGAGTGTGCGAAAGGTTCATCAGATTCACTGTCGTCCCACAGAAATTTGTGAAACCGGAGGGAGAAAAGCGGTTCGGCTGCACGGGTTAGACCTGCCACAAGGCAGGGGATGAAAAACAAAAACCCGATACAACCGAACCGTCGGCAAA
>WYBX01000021.1 GCA_011525695.1 Verrucomicrobiia bacterium
TCGCCCGCAATGCCGCGTGCACCGGGCTGCCTTCGGGCATTCCTGCAACAAAGCTGAGATAGAGCTCCGTCGGGTCCACGATGCCATACCGGCGCCCTTCGGCGTCGGAGCGTGCGACAGAGTCCGGGGAGCGAGGGTTGCGATCAATCACATGCGGCCCCGCCAGTTCATGCGGGAATGGCGTGCGACGATCCCGCCGCACCACGACCGTCAAGGTCTCCTTCGCTCTCGTCGCCGCGACGTAATACACCCGCCGCTCCTCCTCCATTTGGACCCGGTCGGCACCGGGACACCATCCGCCGTCCACAATCAGGACATGCGGAAACTCGAGGCCCTTTGATTTGTGCGCCGTGACCAGTATGACCCCGTCACCCGAAAGTTGATGGCGCCGTCGTTCGGCAATGGCTTCGACAAAAAACTCCCGAATCATCGCGACGGGCACTTCCACGTCACCGGCTTCTCCAGCCCATTCCGAGTGGATTTCATCCAGCATTCTCCACCAGCGGTTCGGAGAAGCATTCCCACGCTTCCGCGTCAACCGGGCCTTGGCAGCCTGGAACGTCCATGATTCGTGCTTCGCGGCCTCGAGATATGCGAGCCAGTCGTGGATCTCCCGAATTCTGAAGAGCGAGACCGGCATTTCATCATCTCCCCGCCAGTCCACTGGTATGCCTGCGTCGTCCAGGGCGGCACGAATGCCGACGAGCACCTCGCGGGTCCTTCCGATGACCGCGAACGCGCTGTAACCCGACTTCGGATCCAGGTCATGCAGACGCCGCATTTCCATCGCGCAGAATCCGGCCTGCGCTGCCGCATCCGCGACGATGAGCTGCTGAACATTTCCGCGGACGAGCGGATCGAGTTTCGCCCACCGCCCGCCGGCCGGGTCGCCAGCCCGTGCCCTGTTCACACGTATCGCGTGGGCAATCTTCATCCGGTTCGTATTCGCTGCAATGAGCCGGTTCGTCGCGTCGATGATGGCCCGTGTCGAACGATAGTTCTCCGTCAGATAGTGCTCACGCGCATGGTAATCCTTCTGGAATTGCTGGATGAACCTGACGTTGGCCCCCTTGAATCCGTAAATGGACTGGTCGTCATCACCCACAGCCATGATCGAAAGCTTGCGATCCTCATAGACCTCCCTCCGCCCGGCCAGGGCCGAGATGAAGGCGTATTCGCGCTCGTCCACGTCCTGATATTCGTCGACAAGGATGTGTGAAAAGCCGGCAAGAATCCGGTCCCGCATATCCTCAGCCCGAAAATCGCCTGCGCCCGGCTTGCCGGACAGCATTTCCGTGGCCTCTTCGAGGATCTTGCTGAAATCCGGGAGTTCCGTCTCATCGACGGCCCCGGCAAGACTGCGCCCAAGCAGCCGCAGGGCGAGGCTGTGGTAGGTTTGAATCATGACTCCGCAGGCATCCTTGCCCACCAGCCGGTAGATATTCCGGCGAAGCTGGAGGGCGGCATGGCGGTTGAAACAGGCAACCAGAATCCGGCCGGCGCGGATACGCTCCACGCGCAACAGGTAGGCGCAGCGATGCGCGACTACTCGTGTCTTGCCTGACCCGGGTCCGGCCAGGATCAGCATGTTGGCATCGGGAGTTTCCGCGACGATGGCCTGCTGAACGGGATTGTGCAGGCTGTCGACGATCTTGCGAAAAGACTCGAGCCCGGTGGCGCGCGTGTAGACTTCCGGAGACTCCCTGAGAAATCGATCGGCGAAGGCGGCTTTGCCCATCTCGAAATAGGCCGTGATCAACCTCAAGTGCCGGCCCAAACGCTCCACTCCCTGGCGGGCATATTCGCCCATCACATGGATTTGAAAGATTTTTTCCGAATAATGGACGAGAAGCGCCGAATAATCCCCTTTGGTGAATCGCCTGCGCTGACGTCCCTTCGTGCTTTCCAGCACTCGCAGGCTCATCGACTGCGCGATTAACGCCTTTCCATTTTTGAGCTCGATTACCTTGCTTTCGTGAAGGTGGACCAGGAGGTACTGGAGGAATGCGGGCACGTCGCGAACGGAAGACAAATCGAGTGCTGTGTCTTCGCGGAAGACCTCCAGCGCCTCCGCTTCGCTGAATTCGACAAGCGTCAACTTTGTTGCGACGCTCGGTCGCGTTTTCGCCTTTCCCATGAGGTGGCGGACGAGCACGGCCGCGGCGTTGTTGCGGAGGGATGACATCTCGAGAATGTCGCTCCATGAACCCGCGATCCGCACAGGGGTGTGATCGCGACCGGCGTATCCCAATTCGAGCAGCGAGGCCTGTCGGCCCATCTTGCGGCCGTCAGTGGACAGGGTCTTGAGGATGCGAATGACGTCGTCCGGCAGGCAATTGTGTCCTTCGGAAACGAGTTGCTGGTTCACACGCCGGACGGCCAGGGGGGTCCAGCCCTCCGGGTCTGGCTCCTCGCCACGCAGAAGCTGAATCAGATCCCGCTCCAGGGCTGAGATTATTTCAAGTCTCCGCCCGGCATGCGCTGCCTGGCCTATGTGCAGCCAGGCACTGTAGTGAACGTCCTTGCTGATAAGTCCCGCCTCCGGAGTCGCCATCTCATTGAGCACTCGGAAGACCGGCGCGTAGGGGCTCACACGCTCGTACGTTGAGCCGCGCATTTGGGCGTAGAGCGCCTTCATCCGTGGCAACTCGGCGATTTCCTCAATGCTCGCGTGCTGTTCTGCATCCTGCGCGAGCAGCAGGATCATGACTTCCAGCCAGAGACTCCGTTTGCCTTCGGGCAGATCCAATCGGGCGATGCGCGCCCGGGCTTCGTCCTCGTCTGCCACGAGCGGCCGCGCCTGAAACGCCCGGGTGTAATTCTCGTTTCGCTCCAGGAATCCCTGCTTTTCGAGCACTGCCAGCGCTGTACGGACCTTGTTTCCGCGCCGCTCCGGATCTTCGTCGATCAATCCCGTTGGTTCGTGTGGATCATCGAGGATTTCCGTCACCGTCAGCGTCAACGGCTTTCCGTCTCCATGATCGGCGCGGAGAATGGCGCGCCAGATCTGGTCGATATCGCGCTTTTCGATTCGTCCGAGCGCCATCAATCCGAACTGGGTCTCGAGGTCCTCCGGATGATATAGCAGCACGCATTCGGCGGGCTTCTCGTCACGCCCTGCGCGGCCAGCCTCCTGGAGGTAGCTCTCCAGGGATCCGGGGGTATCGACGTGCACCACGAGTCGGATATCCGGTTTGTCGATACCCATCCCAAACGCGTTGGTGGCAACAATCACCTGCACGCGGCCGGCCAGGTAATCGTCGAGAATGGTCTTCTTTTCCTCAGAGGAGAGTCCGGCGTGGAAGGCCTCGCACGCCCACCCGCGCGGGGGCGATTTCAGAAAGGTGGCAAAGTCCTCCACTCGCCTGCGGGTGGCTGCGAAAACAACGGCCGCGCCGAGGCCGTTTCCAACGCGCTCGACCAGCAGTTCATGCAGCCGCGTCCGCTTCTCATGTTCGGTGACTTTTTCAATCCGGTAACTGAGGTTTTTCCGGGAGGTGCCGCCGTCGAGGAGAATCAGGTTGTGTCCCAACTGCTGATGGAAATGTCGGACAATCTCGTCCTTTACCTCATCCTTGGCAGTCGCGGTGACGCACATCACCGGGGGGACAGGCACCTGTTGTTCCGCCGCCAGTTCGCGGATGAAGCGCGCCACGTAAACGTAGTCCGGGCGGAAGTCGTGGCCCCATTGTGAAAGGCAGTGCGCTTCGTCAAAGACCCAGCAGCCGATTTCCCTTTGCAGGATGGTTCGTTTGAACGAGCTGTTCCTGACCTGCTCCGGGGAGACGTACAATATTCCAATGCTCCCAAGCCGCACTGCCTCGCGAACCTCCGCCCGTTCCGGAAGCGTTTGCATGCTGTTCAGCGCAGCGACGCAGGATGTCGATGTCTTCTCCAGCAGGCCGTCGACCTGGTCCTTCATCAGCGCCTGCAGCGGCGTCAGCACAATCGTGAGTGAGCCGGTCGTGAAATAGCGATGGAGGGCGGGCACCTGGAAGCACAGCGATTTGCCGCCGCCGGTCGGGAGGATCCCCAGAAGCGGGGTTCCAGACATGGCCTGCCGCACGATTTCCTCCTGCAGGCTGACGCCTGGGCTGCCGGCCAGCGCGGGTTCCGGGCGGAACGAATCGTAGCCGAAAAAACGTTTGAGCTGCCCTGCCGGACTCATCGTCTTGCTGCACCAGGGGCACTCCGGGTTGCGACAGGGTGTTCCG
This sequence comes from Verrucomicrobiia bacterium, assembly GCA_011525695.1. Classification (GTDB taxonomy): domain Bacteria; phylum Verrucomicrobiota; class Verrucomicrobiia; order Opitutales; family Opitutaceae; genus ER46. The sequence goes on from WYBX01000021.1 coordinate 4,215, forward strand.
CGCAGATGCCGGATCGCCGCTGCTGTCTGTGGGAATCGATGTCCGACCCATCCGGGCAGCACGGAGTCCGATCCGGCGACCGGCAGCCATGCAAGAACGTAGGCGAGCGAGCCGCGGTGTGCGGGATTGGCATACGCCTGTTTCCACACCTGCTCAGCCGCGACGGGACACGTGCACCCCTCGGTCTGGCTCACCCAGGCGGCGGCCGCCTGGTCATCTGTCAGGACTGGCACGGCAAGCAGTGAGAACAACAGGTCAAAGCCTGCGGAGCCGTTCCATGGCAGTTCCGCACGCGCAAGCAACCAGCGCGTCAACGCGAGCCGCTCGCGACCGCGTGCCTCTTGGGCGACGGAGGAGAGTGCGAGACTGGCCTCTGCAAGAATGGTCCGGCTCGATTCGCAGTCACGGGCCGGATGATTCTTCGACGACCTCACGAGATGGTCGTTCTTGGTCAGCCGATGGTAGGGGTTTCGCGGAAATGCCAGGGGCGACAGGTAGAGCGTATCGATTGCGGGAAGCTGTCGAAGCTCGGGAATCGCAAATGCAGCCTCGAGAATTGGCAGATCGTGAGAAACGACACTGTGTCCGGCGACAAACGTCGCGGAACCCGCGAGTTTCCTCACTTCGCGCACCAGGTCGGAAACCCCTCGTTTCCCGAACGCCTCCCGTCGGAAAGAGGCCCCGTGGAGCACCCCCAGTCCAAAAATCTCGCCACCAGGAACCGCCTCGATGTCCAAGAAGATCCCCGACTCGCTCGAAAAGGGCCTGTCAGTCACGATTGATTCGTCTGAGAAAACGCATCCGCGCAGGCCGGTTCAAGCCGTGAAACTTCCGGAATTCCGGAAGTCGGCAGGGGAGGTCGGAGGACGGAGGTCAGAGGTCAGAGGACGGAAAGCGTCGCCGGATCCCTCGCGAGCTTCGCGTCCATTCGCGTTTATTCGCGGTTACTGGCCAGGAGCCTGGAGTCAGGAGCCAGAAGGGAGGATTCCAGAAGATCGGATTCTTCTGACCCCATCTTTCTGACGGCCGGGCAATCGCGCGGGTGCGATTCGAACGGCGTTTACCGTTTCACCGACGACCGAATCACCGTTTCACCGGGAAGGAGGACGCTGCCGAGGCTCGGATTCGCTCCTGTTCAAGCACTGAATCTGGCCTCATGCCTGGAAGCAAAACCCGGCTGATCCGGAGGCGGACCCATCGCAGGTGGAGGATCGGGAGCAGAAAACCATGGCGACGCCACCCCGACTGCGCGGGCGAAGAGGAACATCGATCCCATGATCCCGAGCGCGGCTGCTCCTCGCTTTCCAATTTCGGCAGCTTGGGACAATGGCTGGTTCGATGCCCGCACGGTGGCGTCATTCGCAGCCGATCGCGTGGAAGTCGCGAGCAGGAAGTCGGGCCAGAGGTCGGAGGTCGGAGATCGGAGGTCGGAGGACGGACGGACGACGGAGGACTGAGGACGGAGGGCGGAGGGCGGAGGTCAGAGGTCGGAGGGCAGAGATCGGAGGACGGACGACTGAGGACTGAGGGCGGGGACGGACGACTGAAGACTGGGGGCGGAGGTCAGAGGTCGGCGGACAGAGGACGAGGGCGGAGGACGGAAAACCGCGCAGGATCCGTCGCGAGCTTCGCGTCCATTGGCGTTTATTCGCGGTTGAACTGCCTGGTCATCCGGTTGTCCCGGCGTGCACCCTTCGCGCAGCTTCGCGTTCATTGGCGTTTATTCGCGGTTACTGCCTGGGCATGGGTTCAGCGTTCAGCGCAGATTGAACAGGTTGCGGCCGAATGCCGATCGCGGTTGACAAAAGTTGACAACCGGAGTCTTGGTTGTCGGCCCTATGGAAAGACAGCTCAACTTGCCGCGGCTGCAGGAGGCGATGCATCGCGCGGGGCTGACGCAGAGCGCCGTTGCCCACGCACTGAAACTCAGCCGCGCGTCGGTTTCGAAATGGTTTACCGCGAAGTCGCTTCCGCGTCCGCCGGAGTTGCTCAAGCTCGGCCGGCTGCTCCAGTTGCCCTACGCCGAACTCGTCACCGCAGCAGCTCCGGCCAGCGAACCATTGATCGCCTTCCGGAAGCGGGCGGCAACCAAGACAACCGAGCTGCACCTCGAGCGGGCGCGTGAGATGGGCCGGCTGCTCGCCCCGCTGGTCAAGCATCTGCCTTTCGATTCTTTCGTGGGACCCTCCCGGCTGAAAAACCCCTCGCTGGATTACGCGTACCTCCAGGGGCTGGTGTCAGAGCTGCGCAACCAGTTGAGGCTCGATCCCGCGGGCCTAGTGAAGTTCGAGGACCTGATCGGCAAATTCATCGAGCTCCATGCGGTGATCGTGCCAGTGATGTGGGGCCAAAAGTCGCGGCACGAGAACGCGCTTCACATCTACCTTCCGGAGTCGAGGACCACGTGGATTTACCTGAACCTCGATAGTCGGCTGCACGATTTCAAATTTTGGATGGCGCATGAGCTTGGGCATCTGCTCAGCGTCGACCTGCTCGAACAGGGCAATACGGAACTGGCGGAGGACTTTGCAGACGCTTTCGCGGGCGCGCTGTTGTTTCCCGAACCGGCCGCGCGGAAGATCCACGGGGGCTACTGCGCTGCGAAGTCGGCGGCGGCGCGCATTGAAGTGGTGATGGCTGCGGCGGACGCGCATGTGATTTCACCCTACAGTGTGTATTGCGAAGTGGAAAAGTATGCCCGCGCCCGGGGACTCGATTTCACGGGTGTGCCGAGCGGCCAGCTTCACGCCGCAATCACGCGGTTCAACCAGCATTACCGGTCGGTAAGTGAGATGCTGTTCGACGGTAAAATGCCTTCGGCGGACCACTACATGAGGGTCGGGCAGGAGGCGTTTCGCACCCCCGTATTTGCCACATTGGGCAGCTATTTGAGGGAATCGCCGAAAGCGGATTCGGTCATCAGCCGAATTCTCGACGTCCCGCTCGTCGACGCCAAAGAATTGCGCGCCGCGCTGGTTTGAGCCACGCCTGAGCCCCCGGCGATGGCTCAAACCAAGCTCCTGATCGACAGTACCAGCTACTTTCGACTGGCCCAAAACCTTCATCCGCTGCTGGCGACGGTTTTCGGGAAGGCGAACTACACCCTGTATGCGCACGAGGCACTCACGCGTGAATTTGCCCGGCAGCGTCGGCTGCAGACGAAATTTCACTGGTTCAACGAAACGTGCTACGTGCAGAATCGAACCCGTCCGCTTCAACTCGGGCGAAGGGAGAAAGCCGCGATCGAACAAACGTTCGGGTATCTATGGGCACAGGTGCAAGACGAGCAACTCGGCCCTTCTCCGGCCGACACCCGTGCTTTGGCGACCGCTCTCGAGCTTGGCATCTGCCTGGTTACGGACGATCAGGATCTGATCAGCCTGGCCAAGACGTATGAGGTCCAAACTTTGACCTCGCTGCAATTGATGAAGCTCATGCTCGAGGAAACCCACATCTGTATGGAGAAGGTCCGACAGGTGGTCGCGCAATGGGACTACGACCGTGATATCCCGGCTGATTTCCGCAACCAGTACCGTGCGCTATTTGGCGAGGATCCGCCAAAGGAGTAACCGGATCGCAAGTCCGTGGCTCGACCTGGCGGCTTGGCGTGCGGATCGACGAAGGAGTCAGGAGCCGCCCTTCGACGCACTTCGCTTGCTCAGGGTCGCTTCGCGAGAGGACGGAGGACGGACGACGGAGACGGACGACGGAGGACTGAGGGCGGAGGTCAGAGGTCGGAGGTCAGAGGTCAGAGGGCAGAAAACCGCGCCGAATCCTTCGCGAGCTTCGCGTCCATTGGCGTCCATTCGCGGTTACGTCATGGCGATTGTGATTTGCGACTTGGGTGACACCCTCCCGGATCACGAATCGCCACATTGGCGTTTCAGCCCTTGAACAGGCATCATCTTCGCCGCGCGTGAGCTTCTATTCGCATCGCATTCTGCCGCACCTCATCCGAAGGACAATGCGCGACGAGAGGCTCGCTCCCTACCGGCAGCGGAATGTGTCGCGGGCCGCCGGCCGCGTGCTCGAGATCGGAATTGGCTCAGGGGAAAATTTGCCCCTGTACGGTTCCGCGGTCACCGAAGTCATCGGGCTGGAGCCCTCGGCCCGGCTCGCTGCGATGGCCCGCGACGCAGCGGCCGGCGGATTGCTGCCAGTCACCATCACGGAGGCATCGGCGGAGCGGATGCCGCTGGATGCCGCCAGCTTTGACACCGTCGTGCTGACCTGGACGCTCTGTTCGATTCCCGATCCGAAACTGGCGCTGGCCAACATGCGGCGCGTCCTGAAGCCGTCGGGCCGGCTGCTGTTCGTCGAGCACGGGTTCGCGCCGGAGCGCCACGTGAGATTCCTGCAACGGTGGCTCACCCCGGTCTGGAAGCGGCTGGCGGGTGGATGTCATCTCGATCGCGACGCGCCGGCGTTGATTGCGGATGCCGGGTTCGGGATCGAGCGGGTCGACACCGGCTACATGCGCGGGCCCCGGCTGCTGAGCTATATGTACGAAGGATCCGCGGTTCGGCGATGAGTCGGCCGTGTGCGGCTCGGAATCAACCGGCCGGAACCGCGGATCGCGGCCAATGATTTCCGTCCAGAGTTCTCCCGGATCGATTTTTCGATCGCGGGTCCGGTTGAGCCAGACGATCTCGGTGGGATCGGAGGGGGGTGTGAACCGGATTCCCCAGATGGGATCGAAAGCCTCGGTCGAAAGCGAATAGCGCATGTCCGCGAGGATCGACGCATCCACCGGGCTACGCGCGACCCAATGGTCCGAGAACCAGGCGAAACGTTCGAAGGAGCGACGTTGGTTGCGTGCCTGCTCCTGCGCGGTCAGATCCTCGAGACGAATGCTGGGCAGCGACCACCCCTCGCGCACGGTCGTGCTCGAAAACCAGCCCAAGCGCAAGCGGTCGCTCCAGATTTGGCCATCATGAACGTAGAGCGTCCGCCAGATGATGTTGTTGGCCAGGGTCGGCATCACTTCGTGCCGTTCGAGCACATGGCCGCGGGACGCGGCGATGTCGCGGAGTGCCGCCACGCCACGCGCATGCTGGACGGCGCCGAGCGCAATGTAGCCGAGGGCAATGGAGGCTGCGATCAGCGCCGGCCGCCGGTGCGGTCGAATGAGCGCGAACACCAGCCCAACCAGCAGTGTGACGGTGACGAACGGATCGATGACCGAGATCCAGTCCCAGCCGAAACGGTGATTCGTGAGCGGCCAGAACAGCTGGGTGCCGTAGCTCGTGGCCGCGTCGAGCAGGCAATGGCTGAAGTAGGCCAGGAGTCCGCAGCGCCACAGGGCGAGCCAGCGGGAGCGATCGCGCCAGGTGGGCCGGAAGAGCCAGAGCGCCGCGACGATGGCCGCGCCGACCGGGGCAAAGAGCAGCGAGTGGGTGAACCCGCGGTGGTGGACAATGGCGATGAGCGGATCGGCGGCGCTGCGGATGAAGACATCCGCATCGGGCGAGAGGGCGGTGAGCCCGCCGACGAGAGCGGCAGTGCGACCGAGCTGACGGCCGCAGCGCGCGTAGGCGAGGGTGGCGCCCAGAAGCGAATGGGTGACCGGATCCAAGGTCCGGAAAGACGATGGGAAGATGGCGCGAGTGCAAGCCGGAGCTGCTGGGGCGGGTTGCTAAAACGCTCGAACTCGGCGTGGCCAAGTCAGACCATTCAATCCATCGTCACAAAGCGCACCGAGACCAAACCAGAGGTCACAGAGGGAGAATTCAGGCGCCTCTCCAATTTTGGCGCGACAACGGGGCGGCTGCTCGCAATGTTGCGCACCACCTTATCTCAAATGAAAACGCTCTGCTTTTCGCGTTTCCCTGGCCTCGTCATCACCGCCCTCATCCTGGGTGGCGCGATCCAAGCCGCGCCGGCGGCTGATCAGGGCTTTTTCGGTCGCTGGGCGCTCACGATCCCGAACGGCCGGGCCGGGTGGCTGGAAATCAAACAGGAGCAGGGATGGTACGATGGATCGCTGCTCTGGGGCGGAGGCAGTGTGCTGCCGGTCGCGAATGTGGTGATTGCGGATGGGACGCTGACGGTGACGCGGATCCGCGAGATCGAGCGGAAGAATGCCGCTGGCGAGGTGATCCGCACCCAGCAGCTGACTGAGACGATCACGGGGACGGTCGAGGGCGACACGCTTCGGCTCACGCACATTGCGCCGCGGGCGAATGGCAAGGGATTCGAGCGGGCGGAATTCACGGGCCGGCGGATTCCTCCGCTGCCGCCGCGTCCAAACCTCGCCCAGGTGAAGTTTGGCGCGCCGATCCAGCTGCTCAACGGCCGCGATCTTTCGGGCTGGCGGTTGAATGAGCCGGATGGAAAGAGCGCCTGGTCGATTGAAAATGGCGTGCTGGTCAACCGGCCGCCGGAGCACGGGCCGGGGCAGCCGCGGCAGCGCACGGCGAATCTGCGGACCGAGCGGGATTTCGAGGACCAGCGGGTATCGCTCGAGGTCAACGTCCCATCGGGAAGCAACAGCGGCGTTTACCTGCGCGGGTTGTACGAGATCCAGGTTTTCGATTCGTACGGGAAGCCGCTCGACTCGCATAACATGGGCGCGGTCTACAGTCGGATTACACCATCGGTTCCGGCGGAGAAGCCTGCGGGGGAATGGCAGAAGCTCGAGATGACGCTCGTCGATCGGCACATGACGGTCGTGCTCAACGGCACGACGATCATCGACAACCAGCCCTTGCTGGGATGCACCGGCGGCGCGCTGTTTTCCGATGAGTCCCGGTCCGGGCCGCTGCTGCTTCAGGGCGATCACGGAGCGGTGTCGTACCGGAACATCGTGCTCTGGCCAGTGGTGCGCTGAAACCCGAAGCTGTGGAGCCGGCGGTTTGGCGGAACGATAGTCGGAATGATTTTGCGCCGGTCGGAGACGCGGCGCTACAGGGGCGACGTGACCTTCATGGAGGGACGCCCTCCGTGGCGTCCACAGATCCGATGGGAAATTCATCCTGCGCAGCGGATGGATCTCAGTGGCCGTGACGGAGCACGGCCCTCCAAATACGATGCTCGTACATGGAGGGACGCCCCCCTCGGCAGGCTCGGGGCCGTGAGCCCGTCGAACCGGCTCCGTGGCGTCCGCAGATCCGATGGGAAATTCATCCTGCGCAGCGGATCGATTTACATAGCCGTGACGGAGCACGGCCCTCCATGTACGAAGTTCGGAACGTTGTGGCCGTGACGGAGCACGGCCCTCCATGAATTCAGGTCTGACTCCATGTGTTTCCTCGCGAGTTGGCGGTTGACGCACTGCCGCAGGCGTCATTCGGCCTTCAGCGGCGGGACAGCGAGTTTTTCCCGTTGGCATGCTCAATCACCTCGCGGAGCGACGTGCGCCAGTTCACGCGAGTCAGGATTCCATGGCCACGATCCCGGCCCTCCTCATGAATGTACCGATAGGCGAGTTCCAGCTGCCACTTGCCGGGGAGCCGCCATTTTTCCGTCCGCTTGAGCGGAATATCCCAGATCGTGCCGGCACGGAATTCGTGGCGGAGATGCCAGGCATCCGGCTCGGCGATGTGCTGGAAGCGGTACTCCGTGAAGTAGCCGAGCTGGGACGGTTTGTAGAGAATGCCGGGGGCGACCTCGATCACGTGTCGCCGGACGACCTCCGGTGGCGGTGCGTCGCGGGTGGTCAGCGTCACGCTGCGATCGTAGCTGAGATTCGCGTAGAACGTCGTGCTGGGCCAGATCGACAGCGTATGGGCGGCGGCCACGAAGGGCTTGATGTGCGCGTAGTGGTCGTTGAGCTCGATCGGCGGATTGCCCAGCGGGGCGCGCGTCTCGACGCCGATCGTGGTCTCATCGAAGAAACCCACCAGCCGGCCGACATCGTGGCGGGTGCCGAATTTCGCCTCGCCGGCGCCCCAGCGATGATCCCGCCCGCTGTTGAACGGGCTCGGAATATGGGGCGTCACGCCCGCTGAAAGTTCCCAGTTCCGCTTGATGCCGTAACGAATCTCCAGCGGGAAGCGCATGTACTCCTCATCGCGCAGGTCGCTGAATTTCGGCCGGAAGTGGAACGTCATGTTGTGCTCGTCGAGCACGCCAGGGAGCATCGTGTCGAGGAACTCGGTCATCCGCAGCACGCGTTCCATCACCCGTTCGGGAGCCGAGGGTGGCTCGCCTGCGCCGGCTGAATTGGCCAGGAGGGCGAGACACGCGGCGGCGAGGGCACGCCAGACTGGCTGAAGCGACAGATGGGGCATGGCGATGCTAGACCGTGAAGTCATGGCCGGGTGCCGTGTTCGCAAGTTGCGGAAGGGGTGTTGACAGAAATTTGGCTGGGAGGAGGCGTCCGGGGAATGATTCTTTCAAATCGCACGAAAATACCGCGATGGTTCCCGCGCGACGCAGACCAACGGTCCGGGCGGCGTCATGCAACTGAAAGCGCGCAGGAGAAAGGGCTGCGTGCCGCAATTCATGCCGACACACCGAAGAGAGTCCGGCCGGGACCAACCCCAGACCGGCTCACAGGCTGCGGAGTGGAGGAGCCTCAGCCGTGCACGTAGCGGGCAATGAGGTTTTCGAGATACTCCTGGCGTCCGCTGCGGTGGGCGGGTTCGCCGAGTTTCAGCGCAATTTTCTCGAGCTGACGGAAACTTGTGCGGCCGGCCTCGATATCTCGGCCGAAACCCGTGTCATAACTGGCATAGCGTTCCCGGACGAACGCTTCGAGTTTGCCGTCGGCCAGGATTCGGCGGGCGATCTTGAACGCGAGGGCGTAGGCATCCATCCCGCCGATGTGGGCATGGAAGAGATCCTCCGGATCGACGGACGGCCGCCGGAGCTTGGCGTCGAAGTTGAAGCCGCCGGAGCCCAGTCCGCCGGCGCGGAGGATCGAGACCATGGCGAGGGTGAGCTCACGGACGTCGGTGTTGAACTGGTCGGTGTCCCAGCCGAGCAGTGGATCGCCGGCGTTGGCATCGATGGAGCCCAGCAGGCCGGCGGCCGCGGCGACCTCAATCTCGTGCTGGAAGGAGTGGCCTGCGAGCGTGGCGTGATTGGTTTCGATGTTGAATTTGAAATGCTTCTCGAGGCCGTAGGTGCGCAGGAAGGCGATGCCACTGGCCACATCGAAGTCGTACTGGTGCTTGGTCGGTTCCTTGGGCTTGGGTTCGATCAGGAACTGGCCCTTGAACCCGATCGATCGGGCGTAGTCGACGGCCAGGTGCAGGAAGCCGCCGAGGTGGTCCTGCTCGCGTTTGAGGTTGGTGTTGAGCAGCGTGTCGTAGCCCTCGCGGCCGCCCCAGAAGACGTAGTTTTCGCCACCGAGTTCCTTCGTGATCTCGAGCGCCTTTTTCACCTGGGCCGCGGCATGGGCGAACACCTGGGCATCGGGATTCGTGGCAGCGCCATTCATGTAACGCGGGTGGGCGAAGAGGTTCGCCGTGCCCCACAGCAGCCGGACTCCGGTGGCGCGCTGGAGGTCGTGGGCGTGGGCGACGAGCCGATCGAGGTTGCGATTGGTCTCGGCAAGGGTGCGTCCCTCCGGGGCGATGTCGCGATCATGGAAGCACCAGAAGGGAGCGCCGATTTTCTGGAAGAATTCAAAGGCGGCATCCATCCGGGTCCGCGCGACGGAGACCGGATCCGATCCCTTTTCCCAGGGCCGGACGATCGTGCCGGGGCCAAAAGGATCGGAACCGGTGCCGCGAAACGAATGCCAGTACGCGATGGAGAAGCGCAGGTGCGCGTTCATCGGGCGGCCGTCGATGATCTCATCGGGATTGTAATGGCGGAATGCGAGGGCCTGGTCGGAGGCCGGCCCGGCATAGGTGATTGCCGAAATGGAGGGGAAGTGAGCGCGGTTGGTCTTCATGACGGAGGGCGAGGGCGAAGTTTAGCGGATTTCAGCCCAGCCGAGGTAACAAATCTCCACACATTTCTTTTGATTTTTTGCCCGGCTCCGGCTGGGTGAACGGGATGATTCCAGGCCTTCGGTCACCCGGGTCAGCCAGCCTGCCCCAGCGGGAGGCGCGGGCGTTGGGAGGAGGTGCCGCCAGGAGCCCGGCGTTCCGGGTCGCGCTGCTGATCGAGACCTCCAACCGCTACGGCCGCGATTTGCTTTATGGGGTGAGGGACTGGACCCGCGAGCACGGCCGCTGGGTGATCCGGTTCACGGAGCAGGCGCGGCTGGCGCCGCTGCCCGGCTGGCTGGCCACCTGGCAGGGTGACGGGATCATCGCGCGGGTGGACTCGGCCGCGAGTGCCAGGGCCCTGGCCCGGAAGAGGATTCCCGTGGTTGACGTGAGCGCGGATCGGAAGGCCTCGGCGTTTCCGCGTGTCAGCGTGGACAACGCGGCGGTGGCGCGGCTGGCGGCGGAGCACCTGATGGCAAAAGGGCTCCGGCACTTCGCGTATTTTGGAGATGCACGGTTCCATTGGGCGCAGCAGCGCGGCGAGGCATTTGCCCGCGCGCTGGCGGAGCAGGGGCTGCGCGCGGCGATCTTTCCCGCGAGCCGGACGGGGCGAATGGGGATCGGAGCCGAGGGCGAGATCCTCCGGATGGCGCAGTGGCTGGAATCCTTGCCGCGGCCGCTCGGCGTCTTCGCCTGTTATGATGGCCGGGCGCAGGACGTCCTCGAGGCCTGCCATGTCCGCGGCTGGACGGTGCCGGATGAAGTGGCCGTGATCGGCGTGGACAACGACGAGTTGCTTTGCGACATGTGCACACCGCCGCTGACCAGTGTGCAGCCGAACGCCCGCCGGACTGGGCACGAAGCCGCGGCGATGCTGGCGGCGATGATGCGGGGGGAAAAGCCCGCAAGTGACCAGCAACTCGTGCCGCCCATCCGGGTGGTGGAACGGCAGTCGACCGACAGCGTATTCGTTTCGGACGCACGCATCGCGCAGGCGGTCCGATTCATCCGGGAGCATGCGGGGGAGAACATCGGCGTCAGCGACGTGCTGCGGGCGGTGCCGATGTCGCGGACGCTGCTCGAGCGGAAGTTCAAGCAGGCGCTGGGGCATTCCCCGCATTACCAGATTCTCAGGCAGAAAATTGCTCGGGCAAAACACCTGTTGATCGAGGGGGATGTCGCGATCGGCACGGTGGCGGAACAGGCTGGATTCGAAAGCGCGAGCTACCTGAGCGCGGCCTTCAAGCGGGAGACGGGGGAGAGCCCGTACGGGTTCCGAACGCGGCACCGGAGTGGCCAGGGGCCGCATCGGTGATCCGGGGCATCACACGTCCAGACGCGGCTGCGACCTCGTAGCGCCAGCCTACCCGGAGAGTTCACATTTGCGACGACCCTCGGGCTCGTAATCGTGCTCTTGCTCGTGCTCGATCTCCCCGGATTACGAGCAAGATTACGACGCACGAGCACGATTCCTTCGGTTGCGGCTGCGACCCGTGGCGTCAAGCGGTCGTGAGGAGGGCCAAAGGCCCGCTTCATTTCAGCCTGGGCCAAGGGCCCAGGATTCCGTCACGAGAATCTCAGGGCTGAAAGCCCGATTCATTTATCGTACGCAATCGTTTCAGGCCCGAATATCGGGCGTTCCTGCCGAAAGTCGGTGTCGCCGATGACGAGCGGTATATTTGGGGCTGAGCTGATGGGTCGGGCTTTCAGCCCTCGATCCCGTTCGACGAGTTCCTGGGCCGGTGGCCCAGGCTGGGATGAGGACGCGCCGTTGGCGCTTTCGGGAACGAAAAATTGGTCACACTTCAGGCGCCGTTAAAAACCGACGCTACCGCTTTCGAGCGGCTCAGACCCGGTCGGCCCGGGATCCGCGGCGCACCGAGAGCAGCACGAGGATCATCCCCGCTCCCAGGAGCACGTAGGTCGAAGGTTCGGGGATCGCCTGAAAATCACTCAGCACAACGAAGTTCGTGCCGAAGGCGCTGCCCGGGCCGAAATCGACTCGGAAGGAGCCAAGGCCCTCGTGCGTGGCCAGGCGCAGCCCTGTCGCAGTCACGTTTGAAAATGCTCCGGAGATTGTCTCAGCGGTCAGGATGGTGAACGTGTCGGTGGGAAGGATGGAAGCGGCGAACGCGTCATCGAGCATGAGATTGAGCGCGCCCCCGAGGGTGGCAGCCCCGCCAATCGAGAGCACATCGTAGCCGGTTCCGGATACGGTACCCGCGAGTTCGAAGATCAGATGCGAGGTGGAATGCAGGGTAAGCGTCCCGGAGATCGCGAGCAGGCCGGGACTCGCAGTGCCGGGGGCGATCGTACCATGGGAATCGACATTTGCGATGATGCTGCCGGCTCCGGCGAGCGCGCCTGCCGCCAGATCCAATCCCTGGTCGAATTGCAAGGTTGCGTTCTCCAACACGGCGAGTTCCCCGGTGACCTGCGTGAACGTATTCGTGAACCGGAGGGTCCCTTCGGAGACCTCGACAACACCGTGGTTGGTGAAGGGCACCTGTACCTGCGACGTATTTTCACCGGACTTGAGGTAGGCGCCATGGTTCGTGAACGAGGGAGTGCCGCCATAGCCGGCATTGATGGTCGAGCCTGCCGAGTCGTGGAAGACGGCCGAGCCATGATTCACGAATGCGCCCTCGTTGCCGGATCGAAAGTCGCCGCCTTCCCACAGGACCAGCCCATAGTTGTCGATGGTGCGGCGGTTGAAATCCTTCGGGCTGCTTCCCGACATCGTGAGGACCGCCTCCGGGCCAATCGTGCCGTTTGCGAGCCCATTCCAGGTTCCGCCCGTCCAGGCCGCATCCAAGGCAAGCGTGAACTCGAGGGCGAGGTTTCCGCCGGTCATGTACAGCGATTCGACCCCGAACGAACCCGCACCGCTCATGGCTCCTCCGGACATCGAGAGATTCGGCAGTTCGAAGATGCCGGAATTCACGAGCAGATTCCCGCCGGAAATCTCATAGGTGCCCAGCGGGCCATCGAGGAGCGTGGTGTCATTCAGCGTGAAAGTGCCGCCAGTGAGCCGGAGAGTCGCATCGGCGTCGACATTGATGGCCGCCCCCACGGCATTGCTCCCGCCACCGGCGAGAACAAACGTCCCCGCATTCAGATTGAGGGTGCCCTCGTTGTGGAACGGGATCTCGATCGTGGTCTGCAGGGCTCCGTCCTTGTTGTAGACTCCCCGGTTGGTGAAGTCGGTTCCCACCCCGCCATAGGCGGCATTGATCAGATTCGCCGCCTCGTCGATGAATGTGCCGCCAATCGCGTTGACAATCGAGCCACCGTTTCCGGAGCGGAGACTGCCATCAACCCAGTATAACGTGCCTTCGTTGACGATCGTGCGGAAGTTGAAATCGTGATTGCTGGTGCCGGTGATGGTTAGCGTGGATTCGCTGGCATTGGTCGTCGTGCCCGCGGTGTTGAGGCTGGAGAAGGTCCAGGTGGCGCCGTTGGAGAATGCGTGGGTGCCGGTGAGAATCCCTCCGGCGAGCTCGAAATCGGGTGCACCCACGGTGCCGGTGAGCGTGAGCGTGCCATTGGTCAGCCGGTACTGTCCGGCTCCCTGAAGCCCGGAGGCATCGGGGACATTGAAGATGCTGTTGAAGACGACCGTGGTTTCGGCCGCCGCATGGATGACGCCGGCGCCGGTGAGTGAACCGTTGGCGTCGAACTGAAGTGTGCCGACGTCGACGTTGACGGTGCCGGCGTTGGTGAAACTCATCCCGTTGGTGAAGGTGGTCGTGCCGGCCGCGAGCTTGTTGTAGGTGGCGCCGGCGGAATTGACGAACGTGCCGTCACCGGAAAAGTCGGCGTTGAGGGCGTTCGAGGCGGAGTCGTTGAAGA
>WYBX01000022.1 GCA_011525695.1 Verrucomicrobiia bacterium
TGACCAAACGCGCCATGAATCTGCTCGTCGTGGGCAGACAACTCACCGAGCGCATCATCCTGCCCGCCCTCGCCGCTTGAAAATTATCGTCTCAAACCTGCACGATCCTCACAAGTGAGGGACTAAGTGAGGAATTCGGGGTGTCGTTCGCCAAAGATAGGAAATGGGAAGCTGCACCGATTCTAACACTCGCGGACAGAAGAAATGTCGCGAAGCGAAGACGGTAGTCATTTATGACCCAAACCGGCCCAACCAGTAGGAATGAGAAGGCGTAGCCGAGCCGCGATGAACGCGGGAGGCTACGCTTGATGAACTCGAAAACCTATAGAGGCAAACCGAACACCTCAGGCCTCACCCTTCACCAAAGCCGGGCCTTTGGCCTCTCGCGTGCGCTGAAAAGGTGAGAGGTGAAGCCTGAGGTGTTTTGATGGCGTGACAATGGTATCCTTGTGGACATCGAGGCCCACGAACTTATCCTGTGCTTTCATGTGCTGGTCTCCATTGGTTGGTGGTTTGGCTAACACCTCCACCCTGCGGCTCGGCTCGCTTTTGGCGAGTAACCCGCGCTCCCGGGGACCAGCACACTCCATTCTCAACGGCTGCTTCACGCAGCTATAGTGTCTGGGCCAAAATGAAAGCGCTGCGACGATATCTGTTGCCAGCCAGCATAACCCTGGCCGTGTTTGCGCTTGCTTTCCTGTTCAAGCCAGCCCCAGCGATTCGGAATGTGACCTCGAAGGAGAGTGCGCGGGAGTTGATCGAACTTTCCTTACCTCACGGTCGCGTACTCTACGTCATCGTCGAAGAGAAGGGCGTGTATTTTGGCGAGGACTTTGTCGCTTTCGAGGGGCTTGAAGGTTTCATCGAAGCGAGTATCCGCCCGTTGAGGCCTGATTACGCCTTGGTGTATGGCACGGATTTGGCCCGTTACGGCCACGTGGTTCAGGTCTTCGCGAAGATCAAGCAAGCGCTTTGCGTCCCGACGGAATTGCGCACGGATTCTCTCCTAGTCGGAACGCGTCGTGGGCCGATCGAAGTTCACCAACACCACTGGGAGTATGACTGAAAAGCCGAACCAGTAGGAATGAGAAGGCGTAGCCGAGCCGCGATGAACGCGGCAGGCTACGCTTGATGAACTCGAAAACCTATACGATCGGATTGGACTTCGGGGATCGGCAGCACCACGCGTGCCTCCTGGATGAAACGGGCGACGCCGGTCGGAGACGCGGCGCTACCGGCGTCCGATTCACCGGTGTGTCTCCGTAACGAAGTCTCCGAATTCGCGTCCATTGGCGTGGATTCGCGGTTGCCCGAGATTCTCCTGGGCACTCCGCGTTCAACGCCGGATCTTCTTCTTGTCGCGGTAGTCCTGGAGCAGGATGTTCAGCACCAGCCAGAACCCTCCCGCCGCGGCGAAGATGAAGCAAAGGATGGCCAGCCCGGGGTAGCCAAAGAGTCGGAAGCTCGTCTCGACCCGCATGAGCAGCGCGGCGCCGATGATCAGGGCGGCGAGCACGAGCCCGGTGGTGATCCGGTTGGCGATCTTCTGCATCCCCTCCATCACGACCTTGGCGTCGACGGACTTCACCTTGATCTCGAGCTCGGAGTTGACGACCGAGTCCATCAGCCGGTTCAGCCGGTTTGGCAGCGCGGTGAGGAAGCCCTTCATCTCCAGAACGGAGGAGAGGATGTTGCCCTTGCTGATGTCCTGGCGCATCCGCTGCGCCATGAATTCGTCGACGTTGCGCCGGACCGAGGCATTGGGATCGAACTCGGGCGCGAGAATCCGCCCGATCTCATCCAGCTGCATGAGCGTCTTGCCGAGCAGGGTGAGTTCGCTCGGCACGAACAGCCCGTTCTCGGCCGCCGAGCTGGTGACCTCGAGGAGCGACTGGCCAACCTTGATCTGGGCGAGACCCTGATCGCGGGTCTGCGCGATGAGCTGGTTCAACCGGCGCTTGAACTCCGCCCGGTCGAACTCCTCGGTGCGCTCGCTGTTCGCGATGACGATTTCGCCGACCGCGTCGCTGTCACCGTCGCTGATGGCGAGGAGGATCTTGAGCAGGTTCTCCTGCATTTGGGGGGCGACGTGCCCGACCATCCCGAGATCGAGCAGGGCAATCCGGTTTTCGTCGGTGAGGAAGATGTTTCCCGGATGGGGATCGGCATGAAAGATCCCGTCCACGAGCACCTGTTTCAGATAGGCGCGGAAGAGTTCCTCGCACAGCGGCCCGCCCTTGACATCGAGCCGGGCGAGGGGAGTCAGCGACGTGATCTTGCGGCCGCGGACATACTCCATCGTGAGGATGCTGCGCGTGCTGTAGTCCTGGATGGGCTGGGGGACCTGGATGTTGGGAAACTCAGCCAGGTTCTCGCCGACGGTGACGAGATTCTGGGCCTCGCGCAGGTAATTCAGCTCGTTCCGGATGGTGAGATGAAACTCCTCGACCAGCGTTCCGAACCGGTAGCGACGTCCGATCTTCGTGTGGGAGTCGACCGTCTTGGAAAGTTCGGCCAGCACCTCGAAATCCTTTTCGATCTGCTGCCGGATCTCCGGCCGCTGAATCTTGACCACCACCGGGCGGCCGTCGCGGAGCCGGGCTTCGTGGACCTGGCCGAGCGATGCGGCCGCCACCGGCTCCGGGTTGAACTCCGAAAACGCCTTGGAAATCCGAACGCCGAGTTCCTCCTCGACGATCTTCTCCACCTGCTCATAGGGGAACGGCTTCACGTCGTCTTGCAGCCGGGCGAGCGCGAGCCGGTAGGCGTCCGGGATCAGATCCGGCCGGCCGGCGAGCACCTGGCCAAGCTTCACGTAGGTTGGGCCCATCGCCTCGAGATCGGCTACGAGGCCATCAGGCGTGGCGACTCCATTGCTGGCGGGGGGTGCGGCGGTCTCCGCCGGGCCTTCCGGCTGCTTCTGGTTCTCGCGCGCTTCCTCTTCTTCGATTCCCAGCTGCTTCACGAGGTCGGATCGGCCGTATTTCCATAGGAGACCGGCGATTTCCCTATAGCGCTTGAGATGAACGGCAGTGAGTTTCATGCGGGGTGCCGCGACCGTTCGCAGGTCGGGCGGGTATCCCGACACTTTTCGGGTCTGACGGTTCACGAAGCCGGGCTCCGAATTGCGGAATTCCGGCGTTTGGGTACGGTCGGCGCCAATCATCAATCCCATGTTTGGAGCCACCAAAGACCTCATGACCAGCAAGGCCGCCCGGGCCTATCTGAACAACCTGATCTCCCGCTACGGCGAGGTGGAAGATCTGAAAATCGATTCCGGCCGCCGCCGGATTGATGTGGTGTGCCGGCTGAACGGGGAGGTGAGCCCGATTGGGGTGACGATTGAGAAGTACCAGGTGGAGGAGGAGGGGGCGAAGAAGTTTGTCCAGGTGGTGGACAGCTCCTGCACGCGGCCATGGCTCCAGGCCGTGCTGCGGGATCACCTGCACGGGCGGCGAATCGAGGTGCCTTCGTGGGCCACGGCCGCGTTGTAGATCGACAGCGTAGGTGCGCGGCGGATCGATTTTCATGGCCGTGACGGAGCACGGCCCTCCATGTACGAGGCTCGGAACGTTGTGGCCAGGACGGCCTGCCCTCCGCGCTTCAGCGAAGGAAGGAGCCCGGCCTCCAATCATCCGATTCCGATTGCCATTCAATCACACAGCGCAGGGCGCAGCTCGCCTGCGCCCTCAGGACCTTTCAATCATGCAGCGCCGGGCGCACGCGAGGCTGCGCCCCTGCGAACCCGCTTCAATGCGGCTGTCGCCGGCCCACGATCCGATCGATCGCGCTCAATTCCTCGGTGCTGAATACGAGGTTCTCCAGTGCGCCGAGGTTCTCCTCGATCTGGCTGGTCCGGCTCGCCCCGATCAGCGCGGAAGTGATCGCCGGATTCCGCAGCACCCAGGCGAGGGACATCTGCGCGAGGGTCTGGCCGCGCGCCCGGGCGACGCCATTCAACTGCCGCAGCATGATCCGTTTCTCCTCGGTGATGTGCTCCGGTTTCAGGAAGCGCGGATCGCGGCTTGCCCGCGCATCCGCCGGAATCCCGTCCAGGTAGCGATTGGTGAGCAATCCCTGGGCGAGCGGACAGAAGGCGATCCCGCCGATGCCTTCGTCGATGAGGACGCGATCGAGACCGTCCTCGATCCCGCGATCGAAAAGGTGATACCGGGGCTGGTGAATCAGGCACGGGGTGCGGAGGCTGCGCAGGATTCCGGCGGCGAGTTTTGTCTGTTCCGCCGAATACTTCGACAGCCCCGCATAAAGTGCCTTGCCCGCCTTCACGGCATCGGCGAGCGCGCCCATTGTCTCCTCGATCGGCGTGTTGGGATCCGGCCGGTGGGAGTAGAAGATATCGACATAATCGAGCCGCATCCGGCGCAGGCTTTGATCGAGCGAGCTGAGGAGTGACTTGCGGGAACCCCAGTCGCCGTAGGGTCCGTCCCACATCAACGAGCCGGCCTTGGTGGAGATGATCAGTTCGTCGCGGTGCGCCGCGAGATCGACCCGCAGGATCCGGCCGAAGGTTTCCTCGGCCGCACCGGGTGGCGGACCATAGTTGTTGGCGAGATCGAAATGGGTGATGCCGAGATCGAAGGCGCGGAGAATCAGGGCGCGGCTGGTCTCCGCGGAGCTGCCAGCGCCGAAATTATGCCACAGGCCGAGTGCGAGCGCCGGCAGTTTGAGCCCGCTGCGACCGCATCGGCGATACAGCGACGGGTCGGCATATCTGGTTGAGGCCGGAGTGCAGGGCATGGCCTCATGAGGGGACGTGCGATGGCGACGCGCAATCCCGGAACCGTGCTGCGCGGGGAGGCTTGCGGGCTTTCACCCTACGGCCGCTCGGCTGACGCCGGCGGGTCGGCGCGTTCCAAGCGCAACCGCCCGATGGCCGCCGGCAACGCCGCACTGGCCGCGTTGCCGGCGTTCATCTCGAGCATCGCGGTCGCCTCGGCGTTGCGTCCGTGCCGCGAAAGTGCCTCTGCGATTGCAGTCACGACCGCTGGACGCCGGACGAACAGCTGTGCGCCCGCAGTCATCTCCGCAAACTCCACTTCGGTTGGCGCACTCCGGCAGCGCGCCCATGCTTCGGCAAGCAGGACGTAGGCCTCGGGCAATGGGGGCGCCTGCTGCAGCGCGCGTTGCAGCGGGTGGATGATTGGGGCGAGTTCGGTAAAGGAAAACAGCGCCCCCTCCGGTGCTCCGCGGCGCAGCTCGGCAAAGCGGATCCGGGCCAGCTCGTGGTAGGCGCGCGGCCTCACCACGCCGGTGGCTGTTGCCGGCTCGAGGAATTCCCGTGCACCGGCGTCGTTTCCGGCGTCGACCTCGCAGAGACCCAATGTTGCCAGCAGCCGCGGATCACGATCCCCGGCATCGAACGCGCGGCGCAGCGTGCGCCGCGCCTGGGCAACGTAGGGCTCGCGCACCTCCGGCATCCGGCGCTGCACGTAGCCGATGGCAAGGCGTTCCCATTCACCGCGCAGGCGGGCGATTTGGTTCGCGGTGGCGCGTTCGACCTTTATCCGCGGCAGCGGCGGCTGCCGCCCCGGATCGATCTGCACTGTCTCCGCCACGGCGTCCGGCAGATAATCGCTGAGCCGGTCGCGCAGTTCGGAGTAGTCGAAGCCAAAAATGGACTCAAAAAGCTCGTCCGTGAGCGGAGCCTCGGCCGCGGCTGCCGCGAGTTTCCAGAGTGCGGCCCGTGTCTGCGGCCCGGAGACGAGCGCCCAGCGAACAAACAGCTCTTCCGTGGCGGCCCTCACTGCCACGCGGCGCGGGTGGCGGTCCGCTGCCGTCCGCAGCTCCCCGGTCGCGAAAAGCTCGCGGGCCGGCAGCACGGCGCGCGGCCGCGTCGGATCCCGCGCCAGGGCGTCGCTTTCTTCGGCGTTGATCCAGGCCAGCGGATTGAACGTGATCGGTGCCGTGACGAAATCGATCCGATGCCAGGTGCGCTCGATGCCGGAGACCAGCCACTCCGGCAGTTCAGGCACGCGCCGGCCGAGGAGGTAACTCAGGTGATTGGGTGAGATGCTCATCCCGGCGGGGTCGAACAGGGCTTCGTCAATGTAGGCAATCGAAGCATGCATGTCCCGATCGCGGAGACGCATGCTCGACCCGATCACGACCTTGCTGCGGCCGGAGGCATCGGCGTGCTGCCGGCGTTCGGCGCTTTCCCGCAGCTCGCGCTGGATTTCCTCGCCCACCGTTTGCTGCCCATCCTGCGCATAGAGGACGAACACCTCCGGCACATCCATGCGGGGCAAGAACTCCTCCGGCACC
The DNA here is from genome assembly GCA_011525695.1 of Verrucomicrobiia bacterium. Lineage (GTDB taxonomy): Bacteria > Verrucomicrobiota > Verrucomicrobiia > Opitutales > Opitutaceae > ER46. The sequence goes on from WYBX01000022.1 coordinate 6,283, forward strand.
AGCGCCCGCACGAGTTGCATCTTGTCCAGCCACGTTTCCACCAGGCTTCGGGTGGTGGCGGCTGAACATCGCGAGAGAACTTCGGTTCCGCCGGCATCGACATAATACCAGGGCGCACTCGAGATCGATTCCTCGACCAGCATCGGAGGCAGTTCCACGGGCGGTTCCGCCGAGGAAGCCGACGCTGGCGGGCGCAGGGGACCCGCGCCGAACAGTACGAGCGTGAGCAGCGCGCGGACCCCTGGGCGGATCCGGGCGAAGGCACGGGCCGGGCCGGCAATGGTGGAAAGCATCCGTGTGCCCCGGCTGGGAATCACGCCGCGGACGCGTCGCGCAAATGTCGCCAAACCTGTCTTCACTCTCGGCCAGGGTTTCCCGACGCGGCGGGGATTTCCAGCACCAGGTCCTCGGGTCGCTGGAGCACGAAGACGCGACCCCCCGGATCGCTGCCGGCGGTGACCCGAAAGAGCACGCGTTCGCGCGCCTCGCTCCAGTCCACGATCTCGACGCTGCGCCGGGGAAATTTCAGCTCGAGCTCCCGCTGAACGTGGGCCAGCTCGACGTCCCGCCAGATCGTCGTCGGCCGCGCCGACGTCCGGCGCTCGCCGACCACAGCCAGCCGGAACCCGTCAAAGATCTGCAGGGCGTCAGGTGGCGGGGGCCAGCCACCCCCGAACTCACGCACACTCCCGGTGCGGATGTCGACGAGATGATGTCGCGGAAAACTGTGACCCCCGTGCGTCCGGATCACGAGCTGGTCCCGCTGGCCGGGGACGAAGCCGAGGATGTCCAGGTGCGGCATCCGCCACCCGATGGCCTCGCTGCGCGAGGAGGCGAGTTCCCGGGGCGTCCGCAGGAGGTCCGCCAGCGTCTGGACGGCCTCCGCGGGGGTCTCGAGGAAATCGCGTGCATCGACGATCGTGCCGCGCTGGCCGCCGTCGGCATCGATGGCCATGACCGGGGCAATGATGGTGGGCCCGTCGGGGTTGGGCAGCAGCCGGCCATCCGCGGCCACGACGGGTGGCAGGGGCACGACCCGTTCGGCGGGGGCAAACACCAGCCGGTCCGGTGTGCCCAGCGGAGAAAGCGCAATTCCGTGGCTCCTTCTGCCGGCGCCTCCGGCCCCCCGTGGCCAGAGCCCACGCGCACCCGGCGTTTCCGACCGGGCGGCTCAATATCCATGAACACGATACGCAGGGCGCCCGCGGACCGCGCGGTGTAGGCGATCCGCCGTCCATCGGGGGAAAGCGCCATCAGCTCGGCGGGCGGTGGCCGGAAAGGAGTCTCCGGCAGGGCCTCGATGGCGGCTACGCATGAAAAGCAGGCAGCAGCGACCCACACAAGGACGGGACGAAGGCGGGGTGACCTCACGCGGAAGAATCAAATGGAGACGCGCCGCGGGGCAAGTGAATCGATCGCGAAGTCGCGCTGGTCTCCTGGCGTGGGGCTGCGATGGGCGCAAAAAAAACCCGCCGGGAAACCGGCGGGTGAAAATTCGGAGGGTGCGCGTCAGGCGAACGCTTTCGGAATTTCCGCGTTGAGCTCGACGGCTCGCGGATGATTGCGTTTCACGCGGTGCAGCTGGTGGCGCCGCTGCAGCATGCGATCGAGCTTGTCGATCAGCATCGAAACGGCCTTGTGGCACTCGTCCGCCTGCACGGATGCATTCATGTCGGGACCGTGGATCTCGATGTGCCCCTTGGCTTTGAACTGCATGCCGACCGCCGCGGACCGGTCGCATTCCAGTTCCACGCGGAGACGCACGATGCGCTCCCCGTGACGGAACAATCGGTCGGCTTTCTCCCGGACGAACGTCTTGAGCGATGGGGTGAGGTCCAGGTGGATGCCGGAGACGATTAGTTCGTGTTTGTTTTGGCTGTTCATGTTTCTGCGTATGGGTTGGGTTGACCAAAGGACGGGCTGCAGCCGCAGCCGTCCCCTAAATTTCTGCTGCTCCCAGACCGTGTCCTCGCCCCGCGAAGCGCTCCAACCATTCTCAGCCGTCGTCCTGACGGGTGGATCTTCCGGTATTGGAAAATCATTCATCGAGCTTGGGCAGAAGCTGAAACCGGAATTGTGGTTTTGCAACCTGTCGAGGCGGAGTCCCGACAAAAATAGTTCGGAAATCCGACAGGAATTTTTGAACCATTTTGCCTGCGATGTGTCGCGGCCCGACGAGGTGCGAAATGCCGCGGAGGCGGTCGTCGCGTGGCTCGAACGCCAGGTGCCGTCGGGGCGGATACTACTTATCAACAACAGCGGTTTCGGTGCCTTCGGCCGGTTTGCCGAACTGGATTTGCCGCGCCAGCTCGAAATGGTCGACGTGAACGTGCGGGCCGTCGTCCAGCTGACCGGGTTGCTGTTGCCGCTGCTGCGGGCCCGGGGCGGGGCGATCATGAACATCGCCTCGACGGTCGCCTTCCAGCCGACGGCGTATGCGGCGACCTATGGAGCGTCGAAGGCCTTTGTGCTGCATTGGACCCTCGCGTTGAACGAGGAACTGCGCGGGACCGGGGTGCGGGCGCTCGCGGTGTGTCCCGGCACCACGACGACGCCGTTTTTCCGGACGGCGGGGCTCGGCGACGATGCGGTCCTTCCCGCACTGGCCATGAGCACGGAGGAGGTCGTCCTTGCGGCTTTCCGGGCGCTCGGGGCCGGACGTGCGCAAGTCGTCCCGGGCTGGAAGAACAAGCTTTACACGTTTGCCGGCTCGAAGCTGCCCAAGCCGCTTGTCACCCGTATAGCGGCCAGGTTGCTGGCACGCTTCCGACTGAACCGGGCCGAGCCGTGAGCGCTTCCGGGCTCCCCGAGTCAGGCGACGGTTCCCCCGAACCTGACGACATCTACTCGAAGCGGGCATGTGCCTGGCCGCGCCGGCCGCGGAAACCCGGACCCGTGCGGATGATCGCGCCGGAAGAGGTGCCGGGCTGGATTATTCACGAGGACGAGCGGCTGCTGGTCGTGAACAAACCGGGCGACGTGGTCTGCCATCCGTCGAAAGCCGGGCCCTGGTCGAGCCTCGTGGGCGCGCTGCGCGAGCACGCGGGCTTGCCGACCGTGCACCTTGTCTTCCGGCTCGATCGCGAGACGAGCGGGATCATCGTGCTCGCGAAGGACGCGGCGATGGCGAGTCGGCTCCAGATCGCGATGCAGCGTCGGCTTGTCGGCAAGGCCTACCTCGCGATTCTCACGGGCGAGCTCGCTGCAGCGGTGACGGTCGACCAGCCGCTGGGCGACGATGTCAGCAGCCCGGTTTTCCTGAAGTCGGGCGTGGTGCCGGCCGGGGAGGGGCAGCCGGCGGAAACGCATTTCGAGCCGGTGGGCCGGGGCGGAGGCTACACCCTGGCGCGGGTGGTGCCACGGACCGGACGCAAGCACCAGATTCGGGCGCATGCGCAATGGCTTGGGTATCCGATCGTCGGCGACAAGATTTACGGGCCGGATGCACGCCTGTACCTGGAGTTCATCGATCACGGCTGGAGCGAGGCGCTGGCGGCCCGGCTGCTGCTGCCGCGGCAGGCGCTGCACTGTGCCGAGATCGATCTGCGGCCCGCGGGGCTGGAACATGTCTTCACGGCACCGCTGCCCGGGGACCTGCGCGAGTTCTGCGCCGGGAAAATGATCCGGCCGTAGGGGCGCAGCCTTGCCTGCGCCCTCAGGACATTTCGAATATTCAATCAGCCAGGCAGCCGCAGGGGCGCAGCCTTGCCTGCGCCAGCGGGCGGGCCGGTCAGATGCGAGCAGGCGGCAGCGAGGGCCGCGGCATGGGCGGCGATCCGCTGGGCCAGCGGAAGCGAGGAGGGCGACTCGATGGTGTAGCTCAGCCGCGTGTGATGGGATCGCAGATAGATTGACTCGGGCCAGGTTTCACGGAGGAGCGGATCGCTGACCGGCCGGATGATGGCGGGTTCGGCGGCGGGCCGGCCGTCGATGATTGCCGCAGTCTCGAGCGGGCAGACCTTCGCGACCGCGTCCAGGATGGGGCGCGCGAGGCTGGGGCGCTGCTCCGCATTCAGTTCGTAGAGATAGAATCCCTGCGCCTCCCAGTCCTCATGCCCGCAGATGGCGAGATCGAAATTTGGCTGCGACTGCAGCCAGCGGGCATGCGCCTGGATTTCCAGCGAACGGAGCGACCGGTAGTCACGATTGAGATCGAGTCCGTCGGCGTTCTCCCGCGTCCGCCGGATGAACCCGGCCGGGTTGAGCAGCGGGCAGAGGAACCAGGTGGCGCGATCGTCGAAGACATCGGCCAGCAGCAGTTCGAGAAGCGCGAGGGGCGGGGCCGGTTCATCGCCATGGATCCCGGCGGACAGGTAGATCCGGGGGCGGGGTCCGCGGGTGCGCTTGGTCAGCGCGAACAGCGGGCAGCCGGCAATTTCACCGAAGCGTTCGTCACGAAAACCCGCCGCCCGGGCGGCGGGCAGGATCTGCGCGGCGAAATCGCGGGGATCAAGAATGGAGGGAGAGTCGGGCATGGGCGTGTTGCCGCCGGTGGCGGCGCCACGGTTCACCTCATTGCATGCGTGTCTTTCGGTCCACCGCAAGCGGGCGCTGGCGGGTCCGGCGCTGGAACCACAGATCCACCATGATCATGGCATATGAGTGGTTGCCGGGGTTGCGGCTTTGACAGGACTGGGAAGGAGGCTCTTGCTGCGGGATTGCGCCGGGCAATCCTGCCTGCAACTCCCTCATCTCATGTCCCAGGTACGCGTCCGCTTTGCTCCCAGCCCGACGGGGTTCTTCCACATTGGCAGCGCCCGCACGGCGTTGTTCAACTGGCTGTATGCCCGGCATACCGGTGGCGTCTTCGTCCTGCGGATCGAGGACACGGACAAGGAGCGCAACAGCGACGAGTACCTGCGGCTGATTTACGAATCGCTCACGTGGCTCGGGCTGGACTGGGACGAGGGGCCGGTGTTCGGGAAATGCGGCGGCGGCGACCGCGGCCCGTACCGCCAGAGCGAGCGGGGCGCGATTTACCGGGAGTATGTCCAGAAGTTGCTCGACGCCGGGCGGGCCTATGAGAAGGACGGCGCGATCTGGTTCAAGCTGCTCGGCGAGCGCAGCGAGGTGTTCGACGAGCATCGGAAGAAGACGGTCGTGAAGGTGAGGACGGAGCCGGTGGTGATTGAGGACCAGATTCGCGGCCGGGTGGAGCGGGTCGAGGACGAGGATTTCGTGATCGTGCGCTCCGACGGCAACCCGGTGTTTCACCTGGTGAATGTCGTGGATGACATTGCGATGGGAATCACCCACATCATCCGTGGGGAGGACCACCTTTCGAATACGAGCAAGCACGTCCACCTGTACGAGGGATTTGGCGTGGCGCCTCCCGCCTTCGCGCACATTCCGCTGATCCTGAAGCAGAACGGGCCGGGAAAGATGTCCAAGCGCGATCAGGGCGCCTTGATCGAGGAGTACCAGCGGCGGGGATTCCTGCCGCAGGCGCTGGTGAACTTCCTCTGCCTGCTGGGCTGGAATCCGGGGGATGATCGGGAGAAGCTGCCGATCGCGGAAATCATCCGGCTCTTCGATCTGCCGGGCGTGAACCAGAGCAATGCGCGTTTCGACGAGAAGAAACTCGCGCACATGAACATGGCCTACCTGCTGGAGCTGCCGGCCGACGATTTCGTGGCCCGGGCCCGGGAGTACTTCGAACGACACCGGCCGCCGGACGGCACGAGCGCGGCACTTTCGGCCGACAAGGAGTATTTCCGCGAGGTGATGAAGCTGAGCCAGCCCAAGGTGAAGGGCGTGGAGGAGCTTCCGGCCTACACGGGATATTTCTTCTCCGACGATTATCCGATCGATCCAAAGGTCCGGGACAAGGTTATGGCCAAGGGCGATCCCCGGGCGCGGCTCCGTGAGCTGTCGGCCGCGTTGACGACGACGAGTTTCTCGAGTGACACCACGATCGAGGATGCAATCAAGGCGCTGGCGGCGGAGCACGGAGTCGGCTTTGGGGATTACCAGGCGGTGACCCGGCTGGCATTGTCAGGAACGAACGTCGGCCCGAGCATCACGGGAATGATTCGCGTGCTGGGGCGCGAACGCGTGCTGGACCGGATCGAACGTTTCCTGGCCAGCCAGGGCGCCTAGCCGATCACCTGCCGGGACACCCGTACTTCGGACTTGGATTCACCGGCCGCGCGCGCAACCCTAGCCTGAAACCTGCATGAAGATTTGTTGCATTGGCGCTGGCTACGTCGGCGGTCCGACAATGGCGATGATTGCCCTCAAGGTCCCGGAGATCGAAGTCCGGGTCGTCGACATGAACCGGGAGCGAATCGAGGCCTGGAACTCGGCGACGCTGCCGATTTATGAGCCGGGGCTCGAGGAGGTGGTTGGGCAGACCCGCGGCCGGAACCTGCATTTTTCCACCGACGTTGCCGGGGCGATCAAGGCGGCGGACATGATCTTCGTGGCGGTCAACACGCCGACGAAGACCTACGGGGTGGGGGCGGGCCGGGCGGCGGACCTGCGGTTCATCGAGTCGGTGGCCCGGACGATCGCGGAGCATGCCAACGGGCCGAAGATCATCGTCGAGAAATCCACCATCCCGGTGAAGACGGCCGAGACCATCAAGGAGATCCTCGCCGCGAACGCCCGGGGGCATCATTTCGAGGTGCTTTCCAACCCGGAGTTCCTGGCGGAGGGCACGGCGATGGCCGACCTGCTGGCGCCGGACCGGGTTCTGATTGGTGGTGAGCGGACCAGCGGCGGCGCAGCGGCGGTGCGCGTTTTGGCCGACATCTACGCCCGTTGGGTGCAGCGTGATCGGATCATCACGACCAATTTATGGTCCTCCGAACTCTCGAAACTCGTCGCCAACGCGTTCCTGGCGCAGCGAATCTCGTCGATCAACTCGGTCTCGGCCCTGTGTGAGGCGACGGGGGCGGACGTCGATGAGGTGGCACACGCGATCGGGAAGGATTCGAGAATCGGGCCGAAGTTCCTGAAGGCCTCAGTGGGATTCGGCGGATCCTGTTTTCAGAAGGACATCCTCAACCTCGTGTACCTCTGCGAGCACTTCGGGCTGCCGGAGGTGGCGGCTTACTGGGAAAGTGTCGTGAAGATGAACGACTGGCAGAAGCGACGTTTCACCGGCCGGATTGTCCGCTCCTTGTTCAATTCGGTGGCGGACAAGAAAATCGCGGTGCTCGGTTTCGCTTTCAAGAAGGACACGAACGACACCCGTGAGTCCGCGGCCATCTCCGTCTGCCGCGAGTTGCTCGGCGAGCTGGCGCAGGTCGTGGTCTACGATCCCAAGGTGCCGGCGGAACAGATCCGGGCGGAGGTGCTCGGCCGGGGGCAGGAAAACAGCCGGCTCGTGGTCGCGTCCAGTGCCTGCGAGGCCACCCAGGGTGCGCATGCGCTGGCGGTGGTCACGGAGTGGGATGAGTTCAAGGCGCTCGATTTCGAAGCCATTTTCGCGGGGATGCAGCAGCCGGCGTTTGTCTTTGACGGGCGCAACATCCTCGATCTCCCCAAGCTCAAGGCGATCGGCTTCCGCGTGTGCGGCATCGGCAAGTGCTGAGGCCGGGCGGCCTTTTAGTGGCCGGCCGGAATCCGCTGGCGCCACCGGTAGCCCAGCAGGGCGAGGACCATGCCGGTCATAATCGCGCCATAGGTGGCGGGTTCGGGGGCCGGTGTGATCTGCCGGTCGTACGATTGCCAGGCGGTCGATTCGTTCGAGAATCCGCCAAAGGAAATCTGGTCCTGCGGGGGAACTCCGCGCACGTCCGGCGTTGCCGGGGTCGTGACCATCGTCGTGGTATTCAGCCCGAAGAGGGCGCCGGAGGCATAGAAGAAGTCCTGCAGGTCGACCCAGTTGTTGATGGTGAGGATCGCGCCATCCTCGAGAATCACGCTGGTGGCGGTGAGCACCGACGCCACGCTGCTGCCAAAGTCCAGGATCGTATTGCCGGAGATCCGCAGCGTATCCACGGTGAGGTTGACGCCGGCCAGCGCGAGCGTGCCGCCCGTCAGCTTTAGTTCGCCAGCAAAAGAGAAGCTCTGATCGAAAGTGAGCGTGCCGGTGCCAATCTTCTCGAACACGCCGGTGCCGGCGATGGCGCCGGCAAAGGTCGACGTGGCATTGCCGGCGCCGACCACCAGCCGGCCGGTGCCGAGCGAGATATCTCCGGCGCCGGCAAGCGCCCCAATCGTCTGCGTCAGATTGTTCAGATCGAAGGTGGCGCCGCTGCTGATCGTCAGCGCGCCGGTGGAGGAGATCGCGTTGCTGATGCCGAGCCTGAGGGTGCCGCCGGTGATGGAGGTGCCCCCTGTGAACGTGTTGGCGCCCGAAAGCGTGAGTGTGCCGACTCCCTGTTTGGTGAGCGAACCGTTACCGGAAATCACGCCGGAATAAGTGCCGTTGGAGGCCTGGTCGAACACGACGGAGGCATTGTTGCTGATGTTGCCCTGGAGGCTGGTGGTGCTGCCCTGGAGTGCGCCGGTCGAGACCGTCGTGCCGCCGGAATAGGTGTTCGCCCCGGTAAGGACGAGGGTCCCGACGCCGGTCTTGGTCAGCCCGCCGGAGCCTGAGACCACGCCGGCCAGCGTCGACGTGTATACATTGGAATCAAACGTGCCTCCACCCGGGCTGAGGACGACCGCCCGTGTCGACGAGATCCCGCCCGTTGCCTGCAACGTCCCGCCGGCGAAGGTCAGCGTTCCAGACGAATTTCCCAGATTCGCCTCGGAGCCGACGGCAACCGTGCCCGTGTTGATCGTGACGCCGCCGGTAAACGTATTCGTGCCGGAAAGCGTGAGCGTGCCGGCGCCGGTCTTCGTCAGCCCGCCGCTGCCCGAAATCACTCCGGAAAATGTCGAATTGAATCCGTTCGAATCGATCGTGCCCCCGGCGGCGGCCAGGCTGACGGACCGTGCCGCGGTGATGCCGGCCGTGGTGCGGAGGGTGCCGCCGCCGAAGGCCAGCGCGCCGGATGAATCGCCCAGATTCGAGTCGCTGCCCACCGACACGGTCCCCGCGTTGATCGAAACGCCGCCGGTGAAGGTGTTTGTTCCACTGAGGGTGAGAAGGCCGCTGCCAACTTTGGTGATGCCGCCCGAGCCGTTGCCGATGGCCGCGCTGATGGTCGTGTCATGGGCGCCGTCCACCGTCAGGGTGTAGGTGTTGTTCGTGACCGTGGCCCCGGTGATCAGGAGATTTCCGCTTTGGGCGTTCCAGGTCTGGCCGGCGCTGAGATAGACGGGGACGTTCAGCGTCTGTGCATTCGTGGACTCGTTCAAAACCCCGCCGCCGCCGATCGTGAGCGTATCCCCCGTGCTGCTGTTGATGGTGAAGGCTCCGGCATCGCCGCGGAACAGGAGGCTCTTGATTTGGAAGGCGCCATCCATGTCGTTCGTGGTCTGGGTCGTGCCCGCCATGATGATTGCCTTCACTGACGCGACCGCCGGTGCAATGCCTCCGACCCAGTTGTTCCCCTTGCTCCAGTTGTCCTGGTCGGCAGCGGGCCCGGTGGTCATTCCGCCGCTCCAGGTGAAGGTAGGAATCGGGGCAATCGTGTAGAAATTGCCGTAACCGCCGATCGAACTTGTGCTGCCGGAAATCACGGCGCCAACACCGACGTTGATTCCGCTGAAGTAGACGTTGTCCAGGAAGGCTTGGCTCACGCCGTTCGTGGCGATACCAAAGGCGTCCGACCCGCTGGTCCAGTTCGATATGGTGAGCAGTCCGGTGGCCGTCCCAATATCGCTGAGCAGAAAGTAATTTGCGGAGCCCGTCGTTCCGAAGTCGATGCTGGCGTCGGTGAAGCTCAGAAGATCGACGCGCTGAGAGAAGGCGCCGCCAAGCGAGAACGTGGTGCCGGCGCTCAGGGTGAGATCGGTGGAAGAGGAAAGCGCATCGCTGGCGCCGAGGGCGAGGCTGCCACCGCTGACGGTTGTTGCACCCGTATAGGTATTGGACCCGGAGAGCGTGAGCGTGCCCGAGTTGTCTTTGGTGAGTGAACCGGTGCCGGACATGACGCCCGAGTACGTCCCGGTGCCTGCCTGGTCGAAGACGACCGCGGCATTGTTGGTGATGTTGCCCTGGAGGCTGGTCGTGCTGCCCTGAAGAGTGCCGGCGCTGACGGTGGTGCCGCCGGAATAGGTATTGGCGCCGGTAAGCGTGAGCGTGCCGGCGTTCTGCTTGGTGAGCGAACCCGTGCCGGACATGACGCCGGCATAGGTTCCGGCCGACGCCTGGTCGAAGACGACGGAAGCGTTGTTGGTGATGTTGCCCTGGAGGCTCGTGGTGCTTCCCTGGAGCGCGCCAGCCGAGACGGTGGTGCCGCCGGAAAAGGTGTTGGTGCCGGTAAGCGTGAGCGTGCCGGCATTCTGCTTGGTGAGCGAACCCGAGCCGGACATGACGCCGGCATAGGTCCCGGCCGACGCCTGGTCGAAGACGACGGAAGCGTTGTTGGTGATGTTGCCCTGGAGGCTGGTGGTGCTGCCCTGGAGCGCGCCAGCCGAGACGGTGGTGCCACCGGAGTAGGTATTGGCGCCGGAGAGGGTGAGCGTGCCGGCATTCTGCTTGGTGAGCGAACCCGAGCCGGACATGACCCCGGCATAGGTCCCGGCCGACGCCTGGTCGAAGACGACGGCCGCATTGTTGGCGATGTTGCCCGGGAGGCTGGTCGTGCTGCCCTGGAGCACGCCGGCGCTGACAGTGGTGCCGCCGGAGTAAGTGTTGGCGCCAGTGAGCGTGAGCGTGCCGCTGCCGGTCTTGGTCAGTGAGCCGCCGGTTCCGGAAATGACGCCGGCAAACGCGGTCGAGGAGTTGTCGCCGCCGGTGGTCAGGCTTCCACTACCCAACTGGACGGCAGCCGAGGCATTGCTCGAAGCAAGTGATCCGACCGTATCAGAATAACCATTCAAGTTCAGGACGGGCGTGCCGGTGGCATCCAGCGTGATCGCCGAGGAATCCGCAACTTGGTTAGCTGCCAGCCACCGGACCGTTGCTGAACCGGAGCCATCGCCCACAATGAGATTGCCGGCAAGGGCATTCACGCTGCCCGTCTTCGAGAGATCGAGCGTGCCGGCATTCACGGTCGTGATTCCCGTGTAGGTGTTGGCGGTCGTGCCGGCCAGCGTCAGCGTGCCGGACTGGAGCGTGACATTGCCCGTGCCGGAGATGGCTCCGGAATAGGTGTTGGCTCCGGATGCGCTGGCCAGCGAGCCGTCGAGCGCCAGCGCCTCCGCGCCGATGCTGATGTCGTTCTGGAGCTGCAGGGTCGCTCCGGCCTGGACCGTGGTTCCACCAGCCGTTGTGCCCAGGGCATTGGAATGCGTCGCAATCAGCGTTCCTTCCTCGATGGTGGTGGCTCCCGTGTAGGTGTTCGAGCCGGACAGCGTGAAGGTGCCTGTCCCCTCCTTGGTCAGCGATCCCCCACTGCCTGAAATCACGCCGGCAAAAGCGGTCGAACTGCCATCGCCACCCGTCGTCAGCGTTCCGGAGCCGAGTTGGATCCCGGCGCTGGCATTCGCGGACGCGATCGAACCGATGGTTTCGGTGTATCCGTTGAGATCGAATGTGGGAGTGCCTCCGGTCTGCAGGATGACGGCGGAGGTGTCGGCGATTTGCCCATTTGCCAGGAGTCGGGCCGTGGCCGCCCCGCTGCCATCGCCGATGACGAGGTTGCCAGCGAGGGCGGTGACACCGGACGATTTTCCAAGTTGGAGCGTGCCGGCATTGACGGTCGTGACGCCGGTGTAGGTGTTGGCCGAAGTGCCGGAGAGAGTGAGTGAGCCGCCGTCGACGTTCACCACGCCATTTCCCGAGATGGCGCCGCCAAAGCTGTTGGTGCCGGAGGCGTTCACCAGGGTGCCATTCAGCGCGAGCGCTTCGGCGCCGACCGCGATGTCGTTTTCCAGCTGAACGATCGCTCCGCTTGCCACGCTGGTTCCCGCTGAGGTATCGCCCAGCGCGGTCGAGTGGCTGAGAATGGCCGTGCCGGCATTGATGGTCGTCTCGCCGGCGTAGGTGTTGGCACCGGCGAGTTCGAGCGTGCCAGTCCCGACCTTGTTGATCCCGCCGTCACCGGAGATCGCGCCGTTCAGGCTCAGCGCGCCGGCCCCGCTGGTTTCCACGATGGTCGTGGAATCCAGCACAAGCGGAATGTTCACAGTCTGCGCGTTCGACGAGAGCTGAATGATCCCGGGCACGACGCCGCCAAACGTGAGTGCATTGGAACCGGTCGCGTTCAGGGTGAAGGACCCGGCGGTGGCATTGAAGCGAAGGGTGTTGATGTCGTAGCTCGCATCCATCGACGGCGCGAGCGCTTCCGTTCCGTCAAATGCAACCTTCAGGGTGAAGCCGCTGCTCGGGGCACTGTTGCCATCCCAGTTTGCGCCGGTGGTCCAGTTGTCGCTGTTCGGATGGCCGCCGTCCCAGGTCACGAACGCAGTGGTGTCGGGGGTGATGAAGTCCCAGGTCCCCGAATAGCCGGCGAGCGACTGGCCGGTGGCACCGAGCACGCCGGCACCGATCCCGTAGAAGTAAACGCCGCTGACGTAACCTGAATCGACCCCAAGCGCGCCGGTCTGGAACGCAAAGCGATCACCTTCGCCAGAATTGAAGTGGTTGACCGTCAGGGTGCCGGTGCTCGCTCCGCCGCCGGTGAACAGGAAATAGTTCGTGGATGCGGTCGCTCCGAAATCGATGATCGCGGTGTGGTAATCGAAGGTCGCCACCTGGACGGAATAGCCGTCCAGCGCGAGGGTGGTGCCGGAGTTCAGCGTCAAGTTGCTGGCGGCTGACAGCGAGTTGTTGGCTCCGACGGCAAGCATTCCTGCGTCAACGGTCGTTGCCCCCGTATAGGTGTTCGCCCCCGACAGCGTGAGGGTCCCGGTGTTCTGCTTGGTGAGCGAGCCCGACCCAGAGACGACGCCGGAGTATGTGCCTGAGCCGGATTGGTCGAAGACGACGGAGGCATTGTTGGTGATGTTGCCCTGGAGGCTCGTGGTCGTGCCCTGGAGTGTACCGGCTGAGACGGTCGTGCCGCCGGAATAGGTGTTGGGGCCGGTCAGGGTGAGCGTGCCGGTGTTGAGCTTCGTGAGGGCGCCGGAGCCGGTCATCGTGCCGGCATAGGTGCCGGCGCCGGACTGATCGAAGACGACGGAGGCGTTGTTGGTGATGTTGCCTTGGAGACTCGTCGTCGTGCCTTGGAGGGTGCCGGCCGAGACGGTGGTGCCGCCCGAGTAAGTGTTGCTGCCGGTCAGGGTGAGGGTTCCGCTGTTGAGCTTCGTGAGGGCGCCGGAGCCGGTCATCGTGCCGGCATAGGTGCCGGCGCCGGACTGGTCGAAGACGACGGAGGCATTGTTGGTGATGTTGCCCTGAAGGCTCGTTGTGCTGCCCTGGAGAATGCCTGCGGAGACCGTTGTGCCACCAGAATAGGTGTTGGAGCCGGTCAGGGTGAGCGTGCCGGAGTTGGCCTTTGTGAAGGAGCCGGTGCCGGACATCGCGCCCGCGTAGGTGCCGGACGAAGCCTGATCAAAGGTGACCGCGGCATTGTTGACGATGGCACCCTGCAAACTCGTCGTATCGCCGACGAGGAGCCCACCGCTGACCGTGGTGCCGCCCGAGTAGGTATTCGGGCCGGTCAGGGTCAGCGTGCCGGCGCTCTGTTTGGACAGTGAGCCGGTTCCGGACATGATGCCGGAGTAGGTGCCCGAGCCGGATTGGTCGAAGACGACGGAGGCGTTGTTGCTGATGTTGCCCTGGAGGCTGGTGGTGTTGCCCTGCAGGGTGCCGGCAGAGACTGTCGTTCCGCCGGAATAGCTGTTGGCGCCGGAGAGGGTGAGCGTGCCCGTACCCGTCTTCACCAGGCCGCCGGTGCCGCTGATTCCTCCGGAAAAGCTCGTGCTGGCGTTTGTGCCGCCCGCGGTCAGCGAGTAGCTACCGAGGACGATGCTGCCGGCGCCAGCGAACGAACCCACGGTTTCGGACGCGGCGCCCAGTTCCAGCGTGCCGCCCGAAGCAATGGACAGCGCGGTTGAATCGTGGAGCGTTCCGGTCGCGTTTCCGAGGATGAGCGTGCCGGCATTGATCGTGGTGGCGCCGGTGTACGTATTCTGCCCCGAGAGGGTGAGCGATCCGACGTTGTCCTTCGTGAACGCCCCAGTGCCAGACATGACGCCGGCATAGGTTCCCGGACCGGATTGGTCGAAGACGACGGAGGCGTTGTTGGTGATGGCGCCCTGCAGGCTGGTGGTGTTCCCCTGGAGGATTCCGCCACTGACCGTCGTGCCGCCGGTATACGTGTTGGCGCCGGTCAGGGTGAGCGTGCCGGAGCCGGTCTTCCCGAGTCCGCCAGCTCCCGTGATTGCCCCGGAAAATGTCGTCGAGGCGTCCGTGCCGCCGGCCGTGAGTGTGTAGCTGCCCAGACTGATGCTTCCGGCGCCGGCGAAGGATCCGATGGTCTCCGGTGCGGCCGTGAGCTGGAACGTGGCGCCTGACGAGACGGTGACGGCGGTCGTATCCGCAAGTGAACCACCAGAGCCGAGTGCCAGGGTTCCCGCTTCAACCGACGTCGCTCCGGAGAAGGTGTTGGCGCCAGCCAGAGTCACAATGCCCGTGTCCTGCTTCTGGAGCGAACCGGTCCCGGAGATCACACCGCTGTACGCGCCGTTTAAGGACTGGCTGAACACCAGTGACGCGTTGTTCAGGATATTTCCCTGCAGGCTCGTAGTCGTCCCGATCAACGTTCCCGCGCTGACGGTCGTTCCGCCGGAATAGGAATTCGCTCCGGAAAGAGTCAGGGATCCGGCGCCAGACTTCATGAGCGTGCCCGTCCCTGAGATGACGCCGCTCATCGAAGTATCTGATCCCCCCGCGATCGTCAGGGCATTCGCGCCGAGGGCCACCGTGCCACTGAATGAAAGATTCGCGGTATTCGCGGACCACGTCTGATCTGCCGCCACGATCAGCGCATTCGCAAAGGAAGCGGCGAAGTCCGAATCATTGGCAATCGCCGAGGCCAGCGACGTTCCCTGCAGGGTGACTGTGTCACCTTCGATCACGAATGCGCCGGCAAACGAGTTGAACGTGATCGAATTAACATTCCACGCGCCGTCCGCATTGTTCGTCAGGCGGACGGTGCCGGTGAAGACCAGGTCGGCTGTCCCGTTGTTCGCCGGAGCGCCGTTTGGATTCCAGTTCTGGCTCAGCGACCACTTGGCCTGGCCCGGATGCCCGCCGTCCCAGGTGAAGGTGGCTGCCCCGAGCGGGAACGCGGCGAAAACGGCTGCGGATATCCACCCGCCAACCAGCCGGCGACAGCATCTGTTCGCGGGCAAGAGGAAACCTGGCTCACCATGGGCACGGTGAGTTGCTGCACTGCGTTGGGGTGGGGCCAACCGCATCGGTGCTAATCGTGCACAGTGCGCAGCAAGAAGTGAACACAAAAATGAGGTCGGAGATTACTTAAGTTCGCGTCCCACCGAGGGTTTCACAAAACGCGTATGATTAGCCCGAACAGTCCCCTTCGCTTGTTCAGACCCCGAGCGAAGTCTTGTAGATTCTCGGCACCCGCTTTGTCACCGACGTCAGAGTCTCCCAGGGAATCGTTTCCGCCGCCCGGCTGAACTCAGCGATCGAAATCTCCTCGTTCTGCTGTCGGCCGACCAGGACGACCGGGTCGCCGCAGCGGACATCCGGGCAATCCGTCACATCGACGATGGTTTGGTCCATGGTGACGCGGCCGAGCACGGGGCAACGGCGGCCATGAATCAGGACTTGGGCACGGTTGCTGGCCGCGCGCGGCATGCCATCGGCGTAGCCAGCGCAGAGGATCGCGACCGTCGAATCGCGTCGCAGCGTGTGGGTGCGGCCGTAACTGACCGCAGTGCCGCGGGGCAACCGCTTCACCAGTCCAACCTTGGTGTGAAAGCTGAACACTGGTTCGGTCCGGGCCTGCGCCAGGAGCGAGTCCGGTCGTGGCAGGATACCGAATTGGAGCAGCCCAACGCGAACGGCGTTGAACGGACTGGCATCGGGCATCGATTCAATTCCGGCGCTGCTGTCGGCGTGAATGAACAGTTTTCGGGGATCGACACCGTCGCATCGACTGAGCACATCGAGGAAGCGCGCGCGTTGCTCGGCGGTGAAGCCGGGATCGTCGGGGCTGGCGAAATGAGTAAAGAGTCCCGCAAGCCGCAAACGTCGCGTTCCCAGGACTTGCGCACAAAGCGCCGGCGCTTCCTCGTGCCACACACCAGCCCGGCCCATTCCGGTGTCGATCTTCAGATGGACGGAAATCGTGCGACCCGCCCGTCCGCCGACCGCCGAGAGCCGAGCCACTTCATCCGCACTCGAGATCGTCCCGGCGAGATCCAACTCCGCCAGCGCGGAATCCTCCTCCGGGAGCAGTGGGCTGAGCACGAGGATCGGCCAGCCGGGGCCAAGCTCCCGAAGCGCGGCGGCCTCGGTCACATTCGCCACGGCAAACAAATCCGCCCCGGCATGCATCAATCGTGCCGCCACGTGGTGCAGCCCGTGCCCATAGGCATCGGCCTTGACCACTGCGACGTATCGCATCCGCGGAGGCAGCGAAGCGCGGATGAGCCGGAGATTGCGCTCCAGGGCAGCGAGATCGATTTCGGCCCAGCACCGGAGCGCGCGTGGTGGCGTGGTGGCGAAACTCATTTTTTCAAGGGCGCAGTGTGAATCTGCGGCGTCCACTTCGCATAGCTCGGCTCCTCATGCACGAATGCGTCCGGCTCGGTCGCGGCGGAAAAGAGATCTGCATCGGCGAGACCCGGGAGCAGATCCTTGAGCGAGTACCGGTGGTGCTTCACCCCGGTGGGCAGCGGGGACCAGTGGCGGAAGGTATCGGGCGTCACCAATTCGCCCCCGAGGGATTCGGATGGCACGCGCCGCAACCCGGTGCCGAGATTGAACTGGTGCCAGGCGTCCCGCCGGGCGTCGGCGATCACGCTGACCTCGCTGCGGCCGATCGCGTGGGCAATCAAAGCCAGGCTGCAATACGCGAAGACCGGCCGGGGACGGAGGACATTCCAGGTGCGGATGGCCATCGCGCTCGTGCGGATGCCGAGGATGGAGCCGGGGCCGTCGCAGAAGAGGAAAGCGCCGGCATCCTCCGGGTTGCGGGCGAGTTGCTCCAGGCAGCGAAACAAGGCGACGCCCGCCTCATCCCCGCTGCCGCACCACTCAGCGGCGCCTTCGCCGGCCAGCCAGCCCACCTGCACCTCGGATGAGGCCGCATCGAGCAGGAGCAGTCGCCCATGTGCAGCATGAAGTTGGCGGAGGCTGGGCATCCTTTCCCACGAAACGACGCGCCGGAACGGCGTGCAAGCATCCACTAACGAGGCGCTGCCTCAGACCGGTTGCGCAATCGGGCATTGACCGGCCTCGGGTGCGGCCTACCGTCGACAATTCTTTCAACACCAAACCCGCCCGCATTCCGCCGTGAACGTCCAATTGAACCACGTCTCCGCCACCCGCAAGCGCCTCGTTGTCACGCTCGATCCGGGCGAGGTGGACGCCGAGCATCAGGCCGTCGTGCGCGAGATCGCGAAGCTGGCGGCGCTCCCCGGGTTCCGGCCGGGGAAAGTGCCGCCGGCAATCGTCGCGAAGCGATTCGCCAAGGAGATCGCCGAAGAATTCAAGCAGAAGGTGGTGACCAAGGCCTACCGGTCCGCCCTCGATGACCAGAAGGTCGACGTGCTCAACGTCGTGAATGTCGACGAAGGCAAGATCGAGGCGGGTGCCGCCGCCGAGGTCGCCATTACGCTGGACATCCGGCCCGAGTTTGCCCTGCCGGAATACACGGGGCTCCCGACCGAGGTCGCGCCCACCGAGCCCACCGACGCCGAAGTGGAAAACGTCATCGAGGGGCTCCGTTCGGAACGGGCCGATTTCAAACCCGCCGAGCGCCCCGCGCAAAAGGGCGACTATGTGAAGCTGTCGTATGAAGGCACCCTGGACGGCAAGCCGATTGCGGAGCTGGTGCCGGACAAGCAGCTCTACGGCAAGGTCCCGCAGACGTGGGAAGAGGTGGAGGGGACGAACGAGGGCGTGATTCCGGGTCTGGGCAAGCAGCTGACCGGATTGAAGCCGGGGGAAAAGAAGGACGTGACGATCGTGTTTCCGCCGGACTTTGCCGCCGTGCCCGCGCTCGCCGGGAAGACGGCCACCTACGCGGTCGAGGTCCAGGAGATTCGGGAGCGGGTGCTGCCCGCGCTCGATGCCGAGTTCTTCAAGGCGCAACAGGTCGACGATCTCGCCGGATTGCAGAACCAGGTGCGGGCAAACCTGAAGATGCAGAAGGAGTATCAGAATCGGACGGCGCAGCGCCGCCAGGTGACCGAACAACTGGCGGCCAAGGTGGACTTTCCCGTGCCGGATTCGCTGGTGGAGGCCGAGACCCAGGGGGTACTCCGCAACTTCATCGAGGAAAACATGCGCCGCGGCGTCCCCGCCGAGCAGTTCGAAAAGGACAAGAAGGAACTCTTCGAGGGCGCCCGGAAGGCTGCCACCGGTCGGGTGAAGCTCCAACTCATCCTGGCGCGGATCGCGGAGCAGGAAAAAATCGAGGTCACCGACGACGATATCAACAATTACCTCTATCGGGAGGCCATGCGGTCGGGACAGAAGCCGGACAAGCTGGCGAAGAACCTCGCGGCGGATCGCGAGCAGCTGCGCTCGGTGCAGCAATCCATCATTTTCGACAAGTCGGTTGATTTTCTGGTGTCGAAAGCTACCGTCACGACGGTCCAGCCCAAGGCCTAAGCCACCAATCGTTTCCCACCACGTGAGCAGCTATTACGTTCCCATCGTCCTTGAAAACACCGGCCGCGGCGAGCGGTCCATGGACATCTACTCGCGTCTCCTGAAGGACCGCATCGTCTTCATCGGGAGTCCGATCGACGACGGGGTGGCCAACGTGGTGATTGCGCAGATGTTGTTCCTGCAGATGGAGGATGCGAAGAAGGACATCCATCTTTACATCAACTCGCCCGGTGGGGTGGTCACGGGCGGGATGGCGATCTATGACACGATGAATTTCCTGCAGTGCGACATCGTCACGTACTGCATCGGGATGGCCGCCAGCATGAGCACGGTGCTGCTCGCGGCGGGCACGAAGGGCAAGCGGTTCGCGCTGCCGAACAGCCGGGTGATGATTCACCAGCCGAGCGGCGGGGCGGGCGGTCAGGCGGCCGATATCGCGATTGCGGCCCGGGAGATCCTGCGGTGGCGCAAGACCCTGAACGAGGCGCTCTCGCGCCACACGGGCAAGACCCCGGAGCAGATCGAGAAGGACTCGGATCGCGACTACTATCTCAGCGCCCAGGAGGCGAAGGATTACGGGATCGTGGATCACGTGGTGGTGTCCACCCGCGAGGCGCAGACTGCGGTGCAGACCGCCGCGGCCTGAACGCGGCCGGCGTTGCCAGCAACTCCGTTCTCGACTCGTTCCACCCCGCGGGCACCCTTGCGCCATGGCCAAATCCGCGCGCATGACCCTCTGCTCCTTCTGCGGCAAGTCGCAGGCGGAAGTGAAGAAGATCATCGCGGGACCGGGCGTCTACATCTGCGACTCGTGCGTCAACGTCTGCAAGACGATCATCGATCGCGAGGTGAAGGCGCCAGCGGCGGATGCGAAGCCGGCCTTCCGGCTGGTCAAGCCCAGCGAAATCAAGAAGGCGCTGGACGATTATGTGATCGGCCAGGATCACGCCAAGAAGGTGCTCTCGGTCGCGGTCTACAATCATTACAAGCGGCTGATGTTCGATTCCGGGCAGACGAAGGACCCGGCGGCGATTTCCCCGGAGTTCACCGACGTCGAGGTGGAGAAGAGCAACATCCTGCTGGTCGGGCCCACGGGTTCCGGCAAGACGCTGCTCGCGCGCACCCTGGCCCGGATCCTCGATGTCCCGTTCGCCATTTCCGATGCGACCACGCTGACGGAGGCCGGCTATGTCGGCGAGGACGTCGAGAACGTCGTCCTGCGGCTGCTGCAATCGGCCAACTACGACGTGAAGAAGGCCGAATGCGGGATCATCTACATCGACGAGATCGACAAGATTGGCCGGAAGACGGAGAACGTCTCGATCACGCGCGATGTTTCCGGCGAGGGCGTGCAGCAGGCGCTGCTCAAGATCCTGGAGGGCACCGTCTGCAACGTTCCGCCGCAGGGCGGCCGCAAGCATCCGAACCAGGAATACATCCAGATCAACACGGCGAACATCCTGTTTGTCTGCGGGGGGGCGTTCGTGGGACTCGACAGCATCGTGCAGCGCCGGCTCGGCCAGCGCAGCCTCGGCTTTTCCTCGATCCGCGCACAAGCTGAGCAGGCGCTGAAGCCGGAAGAGATGATGCGCGCGCTGGCGCCGGAGGACATGATCCGGTTCGGGATGATTCCCGAGTTCATCGGCCGGCTGCCGGTCGTCTCGGTGCTGGATCAGCTGGCGGCCGCCGATCTGGAGAAGATTCTGCTGCGGACGAAGAACGCGATGGTGAAGCAGTACTCGAAACTGTTCGCGATGGACGGCGTGCGGCTGAAGCTCACGTCCGATGCGATCAAGGCCATTGCGGGCCGGGCGATTGAACTCAAGACCGGTGCGCGCGCGCTCCGCTCGATCATGGAAAGCCTCATGCTCGAGGTCATGTACGACCTGCCGCAACGCGACGATGTGACTGAAGTGGTGATCGATGCGGGCGTTGTGGCCGGCCGTCGCAAGCCGGTGCTCCGGCGGGCCCCGAAGGTGGAGCCGAAGCAGGACGCCGCCTGAGAGCCTGTCGATTTTAGGTTGTCCGACGGGCAAAAGTGACTGGATCGCGGAATGCGCCGACAGGCTTTGAAAATGCCGGAGGCATTTTCCGTTCGTGCTTTCCTCGGTGAAGCAACCGGGCTGGACTCATCGTTCATGAGCTCACCAGCTGGGTGGAAATGGCGCGGGTTCGCCACCGGAGCCGCAATGGCCATCGTGGCGTCGTTTGTCTCTGCGGCGGAGCCGCGGACGGAGCGACATTATCTCTCGGGCCATGGGCCTGAAGATGCCGTGCCGTGGGAATTCTCCGTCACGGGCGGGCGCCGTGCCGGTGAGGCGGCGAAGATTCCAGTGCCATCCCACTGGGAACTGCACGGGTTCGGGACCTACAATTACGGGCAGGAACAGGACAAGGGTGATGAGCATGGCCGGTACCGGACGAGCTTTCGGGTTCCGGCGGACTGGCAGGACCGGCGGATCTGGCTCGTGTTCGATGGAGTGATGACCGATGCCGACGTGAAGGTGAACGGCCGATCGGCGGGACCGGTGCACCAGGGCGGGTTCACCCGGTTCCGCTACGACGTCACGGGCTTGCTCAAACCGGACGCGGACAACGTGCTCGAAGTCGACGTCGCCAAGGTGTCCGCCAACGCGGACACGGAGCGGGCCGAGCGCAGTGGTGATTACTGGGTTTTCGGTGGAATCTACCGTCCCGTGTGGCTGGAGGCGGTTCCGCGTTTCTCGATTGAGCATGTCGCAATCAACGCGCTCGCGGACGGCACACTCACCGCGGATGTGATGATGACCGCGCCGCCGGACCACGTGGGGCCGGAGCGGGAGACGCCAGATCATGCCCCCGAGCGGCTTCACGCCCAGGTATTCGACTCGGAAGGACAACCGTTCGGGCGGCCATTCGGGCTGGCCCTGCCCGGCGGGGGCGCCGGCCGGGTCCGCCTGGCGACGCAGTTCGAGGCGCCGCGACTGTGGACGGCCGAGACGCCGCACCTTTACACGATGAGAGTGACGCGATTTCGCGGAGACGAGGAACTCCATGTGGTGGACCGGCGGTTCGGGTTTCGGACCTTCGAGGTCCGGCAAGGCGAGGGGCTCTTCCTCAATGGCCGGCGGATCCTGCTCAAGGGCGTGAACCGCCACAGCTTCCGGCCTGACACCGGTCGGTCGCTCACGCGCGAGGATTGTTATGCGGATGTCCGGCTCATCCAGTCGATGAACATGAATGCGGTCAGGATGTCGCATTATCCGCCCGACGAGGCGTTCCTGGAGGCCTGCGACGAGCTGGGACTCTACGTGCTCGACGAGCTGAGCGGCTGGCAGCACCCGCACGACACCGTGGTCGGCCGGCTGCTGGTGCGCGAGATGGTGGAACGCGACGTGAACCACCCCAGCATCCTTTTCTGGGACAATGGCAATGAGCGCGGCTGGAATCGCGATCTCGATGGTGAGTTCGCGCTCCACGACCCGCGGCAGCGGCCGGTGCTGCACCCGTCCCATGTCTTCAGCGGGCTGGACACGAAGCACTACACGGCCTTCAGCGACCATGCACGGCGGCTGCAGGGACCAAACCTGGTCATGCCCACCGAGATCCTGCATGCCATGTTTGACGGCGGTGCCGGGTCCGGGCTGGAGGACTACTGGGGCGCGATCCGCGATTCGAGGTTCGGCGCGGGCGCCTTCATCTGGATGCTGGCCGACGAGGGGATCGTGCGGACGGATGAGGGTGGCCGGGTCGATGTCTTCAGCACGTTTGCCGCCGATGGCATCCTCGGCCCGCGACACGAGCGGGAGGGCAGCTATTACACAATCCGTGACGTGTGGTCGCCGGTCCAGATCGAGCCGCCGCGGATCGATGCCGATTTCGACGGCACGCTTGTCGTGCACAATCGTTATGACTTCACGTCGCTTTCGCAGTGCCGATTCGAATGGCAGTTGGCACGGCTCGCGGGAATGGGACCGGCAATCGTGGCGCGGGGCGCGGCGGCAGCACCGGAGGTGGCGCCGGGCGAGACCGGCCGACTCCGGCTTTCACTGCCAGCAGACTGGCGGGAGGCCGATGTTCTTTATCTGACCGCAACCGATCATCGGGGCATGGAACTCTGGCGCTGGTCATGGGCCACTCCGGCACTGGACGAGCGGACCCGGGCGTTACCCCAAAAACCCGGAGTTGCGGCCAGGATCGAGACCGCAGGCAATGAGATTCGGCTGATTGCGGGCGCCACCACTGCCACCATCGATGCCGGCAATGGGCTGCTGGTGGCGGTGAGCCATGGCAACCGCAAACTCGCCCTCGGCAACGGACCGCGGTTGGCGTTTGCCCGCCCGGCTTCCTCCGGCGAGGTCACTTGGCATGAATGGCAGGCTGGGGCGGAGCTCCGGGCCGATGGGATCCGGAGGCTGGCGGTCCCGCAGATGGCCAATCTCATCGAGATCCAATTCGAAAACCTCCGGGGCGTGCCGTTCGGCGGTTTCAAGCTCGAGCTCTCGTCGGACGGCACGGCTTGGAAGACGGTATTTGACGGCACCCGCCGGCCGGGGGATGGGACGCGGTATGAGTTTCCGCCGCAGCCCGTGAAAGCCGTCAGGATTTCAAATGTGCTCCGTTCGGATGGGAAACCAGGAGAGCTCCGGGTCGTGCGACTGGGCTGGACGCCGGCGCGATTTCCCAACGTCGCTCCTGGGCTTGCCGTAGTGACGAGTGGCACCGAGCCGGGCAAGGACGGGACGGTCGCATGGGTCGAGGCGCGCGGGGCCGGCGGGCTCGAGCGGCATCGCTGGTCGCTGTCGGCCGCGGGGCTCCAACTCGACTACGCCTACGAGCTTCAAGGGGAGATGGTGTATCACGGCATCACGTTCGATCATCCGGAGGAGCAGATGAAGGGCCTGCGCTGGCTGGGCGAGGGGCCGTATCGTGTCTGGCAGAACCGGCTGCGCGGCACCTGGCTTGGAATCCATGAGACGGTGCGGCACGCCCAGCAGCCCGGCACGACGTGGCACTATCCGGAATTCGATGGAATCTTTGCCGGGGTGCGGTGGGCGACACTGGACACGGATGCAGGGCCGGTGACGATGACCGCATTGACGCCGGGTTCGTATCTGCGGGTCGGCACGCCACGGATCACGCATTTCCAGACCACGGTCGATTTCCCGTCCGGCGATGTATCATGGCTGCATGCGATCCCCGGAATGGGATCCAAGTTCCGGATACCCGAGGTTTCCGGTCCGGCGGCGCAGGCCAGGAAAGCCGACGGTCGTTACGAGGGCAGGATCCGGTTCAGCGTCGAATAGCCAGCTTGCCAGGAAAACCCCACAAGGTTTTCGCGCCGCGAGAACCTACCAGTGGGCGTAGTCGCCCTTGTCGAGCCCCTTGGCGAACTCGACGAGCAGCTGCACGCAACGCTCCACATCCTCGAGGTCAACGACCTCGCTGGGCGTATGCATGTAGCGCAGGGGAATGCTGACGAGACCGGTGGCGACCCCGCCGCGGCCCATCTGGATGGCGCGGGCGTCGGTGCCGGTCGGCCGCGGGTCGGCCTCGAGCTGGTAGGGGAGCTTCAGCTTCTTCGCCGCGCGCACGAGCCGCTCGTAAATCCTCGGATTGATGTTGGCGCCGCGGCAGATGATCGGGCCGCCGCCCAGCTTCGTCTCGCCATATTTCCGGTTGTCGCAGTCGGGGTGGTCCGTCGCATGGCCGACATCCACGGCGACGGCGATGTGCGGGTCGGCGAGGTAGGTGGCCGTGGTGGCGCCGCGGACTCCGATTTCCTCCTGCGCAGTGGCGACACTCACGACTTTGGCGGCCAGCGGCTTCTTTTCGCGGGAAAGCCGGATCATCGTCTCGCCCACCACATAGGCGCCCACCTTGTTGTCGAACGCCCGGGCCGTGCCGATGCTGCCGTTGAACAGCTCCAGCTCGTGATCGTAGGTCGCCACGTCGCCGATGCTGATCCGCTCGAGGGCCTCGTCCTTGGAGCGCGCGCCGATATCGATCCAGATCTCGTGCTTCTTCGGCACCTTCTTGCGATCCTCCTCCTCCATGAGGTGAATCGCCCGCTTGCCGGTGACGCCCTTCACGATGCCGGCCGCGGTCTGGATGATGACGCGCCGGCCGGAGATGATGCTCAGGTCATGGCCGCCGATGGTGTCGAAGTACAGGAAGCCGTCCTTGTTGACGTAGGTGATGATGAGCCCGAGTTCATCGATGTGGCCGGCCAGCATGAGGACGGGATCGCCCTTGGGATTGAGGGTGGCGAGCCGGTTGCCCAGCGCATCCTTGGCATAGGTGTCGGCGGCGGGCTTGACGTGGCGGTCGTAGACGGCCTGCGCCTCGGCCTCGTAGCCGGAGGGCGACCGGGCGTGGAGCAGTTCGGCCAGGAAGGCGGGGACCTTGTAAGTCGGCATTCGGGCAGCATGGTGGAACCGCGCGTTGCGCCAACCGCAAAGATCGCAGTCTCCGATCTCCACTGCAGAACGGTGATGGTGCATTCCGTATCAGGTCCTTGAAATCTCCGGAGACCGGCCCGAGTGGGGCCGCATTGGCAAAAGGAGTGTGAAAAGGAGACTGCTTCCCTCTCGCCGAAGTGCATAGTCTCGCCATCCGACCGGCATCCACATATAGGATTCCAGCATGAGCCGCAGGCGTCCGGTTCTCGAAACCTGCCTTCCCGGAATTTCCCGGAAGGACGGTGGCCTGACACTTCCCGAAGTGATGATAGCACTTCTGGTGGTTTCGAGTGTTTGCATTTCCGTGTTTGCCGGGCTGAGCACGATGTCGAGGTGGGCACTTCACTCGGCGATCCAAAGCGAGGCTCACCGGCTGCTTCAGGAGGAGGCCGAGCAATTGCTGGGAGGGGGTTATGCCGGATTTGTCGCTTCCCCGGACGAGTCCATCACGAGCTCGGTCCGGACGACATTCCTTCCCGGTGCCCAGCCGCGCTTCACGCCGCCGGCAGACGGCAGTGGAGCCCGCGTGAATTTTACGCGTCGCGTGGTCGAAATCGATTCAACCGAGACGAGCCGTGCGTTGCGTGTCGAGGTGGAGTGGACCTGGCAGGGCAGGGCTTATTCGGTGGTCTGCCCGCTGTTTCGAGCCCGCTGAACCGCGTAACGGTGATGAAGACGCCAGGCTCCAGTGCCTCTCACCCAGCGCTCCCGAAGTGCGCATCCGGCGGGATTGTGCCGCATCGCGCGTTTTCACTGCTCGAAGTGCTGGTGGCGATGACGATATTCGGCCTCGCCATGGGAGTGGCCTTGGTCGCCTTCGTTGCCGTCCTGAAGCGCGTACATCATACCGATGCCGTCCTGAAGGGGGCGGCGGAGCTGCGGCATGCGACGGACGTGATCTCGCAGGTGGTACGCAGTGCGCCGCAGCCACCCGTGGTCCAGTCGGGCGGGCTGGAACTGCTGGTCGCCCCGAGGGACCTGGGGTATGCCACGGTGCTCGCGACCACCTGGATTGACGTCCTGCATGACGTCAAGGGCAGCAAGTCCAACCAGAGGATGCTGCACATTTCAAATGTGGCAGGCTCGGCGGTGAGCACCTCCGTGTTTGCAGGGTTCGGCCGGCCGGCCGGCTCGGTATCGACGTCGGGCCTGGCGGCCTATTTCGCAACGGCCGCCGATCTACCGACCATCGATTTGAACGATGTATTTTCAGCCGGTGACGAGATCACGATACCGGCGACCGCCTATGGGGCGCAGGTCACCCGCGAAATCAGGAATATCAGCAACAACCCCGGGAACAAGACCCTTACTCTCACGAGCGACCTCGGGGTCGACGTTCCGAATGGCACCCGGATCGCGGCGACGGCGGGGCGACGGCACCGGTTCATCCTGCAGGCGGATGGTGAGCTCCGCCACTATCCCGATCACCGCGATCTCACCCGTTACGCCGTCCTGGCCCGTGAAATCGATCCCTCACCGTTATCCAACCCGGCGGACGCCAGCAGCGCCGTCTCCGTGCCGTTCATCGTGACCGAACGCGCCGTCTCGATCAACCTGCAGCGGATTCCGGCTGGCAGCACCTCCGGGCGGACCGTGCAGGGTGCCCAGACCACGGTCTTTACCCGAACCGACCCACTGATCCCATGAAACATGTTCCCGGCGATTTTGTGCGATCTCGCAAATACGGGCAGCGCGGAAGCGCGCTGCTGACGGTGCTCATTCTTTCCACCGTGATGTGCACCGTCCTGGCCGGGCTGATCACGTATGTCTCGCAGTCCGCCAAGCTCGAGCGACGCAGCAGCCTGAGGACCGAGGCGCTCTATGCGGGGGAGTATGCGGCTGAGCAGGCGTACTCCGCCCTGTACACCCTCGTGAGCCAGGACAGCACGGCGCTGCCCGATATCGCCGAGACGACGACGGCGACGAACCTGTCGACTGCACCCACCGATGTGTTTCCAGCGAGTGAGGGGTATGCCTGGAAGGCATTCCTGACCGTTCCGCTTGAAAACAACGAGGTGGTTGCTCGGCATTCCGGATTCAATCCGGCAAAGGGCAGCTACAAATTCCTGAGCGTGGTGGAGTTTGAGCGCACCGTGCCCACCATGGCGGAACCCGTGGCGGTCCAATTGCAGCGCGAGTGGTCGTACGTCCTGACTCCACTGTTCCAGTACGCGATCTTCTATGACAAGGATATGGAGCTCTTTCCCGGAGCAAGATTCGTCGTCGGGGGGCGCGTCCACTCGAATGGCAGGATCTACACGGGCACCTCCGCGAGCATCACGTTCACGGACTACGTCAGCAATGTCGACGGGCTGGTCAACGAATATCACCCGCTGGATCCCCGGGCCCCGGGCAGCCCGGGAAGCAACATCAGTTACAACAAGGGAGAGCCGATCTCGACGACGCGCGAGGATCCTCCGGGTGCCATCAACCAGGATACGTCGGACGGCAACAACAACAATGATGGTCCGCGAGAGCTCATCGAGATACCCGACTACCTTCATTCCGACGCCAATGCGGAGACCCGGGGCTACAACAAGGCCGGGCTGAAAATCCTGCGTACCGGCACGGGGCATGATTTTCTCACGGCGGATGGTACACGGATCCCCTCCGCCGATCCTCTCGCCGGGGTCCTTCAGTTGCTGGTATCCACCGGCACGATGGTCGACTTTCGAGAGTCGGCCACGATTCCGACGACAGATGTCGACATCACAAGGGTGACGGCTGCCTACAGTGCCGGTGGCCTGCCGCGGAACATCCCGAACTCCAACCGCTGGCCCAACAACAGTTCAGTGCCGGCAGCCCTGAAGAACCAGCCGATTCCCGAGGAATTGCGGGGCAAGTCATTTTGGAACGGCATTCTTTATGTGGCCGACAGTGGGACATCGCGCGCGGGCGTGAAACTCCTCAATGGTTCCCGACTTCCGGATGGAACCCAATCGGACAGCCCTCAGGCAGGACTTACCATCATCAGCCAGAACCCGGTCTATGTTGTCGGCGACTACAACACAGGCGGTTCGCCGCCGGTGAACAGCGGTACGGATCTGTCGGCAGCCAATGCCGTCGCAGGCTACACGGTCCAACCGGCCGCGATCATGGCGGATGCCGTAACGGTGGTGTCAGCGAACTGGGTGTCAGGAAACTACAACGCAGTGTCCAACTACAACGCACGGGACGCGTCGAACACGACGATCAATGCCGCGCTGATTTCGGGCATCGTCGCATCGAATGGTTCCGCCTACAGTGGTGGCGTGGAGAATTACATCCGGCTGCAGGAGGATTGGTCCGGCAAGCGGCTGACGTACTATGGATCCATCATCAATCTGTATGAAAGCAGGCAGGCCACCGCGCCCTGGCAGAATACCGGGATCTATTACAACGCCCCGGCGCGCAACTGGCACTTCGATGTCAATTTCCTCGATCCTGACAAGCTGCCTCCGGGGTCTCCGATTCTCCGCAGCCTGAAGCGCGGTCAGTGGGCCCAACTGCGGTAGAAGCCTCTCGCACGCATTTGCTCCGACCAGGCTCCGCCTCCGTCGCGAATGCAATCGGCCTGACCGGGCGCATCAATCACAGTAGGCGCACCGCACAGGTCGAAGGGGGTAAAAGAGAGTGCAATTCGAATTGCGTTTCGCCGGTCGGAGACGCGGCGCTACGTGCGGCCAGCCCGAGAGCGGGTTCGGAGATCATTGGTGCGTGCGGCTGCCGGGGGTGGCGCCGGTTTCTAACCGGCGAAATGCGTTCCGATTCACATTTTTGGCAGGTGTGTAGAAAAGTTTGGCCATCGGCCCAGGGTTTCGTTTGGCCCCGCTATCCCGAGGGCTGAAAGCCCGGGAGACTTTCGAGGGTCCTTTTCGTTGAAGAGCATTGCGTCCTGGTCGCTGACTCCCTGACTGGCTGACCCCATGACCATTTATCCAGCCATTGATCTCAAGGGCGGCCGGTGTGTGCGGCTGATCCAGGGCCGTGCCGATCAGGAGACCGTTTATGCGGAAAACCCGGCGGAGGTGGCGGTGCAGTTCCGCGCTGCAGGGAGCGGCTGGGTCCACGTCGTGGATCTCGACGGGGCGTTTTCGGGCGAGCCGCAGAACCTGCGTGCCGTGGAGGCCATCGCCGCAATCGGGATGAAGGTTCAACTCGGGGGTGGGCTGCGTACGCGGGCCGCCGTGGAACGGGCGCTGGGCGCCGGCATCAGCCGGGTGGTGATCGGCACTCGCGCGGCGGAAAGCGAGACGTTTGTCGCTGAACTCGTCCAGGCGTTCGGCGACAAAATCGCCGTAGGAATCGACGCGAAGAATGGACGTGTCGCGGTGAAGGGCTGGGTGGCGACGTCGGAAGTCACCGCCCTGGCCCTCGCGAAACGGATGGACGCCCTGGGCGTCCGGACCCTGATTCACACCGACATCGGGACGGACGGGATGCTGACCGGCCCGAACCTCCCCGCGCAGGAGGCGATGCTGGCAGCGGGTTCCTTTCGCGTGATTGCCAGCGGCGGCGTGAGCCGGCGGGAGGATGTCGTGAACCTGGCACAGCTCGCGCGCCGTTACTCCAATCTGGATGGGGTGATCGTCGGCAAGGCGCTTTATGAAAAGCGCGTGGAGCTGCCGGATCTGCTGGCGATCGCCGCTAGCAGCGTGTCGAACTTGGAAATTCCGAACGTGTAACCTCGGAATGACGACTCATCGGTGACACGCTGCTAATCGAAAATGCCGCCAGCATTTTCGCGGAAGATGAGTCCAAGGGACTGCGCACAGCAGGAGGTTCGATTGAGCATCCGGGTGCCCTTTGGGCCCCCCGAGGGGCTTGGGACATCGGGCGGAACCGGCGAATTTGCGTCCCTGCGAAGCTCGGGCGTTTATTTATGACAATCAGGGACACACTACGCGCGCCGGCCGGGGTGGCGCCGTTTGCGCGGTGGCGGGGCCTGTTCGCGAACCTGGGCAATCTTTTCCGCGAGTTCCTCGAGCGGATAAGTGATGATTTCAGCCAGGGTGGGATGGTACCACGGGGCCCGAAGCAGATCGAAGACCGTGGCCTTCATTGCCAGCGGCCCGCTGAAGGCATGAATCAATTCGCCGGCATCCTTGCCGACAATCTCCGCCCCGAGGATCCGGCCGCGGTTCGGTTCGACCAGCACCTTCACATGGCCGTAATTGGCGTCCATCAGGATGGATTTGCCGTGATCGTTGAAGGGGTAGTCGGCGGCAAGATACGGGATCTTGTGGGCTTCGAGATCCCGTTGTGATCGCCCGATCGCGGCCAGTTGCGGATCGGTGAAGACGACATTGAGCAGCAGCGAATAATTGACCGGCTTCAGCCCGGTGACCCCCGCGGAGTGTCGCGCCGCAAGTTCGCCCTGCTGAATCGCAATGTGGACAATCTCAAACGGACCGGCGCAGTCCCCGGCGGCATAGATGTGCGGGACGTCGCACTGCTGCCAGCGGTTCGTGCACACCTGTCCATTGGATCGCATGCTGACGCCAGCGGCGGCGAGGTTCAGTTCCGCGGTGTTGGCCTGGCGGCCGAGGGCGTTGAGCAGGTGCGCCGCGCGGCGGCGAATCGTCTTTCCCTGATGGAGGAACTCCACCGTGAACCCGCGCGGATGCTGGCTGACGCGCTGCAATTGCGTGTCGGTGAAGAGCTCGATGCCCTCGTCGCGGAGCGCCTGCTCCACGACGGATGACGCTTCTGCGGAATGATCCCGGAGGACATGCGGACTGCGTTGCACCAGTGTGACCCTCGACCCGATCCGGTTGAGAAACTGGGCAAGTTCGCAGGCCACGATCCCGCCGCCCAGCACGAGCACGCTCGACGGGATGAAATCCAGGTCGAGCACATCGTCACTCGTCCAATACTTCACGTCGGCCAGTCCGGGCACGGGAGGCACGCTGACGACGGATCCGGTCGCGATCAGGAAATGCTTTGCCCGAACGCGGTCCCCGTTCGAGAGCATCAGTGTGTTGGCATCTTCAAACCGGGCATTTGCCCGCACCAAATCGAACTTTCCCGACTCCAGCGCCTTCACCCGGTAGTCCGCAAACTCGGCGATGATCCGCTGCTTGCGGGCGTGGATTGCCTTCATGTCGGCGCGGGCGGTGGAAACCTTCAGGCCAAAGGTGCTGGCCTTTTGGGCCAGATGCAGGACCTCGGCCATGTAGAGCAGCGTCTTGGACGGCATGCAGCCGCGATGGATGCAGAGCCCGCCGAGTTCCCGGGCGCCGTCGATCACGGCCGTCCGGCGGCCGCAGGCCACGGCAACGCGCGCGGCGTTGAACCCGGCACTGCCTCCGCCGATCACGACGAAGTCGTAGTATTTCATGGAAGGTCTTGCACAGGGAACTCGATTCAGAGCCGGCGTAGATCGACGCTCCGCGGGTTCAGCACGTTGAATGCGATGCCGCCGTCAACGAACAGGCGGGGGTTCGATGCGTCGGAAGGTGGTGAGGCCGCAGGCGGTTTCGCCGCGGCTATAATGGGCCAGTTTGCCACCGAGGAAGGTATCTCCAGTCCCGGCCGGCAGCAACATCGAGGCGAAGTAGCCCCGCTCAATGAGTCCGCCGACTCCGCCATGCTCAAAGGGTCTTCCCGAACGCCGTTCCTGATCGTAATTGTACGCGAGTACGAGCGCGGGCGAACCGGGATTTAGCCACGGGAGCTGCAGACGGTTCTCCGACGTAAATCGAGGTTCGGGCAGGGAGCGGAACATCTCCCACGCCTGCGCGGTGAAACGCGTTTCGTCGTCGAGGTGGACGCGCCCCGCCCACCCGAAGCTGGCACCGAGTTGCATCACCGCGATCATTGCACAGACGATCGATGAAACGACCCGGGACGGGCGCAGGCTGAACCCGCCTGCGCCGGCGAGGGTCAGCAGAAGCGCGGTTGAAAAGAAATAATTCGACCATGCGCCGAGCTTGCAGCTGGCGGCGAAGGCGAAGGGCAGGCTAACAGCGACGCCAATCCAGCCCAGCCGGGTGGCGTCTTCCGGAAGCGGGGAGGGGTGGGGGTCCCGCCCTCGCTGGCGGGTTCCGGCCCAAACGGCGAGTACGATGAGCGGCAGCGACTTTTCCAGTGCATTGCGGAGATTGTTCCAACCATGGGCGTAGTAGAACGTGTTGGACAGAAACGTGCCGTGCTGCGCCGCGCGATAACCGGGTCCCAGGGCGGCAGCCGTGACGGCCCAGAGCAGCATGGAGCCGGTGAGCAGCGCGAGGGCATGGCGCCATTTCCGATGCGATCCGAGGAAGAGAGTTCCGGCGAGGAGCCCCAGCGCGTAGGATTGTTTGAAGGACCACGCAGCATAGAAGCATCCCAGGCTCACCAGTGTTGCGCGCCAAGGGCGTTCACGGTGCCAGGCGAGGAGAGATGCGAGGGCTCCCGCCTCAAGGGCCAGGGCCCAGACGTCCGGGCGGACGGTATGTGCCCACCATCCGACGAGCGGACCGAAGAAGACGAAAGCGGCCACTGCAGCGGGCAGTCCGAGCGCGCCATCGAGGATTCTCCGCAGCAGAAGAAAGAGCACGATGGCTCCGGAAATCGCGCCGATTGCGGTGACGATCCGGCCGGCCCGGGGAATCAACGAGGCGGTGCCCGGGGTGACCACGGGCTTCAGAACGGTGACGTACGCCGAATAGAACAGCCAGTTGAAATAGGCAGAGGCATACGGCAGCCGGGCGCCATCCACATAGATTGGCTCACCATGCAAACTCCGCCACACCGCATAAAGGCTCTCCTCCTCGAAACCGGACGTGACGGCCACACCCGGAGGCACTCCGCTGGCCTGCCAGGCTGCGAGGCCTCGCTGGGCAAAGACGATCGCCGAAAGCAGCACGGCGAGCACGGCCGCCAATGCCGCCGTTGCCTTCCACCGGCCGGAACAGCGGGTGCAATCCGCACCATGGGTGGTGAACATCCTGATTCCAGGCACCAGGCGCATTCAGCGGCCTCTTCCGAAGAGCATGATGTGAACGGTCTTAAGTACGATGGATGCATCCAGCAGGAAGGAGAAATGCCGGATGTAATAGAGATCGTATTCGAGCTTGCGCAGCGTGTCGTCCACACTGGCCCCGTAGGGATAGTTGACCTGCGCCCAGCCGGTGATCCCGGGTTTCACCAGGTGCCGAAAGTGGTAGCAGGGAATCTCCCGTTCGTAGTCCGCCACCAGTCGGTCCCATTCGGCGCGAGGGCCAATGAGGCTCATTTCACCGCGGAGCACGTTCCAGAGCTGGGGCAGCTCGTCCAGCCGGGTCTTGCGCAGGAAGCTTCCGACCCGCGTGATCCGCTTGTCATTGGGCTCCGTATAACGGGCGGAACTCGCCGCCGTGCGCATGGTGCGCAGCTTCACGAGCCGAAAAGGTGCATGGTTCTTGCCGATTCGTGTCTGCGTGAAGAACACCGGACCGCGATCCTCCAGCCAGATGGCAATGGCGGCAGCGGCCACCGGCAGCGCACCGAGCAGGAGACCGATGAACGCCAGGCCGATGTCACTGGCACGCTTCAGCCGTTCAAAGACCGGCTCGCGGGCGACGCGGAATCCCTCCTGGAACAGCCACGCCTGGTTCAGCCGATAGAGCGGGATCTTGCGCCAGTAGACCTGGTGAAATCGTTCCAGAGTGTAGGTTGGGATTCCGACAAAATAGAGCTGCATCAGCCGACGCGAAATCTCGGGATTCATTTCGCCGGCGGTTTCGCGCAGCACGATGGCCTCGATGCTGAGCGTGCCGGCAGAGACCTCGTCCAGGACTGCGGCAATGGGACGGCCGGCGGGTTGCGCCGGGTCCAAGTCCGCGGCTGGTTCGGGGGCGATCTCGGCAAAGAGGATTGGCTGGGTTGAACTCATCCGGGCCGATTCCTCGCGAAAGGCCTGGAAGCTTGCGGCATTGCCGAGGAAGACGAGGCCCCGCTGACCGCGGGTGGCGATCCGGCGCAGGTAGATGAGCCGGCGGTAGGCCAGGGTGAGCGGCACAAGCGCCAGGTAGCTGAACGCGATCACAAGCCGGCTGGACTGCAGTTCGTAACCCGTCGGGATAAAGACGTACGTCAGCAGCAGCGTGGAGATCAGTGCACCGCCCAGCGCAATCACATGCAGGCTGGCGTAGTCGACGCTCAGCATGTCGGTCTGCGCCCGGTATCCCTCGATCAGGTACACGGCCAGCACCAGCACTGCCGCCGGTACCAGGAGGGGCGTGACAATCAGCAACTGGGCATTGGGAGCGCCGCGAAGAAAGCCGATGAGATTGAATACCGCGATCGTGGCAATCACGTCGAAGCCCAGCAGCAGGACGGCCAGATTCCGGGATTTCATGGGGTTGCTCCGGCCATTGCGTGCTGCCAGGCGAGTTGCCGGGCTTCGGGCGAAGGAAGCGCCGCGACATGGCGCCGGACCGCCGCAGCCAGGGTGGCGAGGGCCGCGGGATCACGAGCCAGCGAAAGGATGAAGCTGGCAATGGTCCCGGCATCGTCCGGTGCAAAGGCGCCGCCGAGTCCGTTTTCCCGGACCAGGCTGGCGATTTCGCACGCGGGCGGGCCGAGGAAGAGCACGGGGCGGCCCACGGCGAGCGCACCCTGGAACTTGCTGGGATACACATACCGTTCGCAGCCGGCCCGCAGCGTGACCAGGTGGAGATCGGCGAGCCCAAGGGTGGCATCGAGTCGTCCCCGCGGTTGTGGCGGGAAGAACCGGACATTTTCCAGCCGCCGGGCCATTGCGGCCTGCTCGAGCGACGGGCGTTGCGGCCCGTCGCCGACGAAGAGGAACGCGATTCGCGGTTCTTCGTGGAGCCGGGCGGCAACAGCCAGGATGCTTTCCACGTCATGCACCCGCCCGAGATTGCCCGAGTAGGCGACCACGAATTTTCCGGAAAGATCCCATTCCTTCCGCAGCGTGGAATCCGCGGGATCAGCCTGGAACGAAAGCCCGGCAGGAGCGGGATTGGGAATGACGTGCAATGTGCCGGGATCGACCCCCGCTGCGCGCAGGACGGATGCCATGTCGGTCCCCAGGGTGACGCAGCCGTCGGAACGGCGCCAGGCCAGGTTGCGCAGCGGACGCAATCCGGCGAGCCAGCGATGGCCGGTCACGGCGATCGCGATTTCCGGATAGATATCCTGAACCCAGTGGAGGACGCGCGCGTGCCGGAGCCGGGCCACAAGCCACGCCCCGATTCCCAGCAAGGGCGGGTCCGTCATGGCGACGATGATGGTGTCGCGGCTGGCGATTCGGCCCAGCCGGATGAGAGCGGAAACAAGGTAGGATCCATGATCGATCGCCTTGGTGAGAATCCCAGCCCGTGACCAGCGGGTGCCGCGCACGCGATGAATTTCGACGTCCTGATGCATCTCGCGCGGAAGCGTGCTCCCGGCCCGGCTCGTGATGACCGTGATCTGGTGTCCGGCGGCGGCGAGTCCCTCCGCCAGATCGGTGAGCAGTTGGCCGGTGGCGGGTTCATCCGGCCAGTAGAAGCGGTTCAGAAAGATGACCCTCATGAACGGCTGCCGGGCGAGGGAGGATGGCGCGCGATTTCGCGCGCCTTGGCCACGCTGAGGAATTCATAGAATGCCATCAGCCGGCAGAACACGTAGCCGCGGTAGCCGTCGAGAATGCCGGCGCGCAGCACGTAATGGTAAAGGAAACGGAGCGTGGGTCGGAATGGCAGCCGCTGCGCGGCGTGCTTGAGCCAGCGTTTGCGGGCCAGGACGGGGTCGAGCGCGCTGGCATCGGCGGCCTGACGCGAGCCGGTGCGGGACGTGGCCAGCCGTGCCTCCCAACTCGAGTACCGGTTATGCTTCTCGACCCAGACGGCGATGGTCGGAAACGCAAAATGCTCCATTTCATGCCGGAGATACCCGGCCTCGCCCTGGAGCAGGACATGCTCGTGGATCTCGTTGTCCCCGGAATTGGTATCGCTGACACCGGCCAGTTGCTCGTAGCGGCCGAGCGCATGGCGGAAGAAGCGAAGGTTCCAGCTGGGATAGTAGCCGCAGTGCCGCAGCCAGCCGTCAAGGAACCAGAAGCGGCGGTTGACATAATAGCCGCTTGCTCCTCCCGGCGGGAGCGCGACAATCGCGCGCAATTCTGCCGCGAGCTCCGGGGTGATCCGTTCGTCGGCGTCCAGGATAAAGACCCAATCGTGCTGCCAGGTGACATTCGCCAGGGCCCAGTTCTTCTTCTTTGGCAACTGACCGTCCCAGCGAAAATCGACCACCCGCGCGCCCCAGGTGCGGGCGAGTTCCTGGGTCCCATCATCGCTGCCCGAATCGACCACGACTACCTCCGCGGCAAAACGGCACGACTCCAGGCACGCGGGAAGATTCGCACGCTCATTGCGTGCCGGGATGAGGATGGAGATGGGAGCGGGCTGGCTCATGCCGGGGAGGCGGCGCCTGCCGCCGGCGCCGGCGACGCGTCCGCCGGTGTCCGGGTCAGCCGGGCATATTGGAGGGCCAGGAAGAAGCAAAGCCACCAATAAAGGACGACCGCGAAATTCCCGAACGGGAACTCAATCGCGGCATACAGCACCACCAGGGCGCATCCGGCCAGCAGGTATTGTGGTATCAGCGCTTTCATGACTCGGGAGCGGAGCGAGAGGAGAGGCACCAGGGCACAGGCGCCAAGGAGCGCAGTGCCCGCGATCCCGTGTTCGGCCAGGGCCTGGAGCCAGTCGCTGTGGGCATCATGATAGAATACCGGCAGGCGATCGGCCGGCTGCTTGGTGTTATAAAGCGTGAACACATGCGGGTACGAGCCCATCCCCCAGCCGAACCAGGGTTTGGACCGGGCCATCCGCCAGGTGTCGGCATAAAGCAGAGCCCGGTCGCCGATAGTGCCGCGTTCGCGCATGGTGGCCACCTGTTCGCGCGTCTTCTCCAGCCGTTGGTGGATCACGTCGCCCGCCACGAACCAGGTGCCCGCGGCCAGCAGGACCAGGGCGGTCGCGGTGCCCAGGACAGGGGGGAGGATGGATTCGTGAAATTCACGGCGCTTGCGGATCAACTGGCGCATCCATTGGAGAAAGGCGCCGCCAAGCAGCAGCCCGGCAAAGAGGGTGGACGAACGCGAGCCACTGAGCGGGATGGTGGCCGCCAGGAGCAGCAGGACCGCGAGGCCGGCGAGGATCGGGGAATGGAGGAAATTGCGGGCCGCGATCCGGCGGGCGTAATGCCAGGTCAATCCCAGGCTGGCTGCCAGCAGCAGGAGCAGGTACGCGCCCCAGTGATTGTGATAGACGAAGCTGGCGAAGAAATATTCCTGCGGCGAGGGCACGGCATCGAAGAAGAGCCCTTCCGCGCGCGAAAGTTTTTGCACGGTGCCAAAGACCGAAAGCGCGAGCGCATTGGCGACCAGCACCAGCAGCAGCCGGCGGAGCCCGCGCCGGTGGCGGACAACCAGCATGAGGTTGAAGCAGGCGATCCAGATCGCATCGAAGGCCCAAAGCGACTGGACTGCGAGTGCCGGCATGGCGGAGCTCGGCCATCCCGGACGGCCGCCGGTGTTGGCGTACACTGTTTCGCCCTCGAACGCCATGGCGCGGAAACTGGGGTTGAGCGTGGCTGCGATCACCAGGAGGTTGAATGCCAGGATCGGCCAGAGCCATTTGAGCGGCCCCAATCCCCGTTCGCGCCAGGCGCGCCGGTCCGCCACGGCGGCAATCAGGATCAACCCGCCGAGGCTGCCCCAGATGCAGAGTGGCGTGCGCACGGAGTCGGCATTGCCGCCAAAGGCCCAGGTGGCCGCGACGCCGAACAGCCCCAGGTGCACGAGCGTGAGTTTCTCCAGCGATCCCAGCGGGGATGGAGACACCATGGACCGGGATCGAGCGGAGGACGCGGGGAAGACAGGAATCATGCCCGCTCCCCCCGACGTTCTTGCAGCAGGCCGTAAAACCGGGCGAGCCGCTCGGCGGAGTGGCGCCAGGAAAATGCGCCCAGCGCCCAGGTGCGACAGCCGGCCCCCCGTTCCGCAAGCTGGCCGGCTGGTTCGGCGGTGGCGGCTCGCAGCGCGGCTGCATAGTCGCTCCACGGCACACACCAGCCGCGGCCTGGGATGTTCAGTTCCTTCCAGGGCGTGGTGTCGGTCACGAGTGCCGGGACGCCATGAGCCAGTGCCTCGGCCACCACCAGCCCGAAATTTTCATTGTGCGACGGTAGCAGAAACAGCGAAGCAACCGCGTAGGGTGCCGGGCAATCCACGCCACTGAAGGCCGCGATCCGCCCCGTGCCCGACTGCCGATCCACATAACGGTCCAGCATCTCGGGAGTATAGTCCTCCGGGATTCCGACGAGCAGGAGCAACCAGTCATTGGGCCCGGTCGCCAGCCAGAGATCGATCAATTCCAGCACCCGCTTCTTGGGATGGAATCGGGAATAGAAGACCGCCACGGGCCGGGACTCCACCGCCGGGCACCGGCCGATCCAGTATCGCCGGGCTTCGTCGCGCTCGAGCTCCGTGGGCGCCGCCACCCCGTTTGGCGCGACGCAGATGGGCTGGATGAATCCCAGGGCACGGATCTCCGACTCCTCCTCGGCGCTGGTGGCATGCCAGCCGTCGACGCTACTGAACGCCCCGGGGTGAATCAGCGCGGACGCGATCCGCTTCCGGCAGCGGTGGCGGTTCCATGACCACTCTGCCATGGCTCCGCGAGGTGAAAGCACGAACACGCCGCTGCGGGCGGCACGGCGATGGACATAGTGCAGCGTCCGCAACCAGAGCGAATGATGGTGAAAGATTTCCGCCTCCGAATGGTCGAGCGCCATGCGCAATGGTGCGGAGCGGCCCACTCTGTCCGGCCAGCCGCGGGAGAACCGCGTGATCCGGAGGCCGCCATCGTTCAAGGTTGCCGTGGGCCCCGGCTCCGTGGCGAACAGATCCACCGCATGCCCGAGACCGGCCAGTGCGCGGCTCAACTGCATCACGGAACGGCTCGGCCCACCGTGTCGCGCCTCGAGGCTGGGGACGATTTGGACGATCTTCAAAAGGGGACTAGGGACTGAGGACCAGGGACCAGGGACTCCGTTGGTCCCGTCGCGTAGTTCCTACTCCGGCTCGGGCCGATCCTTCACCGGCCGGCAGGGATGGCCGACGCAGATCTTGCGGGGCGGAAGATCGCGCACGACGACCGAACGGGCGCCGACGACGCAAAGTTCGCCGATGCTGACGCCGGGCCCGACAAAGACATCGGCGCCGAGCCATGCGTTCTCGCCCACGACAATGGGGGCCGTGACGAGCGGCATGCTCCAGCGCATGAAGTCGTGGGTGCCGGCGCAAAGATGGCAGTTCTGGCTCACATTGGCGCCGCGCTGCAGGGTGATCCGGGCCAGATTGTAGATGGTGACGTTGCGCCCAATCATCGCGCGCGGCGCGAGCGTGAGCTTCCAGGGAAAGGTGATTCTCGCGGTGGGAAAGACGACCACCCGGCCGGGTTCGGGAATCTCCGCGCCAAACAGCTTCAGCAGCCGGACGCGGAACCCATGCCACGGCCGCGGGCTCCAGCGGAAGAAGGTGGCCTGCACCAGCGACCACAGGCAACGCAGCGCGACTTCACTCCGCGGATACGGAGTCACGCAACCCTGGGCCAGATAGGGCGGTTCGGACGGGCTCACGAGGATCGGACAGTCTCGGCCGCGGTCTTCCCGGTCAACCGCGCAAAATGATCGAGGAGGACCCGGGCAGTGACGGCGTAGTCGAACCGCCGCGCGGTCTGTTGGGCGGCGATGGCGAGGACGCGGCGTTGAGCGGGGTTGGACAACAGGGACAAGAGGATTTCCGCAAGGCCGCCGGCCGGATTGGGAGCGGCGTGGTTGAACTGGCATCCATTGACGTCCGGCACGATCAAGTCGCGATAACAGTCCAGCTGCGAGAGCACGGGGACGGCTCCCGCTGCCATGGCCTCGATCGGGGCTATGCTCAGGCCTTCGCCGAGCGCGGCCAGGCTGGGGTAACAGAAGATGTCGAAGTCGCCATAACGGCGCGCGAGGTCCGCGGGGTTGAAGACGGGAGGCTCAATGGCGAGCCGCCCACCGAGTTTTGGGGCATACGTCCGAACCAGGCGCTCGCGATAGGCGTCTCCGCCGCCGCCCTGCGTCACGGCGACGGGCCCGACCAGGGAAACCCGCCACTCGGGCAGATCCGTTCGACTGGCGAGCCGGCAGGCGGCTTCGAGCAGCTGTTCGAGGCCCTTCTCCGGATGGATTCGGCCGACATAGCCGATATGAAGGATCCGACCAGGCTGCTCCTGACGGGAGCAGGCGCGGTGGAGTTCCCAGTCGATGGGATTGGGGAACTGGAAGATCCGATCGGAGAGGCTCGGGTTTTCCAACCGCACCCGATCGGCGACGGCGGTGCTGGTGGCCAGCACCGTGTCCACCGCTCCATAAAACCGGTTCTGGCCCTTCGGCATCCGGCCGAGGACGACGGCGACCCGACCGGCGCGCGGACGGACATGACGCAGGTAGACGGGCAGCGATACGGTGTTGCAGACCGTCACGTCTGCTGCCGGCAGGTTGCGCGCCACGCGCAATCCCCAGATCAAATCAAGCACCAGATTGAGGGAAAGCCGGCGGGTATGATCCATGCCCTTCAGCCGCGCGTGGTGGAGTCGTCCGATGGATTCGTGTGCGGCCAGCCCGGGCCACTGGCGCGAGACGATCGTGACATCATTGCCGGCCTCGGCCATGAGCGCGGCAAGCCGGTGCCAGATCTTTTCCGTGGATCCACCCTGCAAGGCCGGAACCGGCAGGAAATAGCCCATCACGATCGAGATCTTCATGGGACAGGAGCGACGGAGCGGATCGCGGCGAGTAGTCCGCGCGTGGCATCTTCGTAGGTATAATGGCCGATGCGGGCGAGCACCCGGGCACGGAACCCGTCGCGATCCTGCTGCACCGCCGCGAGGGCTCGGGCGAGCGCCTTGGGGAGGGCGTGCGGCTGATTGGCGCGGAAGACCCAACCCGTTTCGCTGTCCGTCACCAGGTCCTGCTGGCAACCCACGCGATCGCTGACGAGGGCGGGCACGCCCAGATGCATGGCCTCGTTCACGATCAGGCCCCAGGTTTCATAATTTCCGGACGAGGGCAGGACGAGAATGTCGGCGAGCAGCAGCCGGGCAGGGATTTCCGACTGGTTGGCGAACGGGAGCACGTGGACGGTGCCGGGGCGCGCGGCGGATGCACGATCGACGAGCCGGGGTTTTTCAGGCCCGTCGCCGATGAAGATCAGGACGGTGTCCGGAGGGTCGAGGTTCAGGAAAGCCTCGAGCAGGGGCACCGGCTGCTTGTCGGGCACAAACTTGCCGGCAAAGAGCACCACGCGCCGGGCGCTGGTCAGGTGCAAACTGGCGCGCAGGCGGCTGGCCTGGTCTGCGAGGGCGGGGTCCTGCGGGTTGAAGCGCGAGGCGTCGACCGCATGAGGGACGAAGAAGAGCCGGTGCTTGGGAACGCCCAGCGTCCGGAAGTAGTCGCGATTGGCCGCACCGACGAACAGGCAGCCCGCGAACTGGGCAAAGAGCATTCGCAAGGCGAGCCGGCGCAACCGCGGCGGCGGACCGCGGCCGAGGAAGTGGGAATCACCCCGGAAGAGCACAGGCACGGAATGCAGGCGGGCCCAGAGGATGGCGCGCAGGTGGCTGCGCCAGTTGTAGCCGAACACCAGCAGGAGATCCGGCTGCCACGCCGCGAGCCGCGAGGGCAGCGAGGGATTGTGGAGCCCATTGAAATGATGCGTGCCGGGATCGGGCGCGATGTTCGGGACAAATTCGTGCTCGTATCCGGAAAGCAGGTCGACATCCCACTTGAAGGTCGTCCCGAACCGGGGATCGCGCCGGGCCGTGACGCCGAATTCCCAGAGGTAGAAGACGCGCAGGCAACGTGTTCCCTCGGCGGCGATCTGCCGGAACCAGGGGCTGTAATACTGCGTCGGATGCGAGAGCACGACCGCCAGCCGGCGGCGGAACGGGATTTCGGCGGGGGAGGGCGAGGTCACCGGCCGAGGAGGTTGCGAACAACGAACGGCACGCCCAGCACGGCCACGCAGGCCTGGTAAAGGGAGCTCAGCCAGGCGGCGAGCGTGAGCTCCGACTGGAATGACCAGGCCATGAGCACGATCAGGAAAAGCCCGGGGTAGGAAAGCAGTGGGCTCCGCGCGGCCCAGCCGCTGATCTTCTTGAAGCAGAAGGCAAACACGGCCCCGACGAGGGCCAGCCCGAACATGCCGTAGTTGGCATAGGCCTCGGACAGGAGCCCGAACGCGATGGTGGTCTTGGCGGTGGCTGCCTCGTCCTGCAGGCCGTAATAGATCGAGAGCGTGTTCGTCGCGATGTGGCTGAAGGGCTTTTCCGGCCAGAGGAACCGCGGCACGAACTGCCCCGGCACATATCGGTAAGTCGCCCCTTCGAGGAACGGCTGCCGCTCGGGCGTGTACGTCACGACGAGGCAGAGAATGTGCATCAGGGAGGTGCGCTCCAGGAGCCGGCTGGTCTGCTCCACCTGTTCCGGAGTCTCCGACTCGAAGCTGTGCCCAAGCCATTCGGAAAAGAAGGCGGGCAACTGGGTGAGGGTCGGTTTCGATGCACCCCCCTCCCAGTAGATTGCCCGCATGGCCGTCTTGCCGGTGTGAAGCGCTCCCACCACCGGCAGGCTGAGCGCCATTGCCAGGAGTGGGAGCCGGTGACTTCCAGTGACATAGCCGAGGAATGCCAGGACCATCATCGACATGCCGGAGATCAGATAAAGACTGGTCCAGCTCAGCAGGATTTGGACGATCAAGAGGGCAAGGAATGCATTCTTTTGTCCCCGCCGCAGCAGACCCTGTCCCCACAGCCGGCTCAGGATGAACGTGGCCATGATGCCCACGCCGAAACACACGGCGCGCAGCACCCCTTCGATTTCGCGGGGTATCCAGTCGGTGAATTCCGTAACCGCGGTGTAGGCCGCCGAGACGAGCATCCCATATTCGAGATAGGTGGCGACGTTCCGGGCAATGACCTCGCTGGTCCAGAGCCGGGTCGTCCGTGCGCGCGCCGGAGTGGCGGCGTAGACGATATTGGCAACCACCTGGAAAAGGAGCACTCCCATGGCAGCGACAGTCACATCGTCGGCACTGAAATGGACAAGATGCCGGTGACCGCTGAGCAATGGAATCGCGTAGGTGTTCACGCCGGTGAGCATGAACACCTCGAAGACGGGAAAACGGTAATCGCCGCGTTTCGCCCAGAGCAATGCGGGCGCCGAGGCCCCGACGAAGATCAGCAATCCCAGGTAAAGGTGGAGCGGTTCGCCGCTGGTGGATGTCAGGCTATAGTAGGCGAGAACCGCCACCAGACCGGCCACGCCGAGGCTGAACAGCCGCCGGGGTGCGAGTCGGCGCGAGACCGGGATCGGGCGGCGCTCGGGCGCAGGCGGGGCCGTTTCCGGCACGGATGGAATCGGTTCGCTCATCCGACGAGACTCTGTTCGAGAATTCCGGCGAGCCGGCGGGTCAGGACCTCGGCGGTGAAGGAGCCAAGGCGGGCTTCATTGAAGGGGGGCACGGTCGAGGACGCCGGATGGTTGAACCATCGGTCAAGGATCTCCGCGGCGGCAGGAGTGATCCCGGAGGTTCCGGCGCAGCCGACGAAGATGCCGCTTCCAACCTGCTCCGACAGTTCGCGGACCGGGCTCTGCGGGTGGAAGACCAACAGCAATGGACGACGGGCCAGCAGATAAGGGAAGAGTTTGGAGGCGTTGTAGCTGGAATCATCGGAGCCGATGGCGAGGAGTGCGTCGGCGTTCCGCAGATAATACAACGCTTCAAAATAAGGCACGCGGCCGGTGTGTTCAGTGACGAAATCTGCGACGCCCTCCTCCCGGGCAAGGGGGGAGACCCATTCCC
This sequence comes from Verrucomicrobiia bacterium, assembly GCA_011525695.1. Taxonomy (GTDB): domain Bacteria; phylum Verrucomicrobiota; class Verrucomicrobiia; order Opitutales; family Opitutaceae; genus ER46. Next base: position 50,339 of record WYBX01000022.1, read on the forward strand.
GGCTCCGCGGCGGCGGGGCGTAGTCCGTGCCGACGAAATGGAATCGCCACCGTTCGGCGACGCCTGGGCTGGATTCCTGGTGCCGCCGGAAGGCACGGAAGAAGGCGCGGAGCGCGGGTTGCATCCCGGCGACGCAGCGGCCGACATAGACGGCGTGGCGGAAACCGTCGGTGAAATCGAACAGCGGGCGCGGCGGCGGTTCCCGCAGGGCCAGGCTGAAGTCGGCCGGCTCGACGCCGAACGGCAGCACGTGGAGCCGGGAGCGATCCAGGGTGGGATAGCGCGTACAGAGGTCCGCGATATAGGCAGGTGAGACACTGAGGATGGCGGCGGCGTGTCCGACCGCACGGGGCTCGCGGCGGCGTGCACTCCACTGGCTCAGGCCAAACTTGAGCCGTCCACCGGGGGGAGGAACACCGCTCCGATGGTAATAATCATTTACCCAGGGATCCTGGTAATCGAGGATATAGGGAACGGCGAAGCGATCGCGCCAGCGCGGACCGAGCGAGAAGGCGCTGAACTGGGTGGTGCTGAAAAGGACCGCATCGAATCGCTCGGTCGCCAGCAGGTGTTCGGCGGCCCGACGCACGGCGGCGCCGCAGCGGAGCCAGAGATTGTCGAATCCGAGCGGCTTTGTGAGCCCGGGCGGTATCCCGCGTACCCGGACGATCCGGATCCCGGGTGGATAGGCGGACTCCAGCAGGAAATCGAGCGTGGCGCCGGCGACGAATTCCGGAGCAATGGCAACGATGGTGGGTTCCCAGCCGCACTTTGCCAGATAGGGCAGCGCCTGCCGCACGCGTTGCATGTCCGGCGCATTGACCGGTGGAAAGTGGGGCGAAATGATGAGGAGCTTTTTCACGAGCGATCAACCCCGGCGGTGGGAGTCCGGGCGGGTGTTGCGAGGGCTCGGGCGACGGAGGCCAGCAGGCGGGGTGCTTCACGTTCCCAACAAAAAACTCGCTCGGCCGCGGCTCGCGCCGCCGCCTTCATCGCGGCGATCCGGGCAGGCCGTTCCAAAAGGGCGTCGAGTTCGGCGGCGGCGGCCACCGGATCGCGGAAATCATTCATGATCCCGGCGGCAGGCGCCTCGGCAAGCACCTCACGCTGGCCCGTCGTGGGCGTGGCGATGAGCCCCAGCCCAGCCTCCATATATTGGAACACCTTGTTGGTGATCGTCAGATCGCGGCTCGGAGGATCCGTCAGTTCAACGGCGAGACCCAGGTCATGCTGGCGCAGGACTGCCGGCAGGGCGCGGGAAGGCACGGCGGGTTCGAACCGGAGGTAATCCCGCAATGCGAGGGGAACCCCTTGTCTCAGCGTTTCGTGGTAGCGGGGATCCCCGTCGCCAATGAGTACCAACGTGCTCGAACGGCGCGTGCGGCTCCATGCCGCCAGGAACCGCTCGAGCCCACGGCCGGGCCCGATCGTCTGGGAGAACCAGGCCAGCGAAATGCGTTCACGTGGCCGACGAATTTCCGGCGGAGTGGAAAGCGGGAAGGTGTTCCGCAGGACAACCGGTTCTTCGCCGCCGTAGCTCCGGTGCAAGGCCGATGCGAGCGCGAGTGAGGTCGTACTGGCGTAGGCTGAACGCCGGAGATGGTGCTGCTCGAGCCTTTGCAGCAGCTGGATGGGCCGGTGCCGGCGGGCCTCGGGCAGCAAATCGCGGGAATGCCAGTCCTCGAGATCCGCCGCGACCAGTGTGCCCCGGCGCTGGAGGTGGCGGCCGATCGCCAGTCCGATCTCGGTGTGGACGATGGCCAGATGCGGCTGCAGCCCCCGGAGCGCGCGGCGATAGGCGAAATACGGTCCCAACGCCTGGGGGTGGTCAAACCCGGCGCGGACCGCCCGCCGGGCCAGCCAGGTCGCGAGCCGGTTCGAATGCCAGGCGGCACCCCGGGCCGCGGGCCCACCGGTCGTAATCTTCCGGATACCGGTCTCCGCCATGAACCCCCGATCCTCCTCCTCGAAGCGCTCCGCCCCGCCGGCGGCGAGCACCGTGACGGCATGGCCGGCCGCCGCCAGGGTCCGGGCTTCCTTCGCCGGCCGGGGATTCCGGCAAAGCGGGCCGGCGGTGATGATGAGGATGTCAGCAGTCGTCATCGACCGTATCCGCGCAGAGGCAGCGCACCGCGATCCCCGACAGCTTGCCCGCTCAATTTCAACAGAAGAGCCGCTTGGCCAGCCGCCAGCCGAGCAGGCGCGAGCCGAGTTGAAAGCGGCCTCCGGCTGGAAAAGGCCGGCGACTGCCCCCCAGCGCCTTGGAGCGCTCCATTGCCTGGCGCGAGAGATCCCGTGCGTGGGGATAGAGTTCGAAGGCCAGCCATTTCCAGGCATGGGCTGCGGCGGCCCGGGTCCGCTCGGAGGCATCGGCTTCCAGGAGATAGCCGATCATGCGTTCGTCGGATCGGTAAAGCGATTCCAACGCGGCGCGATCCTGCCGCCGGCTCAGGCTGCCGGAGAGATTCGAGCGGTAATAACTCCGTGCCCCCGGACAGAATACAATGCCCTTGGATGCGAGCATGACCCGCGCGAAATACTCGCCATCGTCGTTCAACGTCAGCGTTTCATCCCACGGCCCGGCGCGATCCAGGAGGGAGCGGGGCGCCAGCCAGGCTGCCGGATGCATCATGATCTGCTCCTCGTAATGCAATTGGAGGAATTCGACGCCGGTCAGGTCGCGCCAGTTCGAGCAGGGCGTGAATCGCGCCGCGGCCGGATCGGACTCGAACCGGGCCCAGGCGCCGGCGGCGAGAAGCGAGTCGTCGCGGCCGAGCAGGTGCGCCAGCTGCAGGCCGATCTTGTCGGGCGCCAGGAGATCGTCCGCATCGAGAAACTGGATATAAGAGCCGGTGGCCAGCCGGAGCCCATGGTTGCGGGCCGCACTGGCGCCGCGCCTGGGCTGGCGGGCCACGCGGACGCCCCGCGGTGCGAAGCCGGCCGCCACGGCATGACTGTTGTCGGTGGAGCCATCGTCGATGAGAATGACTTCGCAGTGCGACCAGGTCTGCGCCAGGGCGGATTCCAGCGTCACGGCCAGCCAGCGGCCGGCGTTGTGGCAGGGGATGATGATCGAAACCAGCGGGGTCATGTCCGCACGAGATTGCTGGAATGCCGCGTCACGCTTCCGGCGGCGGGGACTGCCACTTGGCCTCGTCCTGCCGCATGTGTTCGGAAAATTGGCCGCCCAGGACCCGGGTGCGGATGCTGGCCCGGCTCCGCAGAACGTTCCGCACGCTCATGGGCAGGAGGCGACGGCCAGCCCGGCGGGCGAGTGCCACCATGCTCCGCCACCAGAGGCGGCCCAGTTCCGATGCCGGCATGCCCGCTCCGACCACGACGTCCAATTCCGGCGTATAGGCGCGGGTGCCGGACCAGTCATTGAGCCGTCCGAGCAGGTTCTCGGCAGCCGGGCCCGCCCGCGAATGCAGGATTTTCACCGCACTGCAGGCGAGGTTGGTATGATGGGGAATGAAATTGAATTCCGGCCCGAGCACGGCATGGCGCAGGCCGGAAAAATAGAGGGCGCAGCGGAAGCTCTTTTGGTCGCTCACGTTGGAATAATGATAGGCGCCGGCGGTGTTTTGCGCGAGGAAGGCCATGTAGGACTTGCGCCATGACCCGAAAAATTCGCTGACGCGATCGCTGCGCCGAAACCCGAGCACCCCGGTGTTGAATTCCGGAAACGCATCCGGCACATCCGTCAGTCCATAGTCGTGGCCTTCGAACAGCTGCTGGCCGATGACATCGAAGCGATCGAGCAGGGTGAACAGGTCCTCGAGCGGTGCGGCGACCAACGTGTCGGTGTCCAGGAACAGAAAGCGTTCATAGGGACACTGCACCATCGCGAGTTTATCCTGAAATCCGAAGCAAGGCTGATCCAGGAGCACGAGGTCGTCCCAGAATACTTCGCCTTCGGCCTGATCGGTGACGAGGCAGATTCGATCGGTGGGATGATGCGAACGCAGTCGGCGGGCTGCCTCCCGCGCCTCGGATCGGTACCGGGAACCGGTTGCGACGTAGACAAACCCACGGGTGGAGGTCATGGGCGGCCCTTGCGCGGAAACAGGAACGCCAGGCCGTTGCTCCGTTCCGTGGTCATCGTATGGATATCAAACCGCTCGCGCCGTTCCCAGACCGCCTGCCGGACGCCGGGCGCGGAGAGGGCGTCATGGAGTGCGAGGCAGCCGCGTGGCGACAACCGCTGGGAATACAGCTCAATCTCCGCGCACGTCAGCCGGTACTCGTGCGTGGTGTCGATGAAGATCAAGTCGGCCACGGGCGGCAGTCTGGCCAGCAACTCGGGATCGGTGGAGAGGCCGCGATGCGGCATGGTGCCCTGGGTGAGCCCACATTGTTCGAGGTTGCGGGTCGCGCGCGCGAGGCAGCCGGAATCGGAGTCGACGTAATGGAGCTGGCAATCGCCTCCGCGCTGCTGCAGCGCCATCGCAAGATGGGCGGTGGTCCAGCCGACGAAGCAGCCCACCTCAATCACGGTTTGTGCGTTCATTGCCACCACCATCCGGCCGAGGCAGCGGGCGACCGATGGTTCCGACGACCATTCCCGGGTCGCTGCGGGTTGATCGGAGTCGAAGCGCTCCTGGCTCAGCGATTCGAAGCCGGGCCCGCCGGGCTCGCCACCAGAGGCGCGGGCAACGAGGTCGAAGGGGTCGAGGTTGCCGGCGGCATCCGCCAGGCGAATCCCGTAGGCGGTCGCGAACTTCACGACGTCCGGATAGATGAATCGCCGGGTCAAGGCGGTGCGCACAAGGAACCAGCGATCGCGGAGGTTATTCTTCATGATCGGGGCAAAGCGGAATGGCTATGTCCTTCCGAGGACCCGTTTGAGAATCTGTTTGATCCGAGTCCAGATTCGAACGTGAAGAGGCGTGACTTCAGCCCAGGCCCGGAGGTTTTCGGCTGAGGCCTGAGGATCGCCAAGGCGTTTGAACTGGAGGGCCTGACTGTAGGCAATGCCGCTTAGTCCGGTGAGCATCCGCTGCAATGGATAATCTATGTGGATAGAGGCGAAGTGCCGGTAGAGGCGCTCGAATTCGCGGATGTTCTGGGCCGTTCTCTTCGTGCGATCCGTTATGCTTTCGGTGTGTTGGCGATAGGCAGCGAGGATCTCGGGAGACATGATGATGCCACTGTCTCTAATCACGCGGCTCCACATTTCCCAGTCCTGCCCATTCGCGATGTCTTCTCGGAACCGTCCAATGCGGTCGTAGACCTCATGGCGAACCACTACCGCCGAGGGCATGAGGTGGAGTTGTTCCCAAATCGGAGAGTCGTCCTTCGTGAACCGTTCAAAGGTGGGGTAACGAAATGAGTCCCAGAGGCGCGTCCCGTTTGCATCCACGCCGACGGCGCGGCAGGCAAGCATGCCTGCGGAGGGGTGGTTGAGCGATAGGGACGTGATCTTTTCGATGAAGCCTGGGAGGAGGTAACAGTCGCCATGCAATACAAGCACGAGATCTCCGGTGGCTAGAGCGAGGCATTGATTGAAGTTTCCACCCGCCCCGAGATTTTTCTCGTTGCAGTAATATTCAACGCGTCCGTTGCCACCATTTGTCTGAACGACTTCCCTGCAGCGCAGGTCTGAGGGATCGTCATTGACGACTGCAAGCTGCAAGCGATCCGGGCCGATATCCTGAGCGAGTACCGATTGCAGGCATTGTGGTAGGAAGTCACTGCATCGATATGCGGGAATCATCACCGACCATGTAGGCTTGGATGTCATTGGGCTTCCAGGGCTGGAAGGGCGTTGAGCAATGTGGCCCGAGTGCTGCTCAACCAGCTTGCCGGTCCTACGGCTGCTCAACGTGAAGCGAGTCGCGTGAAAGCAGTTGAACTATTTTGTCCTCGGCAGCCGGGGAGAGTAGCGGGATGTGCGGGCGATCTGATCCAACAATATTGGTTGGATTCTCGAGTTCGAAAAGGATCGCGCGCGTGGCCTGTTGTCAGCGGCCCACGGCGGTTGAAGTCCTTTCCAACACGAGCAGCGCTGGCGTGTCGAGTAGCCAGCCGTATCGGCCCTGATCGACGAGATCGGCCGCAAAATTCCGCCACTCCGAACTGACAGTCTCTGGAGCGCCGGAACGATTCCGCGGGCGGCCGGCAATGACGAGGAAGCGCTGGTTGGAAATCCCCGTCTCGCGAACTGGCCACACCCGGACCACCCGATTGCGAAGATAGCCAGTGAGTGTCAACGCGTGATCGTTAATTCCGATCTGGTCGAGGGGACCAATCCTTGCCCGCAGTGGCGGCAGCGCCGCCCGGATATCGCCGGCGATTTCCCGGCTTCCGCCGCGCAGCAGCGAACCTGCGGCGATGAGCAGCAGACCGACCACCAGGGTTCCCGCGAACGCACGCTGGCGCCGGGGTGAAGGGAGCTGAATGACGGCCAGGATCGTGATGGGAAATACTGCGGGCATTGTCGTGCGCGCATTGAAGAGCGGATCAAATCCGCCGACGGTCCGCAGAATCGTCATCCCGAACCAATAGACAAGCAGCCCAAGGGCCAGGGCGGGCGCCCAAGGTCGACGGGGCGTGTGCCAGCCGCTCAGGCAGATTCCGAGAATCCCGAGCGTGACAATCCCGCCGATAATCAATGTCACGAGACCTTCGCCGGTCCAATGGCGCACCCCGCCAAGTCCCAGCGCGCCGACGGGTGACCACCCGATGTCCGCGACCTGATGAAGCCAGGTCATGAGGCTGGGATTGCCTTCTGCGGCGCGGGGGGCGCCGCTGAAATGGCCGGTGGCCTTCCAGTTCCAGTAGAGCAGGCCGATCGAAAGGAGGGTCGTGGCAACCGTCGCTGCGGCGGCGTTGGCGAGGGCCGAGCGTCCTTGCAGCGGCCGTGCCTTGAGCAGCAGCCATGCCCACAACACAATCAGGCCCAGCCCGCCGGCATAGCGCAGTGCGAGGCCGGCGACGGCGGCCGCGCCGGCCCACCACCAGGCGGCGGGCCGCTCCCAATCAGCCAGCGCAACCACCAGCGCCAGCCAGGCAAAAGCAAAGGGAAGCTCAGTCAGCACCCCGAGCAATTGCATGCTCACAATCGGCATGACTGCGAGCGCCACCACCAATCCGCGGTTGAAGGGAACCCCGGCCAAGAGCCGGGCTGAGAGGAATAGCAGACCGGCCAATGACACGATCGAGACGAGGGTCAGTGCCTCGTAGGCCGGCAGACCGAGCCTTCCAAGCAGTCCGCCGAGAAGTGGATATCCGCAGGGCCAGTGATTCCCGAAGGCCGTGGGCCAGGTGGAGGTATAGATTTTTGCGAATTCGCAATAATGATACCCATCAAACGAGATGAGCCGGCCTGCACGATAGTGAATGCAAGCCGCCAGTATCCCGGCGACGAGTCCCAATCCGGCCGTGAAATTAAGCCGCTCCGGCAAGGTCCATGCCGTATGCCCGGCGGGGGGCATCCCAGTAGGCGCATGGCTTGCGGTGGCCAGCGGGACGTTCATCCGGAAGCGCGCAGACCAGCTCTTTCCGCAGCCACGCGCCAGCCCGTGCGCAGGTACCATTCCTTGGATTCGGCGACGTAATGCTGCAGGACGGCCGCGGGTTGCTCCACCTGCTGGCGGGTCGGCAGCAGCTGGTAATCCTCTGCCGGCAGGACAAGGCAGGGCCGCGCAGCCAGGTGCATCGCCGAGATTGCCTGGGTGAGATTGTATTTCAGCCCCTCGGTTTCGATCAGCTCCTTCAGCCACCGTTCCACTCTTGGCCAGTCGACCAGCCGCCCGGTAAACCCGAAGATCCCAATATTCACCAGGTCGGGGATGGGCGCCCCTGCCAGCCGCCGCATCAGTTCGGGTGAATAGCCATAGGCGTTATGGACATCGATCATGTAGCACGGGCGAGCGGGTTCCCGCAGCCACTGCTCGAGGCATTCCGGCGGTCGAAAGAACAACATGTCGGAATCGAGCAGCAGCCGCCATTGATCATCCCGCCCGAAGATGTCCGTGAACTTCCGGAATATCGGTTTCACGCGGCGATAGAACCAAATGAGCGGAAATTCTTCCGGTGGCAGCCGGTCGCGCAGCTGCGCCTCGATTTCGAGCGTGGTTACGAACCTGGCCTCGGGCAACAGCCGTCGCAGGTGGGCGAGTTCAGCGGGCCGAAGCGAGCCGTCATCAACGATCTCGAGCGGCGTCCGGCCGCCGGTATGGCACGCCAGCGTCCAGGCACACCAGATTGTCTGCCACCAGTACGCATGACCCGTCAGAAATGTGGCACAGGCACCATCGTCGACAGGGGCGGTGGCGGCGGAAGGGAGTCGGACGCCGGCGCGGCGCATCCGCCGCTCGCCCCAGACCATGGCCGCGGTGGAAGCCAGGCCGCGCGTGCGCAGTCGGTGCCATTTTTCCAGGGGCCGGTAAAAGCATTTATAGGCCAGGACCCCGAGACCAAGCTGGCGGACAGAGGAGTCGCGGTGGTGAGGGATGCGAATCATGGCTTCAGGGAAGCCTGGCCGGCGAATGTTCCGCAGGCGCCCCGCCACCGGATATAGGCTGGCCGCCCCCTCCAAGCCTGCAGTCGGAAGAATGCCCGCGCCTGGCGGAGTGGGACAGTGCGCGGATCAATGCGCGGCCAGGGGCTGATGCCATGCAGCGCAAGCAACTGCACCCACGACTTGTTGGAATCGTACGCCATCCGGCTGAGATAACGGAATGAGAGTCGGGCGGCGGGAATTAGATGTTCGAGCCGCAGGGCGGGATCGTAGGCGACCGCCCATCCCCGTCCGAGTGCCGTCAGCACGATGTCGCAATCACCGCCCGAGCTGAGCGAGCCGCCACGGCGGTCGGTAATGGCCGCTCCATCGGCGCGCTCCGTGAGGGCGGCACGATATTCATCTGCGACTGCCCGGCGAAGAACCATCCCCGCACCGATGGGCGACATCGCCGGATACCCAGTGAGTTTTCCGCCGGTGGGCGGGGGCTCAATGAGAACGGAATCTCCAAGGTCACGGCATCCGAGGGAAATTCCGAGCGCAGCAAACCACCGCGGCGGCGTGGTGGCATATTCCGGCAGCGAACGCCCTCCCCACACGCCCACTTCCGGATGCACCGCGGCGAAACGGGCCGCTGTCGCCAGATAATCGGGAGCGAGCACGTTGTCGTCATCGACGAGGATGATCAGGTCTCCGCTGGTTTCGCGGAATCCGCGCAGCCGCGCGGCGGTGAGCCCGAGCACATCTTCGCGGATGATCCGAGTCGCCGCCGGACTTCGAACCGGATTGAATGTCTCGGAAACCGGCGGCGTGGAGGCATTGTCAATCACGACCAACTCCCAATCCGCGGCCGGGTGCGATTGCTGGCGCAGCCCGGAGAGCGTGCGGCGGAGGACAGCCGGATCCGGCTGGTGCGTGGGAATGACGACTGAAATCAAGGAGGGGTGGGTGACGCCAATGACACCTCAGACGGCGGCTCGCCCGGCGCACGCAGCACGCGCCAATCATGGCTGGACTTCACGACGGCCCAGCCGCGGCGCAGCAGCATGCCGATGGATTCCTCGCAATGCCGGTCAAGCAGCGCATAGTCGAAGTGCACTTCTGCGAGCAGTCGTTGAAGTCGATCACCGATCACCTCAGGTTCGGACGGACAATGGGGATCGATTCCCGCCGCACGCAAAATTTCCAGCTTTTCCGCATAGCGGTGGGTTAGTGCCAGGTGGCCTGCCCAGACCCGAACGCCGCGCAGGCCGGGCAAGGCGTTGCCCGTTAGTGCGTCGGTTAGAACGGTAGTGACCCGGCTTCCGGTCAGCTTGGGAATGGCCGCTGCGGCCTGCCATAACCCGGCGTCCATCGGCGGCGGTCTCTTCAGACGCAGGCTCCGCAGGTTCAGAAACAGGGAGCCCGTTCCAATCAGGCCGCCGACGAGCAGCGCACCAAGAGCTGTGGCCGCGACTGGATGCATCCGGGCCTGGCACCAGGCCGCAACGCGGTGGAGTCCCAATCCGGCCATGAGAGCGAGTCCGACAGAGAGGCCACTGACGAGCTTGGACTGGTCCAGGTCCAGGACGAGCAAGACAACCAACATCAGGATCGCTGCGGCACATGGCAGAAGCGCCATGCGGGCTCCGAGCCGAAAGAGCGGGCGTACTCCCAGACCGGCGGCAAGCCATAATCCGCCAAACCCCGCCAGCCAGTCGATCCGGTTCTTCCCGAGTGAGAGTGAATGTCCGGCGAAGGTCGACCAGATCGGCTGGACGGCGACATAGGCGTTCCACGCCAGCCCGGCTCCGAGCGTAGAGGCGAGGACGCTGATCATGAAACGACATGTGCGCCAGGTGCCGGGATCCCGATGCCGCTGTGACCAGACCCACGCTGATTTCAGTCCGTACGCGGCAAGGAAGGCGGCGGGTTCGTAGGGGCGGGAGAAGCCCAACAGCAAGGCGCAGCCCACGGTGGCGGGCAGCCAGCGGTTCCAGACGCCTTCGCGCAGGACGGCCGTTTCGCACTTTATCGTGAACCACCAGAGAGCGGTGAGCAGTGCCAGGCCCAGCGAATGGTAGGCATAGATGTGGATGGTTGCGGACGGAAAGAGATCAAAATAGCCGAGATCAGCGCCGGTGGCCGGGGGGGCCAGATTCGCCAGATGGGCCGCGTGCCAGATCCAGGAGCTCCCCGAGCCGAGCACCAGGACGACGGTCGCCCAATTGCCCTGCGACGGGCTGAAACCGAGTGCGCGGGTCGCACGGCGAAAACAGAACACCGCCACGAGAGCGCCGGTGAATCCGGCGACATTGAAGACGCCGATCGGATTCAATCCCGTCGCTGCCGACACGCGGCCAACCAGCCAGAGCGGGAAGAGCCATAGCAGCGCCGGGTGTGGCTCCGTCGTGTAAAGCAATTCCGCTCCCCATGCCCCGTCCTGATATTGCCGTATCCACGACAGGTACGTCCACGTATCATTGGCATTGTAGAGGATTCCCGTCTCGACTCCGCCGTCGAACATCGCAGGCCGCAGTCCCCAGGGGCACTCCATGGCCGTGCGGACCATGAGCAGCCAGAAAGCCGTGAGCAGCACGGCAGCGATTTCACCTCCGGGTGAGAATCGGGCTTGGTGCAACGAATGTCCCTGATCCCTCACCCGCGCGGCGCACGCTGCCCTCGTATTGAGGCCGGAATCCCCATGGCGATGCTTCCCGCCGGCAGGTCATTCGTGACCACGGCTCCGGCGCCAATGATACAGCCGTCCCCAATCGAGACTCCGCCAAGCACCGTGACTCCGGCGCCGAGCCAGACATCGCGACCAATCCTGGAGGGCAGCAGTACATTTGGCTGGGATCGAATCGCGACGCCCATCGGGGGCATGGCATGGTTCGAAGAAAGGATCCGGCAGTGCATCGAAATCAGCGTTTCGTCGCCGATCTCGATGCCTCCGTGACCGTAGATGACCGTCCCTGGACCAACCCAGACATGCCGGCCGATGGAAATTGCGCCGCCCCAAGCCGCGAGAATGGCTCCCCGTCCGAGCTCACAGTCCGCACCGAGTTGGATTCGACCGTTGGTCCCCTCTCTCCAGCCCCGGGCGAGTTCGACGCCAGCAGCCAGACGGCATCCGGGTCCAATGCGAATTCCGTGGGCAGCGAACCACCGCACGCGAAGAGCCGAGAGCAATTTGTCCAGCATGGCACTCATGATTGGGGACGCGGATCTCCAAAGCGCCGGCGGGCGGCCTGAAGTCGCATCAGGACTCCTGCCGGCAGGACCGCGCGTGCAAGCCGCAGCGCAGGATGCCCCGTGGTGGGGACGGCCCGGCCGGTTCGCTGGCATACCTTGATCGCTCGGTCCGCCAGATCCGGATCGCGGCCTGAACCCAGCAGGTAAGCTGCAAGTTCCTCCGCCACTGCGCCAATGGTTTCAGCCGCGTGCGGGTAATCCACCGCATAGCGCTCCAGCAGCCGGGTGCGCGACTCCCACATCATGCGCCGATCACTGCTCGCGCCCCTCCCGTGGCGGATTCCCCGCGCGAGCACCTGCGGGACAATCGTGAAACGCGCCCCGGCCGCGGCCATTCGCACGCCGAGGTCGGCATCCTCCCATCCGCGAAAACCTTCATCGAACCCGCCGATGGCCCGAAGTGTGGCGGCACGATAGAGACAACAGATGACGCCGATGGGAGTGCGGATCGCCGCCGAAACCGCGTCGGCTTCCAGGGCGGCCTGGTCGTACCGCCATGCGATTTCCAATCTGCCCGTATCCTCGGCGGTCCAGTTCATCTGGCAGGCGACGACGTCTGCCTCGCCGGTAGCCTCTGCCAGGCAGGCCAGAAAGTCCGGTTCGAGCAGGTCGTCGGCATCCTGAAAGTGGATCCACGGACAGGTGGCGGCGGCAAGCAGCCGGTTGCGGGTGCCGGCAGGTCCGAGGTTGGCAGGATTCTGAAGGACGCGGAACCCAAGTTCCGCCGCCAGCCCGGCCGTGCGATCACTGCTCGCGTCGTCGCACAGCAACCATTCGGTGAACGGCGTGGTTTGCCGCCGCATTGATTCCACCAGCCGCGGCAGGTATGCCTCCGCATTGTAAGCCGGTACGAGCAGCGAAACGGGTGGAGGCATCGTCACCGATCTAGGGCTGGCGCGATGCAAGCACGTCGCGGATCGCGCGTTCGCACTCATCGACCGGGATGTCCATGCAGACCATTTGATGCGGGCATCCGTCGTTCAAACCACACCCGGCGCAGGACGGCTGCCGCACCAGATGACGGTGAAAGGGGTATCCGGTCTCCTGGGGTCTGCTCCTGCCGCCATAAATGATGACTGCCGGGGTGCCAACGGCTGCTGCCACGTGCATCAAACCCGATTCCATGCCGACAAAGCACGCGGCCTGAGCGAGCAGCCCGGCGACCTCGCGCAGATTGGTCTGACCGCGGAGATCCTGAACACCTGGCAGCGGCGGATCAAGGCGGGTGCCCACCTGCACAATCTCGAAGTCGTCCTTCAACCGGACAACAAGTCCGTGCCACCGCTCAAGCGGCCACTCCTTCGTGACGGCGGAATAGAGCGCTCCGCGACACGAATTTTGCACGACGAGCCGGCGCGCCATCCGCGGATGATGCGAACCCAGCTTCAGAATCGGGCACCAGTCAACCGGCAATGCCACACCAATGTGATCCGCCATTTGCTGGGCGATGTGCCGTCCCGTTCCATTCACATACGCGAGATGCCGGATCGTGGTGCCCAGCCATCCGCGGCGGACCCCATAGTGCCAGCGCTCGACTCCAGTCTGGACGCTGAGCGGGTCGTCATTTCCAACCCAGACCTCGGGTCGGCTGGTGAGCACATGCTGGGGGGCTCCATGGCGGCGCGCTGCCCGGACGACCGCAGTGAGCATGAGTTCGTCTCCCAGCCCCCCGTTGGCATAGATGATTTCCGCCAGCCGGTCGCGGGTGGCGGCCCAGATGCGATCACTGGCTGAGCGCAGAATCCCGTTCATCGGGCGAAGATCCGACCTATCAGCGGCCAGCGGCGCATCCGGCCGAGGGCTCGAAACAGCGACGTATCAGGGTCACCGAGCCGATACAGGCGTCGCACACCGGAAAATCCGGGAATCTCAAAATCAGGCGAGAATGGGTCGGCATCTTCAGGCGTGAGCGACCACATCCGGGCCTGGAAAAATGCGCGTTGCTGCGGCGTGAGACGCTTGCCGTCCGCGAATCGACCGAAGCCATACGCAGGGGAGGGAGTGGTTCCCGCGCACTGCCGGAGGGTGGCTTCATAATCGCCTATGAGTTCGCGCACGGCGGAGTCGGTCCGGAAGGTCGACACGGTGCCCGATCGCGTCAGTTGCCCGGGGGTGGCTTCATCGTACGCGCTGAAATGAAACGCAATGAGCCGGTCGCGTCCCGCCCGCCAGTTGCCTGCGGCATCCCGGGCGAGCGGCCGTTCTCCCAGGTTCCAGTACGCCACGTTGTAGCCGGCGTGCCGGAGAATGCCCAGCGAGGGCAGCAAGACCGTGGCAAAAGCCAGCCAGGGTTGATCGTAGGCCCAGCGTGGCTGCACGTTTTGTGGGTCGAGCATGGCCCGACCCCACCACTCCAGCCACTCGAGCGAACGCCGTGAATTGCGGATGCCAAACATTCCCCCGTTGAATACGCCGCAAAGCATGAAATGGCGCGGTGCGGGAAGCCCGGAAAAATCGGCCGGTCCCAGGGTATGCGGAGTCAGGACAAACTCATGCTCCGCGAGATGCCCAATCATCTCGTCGATCGGCCCATAAAGCATCACGTCGCTGTCGAAATAGCAGATGCCTTCGCAGCCGAGGGCTTCAAGGGCGTGCCGCGCGACATGGGGCTTCAGCGCGCAACAAAGCGCCGTCGCGTCGAGGGCAAACGCCAGCTTGCGGAAGCCGGCGACTCCCATGCGGGACAACGGCACGACCGTGAATGGATCGTCGGCACGCATCGCTTCCGGCAGTAGCGTGTCGACCAGAAAGACAAACCGGCGGCTGTTGGGATGCCACTGCGCGGCACTGCGCATCAACGCCCGCGCCCGATGCAGCTGATTTCCCGTCGCGATGGTGATGATGGCGGTCTTGGACGGGTCCTTGGTCATCAAATTCCGGTCGCGCTGACTTTGTTGCGATCAGGCGGGCTCCGCCACCGCCAGGATCGCGATATAAAGCGAGTGTCCCTGGGTTTCCGCGGGCACAACCCTGTTTCCCGCCTGCTCGCGATCACTCAGAACGTGCCGGCGCCGCCGGCTTCCGCGAGTATACAGGAGCCGGCCAAGGCGGAGGCCAAGTGCGGTGAAGGACCGCTCATGCACCAGAAGCGCCGGCTGCAGCTGTTCGTTCAGGTGCAGCAAGGCGCGTGGGCCGGTGGTCAACTTGTAGAGGCTCGTGACCCTGAACCCAAAGGTCTCGAGCGCGAGGCGCAGGCCGTCGGCAGTCCACCGCCAGAAATCGTGAGGACAGGCATGGTCTTGAAAGGTCCCGTGGGTTGTCAGCACAAGCCGGCCACCGGAGGCGAGCAGCCGCCGGCATTCGCGAAGATAAATGTCGACCGAGCGGACATGCTCCAGCACCTGGGTCGAGAGCACGCAGTCAAAGCTCCCCGATGGGGCCGCAATGCGGGAGCTTTCATCAAAGCAGAAATCGATTGCCGGAGTACCGGCAATATCGGCGCGGAGGTAGGCCTCCGTCTGGAACAGCGGCCGATAGGGCGATCCGCCGCAGCCGTAATCCAGGACCCGGACACCAGCGGGTGGGAGGGCAAGCTCGAGCGCCTGACGAAGGTCGCTCAGGTGCAGATAAAAGACGTCTCCGGGCATCGGATTCAACCGCTGGCGGAGATATTCTTCCTCGGCCAGCACGGCCGCGTTCGAAGCGGGGACGTTGATGGACTGCTTCATGAGCCAAACGCGATGACTCCGAACACCGTGTGCGCGCGCCGCGCCCATGCACATCGCATGAGACGCCCCAGCCGGTAGGCCAGTGCCAGACGGCGCGGATGCCTCGACGAGGGCAGTCCGGCGAGCCGGCCGCCGGCTTGGACACCGGCGACGGCCCGGAACCGATCCCATGTCAGCGGCTCGTAACTCACCTCAATCAGCCGTCCGGAAAGCCGTGCTGCCAGTGCCGCCAGGGCGCCAGCCGACCAGAGGGTGACATGATGCGGGGGCCACACGAGCGGATCGGTCGTGCGCCCCAGCAGCGTGTCGTGGGCCGGCACGGCCACGAGCAGATGACGCGGGCGTATCCGCCGGAGAAGATCCACGACAAAGTCCAGGGGGTTCACGATGTGCTCCAGGACCTGTATCATCACCAGTGCATCAGCCGGGCAGTCTGTGGGAATTGAATCGGGAGCAAATACGGCGAGACCCGAGGTTCTCGCCAGCGCGCCGGGTGTGGCATTGATCTCCGAACCCGCGACGTGCAGACCCTCTGCCTGCGCCTGCCGCAGCAGCCCGCCGTTGCCGCAGCCCGCCTCGAAGAGGGAGCGGCTGCCAAGCCTGCGAAGAACGTGCAGGGCATGTTCCTTGTCCCAGGTTTTCGGCGAATAGTACCAGGGCAGTTCATGGCCGAGATACTCGTAGAATTCCGGACCGGCGCAGACCGGAGGCGAAAACCAATGCAGGCCGCTCCGGGTCGAACAATATTCTGCGAAATCCCGATCGAAATACGCGCTCCTGAGTGCTTCCGGCAGCGCGAGGCCAAAATAACGGCGGTATTCTGCGACCAGCTCTGCACCGGTTCTGATCCGTATGATTCTTCCCGGTGACCCGGTGAGCGGACAGGGTCGGGAATCCGTCAATTCGGAGTTACTAGCCATGTGCAGTCCTCATGATAGACGCAGGCCTCGGGCCGCCATCCCCAGAGAGTGGTTGCTCCCAGCCTGACCATCTCGAAAGGGCAGACGGAATCGAGCGTCTCAAACATCCGTCCGCCTGCAGGCTCCGAGAGGAAGACCCGCAGCGTGTGATGCCCGACGTTCAGACGCGTTGCCGGGATCCGGCACGTCAGCACCGTCCGGCCGGGCTGGCGCGCAAACGGCACGTCCGAATCGTAAATCCAGAGATGGGTTGCGGGGTGCTGGAACTGATTGACGATCTGAATGGAAAGGCAGGCGCCGTTGATGGGCTCGGGATGGACGATCTCAAGGCGCACTTCCAGCGGCCGGCCACCGGCCTGCACCCCGCCGGCCTCCGACGTGCGAAGCCGGACGCTCTGGATATAGGGGGCCTGCGGACGGAGGTTCGGAGCGGCGACATATTCCGAGGCGGCGGGAGCTCTCAATTCAAAATACCGGGTGATCGCCGACGCCGTGGCGCCGATATGCGCGGTGGTTCCCTCATGCAACAGCACGCATCGATCGGTCAGCGCCGATATTGCGGCCATATCGTGGCTGACAAACAAGACCGTACGCTCGGCGGCCTTCGTGAGATCGCGAAGCTTCCCCAGGCACTTCTTCTGGAACGCCGCATCGCCCACCGCCAGCACCTCGTCGACGATCAGGATCTCGGGTTCGAGGTGGGCGGCGACGGCGAACGCGAGCCGGACGTACATGCCGCTTGAATACCGCTTCACCGGTGTGTCGATGAATTTCTCGATTTCCGCGAAGGCCACGATCTCGTCGAACTTCCGGCGGACCTCGGCGCGATTCATGCCGAGGATTGCACCGTTGAGGTACACGTTCTCACGTCCGGTGAGCTCCGGATGAAATCCCGTGCCGACCTCCAGCAGCGAGGCCACCCGGCCGCGGAGCCTCGCATGGCCCGAGGTGGGTTCGGTGATTCGCGACAGGATTTTCAGCAGGGTCGACTTGCCCGCCCCGTTGCGGCCAATCACCCCCACCACCTCCCCGGAGCCCACCTCGAACGATATGTCACGCAGCGCCCAGTATTCCTGCGGATCCGGATGCGGCTTCCCCCGCAGCCGATCCCAATAACGCGCGCACTCTTCGCGCAGCGAGGTCGCCCCAATCGCCCCGAGCCGGTAGCGCTTGGAGAGGTTTTGGACTTCGATGATGGGTTGGGACATCGGATTATATTTGCGTTTCCTTTATGTGGCTCGCGGCTCGCCCTCGGAGGCGCAGTATTTCATTCATCTCGCAGGCAGGCTCGGCTTCACACCACATCTACAAACGTCTTCTCCACCCGCCGGAAGATCAGGATCCCGGTGACGAGTGCCAGCACGGTCGAGGTGATCGACACCACCAGCAACGTTGGATTGATCCAGCCTGTGCCGAGCAGGAGGTATCGGAAGCATTCCACCGGCATCGTCACGGGATTCAGGGCGACATAGATGTGCCATTGCGGAGGCACCTTCGCGAGTGGGAGAATGATTGGGGTCAGGTACATCCAAAGCTGGATCAAGAACCCGGCCAGGACCGTGAAATCGCGAAATTTCGTGGTGAGCGCGGCCAGCCAGAGCCCGACCCCCAGGCTGAAGGCGGCGAGCTGCACCAGCACCAGCGGCAGCAGGACGATGGCCTCCCAGCGGGGGCCGACGTCCACTCCAGGATGGCTGGCCAGATAGATGATCAGCACCGCGAAGAAAGACGTGAGCTGGATCAGGAACGAGATGCCGTTGGAAACAACGCCGGCGAGCGGGACGATCAGCCGCGGGAAGTATACTTTCCCAAAAAGGCCGGCATTCGCCACGAGGGTCGTCGAGGTGGAATTGAACGTTTGGGAGAAATAATTCCACGCCAGCAGCCCGCAAAGATAGAACAGCGTTGGGGGCAGCCCGTCCGTCGGCAGGGCGGCGACGTGGCTGAAGACCACGGTGAAGACGACGGTGGTCACCAGGGGTTGGAACAGGTGCCAGAGCGGACCGAGCACGGTTTGTTTGTAGCGGGCGACAAAATCCCGCTGCACCAGGAGTCGCAAGAGGTCCCGGTACGCCCAGAGTTCACGCAGGTCCAGGAACCGCCAGCCATGGGTGGCCTGGATCACGATTTCGGTGGGGAGCGCGCTGGATTCGGTCTTCATGAGGCGAGCAGGCGGGATAGCCTGACCTTGAATTCTGGAAATGAGAACTCCCGCGCCCGCGCCAGGATGGCTTCGCCGTTCCAGTCGCGTTGCAGCGCCGCGATGCAGCCCGCCGCCAGTGCCTCGAGGTTGCCCGGTTCGACCAGGACGCCGGTTTCCGCGGTGATGATCTCGGGCACCCCGCCCGCCCGCGCGCCAAGGCACGGCCGGCCGTGGGCCATGGCTTCGAGGAAGACCAGGCCAAAGCCCTCGTTCCGGCTCGGCAGGGCGAACAACCGGCAGCCGCCCAGATCCTCGGACAACCGGCGATCGTCAACGTAGCCCCTGAACTCCACGGCGGTCCCCAGTCCGAGACGATGGCGGACACTTTTCAGACGGGTCAGGTCATTGCCCCGTCCGATGATCCGGAGCCGGGCGGCGGGGATGGCCGCGACGATGGCTGGCATTGCCTCGATCAGGTCCTGCACGCCTTTATAGCGATCCTCGAAACTGAGTCGCGTCACGGCGAGAATGACCGGTGGGCATTCGGCCAGCGGCCGGCCCGGCTCAATCGTGAACGCGGGATCCAGTGCGTTGGGCAGCACCACGGCGCGATCGGGCGGAAGTGGGCAGCGCTGCAGGAACTCGCTTCGGGTGTAGTCACTCACGCAGAAGATCCGCGTGGCGCCACGCAACGCCGCCCGCTCGACGGCCGAGAAGTCACGCCACACCTCAATCCCGTGCGCGATTAGATAATATTTCAGCCGCGGATTGAGCCTTCGGGCCAGCCAGGCCACCGGCAGTTGCCGGATGTGTCCGCAGACGATCCGGTCGCAGTCGCGGCCCATCCGGAGCGCCTCGCGAACGAAACGGGCCTTGCTGCGATTGCAGGCGGCGTGCTGCTCGAGCACTTCACTGGCGCAGCGCTGCAGATCGGCCGGGGCGATGACGGCATCGTTGAGCGACACCAGCCGGACCGTCCCGCCGGGTAGCGCCAGTTCGGACAGCGCCCGCAGGTACGTCTGGAGAATCCGGGGAATGCCGCCCTCGGAGGAGAAGATTTCCGGGGCGAGCAGCAGCGTGCGATTCGATGTCGCAGCCGCGAAATCGAATCGCACGGGAAACGGCACGGCCGATCCCAGGCGGCGGGGGGGGACCCGCGGCGGGTGCGCCTGCAAGGCGGGACGGTTCACGAAGGCGATGAGGATCGCCAGGCTCCAGATCCGCGACCATTCGCGCGGATCGGCGCGGCGTTGGTAATTGCGCCAGAGTTCGCGCACCGCCGAGGGATTGAACAGCCCGCTGCGGCTGACGCTCGATTCCGAAAACGCCTCATCCAGGAAGGGCCGGAGTTCCCGCCGCATCCAGGCGTCCATGGGCAGGCTGAAGCCGCGTTTCGGCCGTCGGCTCACGCCCGCCGGCAGCAGATCGCCGAGTGCAGCTGCCAGCGGACCCTTCGGACGCTGCGGATCGAACCGGAAACCCGCCGGCTGCCGCCACAGCCACTCCAGCAGCGGGCGGTCCACGAACGGCACGCGCAGTTCCAGCGAGTGGCGCATGCTCATCACATCACTGTCCCGGAGCAGGACATCCGCCATGTACGTGCGCAGTTCCCAGGCGCTGATGGCCGCCAGGGGCTCGGCCGCGGCCAAATCCTCCGCCAGGGATTCGATCGCCGGGTGGAAGGCGGGCCGGGAGCCGATTTCCGCCAGGGCGGCAGGGCTGAGCAGGGAGCGCTGACCACTGCGGGAGAAGACCCGGCGCTGCAGCGCCGCCAGCTCGTGCAGGTTGCCTGCGTGCTCGAGCAGATCCGCGAGCTTGCGGCGCCGGCTGTCCCCGGAATTGAGCCGGCGCAGCACCAGCTCACGCACCGCGGCCGGCAACGCCCGCCAGCGTGGCAGCCAGCGGGCGAGCCGCGGTACGTCTCGGAACGACGGATACCCACCAAACAGCTCATCGCCGCCGAGGCCGGAGAGGGCCACGGTGACCCCGCCCGCCCGTGCTGCCTGGCTTGCGTACCAGGTGTTGATGCCATCGCCCGTGGGTTGATCGAGGGTCTCGAGAATCCGGCCAAGATCCGCGGCGAGCCGGCTGCCGGTCACCTGCAAAGAACGGTGTTCGGTGCCGAAGTGGCGGGCGGTCTGCGCCGCCGGCTCCGCCTCCGAGAATTCCCGCTCGGCGAAATCGATCGAGAAGGTTCGCAATCGCTGTCCAGTGGCCTGCGTCATCAGTCCGACCACCACCGCCGAGTCCAGCCCGCCGGAGAGAAAGGCCCCTACCGGTACGTCGGCGATCACATGAGCGCGAATCGAGTCCTCCAGTCGCGCCCGCAGGGATTCCTGGAATTCCCCGCGGCTCCGGCAGGGCGGCACCCCACCCGGAATCCCGCCGAAGGTCCACCAGTTACGCACCTGGAGCCGGCCATCCTGGAACCGGGCGGATTGGCCCGGACACAGACTGAAGATCCCGCGATAAATGGTCCGGGGTGCGGGTACCGCCAGCCAGGCCAGATAGTCCGCCGCCGCCTCGGGCGAGATCTCGGGGCGTGGGACGCAGCCGACGGTGAGGGCGTTGAGTTCCGAAGCAAAGGTAAGGCGTGCCCCGCTGAGGCGGTAATAGAGCGGCTTTATGCCTGCGGAATCGCGCGCGAGGAAGAGCGACTGCTCGGGTTTGTTCCACACTGCGAACGCAAACATGCCGCGCAGTCGTGGGAGGCAGCCCTCGCCCCAGCGGGCAAAGGCCGCCAAAAGCACTTCGGTGTCGCACTCGGTGTGAAAACTCCAGCCGGCCGCGACCAGTTCCTCCCGCAATTGCTTGAAATTATAGATCGCGCCATTGAACACCAGCGCGAGCCGCCCATCAGGCGAGTGCATCGGCTGGTGGCCATGCGCCGGATCGAAGATGGCCAGCCGTCGCATCCCAAGTGTAGCCCCGCCTATCGGGTCAATGCCGATGTCGTCCGGCCCGCGGTGCGTCATGAGATCGCACATCGCCTGGACCTCCGCCAATTGGGCTTCCTGCGAGGTGCCGCCGGGATCGACGATGCCCGCTATTCCGCACATGGCGATGAATTGGGGCAAAGCTTTGCCCCATCACTTCCGAACGGCAGGACGTGAGATGCTGGAAAACTCCGAACCAAACGCGGGAAAAACTAGGGGAAATCCCCCAGCTTGGAAGTCCAAACAGGCTGTGCCGGATGCACTGAGCCCATCGGGGAGTACTTATGCACAAACGGATTGGCTGATTTCGACGGCTTTTTCAGTGGAAAAGAGCACTTCCACAAGCCGAACAGCAAAATCCAATGACGTGCCGGCCCCGCGCGACGTGATGACGTGACCGTCGGTGACCACCCGCTCCTGCGGCCGCAGTTCCGGCAGTTCGGCCGCCACCGAGTAATGGGCGGTATGGCGGCGGCCTTTCAGGACGCCGGCATCGTGCAGAACCGTGGGAGCGGCACAAATGGCGGCCAGCCACTTTCCCGCCGCATGATGCCGCAGGACTATTTCGCGCACCCGCGCGTCGGCGCGCAGCTGCTTTACGCCCGGGCCTCCCGGGAGCAGGACGCAGTCGTAGCTGTTGCCAGCCACGGCTGACAACGGCGTATCCGCGTGGATGGTCAGCCCATTCCGGCCGGTGACATGGATGCCTTCCGGCAGCGCTGCGACCGTGACCTCTGCGCCGGCCCGCCTCAGCAGGTCGATCGGGGTGACGGCTTCTACTTCTTCAAATCCCTCCGCCAGGATTGCGATAACCTTGGGCATGCGATGAGATGAACAGTCATGAGCGCGGCTGCCGACGGAAATCTTTCAGGCAACCCGGAATCGGGCCGACGTCTCGTCATCTTTGGATGCGGCTATGTCGGTACGGCGGTTGCGCTGCAAGCAGTGGCCCGTGGTCTCCAGGTGACGGCCCTCACCCGCAATATTTCGAGCGCGGCGGTCTTGCGGGAGCAGGGGGTCGCCACCGTCATAGCGGATCTTGCGGGCAACGAATGGCACGCGATGATTCCGGGCGGAGCGGAATTCGCATTGAACTGTGTCAGCGCCGGCTCGAGCGGACTGGAAGGCTATCGGCAAAGTTACATCGAAGGGATGCAGTCGATCACCACCTGGTGCCGCCGACAGGGAACGGTGGGAACTTTGATCTACACGAGCAGCACGTCGGTCTATCCGCAGGGAGATGGCTCCGAGATCGAGGAAACGTCCCCGACTGCGGGGGTTGGGGAACGTGGCAGCCTGCTGCTCGAAGCCGAGCGGTTGCTGCAGCAGGGGGTCGGGTGCTGCGAGCGCTGGTTCATCCTCCGGATTGCGGGAATTTACGGCCCCGGCCGGCATCACCTGCTGGATCAGGTGCGGGCGGGGAGGGTGGCAGGCAAAGGTGGGCACCATCTGAACCTGGCTCATCGCGATGACATCGCGGCCGCCATCTGGCGGTGTTTCGATGCCCCGGGTGGAATTCGCAATGAGGTGTACAACATTGCGGATGACGGCCCGGCGCGAAAATCCGAGGTGGTGGAGTGGCTGGCGGCTCAGATCGGCCTGCCCGTGCCGGGCTTCTCGGAGATGGGCAGCGGCAGGCGACCGGTTACTCCGGACCGGGTCATCGTGAATCGAAAGATCAAGCGAGCGCTGGGATGGCGCCCCCGGTACCCGACTTTTCGGGACGGCTATGCGAGCCTCGGGCTCAGATAATGGCGGCGCGCTCTTGCCCTCTTTTCAAACCCGGCTCTTAGTTTCGCCGTTTCATCCTCCCTCTCAATCTTATCCTTAATTTCCAATGGCCGGCCTAGGCAAACTCGTCAAACAGGCGCAGAAAATGCAAAAGGGCATCGAGGCGCTGCAAGCGCAGCTCGAAGCCAAGGAGATCGACGTGAGCAGCGGCGGCGGGGCCGTGAAGATCAAGATCAACGGTGCGGGGCGGTTTCTCGCCCTGCAACTGGACCCGGAATTCCTCAAGGAGGATCCGAAGCTGGTTTCGGAGACGCTGCTCGTTGCGATTCAGGATGCCGCGAAGCAGTCGAAGGAATACAACGAGTCCGAGATGCAGAAGGTGACCGGCGCGTTCAGCATGCCCGGCCTGATGTGATCGGTTTTGGCTGCGCCAAGACCGTTGTTTTTTCGCTCCGCGAAAAAAGGTGAAAACCTCCGCCTTTGAGCGACTGCAGCAGCACCTGAAGCAGCTTCCCGGGCTGGGCTATCGGTCGTCGGAGCGGATTGCGCTGCACCTTCTGGTGGAAAAGCCGGCGCGGCTGCCGGCGCTCGTGACGGCGTTGGAGGAAGCAGCCCGGGCGGTGCGTCGGTGCAGCCGTTGCGGCAACCTGGCGGAGGCCGAGATTTGCGACATCTGCAGCGATCCGAAGCGTGACACCCGAATCGTCTGCGTGGTCGAGCAGGTGCCTGATCTGGTGGCAATCGAACGGAGCGGGGCCTATCGCGGGACCTACCACGTCCTGCATGGCAAGCTGTCGCCGATCCATGGGGTCAGTCCGGCGGATTTGAATTTTGAGTCACTTCGGCATCGGATCGCCGCTGGGGAAATCACCGAACTCATCCTGGCGCTGCCGAACGACGTGGAAGGCGAGGCGACGTGCCACTTCATGACGGAGCATCTGCCGAAGGAGCCGGCGGTGGCGGTGAGCCGGATTGGATTCGGGCTGCCGAGTGGCGGCGGTGTGCTGTATGCCGATTCGGTCACGTTGAAGAGTGCCTTGGAGGCCCGCCGGAACTATTCCTGAGTGGCGAGCGCCGGCATGAGCCTGTCCCGGCGAGCCACTTTGATGTCGTGATCACGACATCAAAGTGGCTCGCGACCAGGACAGCATCTTCGACGCAGGGTGGGGATGCTGATGGGTTTGGCCGGGATGGACTGGGTTTGCTCTTGCGCCGCCGAGCGGGGCTGCGCAACGATTCCCGCGTTCCTTGGCTCGGAGTCGCGGGCGTAGTTTATCGGTAGAACGTGAGCTTCCCAAGCTTGAGGGGAGGGTTCGATTCCCTCCGCCCGCACCACTTTAAACCATTGTAGAATAGGTTATTAGGGTCTGACAAAATGTTCTCCTGTCAGATTCCTGTCAGAAAAGCTCGCCTTTTGCGCGCCTATTGGCATAAGGCGGCACATGGCTGCAACACGTTCCGGGAGCAAGAAGCTCAAGCGCTGGGAGCATCCCGCCAAGAGCGGGATTTGGATTTCGGAGTTTCAAAACCGCTCGGGCGGCACGGCATTCGGGATTTCCTTCTTGGTCACCATCCCGTCTAGGCTCGCTGGAATCCGGAAGCGGACGCAGTTCAGCACGCCGGCGGCCGCCGAGGAGTTTGCCGAGGCGGAACAGGAACGTCTGCAGAAACAGGGCCAGGATGGAGTCACGCTGACACCTAGGCAGCGGCGCGAGATTGCGACGGCATTCGAGAAGCTCAAGCCGGCCGGAATCGGTCTTCTTGAAGCGGTGGACTTCGCGTTGAAGCACATGCGCCCGGCGGGAGGCGACAGGACCGTGCAGCAGGTCGTTGATGAAATGACGACGACGAAAAAGGAATGGCTGGAATCAGGCGTGATCCGCCCGACGAGCTATCGTGATTTCAGAATCCGTGCAGCGCGGTTTGCTGAATTGTTCGGATCTGCGCAGGTTAAGGACGTCACACTCGAGGACATCAAGGGGTGGTTGAGATCGCTCGGTCTCTCCGGACGCAGCGTAAAGAACTTCAGGATGACGGTGACCGAGTTAATGAAACACGCGCACGCGAAGAAATATCGCAGCGACAATCCGCTGGAAGGCTTCACACTGGCAGACAGGCGTGAGCTTGAGCCAGGCGGCGACGACAACCGGGAACCGGCGATCCTCTCGGTTGCCGAGGCGGAGAGGTTGCTGAAGACCGCCTATGCGCATCCCGAGCTCGACCTCGGCGCCGCGGTGACGCTTGCACTCTTTTGCGGGATACGCACCGAGGAGTTGAAGCGCTTGGATTGGAGCGCGGTGCGCCTCGATGACGGAAAGCCATTCGTGAAGATCGATCGTGCCATCGCGAAAAAGCGGCGTATCCGGAACGTTGAGATTCCAGCCTGTGCGGTCGCATGGCTGCGCAACTGGCCGAAGAAGACCGGGCCGGTTGCGAAGAACACCTATGTATCCGACTACGTGAAACGGTTCGCCACACTTACGCGGCTCGCCGGCTTCGGCCGCACAGGGGAGAATGGTGAATGGATTTCCGCATGGGACAAGAATGCCATGCGTCACTCTTTCGGCTCCTACTCGTTCGCGCTCACCGGCGACAGCATGAAGACGGCGGGGCTGATGGGGCACAAATCGAGCGACCAAGTTCTTTTTGATAACTACCGCGCACTCGCAACGCAGGCGGATGGAGAGGCATACTTCGGGATCTTCCCGCAGAGCGAGGATGGCAAAATCATTCGCATGACGGCGTAGCGTCAGCGCGTACCGTAAGGCGTGCGCGTGGGTGCTTATAATCCCTTGCGCGCCGGCTTTCCCCGGTCGAAGACACCGCCCGTCAAGGCAGCACCGCGCCCATTATCCGGGCGCGATTCGTCGCGAGATTTCACAGGCGTGCCGACGAAGGCTGGCGAGACGCGTTATGACAGCAGCCCCATCAAGCCGGCCCCGCAAGCAGGTGAAGGAACGAAAACCCGATATCATCGCGCTTGCGCAACCCTCGCCAGTTGTCCCCCTGACTCCGGTCGAGTTGCGCCGCAACCCGCCTCGCTTGCTCAATTTCAGGGAGCTTTGCGTTTTCCTCGACATCTCTGAGCGACACGGACGGCACTTGATTGCCGAACGAAAGCTGCCTGTGATCCGCCTCGGCGACAGGTGTCTTTTCGACACGTCAAAAATACTCGCGACGCTGGAAAGGATGAGCGCATGAGACTCCCAAAACGACGGGAGCCCCCGGCGCTTGAAACACCGGAGGCTCCAGACAGAGACAGAACGACGACGGCGGAAGGGAGCCCGAACGGATCTGCGGCGTCAATCGCCGATAACGTCCTCGATTTCGAGTTCGTCGACGGGGTGAACGGGGCCGACCCGTTTGCGGACGAATCATTCGAAAGCGCCAGGCCTGCGCCGGAATCGCGTCCGCCCGAACCGACACACCTGGCCGATTACGAGCGCGCGGAGGACATGCTGCATCCGGAGCCGGAGCCGTCCGACGCGAACCGCGCCATTGTGCAGCCGGCGCCATCGTCTCTCGGACGGACCATGCCGCACAGTCTCGAGGCGGAGGAATACCTGCTGTCATGCTGCCTGCTTGATGGCGCCGACGTCATTTCACGGGCGCGCGATGCCGGGATCTCGCCGCGATCGTTTTTCGATTCCAAGCACGGCGTTGTCTTCGACGTACTTTGCCGGCTACTTGATGCCGGTCAGCCCACCGAAATGGCGAACGTCGCGGAGGAGTTGAAGACGTCGCGCCAGCTTGATCAGGTGGGCGGGTATGCGTTCCTGGCCCAAGTCAGCAGCCGGATTCCGACCACGGCGCAGGCGGGTTACTTCATCGACAAAGTGCGCGAGCAGGCGCTGCTGCGCGAAATCATCCGCACGGCGACGAGCGCAGTGGAGGACTGCTACGGATTTTCGGGCGGAATTGACGAGTTTGTCGATGGGATCCGCGAGCGCATCGCGACAGTTCAGGTCGGCCATGGCACAAGCGCGATCCTCCAGCTTGCTGGAAAACGGGCCGGTGTCGGCCGAGTCATCAATGCCGCGCAAGTCCGTTTCGCGTTGAAGGGCACTCCGGTTTGCACCGCGGGGAACATCGCCATGGTGACCGCGCTGCAAAAAGTGGGAAAGTCGGCAGTGATCGGGGCGATGCTAGGCGCGGTGATCGGTGGCCCCGACTGCTCTGGCGATTGCCTAGGATTTTCATCCGCGAACCCCGCCGGTCTTGCGGTCCTTCATCTCGACACCGAGCAGGCACCGGCCGATCACGAATTGCTGTTTGCAACGGCCCTGCGGCGGGCGAACCGCTCCGAGGCGCCGGCCTGGCTGTATAGCTTCGGAGTGAAGGGCATTGCCGTTGACCAGCTTCGGCGGCTGCTCACAAGGCTGCTCCGCGAAACGCGCAAGATCCACGCTGGGATCCACTCCCTCTTCTTGGACGGTGTTGCGGACTTCACGGTTGATCCGAATGACCCAAAGGACGTGAACCCGTTCGTAACTCAACTTGAGGCGATCGGTTCGGAGTTTGAATGCACTGTCGTCGGAGTCCTGCATTTGAACCCGGCGCCCCAAAATCAGTCTACGAAATCACGCGGGCACCTGGGCTCGCAGTTGGAGCGAAAGTGCGAGGTCGATATCCGACTCACAAAGGACGGCGACGGAGTTTCGACCGTGTTCACGGCATGCGCCAGACACTCTCCAATCTTCGAGCAACACGGCCAGCGGTTTCGGTTCGACAAGGACGCAATGATGCACGTTTCGCTCGATGGCACTGCCCAGCAGGCAAAGGACGAAAGGAAGGCGGAGCACCTGCGGGAAATCGCCGAAGAGGTGTTTGGGGAAGCCTCAAGTCTTCGCGCCTCGGCGCTGGTTTCTGGCATCAAATCGGTTTGCAAACTCCGGAGCGATTCCGGGGCTGAAGATAAGAAAGGCCAGATGGCACGGCTCGGGGTGATTCAAAAATGCGCAGGACTATGGACGTTAACCAAATAGCCATCTTACCCCTGAACCCCGAAATACCCCGGAAAGTACCCCGGTCCGGGGCGGTTTCCCGCAATTACCCCGGTACCACGAGCGCCTATATAGATAGGCGCGGGGTTTCGGGGTGCGGGGTTCACTGCGGTCCAGGTAATCAGAACACGGCAAGTGACTGCAGGCCGGTTATCGGATCTTTCCGCCGCCATTTGGCCGGACTTGTCTGGCACCTATCACTTTCCCGATGCCTCGCCGTCTTGAGCTAAGTCCGAAGGACCGCCGCGATTTGTTCCGGCGGTATGCCCGGGGCGAGACCCCGCTCGACCTGAGCCGGTCCCGTTCAGATTTGGGTCTGTCGGCGAAGCAGTTGCGCCATTTGGTGTCCCGGGAAGGTTGGGCAGAGAAACGGGGCTCGATTGCCGCAACGAAGCAGCGGGCAGCGAGCGACGTGCTTGCAACTGTGCGCGCCGATACTACTGACGACCTTGAGCGGGTTTTGCGCAGCGTGAAAGCGGGGCTTGTTGACGATGCGAAGCGGCTGGAATCCGGCTGGCAATACGTCGGAAACGCTGCGGACGTGTCCGCATTGCAGCGCGGGAAAGGTCTTCACCTTGCGCGCACCCTGAAATTGTACGGCCTGGACAAGCCCGAGGCCCAGGACGGTGGCCGGGCCGCCAGCGTCTCTTTGATCTTTGCCAGATTTGGCGGGAGCGCCGCCGGGCCTGGCGGTGGTCCCGTGAACGTCACGGAGACCGGGACTGCGGAGCTCGAGGCCGATGAGCCCCATGACGATCTGAACTTCGACTTCGAACCGGGGGACGAACGATGAAACTTACACGATTTGCGCGTGCCATCAAAGCTCTTGAATTCCGGCGGCGCACTGCGCGGATGGAGTCGAACCTCCGGCGCTTTGAAGCCTATGCCGAGCGCCTCATCGGCTTCTATGTTTGGCTCGCCACTGACCCGAAAGCGAAGGCGACCGGCGCGCGTGCGGCGCTGCTGGGGCCGGCCTTGGCAATCGAAAAGGAAGTCGAAGCCTGCATCGCAATAATTAAGGCCGCTCTGACGGCGCTCCGAAACCCTGAGACGACAGGCAGTGAGATTTGCCGCGGCTTTGCCAAGCTCGAACACCAGCGATGCCGCCTGAGCATGGCATGCCTGGCGTTCCGCGATTGTCAGATGGATTGGCGCCTGCGTGCCGAGCAATGGCGTCCACATTGGCCGGTCGACGTGCACGGCGCCTTGGTCCCCCTTCCGGAACCCGGAGGGGATGACCACACGCCGGAATGGATGTCACCGAATCGGCGAGAACAATTCTGGGAAGTGCGGCGGAGCCTGGGGGATCTTGAGGAACTTCGCCGCGAATATGTCGGCATCGTCCAGGAAATCACGTCGGACATTCGCGCGAATCAAACCGAGTCGAGAAAACTTGCCGCTGACGTGTCGACGTTCATTTGCGGGATGCGACCCTTGTTCGAGGCGGTGTTCAAAATGCTGTTCGAACTTCGAAACGCTGACGTGCCCGACGACGAGTGGCCACATCGCCTGCCGCGAGGGTTCCTGCGGTTGGTCGAGCGGTTTTCCCGGGAGTCGGAGGCAATCGGGCGGCGCGTCGATTCCTGGCGCACGCGGCGGGCTGCAGCGAAGTGACCAAACCTCTGCACGAAACATGGCGCCGGAAACAGAGAGCGATCGGAGATGGATGAGCGCGCGGCGCCGCACGCTGGTTGCGGACCTGCAGCGCGGGCTTTGCGACCTGCGAGACAAACGCGAATGGTGGCGCAAAGCCGTCAGCTTGCTTCTCGGTTATCGTGGTCGCGACGAAGCGGAGGCCATCGGACTGGGCCGCGCTGCCGCGGAGCATTTCAACTGGTTTTGCGGGATGATCGACCAGGGGCTCGACCTGCTGGCGGAAGTGTTGAATCCCCAGATTTCGGATGCGGCGCTATGGAGCAACCCGGCACGCCGGCGCCAGGGTTCCGAACTCGCTTTGTTTCAGGCGAGGACACAGCAGCTCGGCCGCCGGATCTTCAAATGGTGGCACGAGCATGTGCCGCCTGCGTGACGTGCCGCCTGGATTCATCGCATCGCTTCCTCAGCCGCGCGGACTGTCGCCAGCGAGAACAGCAAGCCGCGCTTCCTGATTGGCGAGGCCCGCAGGATCTTCCGGCGGTGTAGCCGCCAGACGGTCTTCCGCGTCGCGCCGAACGACGCCCAGCGCGTCACGATATCATCGACTGTGAGCAATCGCGGGCCTTCGGTTTCCTCGCTCATGATTTCAGCGGCGCGGCGGGCGATGCGCTCGATCGTGGCATCATCGAGAGGCTGCTTTTTCGGGTTCATGCGGATTCGATATAACGATTTTCGTTGCCGAAGCGCGGAGTATTTCCGAGCGTCCGCGCCATGATTCCTGTGGGATCATCGGGCCTTGGAACCCGAGTTACGCGAAACAGACACTTGGCCGCGCATCGAAAGCGGAGGGCATTTGCGTGCCCAATTCCAAGCCGCCGGTAGGTGCGCGGCCTCTGTTAGAAATATCCCGGCATGAAAAAGAAATCCCGAAAGTCCGCGTTGACCGTCACCGTCCCCGCCCCGTACATCCGCTCAATCCAGTGCGCCGCCGTGAAGCTCGGCATTCCCGCCTCCGCCGCTGCGGGCATGATTCGAAAGGAGCTGGCGGGCGTTTTCCACAGTCACAGCACGTTTGAGCCGTTCGCGGTGTACGTATTCCCAAACCGAGCGAGCGCCAAGCGCGCGGCGGACCGGTATTTCGCGGTGTACCCCGGCTGCCCCGACGTCGATGTTTGGTTTAAGCGAGGCGGTAAGGAGCAGCGCGCAACCTTCACCAACCGCAAGTCGCCGAATGTCTGTATCGCTCCGGAGAACATTGCCCTCGTGTCACTCACCGCGGACGAGTTGCGCCGTGTTTGCGAAGACCTGGCTTCCGAATTGCAGCACGACGGCGGGCCGATGATTAGTCTGCCCTCGGAGGATTTCACGGGGATTCTGCATGGTTGGCGCAAGTTCTCGCCCCGGTTCGTCAAAGACGCGGAGTTGTATAGCAACGAACGCGGGAGGCCGTTTGACCCGGAGATCGAAGAGAACACCCGCCGTCGGCACGACGAAGGCGCAGACCTGCTGGAGAAACTGCTGCGCTATCTGCCGAGGAAGTCGGTGGCGGCATCGGCTTGACCGGCGAACGCATGGAATTCAACGGCCCGCCTTTTCACAGGGGCGGGTTTTTTGCGCGCCGACGGGCTGCTATACGGGCTCGCAAACTTCGGCAGCGCGGTAGGACCGTTTGCGCGAGAACAAACGACGATGGGACAATCTACAGCAGACTTTGCGGCGGTGGTGCCGTGGAACGGCGTGATGGGGAAACCCGAGCTTTTCCCGCCGCTTCCTCACAAGCACACGCTGGCGGAGATTGAGCGCGGCGACGCGGTTGACAGGGACGCGATCCGTTGGTCGGCAAAGCATCACGCCTTCATCGTCGCGCCGACGTACCGCGGGCTGAAAGGCATCCGCGGCGCGCAAGGATTTCAAGGCTACGGCGGAACGCAGGGCGCACAGGGGCCGCTCGGTCCGGCTGGCGATACCGGCAACCAGGGAGCGCAGGGGTACGCCGGCAACCAGGGCCCGCAGGGCGCGGCCGGACCGAACGGCGACGCTGGCGAGGCAGGGGCAGACGGACCGCAGGGCGACGCCGGTGGAACGGGCGCACAGGGATACACCGGGGATGCGGGCAATCAGGGGCCTCAAGGCCCACAGGGAGCGAACGGAGCAGCCGGCGCGACAGGACCGCAAGGTGATGAAGGAGATCAGGGCGAAGACGGAGCACAGGGGCCGCAGGGCATGGAAGGGATGCAAGGCCCGGACGGCCCTCCAGGCGCTCCAGGCGTTTACGAGGACGGCTATTCGGCAGCAGAGACCCCGTGCAGCTTCGCTGGGTACAATGATGGCGAGTCTGCGGGCTATACCGACCAGTACGAAATTTTCTACGATTACTACAGCAGCCGGCCTTGCAGCGAGTGTTCCGGAATATGAGCGCCAACGCAGAGTACGCAGTGATTTCGACCTGGCCGGGAATCGTCGGCAAGCCGGAGCTATTTCCGCCGGCCGCGCACACGCACCCGCTGACTGACCTGCTTCGCGGCACGGCGATGCCGCATGACGTCATCATGTGGGACGAGGCCCTGCAGCGCTTTGCGCCGCGGCGGCTCGCTCGAGGCCCGCAGGGCGACGTCGGCTACATGGGCTTTCGCGGCGCTCCGGGCAGCCAAGGTCCGCAGGGGCCAAACGGTCCGCAAGGGTCTCAGGGTGGGCCCGGAACCGGCGGGGCGACTGGCGCGCAGGGCAATCCCGGAGCCACAGGCGGCGATGGAGCGCAAGGCCCGGCCGGCAACCAGGGTCAGCAGGGCAGCGCAGGCCCGCAGGGACCGCAAGGCGGGACGGGCGCGACTGGTGCTGCCGGACCGGCAGGATATGCCGGCAATGCCGGCGGGACGGGCGCGCAGGGGGCTGCAGGACCGCAGGGAATGACCGGCGAGACAGGCGCGACAGGACCGCAAGGTGATGAAGGGCCGCAGGGAGCAGAGGGCGAGGCTGGCGACGGCACGGCTTATTACGAGGGCTACGACGATGGATGCGATTACTATTACGGAACCGGATACACCATCGGCTACGGGGCCGGGGTAGCGGCGGCCGAAGAGGACGAGGCATCAATTTGCTGGCTTGCCTGCGAAGCCGGATGAATCCCATCGCAGGGTTTTCCGCAGCGACCCGCTGGCCCGAGGTCCAGAACCGTCCGGATCTTTACCCGCCAGCCGCGCACACCGTCGCCTACCGGCATCTCATTCCCGATTTCCTTGTCCTCGACGGGGCGTTCATCACATGGGACGAAGTTCGCCAGCGCTTCACCGCACGGCGCGTTTTTTGGGGGGGTCGCAAGGCGCACAGGGCGACGACGGGCCGCAAGGACCGCAGGGTGACGACGGCGACGACGGCGCACAAGGCGCACGGGAGCACAGGGCGCACAAGGGCCGCACGCAGGGGCCGCAGGGGCCGGATTTCGAACCGTAGTTCTTTGCCACGTCACGTTTCGGAGGTTATCGATGACGCGATGCAATCCGACCCGACCCCCCCGAGCCTGATCGCCATCATCCACGGAAGCGGCGGGGTTGGCAACCGGCGGATGGCTTCGAAAGGGTGTCACTCGAGATGAAGCACCTGGTCAGAAGTTCCGGACCAAAGTCGATTGAAGTCTGAGAACAGGATCTTGCCGCTGTTCGGGATGGTAACCCAAATGAACCAAAGGTGGCCGGTCTGCGCTGTGATGTGGACCGCGTATCGGCCGGGGCTGGGCACCGTGCCATTGAATTCGCCCGCCGCATCCGTCCGGATCGCCGCATTGCCGAGCGCCATGACCTGCCGCTCGATTTCGGTTTTGTAGTCGCTCTTGGCCTTCCGTGCATCCTGCTCGATCTCGATTAGCCGCTCCTCGTGTTTCCCTGCGGCTAGAAGCAACGCATCAGCGTTCGTGATGTTCCCAAGCTGCGCCACTTTATCGACGTATTCGCGGCCAAACTCGCGCCGCTCGCGCATCCCCTCAAGCTCCTGGTGCAACCGTTCTCGCAACTGTGGAATCTCGTTCGTCTCTTGTCTGAAACGACTGCGCTCAGCCGCAAGAAGCGTTGGAATATTCACCGACGCGGCGCGGCGCAGATCAGCCGTGCTGTTGAAAATCTGCGCTGCAAAGTCGGTGGCCGTTCTCTCGTCAAGAATGCTCACCGCTGCCCCGCCAGCACGCACTGTCTCGCCAAGGGAATTCAGGACGAACACTTGACCTGAAAACTCGGCCGGTTTGTCGGCGCAACCGGACAAAAGCGTCACCACAGCGAGCACAGACACGATGCGCATCATAGGACTCAAATACGCTTGGGCGTGACCCGAAGGAAGTACGATTCTCGAAGCAACCCGCACCGAGGCGCGGCGCGTTCGCCATTGCTCTCCTTCCCAGCCCAACCGTAACATTTTCCCGCCTGTCCGCTTGCAGAGACGGCTGGAGGTTTGCCTCCTTGCCCTGCAACCGAGTCAGACGGTGGCACGCCATCGGGGGGCGGCGGGTTAACGCCCGCTGCCCCTGTTGCCGTCCGCGGAGGTACTTCGCGATCCTCCGGGCGACCTGCTGATCGCGCGAGACCTCGGATTCGCCGGCAGTTCGTCCATCAGCTTTTCAACCTCGGCCTTCACCTTGAGATCCGTGAAATCGTCGCGAAATTTCCAAAGACCCATCCAGACAACCTTGCCGGTCGTTTCGTCACTGCTCTTTGTTTCACTGCGAATGCGATCGAGGACAAGCAACGCCTCGCGGGTCTTGCCGATTTTCTCGTAGGCGAGGACGACGGCCGGCAGCTTGTGGACCAGCATTCCCGCGCTCTTGTATTTGTCATCCATCCCCCAATCGATCTTCTCATAGAAGCTTACGGCGGCAGCGTAGTCCTTCGCCCTTATGCGGTCGTTGAAACTGCGCAGGTTTTCCAAGTTGGCTTCTCGGGATGCAGCCCCGAGACCGACGATGAGTGACAGGGCGAGGATCGCGACGGGCAGAGTTTTCATGGCGAACGGCTTTGTCGCCGGAATTGTAGGACCGTTTTCGGGCGAAGGTCGAGACAAGGGACGTGGCATGCTATTCAGGGAGGCGCCCGTTTCGCGTTCGCGGTGAACCCGGATTTTTTTGGGCCAAATGTGTGGAAAGGGGGGATGTATTTCGAGGGTGGCCTGCGGGCGGGGGGGTGGGGGTATCCGGGGGGGGGGCGGTCGGGCGGTCACTCCTGCCAGTCTCCTGCCAAACTTGGGGCCGTTCTGTGCAGGCAGGCGCATCGCCGCGCAGTGCCTCCGAAGTTTGGGGACAGTCACGCTAGGCGCGCTGCGTCCGCAAGAAGCGTTAGATACGTGCCTTCGGGGTTACTTCACCAGATTGCGAGGTGTCGCTTTCGATTCCCTCCGCCCGCACCAAAGTCGAGATTCCGCCGGAGGGCCGCGTCGGGCGTAGACCCCATGGACTTTTTCCCGGGGCCGATTAGTTTTGTGCCTGCACTGCCGCGATCCAGAGAGATACCCCCCGTGAATCCGCCCTCGCCAGCCCCCGTTGTGTTTTGCGTCGATGACGATGCGGATGATCGCAGACTTTTTGCCGAACTGCTCGCCCGGACGGGGCTGAGGTGTCGCTGTGAGCGCTTTGCCACCGGCGGAGATCTGCTGGAGGCATTGCTTGGTGTCCTGAAAGGCGCACCGCCGCCGCTGGTCTGTTTCGTTGACGTGCGGATGAGCGGAATGGGCGGTTTCGATGTGCTGCGCTGGATTCGTTGCCAGGCGGCCCTGGACAGCCTGCCGGTCGTGATGCTTTCCGGATCGGACGATCCGGAAAAGCTTTCGGAGGCCCATTGCTCGGGGGCGCAGTGTTACGTCGCGAAGTTCCCGGCCGTGGAACACCTGCGGGAGATCATTTGCGAGGCGCAGCGATTTTCCGCGGCCCGCTCGACGGATCTGCACTTCCAGCTTCCGTGCAACCTGCTGCTGATGTCGGTGGCGGACGCGAGAGAACCCCGGCCGACGGTTTAGGGAACCATGTAGGGTCGCGCCCTACATGATCTTTCCGGCCGCGTCCTACGGAAACGCGCAGTGGAATCTGATATTCTGCCGTTTGCACAGGAACACGTTCCTGGGCGGATGCGCCAGATTGACGCAGCCGCCTGTTTAAATCCCAACCCCACCCATGAAAAAATTCCCACTTGTAGTGCTGTTGTTTGCGTTTGCGTTGGTTGCCAGCGGCGGAATGATGTTGGCGGCGGAAAAAAAGACGGCCCCCTCCAAGGAGGCAAAATGTTGCGCAACGGCGGCGGCAAACGGCAACGACTGCGTGCACTCGTGCTGCCTCGAGGCGGCCAAGGCCGGCAAGAATTGCAAGAAGTGCGGCGGTTCCGGCCCGCGGGATACCAGTGCGGCCAAGTCGTAACGAGGTGGGCCGGGGGTGGCACGGCGCTTGACGCCGAAGCAACCGGGTAAGAGATTTTGGGGCAGACGGTCACCGCGCCACCCCGCGCATCAACCCAGGCGACCGTTGACCCACCCATGAAAAGAGTCTCCCTGATGATGATTGTGCCGGCGTTGCTGTTTGGCGCCAGCTTCGGGTTTGCGGCGGAAAAGCAGGCTCCTGCTCCCGCTGCAAGAGTGGCGAAATGCTGCGCCACTGCAGCCCAAAACGAAAAGGCCTGCACCCACGGGTGCTGCGTCGAGGCGGCCAAAGCCGGCAAGAATTGTGAGAAGTGCGGTGGAGCCGGCATGCGGGAAGCGAAGAAGTCGTAGGCTGGCGGCACCGGCGTCTGCCGGTTGCAATGGCAGCGGGCCGGACCGGGCGGGCGTTGACCCTCCTGGTGGGTGGGGTATGCTCGAGCGATGCCCCCGCCGTCTTCCTCCTGCGCCCGCGTGTCGGTGGCAGTATGGCTCGGGCTCGGGCTGGCGGCAGCGCTGCTGGGGTGGGCACTGATCGGCGGCGCCTCGTTGCGGGAACTGTCGGACCGCGGGATTGGTGTTTTGCGCGCGGCCGGGCCGGTGGCGTTTTTCGCGGCGATGGCCGTGATTCCGGCGCCACTGCTCTGGTTCACGATTCCCGCCGGGGAGGCGTTTGCCGGGGAGCTGACGCTGGGGGGCGTGATCGTCGCCGCATCACTGGCGGCGGGAATCCAGATTGCCGTCATGTACTGGATTGCCCGCTACGGCTTGCGGCCGCGGATTGAGGCGTGGATCCGCCGCCGCGGTCATTCGATTCCGCGCGTCACCCCGGAGAACGCCCTGCGAGTGACGCTGCTGGTGCGGTTCACGCCCGGCCCGCCGATGGTCGTGGGCTGTTTCGTGCTCGGCCTGGCGGAGGTGCCTTTCCGGCTCTACCTGCTGGTCTCGTGGCTGGTGGCGGTGCCCTGGGTGATTGCCGGCGTGGCGATCGGCCGTGGGCTTTGGCAGGGCGATTTCACGCTCGCCGCCACGGGCATCGGGATTCTGGTGATTGTGGTGGTCGGGCTCGCTGGCTGGCGTTCCCGCCAGCGGCGGCGCGCGCTTGCCGCCAGGGTCGCCGGCCGCCATAACGCCGCTGAATGATCACCACCAGGGCGCGCGGACTCGCCAATCTCCATACCGGGGTGACCACGCTCGCGATCGGGGTCTTTTTCTGGCTCTACGCCGAGTTCATCCTGGCCTATGTGCCGGTGGTGCGGCTGACCCGGCAGGTCAACCTGCTGCCGTACTTCCTTTGCATGGTGGGGGGCATGGTCCTTTCGCGCCGCGATCTGGCGCAGCTGGCGGCGCGATTCCACGTCCTCGATCTGGGGGACGCGGCGAGGGTGGCGGCCCGGCAGGTCGGGCTGATGGCGCTGCTCACCTTCACCATGATGTTTGCGACGCAGGATCGAAGCATCAGCCGGTTGTTCCTCGGTACCTTCCTGGTCTGGTCCTGGATCGGGCTGGCGGTGATGCATGCCTGGCTGCCGCGGGTGCTGGCGCGGATCGTATTCCAGCGCGGACACCACCTGCCGACGGTGTTCATCGGCCGCGTGCATTCTTTCGCCCAGCTGAATGACTGGATCGCGGACAAGGAGCCGCTCGGCATCCATCCCGTCGGGCTGCTTTCGGACGACCCGGCGGCCGGAGCCTCGGGTTCGCCGTTCGTGCCGATGCTGGGCCGGATTGTGGACCTGCCGCGCGTGCTGGCCGAGCGGCCAATCGGCCAGGTGATCCTGCTGGAGTTGCCGGCCAGCGACGCGGAGGCGCGCACGATCATCGACACCTGCCAGGAAAACGGCTGCCGGCTGCTGATCCACAATAACCTTGGCGAACGGTACACGCACCCGCTGGTGCCGGTAATCGAGGAGGGGAGGCATTTTTACACGCTGCAGGAGGAGCCGCTGGAGGATCCGCTCAACCGGATCGTGAAGCGGCTGATGGATGTCGCGATTGCGCTGCCGGTGGTGATCTTCCTGCTGCCGTCGCTTTGCGCATGGGTCTGGGTGATGCAGCGGATCCAGGCGCCGGGGCCGCTCTTCCATGTGCGGGATCGGCTCGGCCAGGCCGGGATGCCGTTCCGGATGATCAAGTTCCGCTCGATGCGCGGCGAACCCGAGGATCCCGAGGCCGAGTCACGGCAGGCGACGGCCGAGGACGAGCGCATCTTCCCCTTCGGCCGGTTCATGCGGCGGCGCAGCCTCGATGAATTCCCGCAGTTCTGGAACGTGCTGGTCGGCGAGATGAGCGTGGTGGGGCCGCGGCCCTACATGCCGCTGCTCGACGCCGAATTCCGGCGCCAGACCCGCGGCTACCGCACGCGGCACCTGGTGAAGCCGGGCATCACCGGGCTGGCGCAAAGCCTGGGGCACCGCGGCGAGATCCGGGAGCTGGAGATGCTGAGCCGGCGGGTGTATTGGGACGTGTATTACATCACCCATTGGTCGGTCTGGCTGGACCTGCAGATCGCGGTGCGCACCCTGGGGCAGGTGCTCCGGCCGCCGCAAACCGCCTATTGATTGAGCCGCGCCATCACGCCGGCGGGGTTGCGCGGAGCGGCGGCGTGATAACGCGCGGCGGAGCCAGATCGATGTTACGATCGTAACATCGAATTGGCAGCGGGGCGCAGCCGGGCAGGTCAGGAGGAACGATGCGCCGTCGGCGCCGGGGCGAAGGCCCCGGCCAGGCGGGCGGCTCACCAGATCTTGCAGCGGTCCTCGGGCTTGCGCCACATGGGATCGCCCGGCTTGATCCCGAAGGCATCGAAGAATTCCTGCTGGTTCACCAGCGGACCGAAGGCGCGGAAATTGCCGGGAGCGTGCGGCCCCCGGGCGACCTGCAGCCGCATGGCATCGTCGCGGAACAGCGTGCGCCACTGCTGCGCCCAGGAGACAAAGAAACGTTGTTCGGGGGTCATCCCGTCGATCCGCGGGCGCTCCCGGCCCTGGAGCGCGCGCTGGAGCGCCTCGTACGCAATCGAGGTGCCGCCCAGGTCTCCAATGTTCTCTCCCAGCGACAGCTGACCATTGATCGCGAGCCCTGGCAGCGCGTGGTAGCTGTTGAACTGATCCACCAGCTTCTGCGCCCGCTCGCGGAAACGGGCCGC
Organism: Verrucomicrobiia bacterium; assembly: GCA_011525695.1. Taxonomy (GTDB): domain Bacteria; phylum Verrucomicrobiota; class Verrucomicrobiia; order Opitutales; family Opitutaceae; genus ER46. The sequence continues at coordinate 89,563 of WYBX01000022.1, forward strand.
ATCCTCCGGCGTCCACCAGTCCGTCAGATTGCCGTCGGCATCGAAGCGGCGGCCCTGATCGTCGAAGCCGTGGGTGATTTCATGGCCAATCACGCCGCCGATGGCGCCGTAGTTGACGGCATCGTCGATCGTGAAGTCGAAGAATGGCGGCTGGAGGATCCCGGCGGGGAAGACGATCTGGTTCGTGACCGGCGAGTAATAGGCGTTGACCGTCTGCGGGGTCATGCTCCATTCCGCCCGGTCGACAGGGCCGCCGGTGCGGTCAATCCGGCGGCGGGACTCGAAGAGATAGGCGCGGGACACATTGCCGAAGTAGTCGTCGCGTCGCACCTCGACGGTGGAGTAATCGAGCCACTTTTCGGGATAACCGATCATGGGCTCGAAGCGCGCAAACTTGGCCAGCGCCTTGGCGCGCGTGGCCTCGGACATCCATTCCAGCTTTTCCAGGCGATCACGGAAGACGGCCTTGATGTTGCGAATCATCTCGTCCATCCGCGCCTTGGCCTGCGGCGGGTAATGTTTCGCCACATACAGTTGTCCGAGCGCCTCGCCAATCGTGCCATCCACGACCTTGGTGGCGCGCTGCCAGCGGGGTTCCTGCTCCGGGGTGCCGTTGAGCACGGTGCCGAAGAAGCGAAAATGCTCCTGTTCGAGCGCCTCGGTGAGGTAGGACGCCGTGGACTGCAGGAGCTGCCAGCGGCTGTAGACCTTCAGGTCTTCGAGCGCCGTTTCCTGGAGGATCCGGGACAGGCCCTCGAAGAACTTGGGCTGGCCGATGATGACCTCGGAAACGCGCGGGGGCACGCCGAGCTCGGCGATGAAGCGCTTGAGCGGGACGCCCGGATACGCGGCAATCGCGTCGGCAATGGTCAGCTTGTTGTAATTGGCGACCCGATCGCGCAGATCGACCGGCAGCTTGGCATTGTCCGCCAGCCGTTTTTCGATCGCCAAGACGGTTTCGGCCTGATGGTAGGCCTCGGGCCGGGCGGTGCCGGCCAGTTCGAGCGTCCGGGCGATGTGGCCGACGAGTTCCCAGCGCTCGCGCGCGAATTTTTCCGAGAAATAGTATTCCTTCGAGGGCAGGCTCATCCCGCCCTGGGCGAGGTAGAAGCCATAGCGATCGCTTTGTTTCTGATCGGGATAGAACGCCACACTGAGGAAGGGGGCTCCGATGCGCAGATGACTTTGTGCGGCGAGCGCGAACAGCTCCTCCACATCCTTGGCGGCGGCAATGGCCGCGAGCTCGGCCTCGATCGGGGCGATTCCCCTTTGGTTGATGGTCGCCACGTCGATGGCAGACGCGTAGAAGTCGCCCACTTTCTGGGTAATGCCTCCGGCTGGGCCCGGGTTGGCGGCGGCCTCTTCCACGATCGCGCGCAGATCGATCCAGTTGCGTTCGGCCAGCTCATTGAAGCCGCCCCAACGGGACTTGTCGCTGGGGATCTGGTTGCGGGCATACCAGCCGCCCGCGGCATATTTGGCGAAGTCGACGCGCGGGTCCACGGAGCGATCCATCTTGTCAACGCTGAAGCCGGCGTCAGGCAACGGGGTGGCGGTATTTGCCACGAGGGACAGGCTGAGGGTGAGGGCCAGGAGCGGGCCGGCCATCGGGAGGCGGTAACGGTTCAAGGGCATGGATAGGGTTTTGGTAAGCGGACAAAGAGCCGATCTTTGGACGGAACTCAAGGGGCGGATGCTGCATGGCCTGCCTCTTCCGTGCCGTCAGTAATCCGTGGGCCTGAAGCCCAAGCGCCTTTGACACGCGGCGTTCAGTTCTGCTAGCTCGCAACGCCTACGATGACGGTCAACTTTCCGTTCCTCCTTGGCGGCATCCTGCTGCTGTGGTTTCCGCGGCCATGGATGCGACTGGGCCCGCGGCTGGGAGGCTGGCGCAGTCGCCGGAGCCGGCCCCGCTGGCGCGATGAACCCTGGAACCGGCAGATCACGGGCAGCCTCGAGATCGGGTTTGTGGCCGAATTCACGAAACTGAGGAATTACCTGGACCTGTTCCGGGCGGCGGCCGGTGGGCTGGCCGTCGTTGGCGGTTACCACGTCCTGCCGGCGCTCAGTGCGAGCCTGGACTCCGGCTCGCCCGGCGCGCCAACGGTGCGGGCCCTGCAGATGGGGATCCTGCTGGCGGGCGTGCTCATCCAGACGGTGCGCGTCAATCGCGGACATCTCAGCTTTTTCGCGCCCGTCTTCTACCTGGGCGGACTGTCATTGTGCCTGGCGGGCCATTGGGCGGCGTTGTTCGCCTTCGTCCTGATCTGGGCCGTGAATCCGATGCTGCGCACCGCCCAGGCCTTCCTGAGCCTGTACGCGCTGCTGCTCGGCGTATTCACCTTTCTGTTTCGGGGACTCGCCGGCGGCGCCCCGGCCGTGCTGGCGGGGCTCTGCTTCCTGCCGGTCCTGCTGAGCCTGCTGAGCCGGCGTCGACTCGGCGTCCTCACCCGGCGACCGCTCCATTCGGAGCCCAGTGCGTGAAACCCTCATCGTGGAATACCTGGTGGGGCGCGGCCCGGCCGCGGACCCTGTCCGCGGCGATTGCCCCCGTGGTGGTCGGCTCGGCGCTGGCGGCGCGCAACGGGCACTTCGTGCCGGTCGCGGCGGCGCTGTGTCTCGGCTTCGCCCTGCTCGTGCAGATCGGCACTAACTTCGCGAACGACTACTACGACTTCGTGCACGGGGCGGACACGCCGGCGCGGGTGGGGCCCCGCCGTGCGGTGGCCGCGGGGCTGGTGGCGCCAGCGACGATGCGCCGGGCGATGATCGCGACCTTTGCCCTCGCATTCGCGGTAGGGCTCGGACTGGTCGCCTGGGGCGGGTGGTGGCTGGTCGGGATCGGGCTCGCGAGCATCCTTTGCGGGATTGCCTATACCGGCGGGCCCTGGCCGCTCGGCTACAACGGGCTCGGCGACGTCTTTGTCTTCATCTTCTTCGGCCTGGTCGCGGTGGGCGCGACGTACTTCGTCCAGGCGGGCGGATGGACGCTGGACGCGATGCTGGCCGCGGTTCCGGTGGGGTTGCTGGCGGTGAACATTCTGGTCGTGAACAATTATCGCGATGCCGCGACCGATGCCGTGGCCGGCAAGCGCACGCTGGTGGTCCGCTTCGGCCGTCGCGCCGCCCGGATCCAGTTCGCCACCGCACACGGCGTGGCGCTCACGATCCCTGCCGTGTTTGTGATGCGCGGATACGGGCCGTGGACGCTCCTGCCAATCATGCTCGCGCCGATGGCCTGGTCGCACGAGCGGAGGCTGCGCCGCAGCGAATCGCCGCTCGAGTTGATTTCACTGCTGGGCGATACGGGAAAGTATCTCGCGCTCTACGCGGTGCTGCTGGCGATCGGGCTCGTGCTGTAGGCGAGTGCGGGCGAAGGTTCAACGTGTGGTGCGGGCGCAGCAAGACTGCGCCCCTACGGGTACGTGCCGCCGAACGAGAAAGGCGGGCGCAGTCCCTCGGCTGAGTTCGGGACCCAGAGAGACCCAAACGGGCGAGACGACGCCCCTAGGAAAGGTGCGCGAGCAGCTTCGTCTTCAGCGTCGCCTTTGGCATCATGCCCACGAGGGTCTCGGCCGGCTGGCCGCCCTTGAACAGAATCATCGTTGGGATGGCACGGACGCCGAACTCGGAGGCCACGCCGTCATTCTCGTCGATGTTGAGCTTCGCCACCTGGAGTTTGCCGTCCAGTTCGTTGGCCAGTTCCTCGAGGATGGGGGCGATGGCCTTGCAGGGCCCGCACCACGGGGCCCAGAAGTCGACCAGCACAGGCGTGGCGGACGAATTGATGGTGGTCTTGAAGGACGCGGTGGTGAGGTTGACGATCTTTTCGGACATGTGATTTAGCGTTTCAAAGACAAGAGAATGGAAAACCGGCAAGTTGCAACCCGGGGGCCCGACCGACGATCGCTCAATCACCCTCCCCTGCGAGGTGCTCCAACACCCTGTCGGATGGATGCCGGACAAGGTAGCGCCGGTCTCTGACCGGCGGGCGCCAGTCGGAGACTGGCGCTACGGCGTGCAGCCAGGCACTGCCGCCGGTTGCGGGGAGCCTCAGCGGGGCGTCGTCTTGTCGATGATCTCGGCGAGTTCCGAGGGCTCGACCTCGTGCAGGTGCTTTCCCCGTTGCTTCAATTCCTCGAAAGTCTTCACCACCGTCTCCGTCATCCGGCCATGCGTCTCGTGCGAGCCGCCCAGGATGGCAAACTGCTCGCCGGTCGTGATCCGCTTGTGGCCATCGTCGTTGTCGAGCCCGAGGCCCAGCAGCGCCGCACGCGGGGTGTTCTTTTTCTTTCGCTTGGTCACGCTGTCACCGTGGGCGTCGGGGCCGGCGTTTCAAGCGGGTTTTCCACCACCGCGTCGCAGATGATGTCGCTGAAGGCCTCGTCCTGCCGGAGCCGCAGCTTGCGCAACCGCGTGAGCTCGAGCACCGCCAGGAAGGTCGCGACCAGCCGCCGCAGCGACACACCGCCGGGGAAGAGGCCGGAAAATACGAACGACGTCTCGGTCCGGACGCGCGCGAGAATCCATTCCATCTGATCGGAGACCGTGACGACTTCGTCGTGGATTTCGCCCACGACGAGCTTCTCCGCGAGCCGGCGGAGGACGATGTTGAAGGTGTTCCACAGCTCGATGCGATCGACGCTCCGGAGCGGTCGATCGTCGAGATCGGCCGACAAGGAGGAGACGAAGCGTTCCATCAGGTTCTGCCGCGTTTCCGCCAGCTCGGCCAGCCGGCCGGCGGCCTCCTTGAACTTCTTGTATTGCAGGAGCTGATGCACGAGTTCCCAGCGGGGATCGACCTCCTCCTCGGTGGCGTTGGGATCGACGGCATGCTGGCCCTTGGGCAGCAGCATCCGGCTCTTGATCTCCATCAGCGAGGCGGCCATGACGAAGAACTCGCCGGCCACATCGAGATCGAGCTGCTGCATCGCGCGGAGCGCCTCGACGTACTGCTTCGTCACCGACTCGATCGGGATGTCGTAGATATCGAGCTCGTTCTTCCGGATCAGGAAGAGCAGGAGATCGAGCGGGCCTTCGAAGACCTGGAGCTTGATGCGATAATCGGCGTCGGGGACCACGCCTCGATGGTTGGGCGCGCCTCCCGGCGGGCAAGTGGAATGTGCAATGACCCGGGGGATCCACCCGAACTTCGTATCTGGAGGGCCGGGCTCCGTCCTTCGCCGAGCCTTCGGAGGGCAGCCCGTCCCGGCCACAACGTTCCGAACTTCGTACCTGGAGGGCCGGGCTCCGTCCCGGCCACGAAGATCGTTTCGCTGCGCAAAATGAATTTCACATTGGGTTTGTGGACGCCACGGCCTGTCCGCCAAAGCCTTGGCGAAGGCGGAAGGGCGTCCCTCCATGAATGTGTCTTCGAATCCAAGAATCAGGACTGCACTCATGGAGGGTCATGTTCCCTCCTTCGATGAAGCTACCCAAGGCTGGCCGCGTGCCGCAGCGAGGCTACGTAAAAGCCGTCGCTGTCATGGAGTCCGGGCAGAATGAGGATTCCGGGGCCCCGCGGCTCCGCTCCGAACGTGGACCCTAGCGGCTCCGCCCGAAAGTGCGGGTGCCGATCGAGAAAACGGCCGGCAACCGCCTCGTTCTCGAGCGAGCTGAGTGAGCAGGTTGCGTAAACCAGCCGTCCTCCGGGCCGCACGAGCGTGGCGTAGTGGGCGAGGAGCCGCTCCTGGACCACGGCCGCCCGGGCCACCGCGGCCTCCGACGAAATCCACTTCAGGTGTGGCGCCCTCCGCCAGGTGCCGGAGCCGCTGCAGGGTGCATCGACCAGCACACCGTCGAAGGACCCCGTCGGCGGTGCGGAGGAAAGCGCGATGGGCGCGTAGCCGGTTTCAAACGATGACGGACGGGAGTTGCCGGGCGGAGTGACCGTGCGCACGGGCTCGCAGGGTGCGGCCGCCCGGGCGGCGCGGCGCCGCAGTTCCTGCAAAGCGCTCCCGCGCACATCATGGGCTGTCACGTGCCCATGCGGGCCCAGCAGTCGGGCGAGTTGCAGCGTCTTCCCGCCGGCGCCGGCGCAGGCATCGAGCCACCATTCGTTGCGCCCGGGTGTCACTGCCGCCAGGATCATTTGCGAGCCGAGGTCCTGGACCTCGACCTGGCCGTCGCGCCAGGCCGATGACTGCGTAACATCGACCTCGTCGCGCAGTTCCACCGCGTTCGGCAACGCGGTCGAGGCGCGCCAGTGCCAGCCCCGGTGATCGAATTCATCGAAGACCGACTGCGGGTTTGCCGTCTGGAGTCGCAACCAAAGCGGCGCGCGGCGCAGCTGCGCCTCGAGTTCCCGGCCGGAAAAAATTGCGGCGCAGTGGCCGCGGAACCAGCCGGGCAGCAATTCCTCCTTCCGGCCGGTGGGCGGCGGGCCTGAAGCGAAGGCGGCCCGAAAGGCATGGGTCGCAGGCAGATCAGCGGCGAGCCAGGCTACGAGCCGGACGGCATCATCGGGGTCGCCGTCCAGCAGTGGCTCGATCCAGGGAAGGTGCCTGAGGGTCGTATAGATGAGTTCGCGATACAGCCGGCGATCGCGGGAGCCGAAGGAACGGTCGCGCGCCAGCAGCGCCTGGATTCTGGCGGGCAGGGCCGGATCCATCCGCCAGTGCGGCTGCAGGGCCGCGAGCAGCCGCAGGAAAATCCGCTTCTGGTTGGCCGCGACGCTCATTCAAAACTGCACGGTTTCGACCGCGATCCGGAACCCGAAGCTGCTTTCGCGCCGCCGCCCGGAATAGAGGCTGACGGTGTAGGTCACCAGCCAGGTGTTGCCGAGGTTCTGGGCGAGCCCGTAGGTCTGCTCGTTGAACCGGCGCCGCCGCGAATCGTAATGCAGCCGCGTCACTGCCTCGTAGACCTCGTTGAGCCGGTACCGCCCGTCGATCGCGTAGTCCTGGATTTCGTTGCGGAGGAAATTGCTCGCCAGCCGCAGCGACCAGACGGTCCCGTCCCGGATTGTGACGATTGAATTGAACTCCCGCAGCCGCGCGCTCCGGGGCGAAACGCTCTGGTAGAGGTCGACCTGCAGCCAGGGCGCCGGGAGCAGGCTGAGATCGGCATGCAGATCGGAAACGTCGCGTTCGCCGGGCCGGCGCTTGAACCGGAAATCGTTGGCCAGGTTAAGCGCCACCAGGTCGCGCGAGCCCGCCTCGTCGTCGCGGGTCTGGAGGAGGTTGTCGATCGAGAGCCGGAGCGTGTTGGCGCCATGCAGATCATCGAGGTGACGAATGTCGCCGAGGCCCAGCGGCGGCAGGTACGTGGCGAACGATCGGCGATCGATCCGCGGGATGTGCGGCTGGCCGCTTTCGGCTTCCGGGATGTAACGATAACTGAGCCGTGGCGTGAGCAGGTGCCGCAGGCCGTTGATTTTCCAACGCGGATTCTGGTAGTCGAACGTCGCGCTGGCCCGGAGTGCGGCGTCAAAGCCGAATTCGCCCAGCAGCCGGGTGTAATTGCCGGCTTCGTCACTGGCGTAGTGCGTCACGCGTCCGCCGGCGATGGGCGTAAAGGTGAACCAGGGGCGGGGCGTGAACGGCCGCTGCAGCGCGTAGTAGGCATCCATCCGGTTGCTGCGAAGCCGCGGCCCGTCCAGCGGCGGATCCTCCTGCAGGACGGCGGCGCTCGCCTGGCCGTGATGGTAGAACCCCTGGCCGAGCGCGAAGGGCAGCAGATCGAAGCGGATTTCGGGCAGCCGCTCCTGGACCGAATGAAAGGCGTTGGGCTGGAGCCGGGCGAAGGCGGAGAGGAAGTAATTGGGGCCCTGGTACACCGATTCCACGAACGTGTCGGGTTCCTGCACGGGGAAGAACGCGTCGGGCAGGAAGTCCCTCAGCACCTCGGAGTCCTTCCACCAGTTGAGCTGCGCGGACAGGGTCAGGTTTTCCGCCAGCAACTGGGAATGCTGCCACTCCGCAAAGGCCCGATCCTCCGGCACGCGGCGGCCCAGCAAATCGGTCAGCCGGTCGCCATGATCCTTGATGTAGCCGGAGCGGAAATGGCCGCGGAGCCGGTCGGGGGCGAGCGGGTTGGCATACTCTCCGGAAGGTCCGGCCATCACGCCACGTTCCGAGTACAGTCCCAGGTCGCCGCCGAGCTGGACCCGCGGGGCCACCGGGACCTGCAGCCCGGCCACGACGAACGCACCGAGCGATCGCCGGAATCCGCCGGTGAACGCAACGTGGGCCACGAAGGGCGCGGCCAGATCCTGCTCGAAGCGCGGGAAGGGGACGAACTGCAGGTCCCCGATCCCCGCCTGCGCGTTTTCCGAACGCAGCCGGCGGCCGGCCGAAAAAACCAGCTTTTCCGCCGTGACGGTGGGCTGCCATCGGCCGGGTTCGCCGTAAATCACCCGCGCATCGGTCACCACAATCTCCTCGCGGTCGCCTGTGGCCGAGGTTCCCTCGGCAAAAAACGGGGGACTGCCCAGCCGGACCTGCGAGGCGGTGAATGACTCCGCGCGGCGCAGATAAACCAGTTCGTCGGCGAGCAGCCGCGTGAGCCCGCGGGTGAAGACGACGTTTCCGGCGGCGGTGATCGTGTCCGATTCGATTTCGTAGCGCAGTTCGTCCGCCGTCAGGAGCAACCCGCGATCGGTGACCTCCACGTTGCCTTTGCCGATGATCCGCCCCGAATCCGGTGATCCTTCCAGCACATCCGCTTCGATGGCCGGCCGGGAAGCCGGCGGCGGAGCGACGTCCGGCTGCGCCGGAACTGGTCCGGCGAGGCAGAGGAGCAGCGCTGAGGCGACAAGACGCATGGCGGCGGGAGCAAAGTACCCGGCACCACGGCTAGCAAGCCCGCGCCGGATCCGCGGAGATTGCAAGTGGCAGCGGCGTCCCGCCGCTGAAATGCATTCCAGAGTGCATTGCCACGGCGGGACACCGTCGGGTCCACAACATCCCGAACCTCGTTCATGGAGGGCCGTGCTCCGTCACGGCCATGAAGACCGATCCGCTGCGCAGAATGATAATCCCATCAGGTTTGTGGACGACGCGGAGGTCCCTCCAGGAATTGGCCTTCGAATCTCGGAGCCGGAATTGGGTTCATGGAGGGCCGTGCTCCGTCACGGCCATGAAGACCAGGCGGTCCTGGCCGGTAAAAGAAAGCCCCCGCACGTGGCGGGGGCTGTAGTCGGGGTCGGGAGCTTCGCAGCGTGAGACGACCAAGCAATGGGAGGGTCGCCACGGATGCCGGCCCGGATTAGCTCGGACGTTTGCTCATGAGGTCCGATTTCAATCGGAACTGTATGGTTGGACCGCGGCGCCGCAGTGTTCGCACCGAACGCGGCCCGTTCGACAAGCTCAGCGCTCCGAGCCTGTCGACGAGCCAGGGCGCCGCATGCCCATGGAATATCCGGGTTAGAACGTTCCCTTCACGCCAAGTGACATCTGGACGCCAAACTCCTCATGCCGGTAAGGCTGGGCATACAGCGCGGACTCGGCACTGTAACGTTCGAGGACCTGCGGCTCGTTCAGGATGTTGCGCGCATTCGCGAACAGCTTGAACCGGCTCGAAAGGACATATTCGACATTGGCATCGATATTATAGCGTGAGTCGTAATATTCAAAGAACCCGTTGTTCGCACCATATTGGTTGCCCGTTTGGGGCGAGTTCTTCTGTTTGCCGCGGTAGTTCCAGGTGACGCGGGCGCTCAGCGGCCGTTTGTTCCAGCTCAGGCTGAAGTTGCCGCTCTTGGAGATGAACCGCCGGAAGTCGGCGCCATTCGGTCCTTCGAGATGGAGCATCGTGCCATTGGTGCTGATGCTGAAATTGCGCGTCCATTCCGGCAGGAAGTCGAAGTTAAGCTGCCGGATGTAGTTGAACTCTGCGCCAGAGATCTTCGCATCGCCCACGTTCACTCGCGTCTCGACCGTCCAGTTGAGATAACGCTCGTCGAGTCCGACCTCGGTCGCGAGTTCCGGCGTCAATGGACCGCTGATGGTGCCCCAGAAATCGGTGAGGTTTTTCTGGAAGGCCCCGATGGAGGCCACGCCGCCGCGCCCGAAGTAATATTCCAGGGACACGTCGAAGTTGTCAGCCGTCCAGGGACGAAGTCCGGGATTGCGAACATCGATCGTCCCCGGCTGGGTGGGATCCGAGTCATCCTCATCGATGTCGGCAGTGGGAATGATGTCCGCATAGTCCGGCCGGCCGAGCGTCTTGGCATAGGCGAACCGGGCGATGAGGTTGTTCGTGATGTTGTAGTTGAGGTGCAGGCTGGGATAGAAGTCATCGTACTCCCGGTCAGCGGTGTGACCGCGTTCCACGCGGATCAGCCGGAGTTCGTCCAGTGAGCCGGCGGTGCCCGCATCCGGCCGGCGGACCCGCTGGATTCCCGCCGTCGCCGGATCGGCATCGACATACTCTCCGCTGGCGGTGCGCTGCCAGACGGCATCGGGATTGCTCAGCACGCCCTCGCCCTCGTTCTCGGTCTTCTCGAATCGCACGCCGGTGACGAAACCCAGCCGGTTGTCCAGCAGCTTGCCCTCGAACTGGATATAGGCGGCGCTGACCCGTTCGCTGATCCTTTCGGAGGCGTTGATTCGTGCAGTCTCGGCCTGGACGCCGTCCTGAGCCGACGTGCCCGTGCGATCGCGGAAATGGCTCGGGTTCTCGCGAAAATAGGCCGCGAGTTTGTAGGGGTCGATCCACTGGATCGGCGGTTCGCCGAAGTGCGGGTCGGCGCCGACATAATTCGTGTTCAGAAACTGGCCGGCATTGTCGTCGGGCGAATTGGGGATCCCATCGGCGCCGACAAACGTCCACCGTTCCGTGTACCGGCGGTTGTCGCGCTCCTCCTCCCGCACGGATACGCCGAGGGTGACTTCGATGGGCATATTGAGGATGTCGAACTCGCGCCCGGCATTGGCGAACGCGCCCTTCATCTTGGCCTTGCCGTCGACCGGGCTGTTCTGCGCCGTATTGATCCGGTAGTTCTCGAGCACATAGGGATTGAGCGGGTTGCCCGCGGAATCCAGCACCTCCCAATCGTGGTTCGGGAAGTTGATATTGTCCGCACGCACCATCGCCACGCCGGGTAGGATGGTACCGACATTCGAGAAATGATCGCGGGCGAGTTCCCGATACCAGGTCTTGGATTTCGCGCCGTGGATGCCACCGTCAATTGCCCAATCCACGCCATCGAACTCGTAGCGCAGGTTGACGACCTTGGTGTCGCCGAGCTTGTCGCGCCAGGAGCCGCCCTGGGTGACCGAGGCGCGGCCGGTGGCGCTCTGCACAAAGGTCGGGCCCCAGTCCAGCCGGGTGCCGGAGGAAGGCGTCGGTGCCGGGTTGGTCCCCACGTTGAAGTTCAGGTTTCGGTTGGCGAAAAATGCCTTGTAGTAGTTGTCCTGCACCGAGAGCGAAAGCAGGTGCTGCGGTGCGAATTTCCAGTCGGCCTTGGCGCTGATCGAGGCGCGATGGGTGTTCTTCGGGCCATCCTGGAGCTGCCATTGCTGCAGGTAGGGATTCTGCGGGGTGGCGCCGGCCTGGTTGTAGTTCCACGTCGTCTGCCACCGGTGCTGCTCGTTATACTGGTTGGAACTCAGGCCGGTGATGACGAGGCCGAAGGTGTCGCTGACCGGCAGCGTATAGTCGAAATCGAATCCCGGCAGAACCTTGTAGCTGCCATGCTTGCCCGGCCCCGCCGTCTTCTTGAACGGGTTCGGCTCCTCGTGATTGAAATTCACGTAGGCACGATAGTTGAACTGGGCCCCGCGGCGCTCGAAGGCGCTCTTGCTGATCAGGTTGACCGCCCCGCCCAGCGAGTCCGCCGGGCTCGATGGCGTCGGCACCTTTGTGACCTCCACCCGGGAGGCATTGTTGATTGAGACCTGTTCGAATTCGAAGACCCGGCCGGAACTGCCGGAAGCGGAGCTCGTGGTCCGCATGCCATCGATGGACACACTGGTGAATCGATCGGAGAATCCCCGCACCGATACGGTGCGGACATCGGCGGCGACGTAGTCGACCGTCACGCCCGGCAGGTATTTCAGGAATTCGCCCACGTTGCCTTCCGTCACGTCGCCGAAGGCGTCGGCGGCCATGACCACTTTTACGTTGGGGGCGTGCCGCTGCTCGTTGATCGCCAGTGAGGCACCCTCGAACTCGCGCTGCGCCGAGACCGTGAACGTGTCCAGCTGTACCGTGCTGCCATAGCGTTCCGCACTGCTGAGGCTGATGTCAGCCGGGGTCGTCTGACCGGCAGTCACCGTCACGCTCGTGGTTGCGGGATCGAGTCCCGAGTACGACGCATTCAACGTCACCGGCCCGGCCGGGACATTGGTGATCCGATACTGGCCGAAGTCATTGGTGATCGCCTGCAGATTGGTGCCCTGCACGGCGACGACGACATTGCCAAGGTAGCGGCCGGTGCCGGCGTTGAGGACCCGGCCCTCGATCGTGCCGGTGGATCCGGACTGCGCCATTGCCAGTGCTGTGAATACGAGCCCGCCAAGGATGGCGATGCAGGTATGAATTATCCCCCTGAGTCTTGTTTGGTTCATGTTTGGTTTGGTTCATGGCAGGTAGGCGGGAACTGGACGCGCCCGGCGGTGCCAAGGCCGGCCGGGAGGTCGGGGGGCCAGTTCGAGTTGCAGGTGCAATTGGGCGCGCACGGGACGTGGAATTCACCCCGGGCGCTATGGCGTCAGGTCTTGAGTACGCCGCTAAATCCTTGGTGGAGTTTCGAAGTGCAGCCCGGTCCAGATCGGGGTGGAGTGGTCCCGATCCGTGCGTGGGATTTTGGAGCGCCGAAGCAACTCAATTTGCCATCCCCGTCAAGCCCGCGGATCTTGATTATAAGGATTTTGTATCAAGACGGGCGCTTTCCGCATGGCTGATGGGAAATTTTCCTGCAGCGGCTGTCAGGATGTATAAGGTTAGACCCGACTTTCCGCTCAGATAGAGCCGACCTACGAGCGGCTCCTTCGGAGGAGCTTGGCTTTGCCTGAAGTAGGTCAGGTTTCCACCTGCTTCGGGGTTTTTTTCGGAAGCGTTCGGCTTCAAACCGTGAGGCGACGGTGCTTCGGGATTGATAGAGCCGACCTGCTGGGTGACCTGCAGGACCCGACCTACGGGCGCAGCTCAGGTCTCCGCCCTGACCCGGGAATGCCGGCTACCTGACTGGTGCGATGGCGATCCGGACGGGCGAGCGGGCGCGAGCGGCTGCGATTGCCACGCAGACCTCCCAGTCCGCGCGCGTGGCAAACTGTCCGCTGCGGGACCAGCCAGCGCCGGCGTAATAGCGCAGCGGTTTCCCGGATTCCGCGCGCGCCAGGACCAGCTGGTTGAGACTGTCCTCCGTGAAGCCGGCGAATGCATCAGGCAGCACGATCACGGCGGTCCCGATTGCGCCGTTGTCCTTTTGCTCGGTCCATTGGGAAAGGTAGGTGGCCTTTGGATCAGTGGTGAACGAGATGCTCGGGGCCTGATCGCGGTTGGCATTGTTCTTGTTCAATCCGATGCCGACCGTGAGTTCCCTGGCGCTGCCTTCGACCACGGTGAAGGAGCTTTCGATCAGGTCGAAATTGTGGCCGGCATCCACGGTGAACCGCTTCGTTTCCGCCACTTTCAGACCGCCGGCTTCCCAGGCATCGTACGTCAGCTCGAAAATCGCGCGAATGGGACCATTGGCGAGCACCTTCCATTGGGTGTAGTTTCCGCTGACGTGCAGCCTCTGGCCGTCCCAGATGCCGAGCCCGCCGCAGCCCCGCGACGGACCGACCTGGAACATGTCCATGCCTTCTCCCTGATCCTTGTGATAGTGGTCGTGGCCCTTGTTGTACCAGCGATCGACAATCGGGTACGTGACCCGCTTGCACCAGACATCAAGCCCGCTCGTGACGAGCACCTCCTTTCTTATTCCGGCCGGGGCGGGCGCGGCGAGAGCCGGACCATAGGTGCGATGCCCAATACGATCGTTTTCCCAGGCGAAATCGTCGAGCCGCTCCGGGACGTAGCGGGCAAAGACCCTCGCGGGAAAGACAGGCGCGACCGTGTCGATGCGTTCGACGGTGAACGTGGCGGTCTTTTCGCCGGCGGCAAAATCGTGCTGGAACAGCAATTCCCCATAGGCAATGCCCCGGCCCTCGGGATCCTTCGCCTGCGGCGCGATGTTCGTCACCTGGTAGGGCAGGACGCGGCCATGGGCGTCCTTCACGGCGATCTTCTGGAGCAATGCGCCCGGAAGGTTCCTGGCGACGTCTGCCCACGGCACGGCGATCATTTCGGCGGGCCGCGCGATGCCGAGGTCATGGGTGACGACGACGGTCATCTTTTCCGCCCGGGAGGCGGAGCCTGTGAAACATCCTGCCGAGAGCAGCAGGACGATGCTGGGAAGGAGGCTGAATTTCATTGCGAGGGTTGATCGGTCGTGCCGCGGGATCGCAGGCCGGCGAAGAGCCGGACTTTCAGGACTGAATCGGAGTAGCCGCAGGGAGTCCTGCTCCCGGCCATCCTCCGCGATTGGAGGTGCCGCGCCTCCGCGCATTTTGCGGATTCGCGGTCATGGATTGCCGGCGCCGGCGGTCGCGGGCGCCAGTCCGGGGCTTCAGCCACTCTCGCTCCCGCGCGTGCGATTCGATGTCGCAGCTGCGACATCGAATCGCACGGGAGGCAGAAGGCCTCCTTCCTTACCGCGAAGGGGCGAGCGCCATCGCCCGGGGGTGCAGCACCTGCCAGTGCGCTTCGGGAATAATCGGGCCCATGTGCATCACCGTTTCCGCGCCCAGCAGCGACGCGAGCGCACCGCAATCCGGCAGCGGCCAGCCGCGCAGATAACCGAACAGGAAGCCGGCCGCCCAGGCATCACCCGCCCCATTCGTGTCTATGACGTCGGCCACAGCGACGGGCTCGATCCGGTGCAGGTTGCCTTCGTGGGCAAGCCAGGCACCCGCCTTGCCGACCTTGACGGCCGCAACGACCCCGAGGTCGGCCAGCCGCCGGGCGAGCACCGGATAGTCGCTGTCGGGATCGGAAAACAGCGCGCGAATCTCATCCTCGTTGGCGAAGACGACATCGATGCCCTTGTGAAACTGTCCGAACAGCCAGTCCCGCGAGGCGTGGACGACCTCGAACGAGGACAGATCGAGACTGGTCGTGCAACCGGCAGCCCGCGCGGCAGCGAGTACGGCGTCGGCGAGGGCGCGGTCGAAAACCAGATATCCCTCGACATGGGCGTGGCGGCAGCCCTGGAAGTCGGCGACGGTGATTTCCCCGGGCGCGAGGGTCAGCGCCGCCCCGAGGTGCGTGCGCATCGTCCGCTGGGCGTCGGGCGTGACCAGGGCGAGGCAGCGGGCATTGGGGAGCGCGCCGGACTTGAACCGGCTGCCATCCACGCCAGCGGCTTCGAAAATCCGGCGATAAATGCGCGCGAGTTCATCCTGGCCGAGCTTGCCGAGAAAGGTGGTGCGTAGTCCGAGCCGCGCCGCGTTGAAGCTGGCGTTGGCCGCGGACCCGCCAGTGGAGTAGGCGGGAGGTCCCTCGAGCAGCCCAATCAGCCGTTCCATCTCCGCGTGTTCGACGAGGACCATTCCGCCCTTGTCGCCGGCCACGTATCGTTGGAGGAACTCGTCGGGAACGCGGGCGAGGAGATCCATGATCGGCGAACCAACCCCGATCAGTTCGAAGCCGGGCGAGGTGGGGTCAGGGGCGGATGGATTGCTCACGTGGTAACAGTCAGGTCCGTGGCGAGGAGCGGTTCGTCGTCGATTTCGATCAGGAGCGCGTATTCCCCCGCCTCAGGAAAGGTGAGGTTGCGGATTTCGTTGATCAGATTGATGCGATGCAAGGGGCTCTGCGATTCGAAGGGGCGTTCGAGCAGCGGGAGCGGGGTGGCGTCGCCAAGGCCCATCGAGATCCGGAGCTTGTGGGGGCCCGGGGCGCAGTCCGTGATGGTCAGGAACCAGATCATGAACGGGTGCATGACCGGGAAGTGGCGCGCCTGGATATTGGAGAAGATTCCGAGGATCGTGTGCTTGCCCGAGCTCGGATCGACGTGGACGGCGTCGCAGGTGAGCCAGGCAAGGAGCTGCGGTTTGGAAGTCACCGGCAGAGCAGTGCGCCGGCGAAGCGGCGGCGCAATTTATTTTTGCTTGGAGTGGTGCGGCAGGCGGGGCTTGGTGGGTGGGTGCACATTGCGCAGGTCACCCAGCAGACCACGACGGTGGATTTGAGCGGATATCCGCAGTGGCTCGTCGTGCTGGTGGGCACGCTGGTGGCGGCGGCCGTCCTGTGGATCATGATGAAGCTGCTGAAGTGGACGCTCTGGCTGCTGATCCTGGGCGTGCTGATTGGCGGGATCGTGTGGTCGGGCTGGCTGCTGCTTAACTGAACCGGAACAATTGATCCGGGAATCGTGAAGGGTGCGAAGGGACGCGAAGTTTTCCTTGCGGGCGGGAAGGCTGCAGCCCCAACCTGTCACCCCGTGAAATATATTTTTGTCACGGGCGGCGTGGTTTCTTCATTGGGCAAGGGGCTCACGGCTGCGGCCTTGGGAGCATTGCTCGAACTGCGGGGGCTCAAGGTCCGGATCCAGAAGTTCGACCCCTACCTCAACGTCGATCCCGGGACGATGAGTCCCTTCCAGCACGGCGAGGTGTATGTGCTCGAGGACGGCGCCGAGACGGATCTCGACCTCGGCCATTACGAACGTTTCACCAGCGGCAAGCTGTCGCGGCTCAACAGCCTTTCCTCCGGGCAGATTTACGAGGCAGTGATCCAGAAGGAGCGGCGCGGCGATTACCTGGGCAAGACCGTCCAGGTGATTCCGCATGTGACGAACGAGATCAAGCAGCGGATTCATGCCGGAGGGAAGGACGCCGACGTGCTCATCACGGAGATTGGCGGCACGACCGGCGACATCGAGGGGCTGCCGTTTCTCGAGGCGATGCGGCAGTTCGCGCTCGAGGTGGGGCCGAGGGATGTGGTGTTCATCCACGTCACGCTCGTGCCGTTTCTGAAGGCGGCCGGCGAGCTGAAGACGAAGCCGACGCAGCAGTCGGTGGCCAAGCTGCGCGAAATCGGCATCCAGCCACACGTGCTGGTGTGCCGGACGGATCATCCGCTGGACCCCGATCTGCGCGACAAGCTTTCGATGTTCTGCAACGTGCCCGTGAAGGCGGTGATTGAGTGCCGCGATGTCGAGCATTCGATCTACGAATTGCCGCTGGCGCTGCAGGGCGAGGGGCTGGATCAACTCGTGCTTGATCTCTTCGGGTTGAAAAACCCGCCGCCGGAAACGAACCTCTGGGAAACCGTGGTGCGGCGGCTGCTGAATCCGAAGCACGTGGTCACGATCGGCGTGGTGGGGAAGTACATCGAGCTCCAGGACGCGTACAAATCAGTCTACGAGTCGATCACGCACGCGGGGATTGCGAACAACTGCCAGGTCAAGATCCACCGAATAGACGCCGAGGACCTGGAGAAGAAGGGCGGCCTCGCGCGGTTGAAAGGGCTCGATGGGATCCTGGTGCCGGGCGGGTTTGGCGATCGCGGGACGGAGGGGAAGATCGCCGCGGCGCGTTTTGCGCGGGAAAACAAGGTGCCCTATTACGGACTCTGCCTTGGGCTGCAGATTGCGGTCATCGAGTTTGCGCGGAATGTCCTGAAATTGAAGGGGGCGAACAGCACCGAATTCGATCCGCAGCCGGCACATCCCGTCATCAACATGATGGAGGAGCAGAAGAAGATCATCGACAAGGGCGCGACGATGCGGCTCGGCAGTTACGAGTGTGCGCTCGCGCCCGGGACGCTGGCCCGGAAGGCCTATGGCGTGGATCGCGTGCGCGAGCGGCACCGGCACCGGTTCGAGGTGAACAACGCCTATGTCAACCAACTGCAGCGGGCCGGGATGATTGTGAGCGGCGTCAATCCGCGCCGAAACCTGGTCGAGGTGATCGAGTTGAAGGATCACCCTTGGTTTCTGGGCACGCAGGCGCATCCCGAGTTCCAATCGAAGCCGAACCAGGCCCACCCCTTGTTCGCCGCCTTCATCGCGGCCGCGATCCGGCAGTCGAAGAAGGGCAAAGGACCAAGGACCAGGGGCTAGGAAGGAGCGACAAAGGACCAGGGACAAAGGACCAGGGACCAAGGACCAAGGACAAAGGGACTTTCTGAACTCCGACTCCTGGCTCCTTTTCGGGCGCTCACTCCCGGCTCCTGGATTCTGGATTCCGGATTCTGTTCCGAAGCACCCGACTCCTGGCTCCTAGCCGACTCCTCCGATCCTGACTCCTGCATGGTTGCGGTTTGGGTTTCCTTTTCAGGGCCGAAGGGGTTTTGGTCAGCGGTCGCGCCACCATGATCTTCGACTCGAAAAGACTGCTCCTGATTGCCGGCCCGTGTTCGCTTGAAAACGAGCAGGTGACGCGAGCCGTGGCCTCGGAACTCGGCAGCCTGGGCCGGGCTTATCCCGAACTGAACATCGTGTTCAAGGGATCCTACGACAAGGCGAACCGGACCTCGCTGGCTGGCGAGCGGGGAACGGGGATGGAGGCCGGGCTCGCGCTCCTGGCACTGGTGAAGTCCGAATATGGCTTCCCGGTGCTCACGGACGTCCACGAGACGTCGCACGTTCAGCCGGTGGCCGCCGTGTGTGACGTGGTGCAGATCCCGGCCTTTCTTTGCCGGCAGACGGATCTGCTGTTGGCGGCCGCCGCGACCGGCCGGGTGGTGAACGTGAAGAAAGGCCAGTTTCTCTCGCCGCAGGAAATGCCATTCGTGGTCGGCAAGCTGAAGGATGGCGGCGCGCAGGAGATTTGGCAGACCGAACGGGGGACGACATTTGGTTACCAGAACCTGGTCGTCGACATGCGGTCGTTCGCGATCATGCGGCGGAGCGGCTGTCCGACGGTGTTCGATGCCACGCACAGCGTGCAGCTGCCGGGGGCGGGTGGGGGAAAGAGCGGCGGCCAGCGTGAATTTGTCCCGCCGCTCGCCCGGGCGGCGGTGGCGGCCGGTGCCGACGGGTTGTTCATCGAGACCCATCCTGATCCGGCGAGCGCGATCAGCGACGGGCCGAACATGGTGCCCTTGGCGGAGCTGCCGCAGCTGATCGAGTCATGCCTGGCGGTCTGGCGGGCAACCCGTCGGCCGTGCAAGTGACGCCAGGGTTCGGCGGCAATGGTTTGCCTGTGTTTCACGTGCCAGCCCGACGGGTTGCTAAGTTTTAGTCCTGTGCCGCGGCTTTAGCCCCCTTGACCAGCCGCCGCCGGGTCGCACACTGCGCGACAACCAATCCCTGGATGGAAACATATTTAATTGACGTGCCGATGCCCTCGATGGGTGCCACGGTGAACGAGCTCACCGTCATCAGTCTCAAGACCGAGCCCGGTGCCCGTGTCACCAAGGGCCAGCGGATTGCGGATCTGGAGAGCGACAAGTCGGTCTTCGAGTTCGAGTCGCCCTGTGACGGGACGATTCGGGCGATTCTGGTGCAGGCGGGCGACGTGAAGCCGGCCGGCGCGCCGTTTCTGCAGATTGAGACGGCCGATGGCTCGCTGCGGCATCTGGAATCGAAGGGCGGCTTGGCACATCCGGCTCCGGCGGCTGCGGCCGCGGCCAAGCCGGCCGCCGCCCTGATCTGGACCCCGCGCGCGACGAAACTGGCCCAGGAGGCCGGGCTGGATCCGACGACGGTTTCGGGCATCGAGGCGACCGGGCCGGGCGGGAGGGTTTCGGGCGACGATGTCACCCGCTACCTGGCGGCGCGAAAATCTTGAGTGGACCCGGCGGATCGCCCCCCTAATGCTGCCGCCGACTTGAGCACAGCAGCACAAACCGTATGCATCGCCGGCGTGGGTTACGCGGTTCCCGCGAACATCCGTGCGAACAGCGAAATCCTGAAGGCGTTTCCTCATCGGACCGAGGAGGAGATGGTTCGTCTCACCGGCATCAAGGAGCGGCGCTATGCGAGTGAGGACGAGTCGGCGACCGCCTTGGCGGCCACGGCCGTGCATCACGCGCTGGAGCAGGCCGGGATGACGGTCAGTCAAATCGACGGAATCATCCTGGCGACCATCATCCCGGACCAGCCGGTGCCGTCGATGGCGAGTGCGCTGGCCCGGCACCTGGGCATCCCGCAGGCACTGGCCTTTGACATCAACGCGGCCTGCTCCGGATGGCTCTACGGGCTGGAGGTCGGGCGATCATTGATCCGGGGCGGCACGGCGAGGACGCTGATCGTCGTGACTGCTGAGCTGCTTTCGCGGATTACGAATCCTGAGTGCCAGGAAACCGCCTTCCTTTTCGGCGACGGCGCCGGCGCGGCGATTCTCACGGGGGGGCATGGCGGGCACCGGTTGCACCGGATGGGGCTTTCCGGAGATGCCACGCAGTACGAGTCGATTCAGCGGCAGGGCGGGGGTGCACGGATGCCATGGCCGGAAGCCAACGAAATGGAGCAGTTCTACCTGCAGATGGATGGAGCATCGGTGTTCAAGCACGCGGTGATTGGGTTCACCGAGCAAATCGAGCAGACCCTCGCTCGGGAGAACCTGAAGCCGGACGATATCGCGTGGGTCGTGCCGCATCAGGCGAACGAGCGGATCCTGAAGGCCGTGAGCAAGCGAGTCGGCATTCCCTACGACAAGTTCGTGGTGACGATTTCGAAATACGGCAACACGAGCGCGGCGAGCGTCTCGATGGCGCTGGGATGGGCGGCCGAGGAAGGCGTATTCAACGATGGCGACCGGATTATCTTCTGCAGTGTCGGTGCCGGTCTGACGTTTGCGGGCGGATTGTTGGTCTGGTAGGTTTTCGCGGAGGTTTTCGCGGTGCGAAAACCTTTTGGGGAGTTTTTTGGAGTGACGAGTTCCGTCTCGTCCGCGACGCCAGTAATGATTCCCGTCGCTGCCATCGTGACGATCTTCGCGGCCGAGACCGAGGGGCCGCGCGCAGCGCGGCATTTAGCAGCCCGCCGGTTCGGGCACGCATTCTATTCAACCGAGCGTTTGCTTCGATCGTTGTCCGGATGATGCTGAGTCCGACGGGCTGCTACGCATTCTGCAGTTCGTAGCTGAGGATGCTCAGGGCATAGGCGGCAGCGGTTTCGCAGCGCAACACCAGCGGGCCCAGCGTGACCGGTTCGAAGCCGGCGCTTTGGGACAAGCTCATCTCGGCCGGCGTGAAGTCGCCCTCGGGGCCCACGAGCCAGAGGACCTTCCGGGGCGGTCGCTGGTGGGAGGCCTGGAAGGCCGCGAGCACATCCTTCAGCGACTTCGCGCCGGGGTGGAGGCTCGCGATGAGTTTCAGATCGTAACCGCGGGCGGTTTCCATGAAGGCGGCGGCATTCTGAACCGGCGTGACTTCGGGAATGAACGGGTTGCCGCACTGCTTCGCGGCCTCCAGCGCGGCCGTCTGCCATTTCTCGATCTTGCGGTCGGATCGGTCCGCATCGAGATGCACCTGGGTGCGCTCGCTCTCGAGCGGCACGATCCGGGCGGCGCCAATCTCGGTGGCCTTGCGGACGATGGCATCCATGAACGGACCCTTCGGCAGCGCCTGGCCCAGGGTGATCTCGAAAGGCAGCGCCGGGATTTTCTGGCGAAAACGGACCTTGAGCACTGCGCCCTGCCGGCGATCGGCCGTGAGTTCCGAAATCCATTCGGTGCCACGCCCGTCAAAAGCGACCACCGTGTCGCCAATCCGGGCGCGATTGACCGAGACGAGGTGGTGCGATTCCTCCGGCGAGAGGGTGATCTCGGTGGGTTCCGGACTGGCCGGGATGCAGAAGGCCCTGAAGTCTGGCATGGGCGCGAATGTCCACAGGTCCGGAGCCGGAACGCAAGCGCGGGCACTCTGAAATGAGGTGCGAGTGGTGCCCGGAGAGGGGATCGAACCCACACGCCTTGCGGCGGCAGATTTTGAGTCTGCTGCGTCTGCCAATTCCGCCATCCGGGCGACGGCACCGGGCGGAAATTAGGTGCGCCCCGGATGGTGTCCACGCATTTTTTCGCGCGGGTCAATTTTGAACGCTCCCGCAGCGATGGCGTCTTTCCCGTCGTAAGTTCCCCGTTCTTTTTGGGATATTACCTAGTTCATTATGGTCCCACGGACGAAAACGCACGTTCACAAGTGCCTCGTGATGAGGCGAGGCACGGGCGATTAACGGACGTTGTCGATTGAGGATTTGGGCGATGTTTTCGAAGGTTCACTCTATCAAA
>WYBX01000023.1 GCA_011525695.1 Verrucomicrobiia bacterium
CTGTTTCCGGAAGCCTTTTTCCGATGCAGTGCCGCCAATGCTGGGTTGCCCACGAGCCGCATGAAAAATCCATGGATGAGTCACACGGAATCCACGGAGGTTCTGAGACGGCTTCTCCGTGTCGTCCTCCAAGATCCTCACGTGTCTCCATGCGATCGCGGCCGTGGCGGAGCACGGCCCTCCAAATTTTGAAGATCGTCGTGAAATTGCACGACTTGGATGAGTAGTGGCGCGGGGCGCGGTTGCACGCCGTAGCGCCAGTCTCCGACTGGCGCACGCCGGTCGGAGACCGGCACTACCATTCGAGATTTCCACTTTGCATGCGGCCGGAACTGGCGCTTGGGTTTGAGGAGACCCTACCCCACTGTGAGTTCTTCAGGCCAAAAGGATATCCCGGCGCTACTGCGTGTGCTCGTCGAAGGCACAAGCGGCGAAACCGGACTCGAGTTCTTTCGCGGGCTGGCGCAAGGGATGACGGACGCGATGGAGGTGGAGGGCGCATGGGTCACGGAGTACCTGCCTGATCTTTGTCACCTGCGGGCGCTCGCGTTCCGGCTCCGAAGCGGTTGGGTGCCGGAATACGAGTACCATATCGACGGCACACCCTGTGGCGAGGCGTTGCGTCGGCGCGAGGTGGTCTTTGTGACCGACCGGGTGCTCGAGGCTTTCCCGCAGGAGCATGATTTACGCAAGCTGGACGCGGTGAGCTACATTGGTGCGCCGCTTTTCGATTCCGCAGGTGAGCGGATCCTGGGCCATATCGGTGCGTTCGGCACCCGGGCCATGCCAGACACGCCGACTTTTCAGCAGATCTTCAGGCTGTTCGCCAATCGTGCCGGGGCCGAACTCCGGCGGCTGAAGCTCGAACAGGAACTGCGATCCCGGACCGATCAGATGGAGGCAATCCTCCAGAGCGCGATGGATGCGATCCTGATCGTCGATGAGGAACGCGACATCGTCCGTGCCAATGCCGCCGCCAGCCGGGTGTTCGAGAGTCCCGTGCTCGTGGGCCAGATGCTCGATCGCTTTCTATCGGTGGACGGCGCAGAGAAATTCGAGCCCCTGTTCGAACGGGTCGCGGCTGAAGGGAACCCCTCTTTCAGCCTCTGGCTTCCAGGGACCTTTGAAGCGCGCTCCGCCTCCGGCAGGAAATTCGAGGCCGAAGGGACGCTCTCGAAGTTTCCCCTCGGAGAACGAAGCTATTTCACATTGATCGTGCGCAACGTCAGCGATCGCCTGGAAGCGGAGCGCCGGATTTCCCACCTGCAGGAACAGGCCGCATACCTGCGCGAGGAGGTCGACTGGCATTTCGGGGAAATCGTGGGCGAGAGTCCGCCGATGCGCCGCGTGATCCAAGAGATCGGGGAGGTAGCCGGAACGGATGCGTCGGTTCTCATCACCGGGGAAACCGGGACCGGCAAGGAACTCGTGGCGCGTGCGGTTCACCGCGCCAGCCGCCGGGCAGCGATGCCGCTCATCCGGGTCAACTGCGCCGCCATCCCGGCAAACCTGATCGAGAGCGAATTTTTCGGTCATGAAAAGGGTGCCTTCACGGGGGCGACGTCGCGCCGCGACGGCCGCTTTGCGCTGGCGGATGGCGGAACCATATTTCTCGATGAGATCGGCGAACTGCCGGTGGATCTGCAGTCGAAATTGCTGCGCGTCCTCCAGGAGGGTGAATTTGAGCCCGTCGGCAGCAGCCGCACCCGTAAGGTCAACGTGCGGGTGATTGCGGCCACGAACCGTGACCTGCGACAGGAGGCTCTCGCCGGCCGTTTCCGCGAGGATCTCTACTATCGGATCAGCGTCTTCCCGCTCCACGTTCCCGCCCTGCGGGCCCGCGGCCAGGACATTGCCCTGCTCGCCCGGGAATTTGCCCGCAAGCTCAGTGCACGAGATGGCCGGCCCATGCCCCCGATCTCCGCAGCCGCCCTCCAGCGACTCTGCGCCTATTCGTGGCCGGGCAACGTCCGGGAACTCGTCAACGTCATCGAACGCGCGCTCATCACCAGTGATGGGACAGGGTTGAATCTCGAACGCGCGTTGCCCAGTGATCCGGCCGAGGCGGCCACGACGCGGCCCGAATCCGATGCGCAGCGGACCGAGCGCGTTTTCACATCCCGCGAAATGGCCGAATGGGAGGTTGCCAACATTCGGCGTGCGCTCGCGGCAACCAAGGGGCGCGTGGCCGGCGCGAGCGGCGCTGCCGCACTCCTTGGGATGAAGCCCACCACGCTGAGCTCGCGGATCAAGGCGCTGGACATCCACTAGTCGGCTCAACGCTGGCGACGATCACGACTCCTGGTGAGGTCGTTACGAAGTTTCGTAAACTCACGAAATTTCGTGCGCGGCGGGCATCGGGATTCAAGGCGCTTGTCGCTCACCGACAACGACTAAAGGCATTCCTATTCACTGGCACGCCGATTGCGAAAGGAGATGGCAGTTCCGGGATGGTCCCGGGACACAACCCACAAATCCAAAAACTCCGTTCGCATCATGAAAACGAATACCCAATCCACCACCGAACTCACGAATGGCGTCGATACCGGCGCGCTCGGGAAAACGGTCGACGCCATCCAGGGCAACCCAGCCATCGCCGCCTTCAAGTTCCGGGCTCAGAACCGGCTGATCAGCGGCGGGCTGAATCGCTCGGAAGTCCAGACCTTCCATGGCGCCTTGCAGGAGCATCGCACCGATCAGAACCCATTCGTCCTCTACAACGATGAGCCGCCCGTCCTCCTCAGCACCGATCAGGCGCCGAATCCGGTCGAATACCTGATTCAGGCCCTCCTCGGCTGCATGACCACCACGACCAACTACAAGGCCGCCGCTCAAGGGATCGAAATCGAGTCGATTACCTCCGAAATCGAGGGTGATCTGGATCTGCAGGGCATGCTGGGTCTGGATCCCGACGTCCGGCCGGGCTTCCAGGAACTTCGTGCCACCCTGCGGATCAAGACCCGCGGCCCGAAAGAAATGGTCCGTGACCTTTACATGGGTTCGCCAGTCTACGACACCCTCGCCCGCCCGGTTCCGATCAAGGTCAATGTCATCTTCGAGGAGTAGCAGCCTGTCGGACTTACGGCTGTTCGACTGAAGATGCCGAATGTGAGGCTGACCCGCTCGCCATGCTGCTAAAATGTTCTGCATGGACTAAAGCGGCCCTGCTTACATGCTCGCGATAAATGACTCGTCCTAATGGCGGTGCCGCTCACGCCGCACAGCCAGTCTCGGGCGCCGTCATCCGCTTTCTGCCCTCGAAGCATCGCATCATGAACAAAGCGAACCTGTCCCGCCGTGAATTCCTCCAAGCAGGCGCTGCCGTTTCGGCCAGCGCCTTTTTCATGCCCCGCGGGGCCTATGCCGCCGGCACGGAGCGGATTCGTGTTGCGATGGTCGGCGCCGGCGGCCGGGGGACCAAGGACGCCATTGATTGCCTGGACGCCGATCCGGCCGTGGAGATCGTTGCCATTGCGGAAATGTTCCAGGACCGCGTCGACAGTTCGCTGGAAAGGATGCGGAAAGAGCACGCCAGTCGCGTCAAAGTCACGCCCGACACCACCTTCCTGGGATTCGATGCCTACAAGAAGGTCATGGCGATGCGCGAGGTCGACATCGTCATGCTGCTCACCCCTCCCGGTTTCCGGCCGCCGATGGTTCGCGCAGCGGTCGAGGCGGGAAAGCACATCTTCATGGAGAAGCCCGCGGCGGTGGACCCGGTTGGCATCCGTTCACTGATGGAATCGGCTGACCTGGCGGATCAGAAGCGGCTCTCCATCGTGGTCGGCACGCAGCAGCGGCAGCAACCGCAGTACCTCGAACTCATCCGGCGCGTCCATGACGGCGAACTCGGCGAGATCATCGGGGGTCAGGCCTACTGGGCCTGGGGCAGTTCGAAGTGGCACTGGGAGGTGCGCAAGCCCGAGTGGTCCGACATGGAGTGGCAGATTCGCTGCTGGCCGTATTTCACCTGGCTCTCCGGCGATCACATCGTCGAGCAGCACCTGCACAACATGGATGCGATCAACTGGGCGATGGGCTCGCATCCGGTTTCCTGTCTCGCCATGGGCGGCCGGCAGTCGCGGACCGGCCCGGAGTTCGGCAACATCTACGACCATTTCTCGGCCGAATATGAGTACCCGAACGGCGTGCGCGTCGCGAGCATGTGCTCGCAGATCGAGGGTTCGACGCCCCGCGTCGGCGAACGCGTCGTCTGCAGCAAGGGCGCGATCGTCACGGATCGATCGATGGGCTACATCAGCGACAACCGTGGCAAGAAGGTGTACACGTTCGATGGCGCCATGCACAGCGGTGACGTCGCCCTGCACACGGCGCTGATCCGGAGCATTCGCGAAGGCAAGCCGATCAACGAATGCCGGCGGCTCGCCGAGAGCACGATGACGGTGATCCTGGGCCGGATGAGCGCCTACACCGGCCGGCAGCTGAAATGGGACTGGGCGATGAACGCCTCCCAGCTCGATCTGACACGACCCAAATACGAGTTGGGCGACCTCCCCGTCGATCCCGTCGCCATTCCCGGGATCACCGCGCTGGTTTGATCCTTGGCGCCACGCTGGTCCGGAATACGGTCAATCCGAACGTCGAACCTCGCGCCCTGGTAGTTTACCAGCGTGGCAAAAGGTGGGTATCTCTGCGGCCCATCGTCATCTCGGCACGACGCTCGCCGCCATTGCTTGCGAAAGCGAGGACCGGGCTTGTATTGCATAATGAACAGATTCTTCGCCACCCGGCCGAAGCTGCTGCTGGTCGATGATCGGCCGGCGAACCTGCTCGCGCTGGAGGCGGTGCTCGGCGAGGATCGCTACCAACTCATCACCGCGACATCGGGCAGTGAGGCCCTTGTGCAGCTGAAGTCCCATCCGGATGTGGCGCTCGTCTTGCTGGACGTGCAGATGCCGGGAATGGATGGCTTTGAAGTCTCGCGCCGGATTAGGGAGCATGCTGAGTGGCGGGAGATCCCAATCATCTTGATCACCGCGATCCACACCGAGGACCCCTTCGTGCGACAGGGATACGAGGCGGGCGCGGTCGACTATTTCAGCAAGCCGTTCGATCCGGAGATTTTGAAACTCAAAGTCGGGATCTACGCAGGATTTCGCCAGCGGTCGAATTTCCTGAAGGAAAAGGAGCGCCAGTTGCGCGAGTCCGAGGAACTCCTGCGCACCGGACGGAAGTTGTCGGCCATCCTGGAGCGGCTACCCATGGGCGTCATCATCGCCGACCATGACGCCCGGGTCTGCCAGACGAACGACGCGGCGCTGCGAATTCTCAGGTCCGCCGATCAAACCAAGACCGATTCCTACGGCGAATTTTTGACGTGGTGGGAGCGCGATGGCTACCTCTTGAAGCGCCCGGATGGTCCGCTGATGCGCGCCTTGTCGGCCGGCCAGGAGACGCACAATGAAATCGTGCCGATAAGATCGATCGACGGATCCTGTAAATCCATCTTCACCTCAGCCTCGCCGCTGCGCGGGCTGGATCTTCGCATCATGGGTGCGGTGGTGGTGATTCAGGACGTGACGGCTCACCAGGAGATCGAAGCGGACATCGAGCGGCGGATCGTCCACCTGGTGTCGCTCGGCGTGGAATTCGAAGAGGTCGCGGTTAAGGGGTAGTAAGGCCGTTGCCGCATGCCGGAGGCGTCGGGTATGTGGGGATACGCTTGGGAACCATACCGCCCACTGCGTTTCGCCTCTTGCACCGCCCGCAAAAATCCCTCGTTCCCAATGGGAAACGAGGGAAAGTTTGGCGCCCCCACGGGGAATCGAACCCCGCTTTGAAGATTGAGAATCTCCTGTCCTAACCGATAGACGATGAGGGCGAAAATCGGAAAGGGGAGCCTCGCGGTTTCGCGAAATCCGTCAAGCCGGGATTGACTCGAGTCGGAGGAGCGGAGTTTCAGAGGCTCGGAGGCACTGAACCGGAAGTATCCTGGCCGCGGAACGCAGCGGGCCATCCGCGAAATCTGCGATTAAATGTCCTGAAGCTGCTGAGCTTCCGTCTCTTCCTCCGTTGCCCCTCGTTGAAGGATCGGGCGGGTTCTGAACCCTACGGGGACGCCCGGCGCCGCGACGTCGCGATGATCAAGGCGACCCCGGCGAGAATCAGGAAAACCGAATAGAACGTCCCGCGGCTCACGCCGAAAAGCAGCGACGCATCCGGCTCGCGAAACATCTCGCCCACCATCCGCAACACCGCATAGGCGACCAGGAATTCGCCACTCAACCGGCCCGGGTGCTGCCTGACGATATCACTCCGCCAGAACCGCCATTGGATGAAAGCCAGGAGCATGAGTCCTTCCAGCGCCGCCTGGTAAAGTTGCGAGGGATGGCGCGGCTCGATCAGGATCGGCGGCGTGCCGGGTGGCGCGCTCAGCGGGAAAATCACCGCCCAGGGCACATCCGTCACCTTCCCCCACAGCTCGCCATTGATGAAGTTGGCCACGCGGCCGAAAAACAGCCCAACCGGCGCCGTGGTGACAACGACATCGCTCACATGGAGAAACGAGATCCTCCGGGCGTGGGCATACCATCCCAGGGCGATCGCCACGCCGATGAAACCGCCGTGGCTGGCCATGCCGCCCTCCCATAGCCGCAGCAGCGCCAGCGGATCATGGAAGAACGCGCCGGGCTGGTAGAGCAGGAAGTATCCGAGTCGCCCACCAACCACGACTCCCGCGACAATGGCGACCATCAGATCGAGAATGGCATCGCCGGCGATCCGTGAACGGCCGACCTGGGCATAACGCCGCAACAGCCAGATCGCGCTCAGGAATCCCAGGATGTACGCCAGCCCGTAATAGCGGATCCCGAAGGAATCGCCGAGGCGGATGAGAAAGGGGCTGAGGTCGTGGACCCAGTGTTCGGGCTGCATGCGGATTGGGCAGCATGGCGCCCGCCGGCGTCCCTTCAACGCCCATTCCGCGACGCGAATTCCATGTTTGGGAGTGAACGTTCAAGGACCGCGCACTCGTTTTCGGTTGAACAGAAGGCGGCCGGAAATTTCCCGATGGGAGATTGGTGACAATGCGCAACCGGTTCCTGTGGCATCGGATAATCCAGCCCATAGCCTGACCGCCGATGAACCCCACCCCGATCCAGCCCGATCAGCTGCCGGGCTTCAAAGTGGTGCCGAAGCGGCATCTCGAAGAGCAGTTCAAGCCCTCCCAATCCGCGTACTACATCCTGCTGGGACGTCGCGGATCGCCGGATACCCCACGCGAGAGCGTGCTGTTCGTCCACTGTCTCGATCACTTCCTCGACGACTGCCAGCGGCACATCCGGGCACTGTGGGAGAAGCACCGGGTGGTCATCACGCATGTGGCCGTCAAGGTCGAGAAGCCGCTGCGCCCGCAGCATGACTTCGCCGCCGTCTACGAGCGCGCCGTGACGGTCCAGCAGCTGCGGCAGAAGCTCCAGCCACGGTTCCGCCGGGTATAGCAGCGTGTCGGACTTAGCTTCCGACTGCACCGGTCGGGAGGAAAGTGGGAAGCACACGCTGCTGGTTGGCCTTCGGCATTTTTTCAATCGGTATGCTTGCCGCGCTCGACTGCAAGTCCGACGGGTTGCTAGCGCGGCTCGTTCGGCGGCACATTCAACCGCAGCCAGTAGCTCCGCAGCCCGGACGCCAGCTCCGTCAGCGCCCCGAGGCTGGTCGGCTTGATCAGGTAGGAATTCGCGCCGTTGCGGTAGGCGGCCGCGATGTCGCTCGGCTCGGCCGAGGACGTGAAGATGATAACGATCATCGCATGCAAGGTGGGGTGCGTCCGCACCCACTTCAGGACCTCGATGCCGCTCATCAGCGGCAGCTTGAGATCCAGGAGGATCAAGGCCGGCAACGGCACCGTGCGCTTCTTGGGCGAAGCGGCATTACTCAGGTACTCGATCGCCAGCGCCCCGTGCGCCACGCGGTGGACCGGATTCGTGAACCCGGCCTTCCGAAAGGCGGACTCGAGCAAGAGCACGGAATCGTCCTCGTCTTCAACCAGCAGGATGGTGGGGGCATTCGGCACGCCGCCAGTGAGACCGGTCGTCCATTCCCCGGCAAGGCCAGGCTACTCGAGCCCGCTCGCCTTCCGCGCGCGCTGCAGCACGACCGAGGCCACCGCCCGCGCCCGCTCGGCGCCGGTCCGCAGGATCGCCTGGACGTGATCCAGGTTCGCCGCGAGCTCGGCCCGGCGCGCGCGGGCCGCGGCGAAGTGGTTCCAGTAATGCTCGAACAGCGCCTTCTTCAAATCCCCATAGCCCAGCCCGCCCGCGCGCAGCCGATCCTCGAAGTCGGCCGCCACTGCGGGCGGCGCGATCAGCCGTAGCAGTTGGATCGCCAGGTTCCGATCCGCATCCGGCTTCGGCTCCTGCGGCGACCGCGAATCCATCACAATTCCCATGATCTTCTTCCGCGTCGCCTTCTCGTCGCCGAACAGCTCGATCGTGTTGCCATAGCTCTTGCTCATCTTCTGGCCGTCCAGCCCCGGCACCACCGCCAGTTCATCGCGGATGTCCGCCTCCGGCACGACCAGGGTATCCCCATACGCCTGGTTGAACTTGATCGCGATGTCCCGCGTCATCTCCATGTGCTGCTTCTGGTCCCGGCCAACCGGCACGACATTGGTGTCGTAGAGCAGGATGTCCGCCGCCATCAGCACGGGATAGGCGAACAGCCCGAAATTGGCCGCGATGCCGCGGGCCGTCTTGTCCTTGTAGCTGTGCGCCCGCTCGAGCAGCCCCATCGGCGTGAGCGTGCCGAGGATCCAGGTCAGCTCGGTCACCTCGGGCACGTCGCTCTGCCGCCAGAAGACGCTGTGCTGCGGATCCAGCCCGCAGGCCAGCCAGTCGAGCGCCACATCCAGCGTGTTCCGCCGGCGTTCCGCGGGATCGACCAGCGACGTCATGGAATGGTAGTCGGCGATGAAGTAGAAGCACTCGCCGCGCGCCTGGGCCTCGATGGCCGGGCGCATCGCGCCCAGATAGTTGCCGAGGTGGAGCGTGCCCGAGGGCTGGATACCAGTGAGTGTGCGCATGGAATCTTTCTCTTGGATCTTTCTCCTCAATCTTTCTCTTCAATTCTGGGTGGGTTCCCGGTTCCCGACGTGCGCAGGGCAAATGCTTTCGGGTGGTTCCGCGGTTCCACGGTCGCACGGCTCAGTCGTGCCGGGGGATGAACTTCACCGCCGGCCGGGCATGGGCGATCGTTCCTTCCGGCAGGTGGCCGCCAAAGGCGAGCGTCGGCGTGACCAGCGATCGCCGGCCCAGCACCGTGCCGGGGTTCAGGACCACATTGCAGCCGACCTCCGCCCCGTCGCCCAGGATGGCGCCAAACTTCCGCAGCCCCGTCTCATAGGCCGCCGTCTCGGTCCGGACCACAATCGGCTGCTGGTCGAGCCGGAGGTTGGAGCAGATTACCCCGGCGCCCAGGTGCGCTCCGTTGCCCAACACCGAGTCGCCGACATAACTGAAGTGCGGCACCTGCACGCGATCCAGCAGGAGGCAATTCTTGAACTCGCACGCGTTGCCCAGGACGCAGCCCTCGCCGACGATGACATTGCCGCGAAGATAGGCTCCCGGTCGGATTTCCGTGTTCGGCCCGATCCAGGCCGGCCCGATCAGCGTCGCAAATGGGGGCAGCTTCACGGTCGGATGCACCCAGACCCGGCCCTCGACATGCACGCCGGCCGGAAAGGTCGCGGGTGGCCGCGCCAGATCCGGCGCGGATGCCAGCGCCGCTCCGATCTGCTTGAGCCATTCCCAGGGATGCCGATCGGCTTCGAAAAAAGGCGCAAAGCAGGCCAGCGAGGCCGGGAGGGTGAGGAATTCGGACGCTTTCACGTGCCGGATAGCAACGACGCGAACCCGTCGCCGGGCAAGCCTCCTTCTGAGCCCTGCACTATCCAACCGTGAACCGCTGAGCCCTTGAACCCCGGGAAACCCTCAACGTCTGAGTCTCCGACCCAACTCTGGGATGGCCAACTGCGCGCTCACTCTCCACGCTGGAGCTGCCCAAGGCATGCGAAAAATTCGCGCAGTCGTGATCGAGGATGAGACGATGTTCCGCGAACTCATCGTCTCGACCCTGAAATCGGTGCGGGACGTGGACGTCGTGGGCTCATTCGAATCAGGGAAGCCCGCCCTCAAGTTCTGCCTGGCCCGCCGGCCGAACCTGGTGGTGATCGATCTGGTCCTGCCCGACATCGACGGGCTCCAGGTTGCCCGGAAGCTGCTCGCCGCCCGGCCGGCGACGATGATCCTCGTCATCACCGCACATCCCAGCGCGGAACTGCCCGCCACCCTCATTTCCCTCGGCGTCAATGGGTACATCGACAAGTCCGAGCCGATTGAATACGTGCTGAACGCTGTCGCCACGATTCGGCGCGGCGGCATGTTCTTCGCCACCCACGTCGGCCCCTGGCAGGGCACGCGCCGGCCGCCGCCCGATCTCCCAATCCCGCTGACGCCGCGCCAGCAGGAGGTCGCCCGGATGGTTGCAGGCGGTCGGATGTCCAAGGAGATTGCCACCCGGCTGAATCTAAGCCTCCGCACCGTGGAGAAGCACCGGGAACATATCATGCACAAGGTGGGCGTGCACGATGTCGCCAGCCTGACCCGCTGGTGCATCCGCGCCGGCGTGGTGGATGTGTAACCCGACATTTTTCCGCGCTGCGCACGGAAAATGGAGCGGGCGAAGAGACTCGAACTCTCGACGTCCACCTTGGCAAGGTGCGCGTTTGTCCTATGACGCTGGCTGCGGGTACAGCTCGGAACAGATGTGAGAAAACGTTTGGGCGGAGCCGCCCGCACACTCCCCATAGTGTCGCAGAGTAGCTCAGACCGAGGGGCACCAAGAAGCGATAGCGGCCATTACAACGCTATGGATCGCCCCGAATATTCCACGTGTGGCGCCAGAGATCAGCCATCGCGAAGAGCGGATTGTGCCCGAGATACTCCCGGCACGGGTCCTTCCGCGCCGCAGGCTTCCGCACGAGCGTCGATTGATCGCCGAGCCGCGGATGATAAAACTCCCAGATCGCGCCGGTGCGTTCGAACTGCGTCGCAGTCGCATCGAGCGCCTGTTCGATCAAGCGGTGCGCGGCGTTGAAATCGCCATAGCGGAGGCAGCCACGGGCGGCCCAATACGTCATGCAATTCCACGCTGGGCCGCGCCACATCCGCAGCTCGAAATGGGGGTCGGATATGGCAACCGTCGCTATCGGGTGTGGCGTGAAAAACTCGCGCGGATTGAGCAGATGCTCGTTGATCACACGTCGCGCCTGCTCCTCCGTCGCGGCGCCCACCACGACAGGCCACATGCCTTCGAACGCGAGCGCGCGCTGCGGGCTGTCCACCCACCAGGCATCGTAGAAGAAGCCGTTTTTCGGGTCCCAGAGCTTTGTGCGAATGAAATCACGGAGGCGCGCGGCCTTGCCCTCCCACTCGTCCGCGGGTTCGCGCACGCGGCGGCTCCAACGCGCCGCGTGATCGTAGAGCAGGTAAAGGTGCGAGCAGGCATCCACCGCCGCCGCGCGCTCAGCAGGCCGCGCGCGATAACGAATGCCCTCGTCCATCCCGCTCTCCCAGGTGTCCTCCACCTGATCGAGGTAATAAAATCCTCCGTTCGGGAGGCTCCGCTTCGCCTCAAACCAGCGGATCTGCCTGCGCAACGCATCGAGACACTCGCGCAGAAAACGATCGTCATCGCTGATCGTCACGTAAGCTTCCGCGGATACGACCCAGATCGGCGGAAAGCCCTTGAAGTTTTTCCACGTCGGCTTGCCTGCGTCATCGAACCAGACGATGCCAGGAATCAAGCCGTCTTCCTGCTGGCCTGCGAGCTCGTTGCGAATCTGGTTCCGCACGTGGGCAGGGTCGGCTCGCACCGTGTCCAACCGCTCGTGCGTGAGATCGATATGCCCGAAGATTCTTCCGTCCTGATAGCCGGGACCGATCGTCTCATACGGATACGGAAAATGACCGCGGGCGGGCAGCACGCTGTGGCCGTGCAATTCGGCGAGATTGAGCAGCATCGGGCGCCACGCAGTCTTCAACGGAAGTGCAGCCTCCTGAACGAGCGCATCGCGCAGTCTCTGACCTTCGGGCGTTGGATATTTCTCCGCGGCGAATATATTCCCCAGCACAAGGAGCAAGCCGGCGAAAAGGCGAAGACGTTGCAGCCAGCTTTTCATTACTTCGCGGTCGCGGCAAGGTAGTCGCTGAGGATCTCCACGTTGTAGTTGAAGACATTGCTCGCGAGGAAGCGGAAGCCTGGCTCGAATTTCGGCTGACCCACGAGGCGAGTCTTGCCGTCGTAAACCGTCACCCAGCGGCCCTGCGCATCCAGCTCCTTCAAAACCTGGCGCACTTGAGGTTCAAGCTGCGCCGCCGTGCGTTTCGCTTCGGGCTCGTCGCGCCACACGGTGAAGAGCTTGCCCCCGGGCGTGACGCGTTGCGTGACCTTGGGCCCGGGACGCCGGCCGCTCTTCAAGGCCTCATATTGACGCGTGAGTTCATCAAGGCGCTGCGGTTGTTTCCAGCCGTAGTGCGACGGCAGGTTCTTGTCCTCATACGAAAATTCGTAGTAGCCGGGATCCTTGGAGTTGCTGCCAACGCCCGGCGGGCGGGTCATGTAGAGCGCCCGATTCGTCTTCAGCTCGCGGTAACGCGGCATCGTGCCGTCAGGTAGCACGCAGGTGCGCAGGTACGCCAGCGCACGCGGAATCGGCTCGAGGTATTTTTTGTCACCCGTGACGATGTAGATCTTCATCAACGTATCGATCGCATCCTCGGACTCGAGGCCGGCGATCGCCGGCGGCTCGAACTTGCGCGCCCACGTGGGCTGCATTTCGAAATTGTATTGCTGGCACCAAGCCGGCTGCGGATCCGGCATCTGCGCGAGGATCAGGAAGTCGCCGAGCTCTGCGAGTGCCGCGCGGTAACGCTCATCATTGTATTCGTCGATCGCAGTGAGCAGCGTGTCGGAGACGGTGCCGACGAGCCCGTCGTTGAGCGTATAGTATTTGTGATAAGGCTCGCGCGGCCAGATGCGCAGCCACTCCTCCGGGTAACTGGCCTTGAGGATTGGATGCGGCTGCACGGGTGCATCCCAACCTTGTGGAAATGCGCCGATCGGGAACTGCGCCTTCAACAGTGCATCGAGCGCAAACTTCGCCGATTCGTGAATCTTCGCGTCCTTAAAACCGAGCGCACGATCGACACGCGAGAGGAACTGCAGCGACGACTGCGTCTGGTCGTCGTCGAGCGAAGAGTGGTTGGGGCCTTTGGGTTTCCCCTTGCCGTTGCGGTAGCGGCCGGCGTGCGTGCCGTTCGGATTGAAATCGATCCGCTGGCTCCAGCCGCCCGATTCGAGCTGGCCATGAATGAGCGCGTAAGCCGTCTCCGTCGCCGCATCCAAATGGTAGCGCTCTCCGGTGGCGTCATAGGCGTTTAGATACGCCATGCCGACGGCGGGTGTGCCCGGCGGCTCAGTGAAGATCTGGTCCGGCGTCGCCTCGCCCTCGCCCCACCGGCGCGCCAGGTTCTCCGCCACGTAATATACATAGCCACCGTGCGACGCGGCATGCGTGCGGAAATACGTCGCCGCCTTTTTCAGACCCGCAACCGCGTCCTCGCGCAACGCAGATTCGGCTGGCGCGCTCGCACCGAAAGCAGCCGGCAGAAAACCGTCGCGGCACATGCCAGAAACGGGAATGAACATCGTGACTTCATGCGGTTAAAACGACGTGGGCCTCAATCAAAACAAAGTTAATCAACGCTGGATTTGGCGCTAAGCCGTCATGCATGTATGGCGGTCCCGCATGCGCGGGACCGCTCAACCTAAGAGCAACGTATTCCTTGCGAGTGAGGTCTACCGAGCGAAGCGACATCAGACACTCGCGCCACAGTTCAGTGGACTTCGTTCTACCTATAACAACTAAGTTCGACTGCATGGCATTACGGATAATAGTCAGCCGGCTGTCTCGTTTCAGTGGCGAGCTTCCAGCTCAGGTCCTCGACCCAGGCGTCATGATTCAGATTGGCGAACCATTCGCGCTCGTGCTTGCGCCGAAACGCCAGCAGCTCCGCGAGCTTGTCCCTGCCACGCTCAACGGTGGAACTCGGATCGGCTAGCGTTAGCAGACTGGCGGTTTCGACACAGAGCTTCGCGTGTGCGAGTCCGGTCTCGAGAAACGCCACCCGGGCCCGCACCTCGGGATCATGCATGGCGGCGGCCGCGGCTTTCGCCAACAACGCCTCGGCCGGCGCGAACGTCTCCGGCGGAAACACCCGATGCGCCGCCTTCGCCCACGTTCGCCAGCGGATCGCCACGCGATCGAAGAATACATCCGTGATCGTCTGGCGGTTCTTCATCGTGTAATTTTCCCAGTAATCGAAATACGCTTTCACCTGCGCGCCCGCGGGGCCGAAGCCTGAATAGTAATCGGCGAGCAAGTCATCGGCGGTGGCGTCTGGTTGCGTGTGCAGGCGCATCAGCAAGTAAAGGCTCGGACCCTCGGTGCTCCATTGGCCGGTGAGCGCGTCGAAGTCCGTGGCCACCATCCCGGCGCGCACCACACTCTGAAAGTCGTCGGCGAACTGGTGCGCGAAGTTGAACGGCATGCTGTAGCCATCCAGGAAGTAGTTCGGCCGAAAGAACACGCGCGCGCCCGTGCTGCTCCAGCCGGCCCACTGTGCCTTGTACCACGCGTGCTCGTCGTCATTGCGCGGATACCACCCGGCCGACGGACACAGCCCGATGAGAATGTGATCGTTCAGCTTCACACCGGACGTCGGCGCCTGGAAGTAGTTGAGGTAAGCGTAACCCACGACGACGGCATTGGGGTTTTCCTTCGCCGCGAGCTGCTGCACCGCGAGCAGGAATCGCGCATAACGATCGGAAACGAAACGTGCACCGTAAACCTTGAAGTTCGGCGCGTAGAACTTGTTCACATCGGGCGGCGTCGGGCCGTCCCACGCGCGGCAGTTCTCGCACTCGCACTGGCCCGGGACGTCGTTCTCGACCGCATTGACGAAGCAGGGGCCGTCCCTTTTTGCCGCGCCGCCGCGGTCGCGCCAGAGCTTTACGATCTGTGCGTGCAGGCCGGGATTGGAGACACACATCGAGAAACGCGCGCCGGCCTTTTCCGGCCCGCGCCTGCCCTTCACCAGCTGAAACCACTCGGGATGCTCCTCGCCGTACTTGTCTGACTCTCCGAATGAACAAACCAACATGTTTGTCTCTTCGGAAAGTCAGGCGGCGAGTTTGAGGTGGCGCAAGGTATTGTTCATTTGCTGCTGGAGGGCGCGGTAATGCTCGTCGATGGGTGTAGGACATTTTGGCGGCCTGCCCACCCGCGGCCGACACACGCCCCGCAAGACCGGCTTGATGACTTTCTCCCGCAACAGGAAC
>WYBX01000024.1 GCA_011525695.1 Verrucomicrobiia bacterium
TGACCAAACGCGCCATGAATCTGCTCGTCGTGGGCAGACAACTCACCGAGCGCATCATCCTGCCCGCCCTCGCCGCTTGAAAATTATCGTCTCAAACCTGCACGATCCTCACAAGTGAGGGACTAACGCCGCCGGTCCTGCCGCTGGGCACGCAACACGACGCGGAACATCTGGAGTGCGAGCCAGAAGACGCCGGTCATGCAGGCCGAGCAGAGTCCCCCCCACAGGAGGATCATCGCCTTGTCGTTCGACGGCACATGCGGCGCCACCACCGTGTACATGAACACGAAGAACGCGATCGTCAGGATCGCATCGACCACGAGGCTGACCGGGGAGGTGAACTTGGGAAAAACCGGCTGGGACATCGCGGGAAAGGAGATGCACAAACCGCGGCTTGTCCATGGAATTTTCGAATGGGCGAGTCGGGAAGGACCTCCGAGTTCGCCCGCGGTTGGACTCCGCAAGCCCAGCTTATTCCAAGGTCTTGGGAATCGCCCGCGTCAGGACATCCGGCCCGCCGGGCGTGACCAGCACGTTGTCCTCGATCCGGACCCCGCCCACATCGAGATGTCGCCCAACCAGATCCCAGTTGACGTCGTGCCGGTGGCGGCTGCGTCGTCCGGGATCATTCAGGATCGGGGGGATCACGTAGAGTCCTGGTTCGACGGTCACGACATAGCCGGGTTCGAGCGGCAGATCCATCCGCAGGGTGCGCAATGACGGCCGGGGATCCCGTTGGCGGCCAGGGAGGAGCCCGCTCGCATCGCGCACACCGAGCCCGACCATATGGCCGAGCCCGTGCGGGAAGAAGAGGGTCGAGGCACCGGTCTCCACCAGTGTGGCCGGATCGCCCCGCATCACTCCCATGTCGACCAGTGCGACCATGAGATCAACGGCGGTCGCGAGATGGATTTGTTTCCATTCGGCTCCCGGGACGCAGCGGTCGATTGCCCGGACCTGGGCGTGAAGGACAGCCTGGTAGAGATCGCGCTGAAAAGCATTCGGTTTCCCGACCACGTAGGTGCGCGTCACATCCGCCAGGTACCGGTTGAACTCCGCGCCGGCGTCGACCAGGACGAAATCACCCTCCCGGACTGCGCGAGCAGAGGGTTCGAAGTGGAGGATCGCTGCATTGGGTCCCGTGCCGACAATGGTGCCGTAGCCGGTGCGCGTGCCGCCATGCCGGTAGAACTCCGCCTCGAGTTCGATTTGCAGCGCCCGCTCCGTCGTCCCGGGCCGCAGGTTTTCGCGCAGCCGCCTGAACCCGGCCGCGGTCGCGGCCACGGCGCGACGGATCAGCGCCAGTTCCTGCGCATCCTTCGTGCGGCGCGCATGCGTGAGCGCAATGCGGGCGGCTGCCGTGGCGGGAGGATCGCCGGAGGCTTCCGGGATTGCCGCGCCGAGCAGCGCCACGGGCCGGCCAGCCCGGGCATCGAGCCATCCCGGCAGCTCAGTCCTGGGAGTGCCGGGCCGCTGCTCGAGGCCCTCCCAGACCCGCTCGTCCTCGCTGATCGTGGGGACAAAGTCGACCCACGCCCCGTCCCGGGGATCGTAGACCACGACGCCGCCGCGGCAGTCCTGGCCGGAGAGATAAAAGTACTCTGCATGGGAGCGAAATGGATACGTCTGGTCGCTGCCCTCGGGCAGCGGCACGGGTTCGCCGGCGCCGGCGACCAGCACGGCGTCGCCTAGCACGAGCGCGGCGGCCAGCCGGGCGCGCCGGGGAGAAAGGTAATCATTCATGAGCGGGTCGGACCGAAGCGTGCGCGGATGAGTCGAAACGGTTCTTGGTCGACGCGCAAGCGGCAGCCGGCATCGCGGTGCGGCGGAAAATGGTGTGCAGCGGGACCAGTGCGCCCACCACCTATGCTGCCGGCCTCGGCTGTTCGAGCGCGACGATGTGCAGCGGATTGATATCCACGATGCGCGGCTCGTCGGTTTCAAGCACCACTTGTCGCAGCAGTCGCGTGATGGTCAGATGATCTGCCGTCGGCACCTCGTGCCGGTCGCCGTTCGACATCACGATCGAGAACGGAACGAACGGGACTGCAGCCAAACGACGCATGAGCTCAGCCAGAATGAGGGTGACGGGGTTGGTTTCAGCCATGGCAAATCACTCCTTGCGATGACACGTTGGCGCGAGCCCCAAGTTTCGTCAACGGGTCCGGTCACCCCAATTCAGAGGATAGGCCATTCCAGGCGCCGGTTTGACCGGTGAATGCATTCCCGATCAGACCTCTACTCCGCTCAACGGGCTGATCGCGAATATTTCCACCGGTTCGGCGCGGCCCTTCACGGTCACCCGGCCCAGCGGCCGGGGCGCGATTCCGGCCGGCGCGCCGGCCGCGGCCAGCGTGGCGGCGCTGGCGATGATGTTTGTCGCATGCTCGGGATGGCGGGTGAGCGACTGCAGCCTCGCGGCCACATTCACGCCGTCGCCAATGACGGAGTAGTTGAGCCGGCGGTGCGATCCAATGTTGCCGGCGACCACGCGCGCCGTGTTGATTCCGATCCCGATTGCGAGGGGAGGCCGGCCTTCCGCCCCCAGCTCGCGATTGAGTCCCGCCAGCGCCCCCTCCATCGCCAGCGCCGCCGCGATTGCCCGGGAGGCCGCGTCGGACTGTGTCACCGGGGCGCCAAACAGCGCCATGATTGCGTCGCCGATGAATTTGTCGATCACGCCGCCGTGCCGTTCGATCTCGGCGCTCATCCGCTCGAGATAGCGGTTGAGCAGGGTCAGCAGCTCGCGCGGTGCGAGGTTCTCGCTCAGGGTCGTGAACCCGCGCAGGTCCGCGAACAGGATGGTGACTTCGCGTTCCTCGCCGCCGAGCGCGGCGCCTTCCCGCAGGAGCTGCGTGGCCACCTCGGGGGACACATTCTTGTCGAGCAGGTCGCGCACGCGGTCCCGCTCCGCGAGCCCGGTGGTCATGGTACGGAAGGCCTCCGCCAGCCGGCCGAGTTCGTCGGAGCGGCGGAGAGTGAGCGGCGTTTCGTAATCACCGGCCGCAATCACGCGGGTGTGCGCCGCCAGCTGCTCGATCGGCCGGCTGAGCCGGCGGGCGAACCCGCGGCTGAGGAGCATCGCGACGAGCAGGCTGCCGGAGGCGACCACCAGCAGCGTCCGTTCGGTCGCACGTGCCGGCCGCAGCTTTTCATCGAGCGAGTACTGCAGCGCGAGGCTCGCATGCCGGGTGGCGCCGCCGTCGAGGAGGCGGGTGAGGACGAGCGCGGTCTCGTCGCCGATCGGGAGTTCGCGCACCCGGTCCGGTGCTGCGGGCGAGGCGGCCGCGACGGCGCGCGCGGCGGGTTCCGCGAGCGTGGTCGCGAGCACGTGATGGCGGTCGTCAACGAAGGTGAGATCGATCCCGCTGGTCTGCTCCTTCAGCCGTTGGGCGAACGGCGGATCGATCCGGAAACCGAGGACGAGCCAGGCGAGGATGTCGGGGCCGCGGGCGGGCGCGACGACAAGGGAATAAAGCACGCCATCGATGTAGCCATAGCCATTGGCGGTCGGATTGGGCGAGGGATCCTGGTCGGCGCGCTCGACCAGCTGCCGGACGATCTCATCGGCCGGGGCGGCGGGGTGGGTGCTCGCCAGCAGCCGGCCGTCCAGCCCCACGGCGAGGGCAACGTCGGCCGCCATCCGGAGCTGGAAGCTCCGGAGCATCGAGGCAATGGTCGCGGCATCCTGCTCGCCGGCGATGAGCGAGATGAAGACCGGATCGCGGGCCACGGTTGCGGCGCCGGCGGCCAGGAGCGCGTTGCGATCCTCGACCACCCGGGCAAAGGCCGTCGCCGCCGCCTGCAGGTCGCGTTCAATCAGATCACGGGCCTGCGCATGGTTCGCCCGCGCCACGATGAACCAGGTGGCGAACTGGGCCGCTGCCACCACGAGGACGAAGAGCAGGAGCAGCTTCGCGCCAAAGCTATGGAGCCGGGGAATCACTTGTAGCCGCCGGCACCCGACTCGGGGGCGCGCCGGATCCGGCGATCCGGCCGCAGCGTGACGGAAACGACCTGTGTGCCGGTGCCACTGGCCGCGATGTCGAGTTCCCGCGTCACGGGAGCGGCGACCCGCGGGTGCCAGACTTCCAGCCGGTACCGTCCCGCGGGTACCGTTGCGAGGGAGGCCCGCCCGTCGGATCCGCTCTTGGCGAAGTAGGGCGTGCCCAGCACGACGATATGCGCTGACATCCAGTCGTGCAGGTTGCAGCCGATCGTCACGACCCCCGGCCGATCGAAGAGCACCGACTCGGGGCTCTCACCCTTGTAAAGCGGGATGTCGAAGCGTTTCGGCTTCGAGAGCGAATAGACGTGGTGCTGGACCTTGTCGCGGTTGGGGAAGTCGACGCGCGTCCCCACCACGATGGCGGTGACATAGGGCGAGAATTCCTCGTCCTGTTGGGAAATCTGCACGGGTTCGGCGGGGGGCGTGAGTTCGGGCGCGGCCGCGAGCGGCATCAGCGAGGCGACGGCATCCGCCACCGGCGCTCCCTTCGGATCGTTGACCTCGACGCGCACGCTGCCGGCGGCCGTCGCCGCAGGAAGGGTGGTGGCGCAGCACAGCAATGCCGCCAGGGCGGTGAGGAGAACGGGTTTCATGGGGTTTTCGAAGGGGTTTGAAGCAGCCATTTTCCTGGTTGAGCTTTGGTTGCTGCGGCCGCGTTGGGATTCTTTCGGATTAGAACCGGTGGAGCCACTGCAGCGACCAGAGCTCCTGCCGGTAGCGAATCCCGACCTTGTTGGTCGACGCGCGGCTTTCGAACCGCAGTGGGAGTGAGGTGTTGCGGCCCAGCGCCGGCGAAACCTCGAGCCACCAGAACCCCACGCGGCCGCTGACCCGGTACGAGATCCAGTCCTTCCCGTACAGTCCCGTCACGCCCCACGCCACCGTCCGGTAATAATCGGAAATCGCCTGGCCAAATTCGCCGGCCATGGCGCGGGACCAGACGCCGCCGGACGCGGACGCCACGAAATCGCCCCACAGCCGGCCGCCGCCAGCCGCCAGCTGCCAGCGATCGCTGAGGTCCCAGGTCACGACGCCGTGGAGCCGCTGGTGCCGGGTATCGAAGGTGGCACTGCGCGCGTCGTGCTGCTCCCAATCGCCGATAAGATTCACCCGCCAGGCGGGAGTGAGTCGTTTTCCGAAAAGGAGTTCGGCAGTGGAAGTCCAGCCCTGGTCGCCGTCCAGCCGCGCCTGGCGGCGGCGCAGACCACCCGTGAGGGCAATGGTGGGGGCATACGCGCCGAGCCCGAACTTTTGCCGGAGCTGCAGCGCCGGCCCGAGGGTGAGGGTATCGCTCTGCGTGAAACGCGGGGTGTGATCGAACTGGGCGTCGACCAGCCCGGTCGTGGTGAAGCCCGTGCGCCATTCCCGGAAAATGCTCAGTGCGGCGCCCGCCTGGTGGTGGGCGGCGTCCCGCCGGTCCGCGGCCATCGAGGCGCGGTTGATGTTCTCCGCCCAGGTGGTCGAGGCATGCAGACGGAGATTCAGCGCAAAGGCGGATGGGACCATTGCGAGAATCACCAGGGCGGAGGTGAGACGCCGGAAACAAATCATGGGGTATAGCCATGAAGCGGCGCCGCCGCCGCGGCGCAATGTTTTCTCTGCGCTAGGAGCCTGTCGGACTTATGCGGTCCCATTCCGGGAGCGCCGAACCGAGAGTTGGGCAGCCGACAGGCTCCTAAACGAAAATGCCCGGGGCATTTTCGAGGATCCTTTTTCTGCGAAGATCGTCAGGATGAACATGGCCCGTCGTTTCAAGAACATCGACCGCAATACTCCCCTGCTGCTGCCACCGGATATGCGCGATTGGGTGGCGGAGGACGACTTGGTGCACTGCGTGATTGCCGCGGTGGAGCGGCTGCCGCTGGCGGGCTTTGCGAGCAATGAACGCGGCTGTGGCGACGAGCAGTATCCGCCGCACCTGATGCTGGCGCTTTTGATCTCCTGCTACGCGAACGGCCTGTTCAGTTCGCGCCGGATCGAAAGGGCCACCTATCGCGATGTGGCGGTGCGCTACCTTTGCGCGGACACTCATCCAGACCATGACACCATCTGCACGTTTCAGTGCTGGGAACCCCTGCCACGGCGCTGGCCGATTGCGGCTACGTCAACGGCGCGGCCTTCGAGCGGGTGAGCGCCAAGGACGCAGCACCGCAACTCTACGTCAGCGTGCACCGGGAGGATGCCCATGCCGAGCGCCACTACGACTATCGCCCGCTCGAAAGAATCAAACGGCCCAAAACCATTACCGACCCGGTGCTCACCGCGATGGCAGAGAAACTCAGGAGCGAGGAAGGCCAAGAGATCTACCGTCAACGTGCCCGCACCGTCGAACCGGTCTTCGGCATCATCTCTTCCGATCCTGCCCGAAAATGCCGCAGGCATTTTCAATTAGCAGCATGTCGGATGTTTCCACCTCACATACGCGATCTTCACGTCGAACAGTCGTAAGACCGACAGGCTGCTAGCAGCCCGTTGCACTTGCAGTCGAGCGCAGCAAGCATCCATGCCATTTTTCCGGCAACTTGGCGGGCCCTGCTGACGGGCTGCTCGTTTCCGCGCTTCGCGCGGGTTTGCGAAGGAGAGAAAATGCCGAAGGCCAACTAGCAGCGTGTTCCTTCTCTTTTTCCTCCCGGCCAATACAGTCGGATGCCAAGTCCGACACGCTGCTAGAATTGATGCACGATCGCGAGGGAGGCGCGATGGTTAGGAAAACGCACGGGCCCGCCCGTCGTCGCACGGTATTCGTAAGCGACGACGACCGCTGACGACGCCGCGACCGCCCGGATCACAGCCGCCCGCCAGCCGAGGGTGCGCGCATCGACCGCATAAGCGATCACCGGTGGGCCGAAGGTGTCGACCACGGCGCTCGTGCGCGCCACCGCGTCGAAATCC
This sequence comes from Verrucomicrobiia bacterium, assembly GCA_011525695.1. Taxonomy (GTDB): domain Bacteria; phylum Verrucomicrobiota; class Verrucomicrobiia; order Opitutales; family Opitutaceae; genus ER46. The sequence continues at coordinate 6,902 of WYBX01000024.1, forward strand.
TCCCGCGGCTGGGAATGCGACACGAGATCGCCGCTCCGCCAGTCGACACCGAGCACAAGTCGTGCGACGTCGGTCAGTTCCCGCGCCAGTTCCAGCGAGGTCCCCGCCGCCTGAGCATCGTAGAGATCGCGATCCGCATACTGCCGCGTGAACGCCTGCCGCAGGGTCACGCGCGCCACCTCCGTGAGCTGCTTCTCGAACCGAAATACGAGCTCGGTCGCCGCACCCTGGCGCGCCCAGTCGCGTGCGGCGACCGCATCGGCGCCGACGCCGACCGCCAGCTCGAGGGCGAAGGGGTCCGCGCCAAACCGGTGCCGCCATTCGCCCCGTGCACCTGCCGCCGCCGTGTTGAGACGGTCGAATTGCGGCCACCAGGTGGCGTTCAGGTGCACCGTGCCCTGCACCGCGTCCTGCGGGCCCAGCTCGAACCGTTCGCTCGCCAGCGTGTCGGCCTGGACCTCAAGCCCGTCGGTCTGCGCAATTTCCGAGCGGGCGTTGCTCGCATTGCTGTCCCACGTCGCCGTCACGGTCAGGTTGGGTGCCCAGTCCGCCGCGGGCAAGGTCGCGGCCAGGACGAATGCCACCAGCCCCGTGATCGCAACGCGGTGGACCGGCCGGCAACCCGTGAGATCCGAATTACCCGCGGGCCGGCTCCGATCCCGCGTTTCCTGGGTGTGACATTCGGGCCTCACGATCGCGCTCCCCCGGCCAGCAATGGTGCCAGCGTCGCCCACACCGTCTCGGCGATCCGTTCGTGTCCCGTCGCGTTCGGGTGGATCCGATCCCCCTGGTTGTATTCCAGTCGTCCGCCGACGCCCTCGAGCAGGAAGGGAATGAGGGTCGCGTCGTGCTTTTCCGCGACGGCGGGGAACATTTCCGCAAATGCACGGGTGTAATCCGCGCCCATGGCCGGCGGCATCTGCATCCCGGCAATCACGATTTTTGCCGCGGGATTCTTCGCGCGCACCCGGCGGATGATTTGCTCGAGATTGGCGCGGGATACGTCGGGACTGATCCCGCGCAAGCCGTCATTGGCGCCGAGCGCGAGGACGAAGACGTCGACCGGCTGCCGCAGGATCCAGTCGACCCGGCGCAGCCCGCCCGAGGTGGTCTCGCCGCTCAGCCCGGCATTGACGATCCGCCAGTCCAGCCCGGCGGCATCGATCTTATCCTGGATCAGTGCGGGATAAGCCTGGGCGGCCGGATCGGGCAGGCCGTAACCGGCGGTGAGGCTGTCCCCAAAAAAGACAATCGTGCGCATGGGAGTGGCGGCGAGGGCCGGCGAGGAAGCGACGGCGAGCGCCGCGAGCCAGCACGCGACGAGGCGTGCCGGGCGGCGAAACCACCGGGGCAGGGCCGGGACTTTTATCCGGCGGTCGGGCATCCCGGGCTTCCTTTCAGGCCGATCGTGTGTTTCGTGGGCATCCGAAATGAGTGGTCCATCCATGCTTAAAGTCGAGCGGCTGACCAAGACCTATGACGCGGCCGGCGGCCGGGATTTGACGGTCCTGAAGGAGGTGAGCTTCGAACTGCAGCCTGGCGCGAGCCTCGCGATTGTCGGGCCGAGTGGCAGTGGGAAGACCACGCTGCTCGGACTTTGTGCCGGGTTGGATCAACCGACCAGCGGGGCGGTGGCCCTGGCGGGTGAATCGATTGGGGAATTGAGCGAGGATGCGCGCGCACTGGTCCGAAACCAGCACGTTGGTTTCGTCTTTCAGAATTTTCAACTGGTGCCGACGCTCACTGCGCTCGAGAACGTGATGGTGCCGCTGGAACTGCGCGGCGAGGGCGGCGCCGCGACCGAGGCGGAGGCGCGGCGGCTGCTGGCGCGGGTGGGGCTCGGCGAGCGCTGCGATCATTATCCGGTGCAGCTTTCCGGGGGCGAGCAGCAGCGCGTGGCCCTCGCCCGCGCCTTCATGAACCGGCCGAAAATCCTCTTTTGCGACGAGCCGACCGGGAACCTCGACAACGACACTGCCGGGGCGATGGTCCAGCTGATATTCGACCTCAACCACGAAAAGGGCACGACGCTCGTGCTGGTGACCCACGACCTCGAGCTGGCCAGGCGCTGCCAGCGGATCATCCGGCTGAAAAGCGGTGCGGTCGTGAGCGACCTGCCCATGGAGCACCACGAAACGGGGGAAACGGGATCGCCCGCGAAAGACGCGAATCGGCGCGCCCGCCATGACTGAATGCGTGGGACGAAGGAGATGGGGCTTAGCCAGGAGGAACCACGAAAGACACGAAACACACGAAAGGCACCATGACCGATGTCATCTATCGCGAGGAATCGTACCGGCTCATCGGAGCCTGCTTTGAAGTATACAAGGAAAAGGGCTGCGGCTTTCTCGAAGCGGTGCTGGTGAATTTTGGTCACTTCCCGAAGGTGGAGTGGGAGCGAATCGTGCACTGAATTTCGTGTGTTTCGTGCATTTCGTGGTTTCCTAATGTCTTTCATATTCAAGATGGCCTGGCGGGATTCGCGGGCGTCGCGGCGGCGGCTGATGCTGTTCTCGCTCTCCGTCGTGCTTGGGATCGCTGCCCTCGTCGCGATCGGCTCGCTCGGCGCCAACCTCGAGCGCGCGATCGACGAGCAGGCCCGCGGGCTCCTCGGCGCCGACCTGATCATCACCGGCCGCAATCCTCCCAGCGCCGAGGTCTACCAGTATATCGAACGGCTCGGCGGCGAGTACTCCCGCGAAGTGAGCTTCTCCTCGATGCTGGCATTCCCCACTGCCGGCAACCTGACCCGGCTCGTCAACGTGCGCGCGCTGGAGGGAAATTTCCCCTACTACGGCGAATTCACGACGGCTCCCGCCGACGCACCGGAGAGGTTCCTGGCCGGCGGCAACGTGACGATCCTCGAGGAGACGTTGCTGAGCCAGTTTGGCGCCCGGGTGGGTGACACCGTCAAGCTGGGCGACACACTCTTCACGATCATCGGCGCGCTGCAGAAACTGCCGGGCGAATCCTCGGCGATCAGCGCCACGATCGCGCCGCGTGCCCTGGTGCCGATGGCGGCGCTCGAGGCGACCGGCCTGGCTGAGCGGAACGTTTTGGTCCGCTATCGCACGATGCTCAAGCTGCCGCCGGAGCATCCGCCAGCGGACGTCGAGGCCGCGATGCGGCGCGAATTCCGCGAGGAGCGGCTGGGCTATGACACGGTGGCGGAGCGCAAGCGCGACCTCGGCCGCGTGCTGGAGAACATCGAGGGTTTCCTCAGCCTGGTGGGCTTTGTCGCGCTGTTTCTCGGCGCCATCGGGGTGGCGAGCGCGATTCACGTTTACGTGCGGCAGAAGATCACGACCGTCGCCGTGCTGCGCTGCCTGGGTGCGACGGCCTGGCAGAGTTTCGCGGTATACCTGCTCCAGGGTTTCGCCCTCGGTGTTTTTGGCGCGGTGCTCGGCGCCGCTTTGGGAATCGCCGTGCAGTTCGCCCTGCCCCAGCTCCTCCAGGGGATGCTGCCTTTCGACGTGGCCTTCACCATCGCCTGGCCCGCGGTGGTGCGCGGGATGGCGGCCGGGCTCGTCATCTGCCTGCTCTTCACGCTCCTCCCGCTGCTGGCGGTGCGCAAGGTCTCACCGCTCGTTGCCCTCCGCTCAGCGTTTGCCGAGCGCGCCGGCCGCGGTCACGACCCGTGGCGGATTGCGATCGGGCTGTTCATCGCGCTCGCGGTGGCGGGCTTCGCGGTCACGCAGACGCGGCATTGGGAACATGGACTCGGATTTGCCGGCGCGCTGCTCGCCGGTTTCGCGATTCTCGCCGGGCTGGCAAAGGCCGTAGTGTGGTCCGCCCGGCGGTGGTTTCCGCGCCGGCTGCCCTATGTCGCCCGGCAGGGTGTCGCCAATCTGTACCGGCCGAACAACCGCACCGTCCTGCTGCTGGTTTCACTCGGTCTCGGCACGTTCCTGATGCTGACGCTCTTCCTCACGCGGACGACGCTGCTGAAGGAAATCGAGTTCACAGGCGGCGGCGGCCGGCCCAACCTGCTGTTCTTCGACATCCAGGACGACCAGATCGACGGCTTGAAGGCGATCGTGGAGGCCGAAGGCGCGCCGGTGCTCGTCCACGCCGCCATTGTCACCATGAAGATGGCGGAGGTGAAGGGCCGGACCGTCGAGGAATGGCTCAGGAGTTCGCCGTCGCGGCGCGATGAGGATTCCGCGCCGAAAGCGGGCGGGCCGGAGACAACGGAGGATCGGATGCCGGGCTGGGCCCTGCGGCGCGAGTACCGCTCGACCTATCGCGGGCAACTCGAGGGGACTGAGCGGCTGGTCAAGGGCCAGTTCGTGGGCCGGGTCGAACCCGGCGAGCCAATCGTGCCGATTTCAGTCGAGGAGGGCCTCTTCAATCGGATGGGCCTCGCGTTGGGCGACGAGATTGTCTGGGACGTGCAGGGTGTGCCGATTCGATCGAGGGTCGCGAGCGTGCGGGCGGTGGAGTGGCGGCGGCTCGAGCCGAATTTCTTCATCGTTTTTCCGGAGGGCGTGCTGGAGCCGGCGCCGAAGTTCCATGTGGCGGCGGTGCGGACCAATGATTCGACCCATTCCGGCCGCGTGCAGCGCGCCGCCGTCCAGGCCTATCCGAGCATCACGGCGATCGACCTGGCGCTGGTGATGCAGACGGTCGACGCGATCTTCACGAAGGTGGCCTTTGTGATCCAGTTCATGGCGCTGTTCACGGTCGTGACGGGGATCATCGTGCTCGTGAGCGCCGTGATGACGGGCCGGTTCCAGCGGATCCGGGAGACCGTCCTGTTGCGGACACTGGGGGCGAGCCGCCGCCAGCTCGTGCAGATCCAGATCGTGGAGTATCTGATTCTCGGCGTGCTGGCGGCGATCGTGGGCTGCGTATTGTCGGTGGCCGGCAACATCCTGCTGGCGAAATTCATCTTCCGGATCTCGCCCTCGACCTCGCTGCTGTTGCTGGTGGCCGGAGGGGCGGCGGTCTGTATCGTGACGGTGATTACCGGTTTCCTGACGAGCCGCGGGATTACCAGTCATCCTCCGCTGCAGGTGCTCCGGCAGGAGACCTGATTCGGACCTGGCCGGGCAATTGCCATGCGGCCGGTGGCCGGAGGAGGCCGCGCCGGGATTGCATCGGCGGCAGGAGGTGGAAACACTGCGCCGCGAACCGGGAAAGGAGACCCATGCAGATTCTGGCACTCGAGAGGGAACTGAAGCCGATCGATTCGCGGCGGCACGCGGCCGTGCTGCGCGAGGAGGCCGCCCGGGTCTGGGCATTGAAGAAGGAAGCCGTGATCCGGGACATCTGGTTCACGGTCCGGGGCCGTTGCGCAGTGGTGATGCTCGAATGCTCATCCGAGGACGAGGCCCGGCGGCACCTGGCAACGCTGCCGCTGGTGCGGGAAGGCCTGATTGCGTTCGAGGTGCTTGCCTTGTGCAGCTACGACGGGTTCGAGCGGTTGTTCACGAGCGAGGACAGCACTCGCGGGGCATGCCGCCCGGAGACGGGAAATCCACCGGCCTCGACGGGCTGAACCCGAAAGAATCCTTAACGCGGCCGCCGCCGCAGTTCATGTCCGCTGAAAGACGCGGCCGAAGGTATGGGGATCGGGGAGTTCTCGGGGCTCGAAGCGGCGTCCGGCAGTGTACTCCGAGATGTCCACCATCGCACCGCCCCGTTCACTCGATTCGTAGGCGGCCATCAGCACGGCCATCGTGTCCCAGGCCATCAGGGCGCCGGACTGCGGATGCCGGCGGTCGTCAAGCGCGCAGTCGACCGCGTCGTTCATCTCGTTCACGTAACCGTGGGCATGAAACTGGTTCGGCCGCGGGAAGCTCGTTCCGAGGGGCGTCGGCAGCTTCTCGCGGAAGAGGAGGTTGGCCGCCGGTGCGGCCGCCGGCAGGAAGAGCTCGTTCTCGTTGTTCGGATTCACCCGCAGGTCGTACTGGGCGAAGTCCGTGATTACCGAGAGTTCGTTGCGGATGCCGCTGATGCTGAGATCGTGACCAAGCACCTCGGCAACGGTTTCGTCCTCGAAAACCACGGTCACGCGGCCGAAATCGTCCACGTTTTGCATCACGCGGAAATGCTCGCCGGCCGCGGCGGGCTGGTGGCGGAGCACCTGGAGGGCCAGCGCGGAGACGTGCCGCGGCCGAATCGGCCGGCCCTGCCGGAGGATCCCCTCGATCTGTTTCAGCAGGAGGCACGGGCCCAGCGGATGGCAGGCCTTGTTGAACAGCGCGCCACCGCCGGACTTCGCCGGCGTGTCGTAGGCGGGTGCGTGCGAACCCTGGTGGGCGCAGACGCCGCGCTGGTAAAGCACCTTTCCCTTGTCCGTGCGGCAGGCCTCGACCAGCAGCTCGACGATGCCCTTCACGCCGTCGAAATAGACGAAATCCTCCGCGTACAGGAGCTTGGCGCCGGCGGTCCGGACGGCATCGAGGACCGTGGCGAGATAGTCCATGGACTCGCGCTTTCGGGTGGCGGCGTCGGCCGACCTGCCCTCGGAATAGCCCGGCCAGATCACTGGTGGCTTCTCCAGGACGATGACCTTCACCCCGGCGCGGGCCGCCTCGACCGTGTAGGCGCCGTGGGCGTGGTTGGCGCAGGCGATGTTGTCGATGTCGGGGCGCAGCGTGCGCACCATTTCCTCATGCGAGGCAAAGGTGGCCCTGATTCCGTGCCGGGTGGCGAAGCGCGCGGCGTTCTCCGGCCGGGCGCTGGTGACCCCCGCCAGTTCGATCGCGACGCCGTTCTTGTGGGGAATGAGCGAATACGTGCGGGCGGTGTACTCGGCGGCGAAACCCGTGCCGTTGAGCGTGACCTGGAGCGTTCGGGGAGACGATGCCATGGGAGGCGTCGAGGAAAAGGGGAGAGACGGCGCCGGGTCAAAGCTGGATCAATTCATAGTTGGGCCCGTATTCGCGGGGCGCCGCGCCCGAGGCCCTGTTGCGGGCTCTGCCATTTCGATGTCACAGGTGTGACATCGAAATGGCAGGGCTCAATTTCACGCGAACTCGACCGAACGCGTGGGCGCGCTCCCTACGGCCGGTTCTTTGTGAGTTCCAGGAACGCCTCCGCGTAGCGCCGGCCAAGGATGCGGTACGACCTGGAGTCGAAGTGGACTCTGTCGCCCTTGTGGGTCAGCCCCGCGGCGCTGACAAAACCGGTGTGCGGGATCTTGGCGGGCAGTTCCCGGTGCGCACGGTCGACCTGTATCCTGGCGGCATCCCATGGCGCTTCAGGAAACACGCCCAACTGCCCGACAATGAATGGTGCAGTTGGCGCATTCAGTTCCGTTCTCAGGCGTGCGATCAGCGCATGCAATTTGGCTTCGTAGTCGGCAGCCAGAGCGGGCTTGGCGTCGGATTCACCCTGATGCCAGAGGATCCCTTGCAGCGTGCCCGCCCGCAGCGCCAGCTTTGCGCGACGCAGGGCATCATCCCAGGGATGACTCTGCGTTGGCTCATAACGCACGCCGGGGCGCCACACGTCGATCGGTGAACCCCCTACGGCGCACGGCACCAGTCCAACCGTTACGCCGGGACGGGCGGCTGCGATCGCCAGTCCGAAGGTCCGTCCCAGGCCCACGCCAGCCACCGGCTTGTCGAAATGCATCGGGTCGATGGCTGGAACCCACTCGCCCATCTGGTTCAACATGAGGACGTGGGGATGCGGCTGCTTGTCCTCGGGTTCGAGTGCACCGCGACCGGCCATGTTCGACTGCCCCATCAGGAGGAAAACATGGAACGACTCCTTCGCGGGAAGGTTACCGGCAGAGATCGGTGTGATCCCGGCCAGTACCGGGAACACCACGAAAAGGACGCGAAGGAAGTGCGGGCGGGGGTTCATAAGAAGTCCTGGGGTCGACGGCGCGAATGATGCACCCCGGAAAGCGAAAGGATGACACGGAAGTTGGGGAATCGAAGCCGGAACTTGCGCCCGTCGCATCGCCGCTTCCATTTCAACTTCATGCCTCGAGTCGTCACTTTTCATTACACGCTCCGTGCGCCCGATGGCGCGGTGCTCGACACCTCCGCCGGCGGCGACCCGATCACTTATCTCGAGGGAGCCGGGCAGATCATCGACGGGCTGGACGAGCAGCTGCGCTTTGCCCCCGCCGGGGAAAAGGCGCGCGTGACGGTTCCGGCCCGGAAGGCATACGGGGAGCACGATCCGGCGCAGGTGCAGCGCGTGCCACGCGCGCGACTGCCGGTCGACGGCGAGTTGAAGATCGGCGATCAATTCAAGACGGGGGCCGATCGGCACGCGCCGGTCGTGACCGTGCGGGCGATCGAGGGCGACCAGGTGCTGCTCGATGGGAATCACCCGCTGGCGGGGGTCGATCTCACCTTCGAGGTTGAGATCGTCGCCGTGCGGCCGCCCACTCCGGATGAACTGAGCCACGGCCATGCCCACGGCGCGGACGGGAAGAGCGGCCACGAACACTGACGTAAAATCGAGGTGGCTTTTGCGGAATGAGCGGCACAATGAGCGGAATGAAGGCCCTGGGGATCGATATTGGCGGCTCGGCGCTCAAGGGTGCGCCGGTGAATACACGGACCGGCCGACTGCTGGCCGATCGACTGCGCATCGCCACGCCGGAGCCGCTTTCCCCGCTGCAAATGTCGCGCGCCGTGGCCCGGATTGCGCGCCACTTCCACTGGCGGGGGCCGATCGGCATCGGGTTTCCCGGGGCGATCGAGGGAGGCTGCCGGATCATGACCTCGGCGAACCTGCATCCGAAGTTCGTCGGGGTGGACGGACGGAAGCTTTTCGGCCGTGCGACCGGCTGCCCGGTCTCAATGATTAATGATGCGGCCGCCGCCGCGGAGGCGGAAATGCGTTTCGGGGCCGGCCGCGGATTCATGGGCAAGACCCTGCTGCTCACGCTCGGCACGGGCGTGGGCTCCGCCCTGGCCTACCAGGGCGTGGTCGTGCCGCTCGAACTGGGCCACCTGCCCTGGCGCGGACGCGACGCGGAGGACCTGGTCGCGGCCTCGGTGCGGGAAAATCAGGACCTTTCCTGGAAGAAATGGGGCCTCCGGCTCGGAGCCTTCATCCAGACTCTCGAGAGCGTCCTCTGGCCGGAATTGATCATCGTCGGCGGAGGCGTCAGCTCGAAGCACGAGAAGTTCTTCAAATACCTCGGCACACGGGCCCGGCTGGTGCCGGCGGAATTCCTCAACCAGGCTGGCATTGTCGGTGCCGCCATCTGGACCCTGTCGACGAAGTAGGCGGGATTCGATCTGGCCCTGGATGGGTTGGGAGTCTGTCGGACTTATGCGGTCCGTTTTGGGAACGCCAACGGGGAGTTGGGCAGCCGACAGCCTCCTAGACGAAAATGCCCGGGGCATTTTCGAGGATCCTTTTTCGTAGAAGAACGTCACCTATGAGCGGGCGCAGCAGTTGCCGCCAGCAGCTGCGGCTCGACATCGAGGCGCTGCTGCAAAAGGCTGAGCAGACCGACCGACAGGCTGCCAGGCTGTAACTTTTCCCGGCGAGACGGGTTGTTCCTCCATGGCTCGCATCGAATTCCGGCTGCCCCCACCATGGGGTTGCCGCCGCGTTGCCGGCGTCATCCGGGAGGGTTGCTCACAGCCAGCTCGGCCGCGCCCGGTTGATTCCCTCGTCCCCTTGTTCGTAGTGGTCCGTTGTGTGGTGTGGCCGGTCCGATTCAGGGCCGGCCACATTCTTCCCCTTCGATCCAAGCCGCTTGCACGCAGCGGCGCGATGGGCTGAAATCATCCCCTTGTCGCCAACCTTTCCACCATGAGTTCAGTTCCCGCCGCTCCCCGAGGCGCCTCTTCCGCGTCGCATCCGCGCGGCTCCGTCCGGCTTCGCTGGATTTTCCTCGGGGCCGGCCTGCTGCTGGTGGCCGCGGGGGTCGCCGCCTATTTCAAAAAGAAGCAGGATGCGAAGATCGTGACGGTCACGACCGAGAAGGCCGTGATCAAGACGCTCACCCAGATTGTGTCCGCCACCGGGAAGGTGCAGCCGGAGGTCGAGGTGAAGATCGCCCCGGAAGTTTCCGGGGAGATTGTGGCGCTGGGATTCCGGGAGGGCGCCACGGTGAAGAAGGGCGACCTGCTCCTGCGGATCAAGCCGGACTCCTACGAGGCCCAGGTCGAGCAGCAGGAGGCCAACCTTGCTGCCGCCAAGGCCACCGCCCTGCAGGCGAAGGCGCAGCTGCTGAAGACGCAGGGCGATCTCGAGCGCAACGAGGACCTGTTTGCCCAGAAGCTGATTTCCGACTCCGAGATCGTCGCGGCGCGGACGGCACTGGAGGTCGCCCAGGCGAACCTCGCCAACGCCGAGGCGCAGATTCGGCGCACGGAGGGATCGCTCAACCAGGCGCGCGACCAGTTGACCAAGACCGTGATTTACGCGCCGATTGACGGCAAAGTCAGCTCGCTCAGCACCGAGGTGGGAGAACGCGTCGCCGGCACGGGTTCCTATGGGGGTGCCGAGGTCATGCGGGTGGCGGATCTCGCCAACATGGAGGTGCGGGTGAACATCAACGAGAATGACATCGTCAACGTGAAGGTGGGGGATCGGGCCAGGATTTCGGTGGATGCGTTTCCCGACCGCATTTTCGCGGGCCGGGTGAAGGAGATCGGTTCCGCCGCACGGATCACGGGCCAGAACACCCAGGATGAGGTGACCAATTTCCTCGTAAAGATCCGGCTCGATGCCGATGGGGCCCAGCTGCGGCCCGGCATGAGTGCCAATGCGGAGGTGGAAACGCAGACGGTCGAGGACGCGATCGCCGTGCCGATTCAGAGCGTCACCGTCCGTTCAAAGGAAGGATCCCGGACGATGGAGGAGATGGCCGCCGATCGGGAAAAGAAGGCCAAGGAGTCCAAGGGCGAGGGTGCCGCGACTGCGGTCAACGTTGCCCGGCAAAAGCAGGCCGATCGGGCCGAACGCGAGAACCTGCAGCGGGTGGTCTTCGTACGGACGGGCGACCAGGTGAAGATGGTGCATGTCGAGACCGGAATCCAGGACACCTCCCACATCGAAATCAAATCCGGCATCCAGGTCGGGGACGAAGTCGTGAGCGGCAGCTTCGGCGTCATCACCCGGACCCTGAAGGATGGAACTCCGGTGAAGCTCGAGTCGCCGAGGAAGAAAGAGGGCGCAAAATGAAAGCCGATCTCCGTGTCGTCCATTCGGGGAGACCTTCCTGCAGGGACGACCTCCGTGTCGTCCAAAGACCCGATGGGAAAGCATACTGCGCAGCACATCGATTATCATGGCCGGGACGGAGCCCGGCCCTCCATGAATCCGATTCTGAATACGGGATTTGAAGAAACATTCCTGGAGGGACGACCTCCGTGTCGTCCACAATCCGGTTCGAAATCCCATTCCGCCTGGCTCGATTGATCCCATGACCCCGCCGCCTGCGCCATCCGTCGGCAATCGCACCGTCCGCCCGCCGGGCGCGCTGGTGATTGAGATCGAGGGGGTCACCAAGCTCTACCGAATGGGGACCGAAATCATCCATGCGCTCCGCGGGGTCTCGCTGAAAATCCATCGCAACGAATATCTGGCGGTGATGGGTCCATCCGGCTCCGGCAAGTCGACCCTCATGAACATGCTGGGCTGCCTGGATACGCCGAGCGCCGGCCGCTACGAGTTCAACGGCCGGAATGTCGCGACGATGGTGGATGACGAGCTGGCGGAGATTCGCAATCGCGAGATCGGTTTCGTTTTCCAGACCTTCAACCTGCTCCCGCGCTCGCATGCGCTGCACAATGTGGAGCTCCCGCTGATTTATGCCGGCGTGCCCAAGCACGACCGGATCGCGCAGGCGGAGCAGGCGCTGCAGAACGTTGGGCTGGGGGAGCGGATGCTGCACCGGCCGAACGAACTCTCCGGCGGACAACGGCAGCGGGTCGCGATCGCACGGGCGCTCGTCAACCGCCCGTCGATCATCCTGGCCGACGAGCCAACCGGCAACCTCGACTCGAAGACCGGCGCGGAGATCATGGATCTCTTCGAGCAGCTCTATGCCCAGGGCAACACCATCATCGTGGTGACCCATGAGGAGGACGTGGCCCGGCACGCGCGCCGGATCATCCGGCTCCGGGACGGGCTGATCGAAAGTGACGAGGGCGTGTAGCCGGGAGAATTCCAGGGGCAGCCGCAACGAAGGCAGTAGCGAACATCGAGTAGCGAGTAGCGAGCATGCACGAAAAAATCGAAATCTGCACACCTCCCAGGCAACCGTCCGGAACCCTCTCGATGGCGTTTGCGGTAGCGCTGGTTTTTGGCCGGCAGCCGCCATCCGGAGACGAGCGCCACCCGGTCGCACCCGCATGCGAAGGAGTGAAGAAAACGGGTTAGCCAGACTTCCCCATGCGCCGGCTGTATTACGAACTCAACGAGTCGATTCGAATCGCGATGGCGCAGATCCGCGCGAACACGCTGCGCTCGGCGCTGACCACGCTGGGCGTCATCATCGGCATCGTGGCGGTGACCCTGATGGGCACGGCGATCCTCGGGATCGACGCGGGGGTCGAGCGCAGCCTGGCCGGATTTGGCGATGACGTGCTCTACGTAACGAAGTGGCCGTGGCGCGACGTCGATGACTGGTGGAATTTCCGGAACCGGCGCGATATCGATCCGGGCCATGCGCAGGAGATCAACGACTGGATCGCGCAGCATCCGGACGGTCCGCTCAAGCTGGCCGTACCCTCGGTGGACTGGCGGTCCAACATCATCCGCGGCGAGTACCGGGTGAACAGCATCCAGATCGTCGGCACGACGGCGGATCTCGGGCGGATTGTCCGGGCCGACATGAAGGAGGGACGGTTCTTCACCGACGTCGAGAGCCGTGCCGGCCGGAACGTGGCGGTGATCGGGTTCGATGTCGCGGATGCCCTGTTTCCGAACGAGTCGCCGCTGGGCCGGCCGATCCGGATTCGAAACCAGCAATACACGGTCGTCGGCGTGGTGGCGCGCCAGGGCAGCTTTCTCGGGTTGTTCAGCTGGGATTCGCAGGTGACGATGCCTTTCGCCGCCTTTGCCCGATCGTTTCCGCTCCGTCATGCCGATCCGGACATCCGGGTGCAGGTGGATCTGGAGCGGATGGACGAGGCGAGGGACGAACTCCGGGGCATCATGCGGCGGGTGCGCCGGCTCGGGCCGGAGCGACGGGACGATTTCGAGATCAACAGCCAGCAGATCATTCGCGAGCAGATCGACCCGATCAAACGGAACATCGCCCTGGCCGGGCTCTTCATCACCGGGCTCGCGCTCTTCGTGGGGGCGATCGGGATCATGAACATCACCTATGTCAGCGTGAAGGAGCGAACGAAGGAGATTGGGACGCGCAAGGCGCTGGGGGCGCGGCGCCGGACCATCCTGCTGCAGTTCCTGATCGAGGCGGTCAGCATCTGCCTGCTGGGCGGGATGGGTGGGCTGGCGGCGGCCTGGGGGCTATCGTTCGCAGTCGGGGTATTCTGGCCGAACTTCCCGCTGGTGTTTTCGGCCGGACTCGTGCTGCTCGGTCTGACGATTTCGGTGTGCACGGGAATTTTCAGCGGCTTCGCCCCGGCCTGGCAGGCCAGCAAACTGGATCCGGTCGTCGCCCTGCGTTACGAGTAGCCACTTTTCCGAATGCTCCTGCTCGAAATCCTCCGGCTCGCATTCTCCTCCCTGGCGGCCAACAAGCTCCGCTCGGGGCTGACCGTGCTGGGCATTGCGGTGGGAGTGTTCTCGGTGATCGGGGTGATGACCCTGATCAACGGGATGCGCACGTCGGTCGAATCGGGCCTGAATGTGCTTGGGGCGAACAGCTTTCAGATTTCGAAATTCGCGCCGTTCACGGACTGGAACCGGTTTCGGAACCGGCGCGACATCAGCTTCAGCCTGGCCGCACGTTTCAAGGAACTCATGGCCGAGGAAGCCCGGGTGAACCTGCAGCTGCGCCGCGGCGGATGCACCGTGGTGCACCGGGATCGGCGGACGAATCCGAACGTGAGCCTGCGCGGGACGGACGAGAACTATATCATTGTATTCAACTATGACGTCAGGACGGGGCGGAACCTCTCGCTCGAGGACGTGAATTATGGCCGTCCGGTCTGCGTGATCGGCAATGACGTGAAGGAAAAGATTTTCCCGATGGAGGAGGCGCTGGGCCGGCTGATCCGGATCGAAGGCCAGAACTTCACGGTCGTGGGCGTGCTGGGGGCGAAGGGCACCTCGTTTGGACAGAGCCAGGACAACCTCGTGCTGGCCCCGATCACCCGGTACATTGCAATCTACGGGCGGCAGTGGCGATCGATCAGCATCAATGTGCAGGCGTTCAGCCAGGAGGTGCTGGCGGACACGATGGAGACGGCGATTGGTGTGATGCGACTTGTCCGCGGGCTGGAGCCGGAGGATGCGAATGATTTCGAGGTGTTCTCGAACGAATCGTTGATTGAGGCTTTCAACAAGATCGCGGACGTGGTCGCCACCGGTGCGCTGATCATCAGTGCGATCGCGCTCCTGGCCTCGGGCGTGGGCGTGATGAACATCATGCTGGTGAGCGTAACCGAGCGGACGAAGGAAATTGGGATCCGCAAGAGCATTGGGGCGCGGAAGCGCAGCATCCTGGTGCAGTTCCTGGCCGAGGCGGTGGCCCTCTCGATGATGGGTGGGGTGGCGGGGGTGGCCGTCGGGGTGGGCGGGGGAAATGCCGTGGCGCTGGCGATGAACACCGCGATCACGTTTCCCTGGATGTGGGCGGCGATCGGGCTGCTCGTGTGCGGCGGGATCGGAGTGGTGTTCGGACTGTACCCGGCGTGGAAGGCCGCCTCGCTCGATCCCATCGAGGCTTTGCGCTACGAGTGACCCGCAGGGTGGGGTCGGCGGGCGCGAGCCGGTCGAAACGCTGCAGCCCCACCGGAGTGAAGTGTCAGGGCGCCGACCTGACCGGCGGGCAGGTCAAGTAGATCTGCCCTGCCTGACGGTGCGGGAATGAAAATTGCGCCAGGCGGGGGATATGGGGCATCGCCGCCCCCCGCATGGGGTGTTCAACCGGGCATTATTCGCGTGGATGCCCCGTAGCGCGAAGCTGAGAGTTGGAGCACACTGCGGGGGGACACTGGCAATCGCACGGGAAGCAGTCGACGTTTCCTGCGCGGAGGTGGCGGGCCCGCAAATAAACACACGATGACTGGGAACAGTGCGATTCTGGTGGTGGAGGACGACGAGGATGATGTTGCCCTGACGCGCCATGCGCTGGGTGCCGCCGGCATCAGGAACCCGGTGCATGTGGTCGATACCGGGCCGATGGCGATCGATTATCTTTCCGGCGCGAACGAATTCAGCGATCGGATCAAGCATCCGCTGCCGGCCGCGGTATTCCTCGACCTCAAGCTGCCCATGATGTCCGGCCACGAAGTGCTCGGCTGGATCCGCTCGCAGCCGCATCTGGAAAGCCTCGCGGTCGTCGTCCTGACCTCATCCAACGAGCCCTCGGATTTGCGCCGGTCCTACAGCCTGGGGGCGAATTCCTACCTGGTGAAGCCGCTCAATCCGCGCCAGTTGCTCGACATGGCCAAAGCCTTCAACTGGTCGTGGCTGCAGGGCTCCCCGCGCGAGCCGGTGGGCCGCTAGATGAGCCTGCATCCATGAGGCCCTGGACCGGGCTGGCGACTGGCGAGACACCCGGGGAGTGGCCGTCGCCACTCATATACCATGATCATGTGACATGAGTGGTTTTGGGCAATAGCTCGAAACTCCATGGATAGAAGCAGTCCCAGGAGAACCCGCTGCCGGACGTCGGCCCGTACCAGGCGGCGGCGGCCGTTTCCAGGCGGGACGGCTGGTCAACCGCGGCGGATCTCCGATCCCTGGAACCGGATCGAGATCCGATAGACCTTCTTGGTCCGGCACTTGATTGCCCCCGTCTTGAGATCCACCGATTCGGGGACCTCGATGCGGTGGACATCGATCACGGCGTGGTATCCGCGTTCCGAGAACACGTCGATCAGCATCGCGAGGGCGAGCGGATCCTCCAGCACCGGGTCCTCCGCATTGATCTGGGCGACGCCGGAAATCGCGTGGCGCAGGACAATGGGGACGATCTTTTTCTCGATGAACGCCACCATCCGGGCAAAGAGCTCACTGTGCTCGAGTTCGTACGTATCGAGCCGCTTCACCAGTTCCTGGCGCGCGTGGACGATGATCTGGCTGGCGACCGGCACGCCGCGCAGCCGATCCACCGTGCGCGGATCGAGCTCGAGCGTGCTCTGGTACTCGAGCTCGCGCAGGATGTTCAGCTCGACCTCCTCGATCGGCCCCTGCGCATTGATGAAATGGTAGTGGAAGATCTCCTTCAGCGACTGGAGGGCGTCCCAGGTCTGTTCCTTGAAAACGCGGTAGCGGCGGCGCGCCAGCGCCTCGTCGTGATCCGTGGGCCGGTCCTCGTGCAGCTCGCCCACGCCGCTTCGGGCCACTTCCTCGTTGTGCCGCAGCGTCTCCCGCCCGCGCTTGAGCTGGCGGGCGATGGACTCCCGCTCGTCGACGAAGAGCACCATGATGTGGATGGTGGGCTGGCGGAAGTGGATGCTGAGCGGCGTATTGTAATATTCGCGACGCAGCGCGTGCATCTTGTCGACCAGCAGCTTCAGGCACTCGACCTGGACCTTGGTCCGGGGGAAGCCGTCGAGGATTACGCCGTCGCGATACTCCGGCCGGAGCAGTTCGCGGAGGAGCAGGCTGACCACCTCGCGATCGCCCACCATGTTGCCGGCGTTCTTGAGCGTGCGGGCCTCGGGGGAATCGAGCAGGGAACTGATCACCACGGGCGGGCAGGTGAGCCCGCGGGTCCGGGCGATGAAGGCCGTGTTCGTCCCCTTGCCGGCGCCGGGCGCGCCGCCCAGGAGGATAATCTCCTTGGGGAAACGGAGCTTTTCCCGGCCGAATTCCGCATTCAACTCCTGCCACACGGCCTCGAAAATCAGCTGGGCATCCTTGATTTCGAGATCCGTGAGTTTGCCCGGCGTTGGGACGACGGGAGCGGTCGGGTAGGGCACCGGGGTGGACATGGTTTGGTTGGGAGCGGCGGGTGTTAGCGGGAATGATGGCGGAACTCGATAGCAGAAAACGGCTCGCGTTCCATCACCGGGCTCGGGGAGAGCCGGCATTGCATAAAGCACTGCCTTACCCGGCTGGGCCGCGGAATGCACGATTTTCAAGCGGTGATCGGCGGCGGCATCTTTGCATCATGGCCAGAAGGCACTGATGACGAGCGGCTTATGAGCAGGGATTGAGGCTGGCACGATTCCCGCGAAACCGGGGGCAAGCCCGCCGTGTTTCCCTCCGTTTCCGATCTGCCTGCTTTCGCCTGCCGCGAAGTTCTGAACCTCGAATCAGCGCCCGCCGTTGAACGATTGCGTCCGGGATCGGGGCGCTTCCCTGCGGGAGCTGAAGGGCTTCCGCCAGCGGCCGGAATTTTCGCCGGGGCGCCGAAATTTTTTGCGCGGGCGAGGAACTGCCGAGAGGCAGCCCGGTCAATTTTGCCAACAGTTCGCGTGGGCCTAGCCTGCGGAATTGTTAAGTTGAAGCTGGACCTGGCGGGGTCGCGCAAGCGACCCCGCCTTGTTTTCGGGCCCGGTCGACCCCATTGCCCGCCTTTCCACCCCATCCATGCGCATCCTCATCATTGATGACGAAGCCGGCATCCGCAAAACGACACGAATCGCGGTCGAGACCGCCGGCCATGAGGCGGCGGAGGCCTCCTCCGGTTCCCGGGCCCTCAAGGCCGTCGAGGAGGAGCAGTTCGATGTCGCGTTCCTCGACGTCAAGCTTGGCGCCGACAACGGGCTCGAGGTGCTGGTGAAGCTGCTCAAGGCCCAGCCCGGGCTGTATGTCGTGATGTTCACCGCTTATGCGAACATCGCCACCGCGGTGGAGGCCATCCGCTCCGGCGCGTACGACTTCGTGCCCAAGCCCTTCACGCCCGAGCAAATTCGCGGCATCCTGGCGAAGATCGAGAAGACGCGGGCGCTCCAGACCCGCGTTCGCTCGCTCGAGAGCGAGATCGCCGCGGAATCGCCGCCGCTCGATCTCGAGTCGACCGATCCTTCGACGCAGCAGGCCTTCGAAATCGCTTTCAAGTCGGCCGAGAGCCCGGCCAACATCCTCATCCTCGGGCCGAGCGGCACCGGCAAGAGCGTGCTCGCCCGGGAAATCCACCGGCGCAGCGTCCGGCGCGACGGCGCGTTTGTGACCGTCAGCTGTCCCAGCCTTTCGCGCGAGCTGCTCGAGAGCGATCTCTTTGGCCATGTGAAGGGCTCGTTCACCGGCGCGGTCGCGGACACGACCGGCAAGGTCGCGGCGGCGGACGGGGGGACGCTCTTCCTGGATGAAATCGGCGAGATGCCGCTCGAGATCCAGCCGAAGCTGTTGCGGCTGCTGCAGGAGCGCGAGTACGAGCGGATCGGCGAGGCGAAAGTGCGCCGGGCCAATGTCCGGGTGGTGGCGGCGACGAACCGCGCGCTTGCGGAGGACGTCAAGACCGGGCGCTTTCGCGAGGATCTCTTTTACCGGCTGAACGTGATTTCGGTGGTGCTGCCCGGGCTGCGCGACCGGCCCTCGGACCTGATCCGGTTTGCGGAGAACTACCGGAAGTTCTTCGCCACCCGGCTGGGCAAGCGGGTTACCGGGTTTTCGCCGGAGGTGCTGTCGTCATTTTCCGGGTACCGCTGGCCGGGCAACCTGCGGGAGCTGCGCAACGTCGTCGAGCGCGCGGTGATCCTGGCGGGAGGCGAGACGATCGAGTTGCGTGACCTGCCGGATCAGTTCGGCGCGAAACTCGAGCCCGGGGTGGCGGTCGGTTCCCGGGTGACGATCGATGCACTTGAAGCCGAACACATTCGCCGTGTCCTGGCCATCTCCCGCAACCTCGAGGAGGCGGCGCGCACGCTGGGGATCGATCCGGCGACCCTTTATCGCAAGCGGCAGAAGCTCGGGCTGCTCTGAGCCCACGTTGCCCGCCACGGGTGACTGCACGCGGCCGCTGCCCCCTTCGCGAATGCTCCGCACCCGCCTCTACCTCGGGCTGCTGCCCCTGCTCCTGCTGATCATCGCCACCGGTGGCTATGCGATCTACATCGGTCGCAACCTTGCCGGTTCGCTGTCGTGCGACCTCGTCAACAACTACCGCGCCATCCTCGCCTGCCAGCAGATGCGCTCATCCGCGACGCTGATGAACGTCGTCCTGTCCCCACCGCAGCTGGGCGACAGCGAGCGCCGGGCATTCGAGGACAGCCGGGCAGCCTTCCAGCGCGAGCTGATGGCGCAGTCGGCCGCCTCGGCCGGCTCGCCCCGCGCCAATCTGGTCGAGGCGCTGGACGAGGCCTTCGTGGATCTGGTCCAGGAGGGTGAGCGGCAGCTGGCATCGGGCGGGGCAGGCCGGCTGGGGGCGGAGTCGCTGGAGGCGATGAGCCGGCGGACGGCCGCGCTGGCGGGGGTGTACGAGGCAATCGACAACCTGACCAAGCGCGACTTCGCGGCGGCGCAGCAGACGGCCGCCCGGGTGGAGCAGCTCGCCGCCAGCACGGAGCGCGTGATGTTCATCACGATCGGGGGAGGATTTGTCCTTTCCCTCATGCTCGCCTGGCGGCTGGGAGCATGGCTGCTCAAGCCGATCCGGTTGTTCACGGCCTCGGCGGTCGCGCTGGGCGAGGGCGATCTGGACCGCGAGGTGCCCGAGCTTTCGCGCGACGAGCTGGGCCAGCTCGCCCGCGCCTTCAACACGATGGCGGGCAAGCTGCGCGCCTATCGTGACGCCACGCTGGCGCGGGTGCTGCGGGTCCAGCGCACGATGGAGGCGACGCTCACCTCGGCGCCGGATCCCGTGTTCGTCGTCGGCCGGGACGGCCGGCACGAGGTGCGGAATCCCGCGGCGGAGCTGCTGGCCCGGGGGCCGGAATTCGCCGGGGGCTTTCCCCCCAGCCTGCAGGAGCCGCTCGCCGAGGTGCTCCGGACGGGCGAGCATTACGCCCCCACCGACTATCAGCGCGCCGTGACCTTCCGCATTGGCCGGGAGGACCATCATTACCTGCCCAGAATCCTCGCCATCGGTGACAAGCTCACCGAGTTTTCCGGCGCCGCGATCATCCTGCAGGACGTGACCAAGTTCCGGCTGATGGACGACGCGAAGACCAACCTGGTGGGAACCGTGAGCCACGAGCTCAAGACGCCGCTCACCAGCCTGCGGATGGCGTTGTACCTGCTGCTGGAGCAAAACCTTTCCACCCTGTCGCAGCAGCAGCGTGAACTGCTGGAGGATGCGCGGGACGACGCGGACCGGCTGCTGCGGATCCTGGAGTCGTTGCTGGACCTGACCCGGCTGGAGAGCGGCGCGTCGTCGTTGGAGCGGAGCGCGGTCAGCATCGCCGCGCTGATGCGGCAGATTGCGGGCGAGGCGCATCCTTTCATCGACGCCGCGGGCCAGCGGCTGGCCGTGGTCATCGCGCCCGAGCTGAATGGAGCGACCATCAACGTGGACGAGACACGAATCCGGCACGTATTCATCAACCTGCTGACGAATGCCTCCAAATACACCGACGAGGGAGGATTCATCACGCTGCATGCGTTGCCGGAGGATGGCGGGTTTGTCCGGTTTTCGGTGCGGGATCAGGGTCCGGGAATCCCGAGCGAAAGCATCGGCCGGGTGTTCGATCGGTTTTACCGGGCGCCGAACCAGGCAAAGCGATCCGGCGCCGGACTCGGGCTGGCAATCGCCCGGGAAATCGTGGTCGCGCATGGCGGTTCCATCGCGTGCACGAGCGTGGAGGGGCGGGGCACGGAATTTTACTTCGTGCTGCCGCGGTGAGCCAGGGTGATTTCTCCGCGTTGAATCTGAACTCGCAATGCCGGCAGCTCGCTCGGCCACCGCGAATGACCCGGATGTTCGGCCAGTCGCCTCCCAGGCTCGGGAAAATTCATCCGGGCACGATGGCGCCCGGGTGCTGTCTTAGATCCCGTCGCAGTTTGCCCATTTCAATCCTCCTCAACCATGAAAAATCGCTACGAGACCGCCACGACCGATACGCCGGAGAAATTGATCGAGCACATCAGCAGCCTGATGGCCGAAGCGGAAGCCATGCTGGCCGGACCCGTTACGGCGCAGCCCAGGCTGACTTCCGGAAGGCTGGCCGACATCAAGCACCGGCTGGAGGACGCGCGGCAGCGGCTCAGTGGGGCCTACGATCGGGCACGGTCCAATGTGGTTGCCAGCGCCCGCTACACTGACGACACGATCCGCGAGTACCCGTATGCGTCGATTGCAGTCGCGGTCGGACTGGGCGTAGCCTTGGGCATGTTGTTGAAACCGGACCGGGACCGGTGATGACGGTGCCGGCCAGCGGTTTCGGACGGCCGGTGAAAAATCCCCCGGTTGCGTCCTTCGTGCCATGACCGATCCACTTCGTGCATTTTCAGGACGATTTCGGGACATGGAGGGCCGTGCTCCGTCACGGCCGCAAATTCGGATGAAAGGCATATTGCACTG
The DNA here is from genome assembly GCA_011525695.1 of Verrucomicrobiia bacterium. Lineage (GTDB taxonomy): Bacteria > Verrucomicrobiota > Verrucomicrobiia > Opitutales > Opitutaceae > ER46. The sequence continues at coordinate 28,383 of WYBX01000024.1, forward strand.
CTGGACGACGCGGAGGTCGTCCCTCCAGGACTGACATTCCTTTTGTATAGAGAAGGCATCCTGTTCGGTTGCGGCTGCCGCGTTAGGAAGTATTCGGGCTAGTTGAGGAGACGAGCCAGCTCGGTCACGACCTGGTAAAGCCCGACCCCGGTCATGCAAATCGCGGCGGCCCAGAGCCAGCCGCGCCACATCGCCCCGGGGCGGAGCGCCGGGTCGGTCTGGCGGTAGTTCAGCCAGAGCGCGGCGAGCGCGAGGAACGGAATCATCAGTCCCTGGGCGACCGCGCCGATGAAGACCAGCGTGACCGGCGAGCCCCAGAGCAGGAAGATTGTGGTCCACGCGGCGGGCACCAGCACGCAGAACAGTTTCAGCGCCCGTCGGCGATCCGCTTCGTCGGCGTAGTGCTTGACGCGGAAAAGCGCGACGGCATCCACCAGCAACCGCGCGTTGGAAGCTGTCGCGACAAAGATCGTCGAATAGAGCACGGCAAACGTGCCCACGAAGAAGAGCCACAGGCTCCACGAGCCAAATGTCTCCTGGTACATGTGGGAGAGCGTGCTGATCATGTCGGCATTCGTCACATCGAGCCCCTTGGCATGGAGCACGGCCGCGCCGAGCAGGTAAAAGGCGAGCGTGGCGCAGGTGTAGATCAGGCAGGAGACCCAGGCGTCAATCCGGAGCACCCGCATCCAGCCGCGGGCGCGTTCGCCCCAGGCCGCCGTGCCATCCGAGCGACCCACGTGCCGCGCGTAACCTTTCTCCAGGCACCAGTAGGGATAATAGAGCAGCTCCGACGCGCCGACCCCGATGATGCCGAAGGCCGCGAAGGCGATCGTGAATGACGGCGGAAGCCGGAAGCTGAATCCTTCGATCAGGTTGTCGGTCGTGATCGCAAAGGGGGTGAGCTGGAGCGCGATGACGGCCACCATGGTGCAAAGGGTGAAGGCCACCACCATCACGGTGGCAGCCGTCTCCACGAGCCGGTAGCGGCCAATCACCAGGAGCGTGGCGGTGACCACGCCGATCACGATGACGACGAGGGACTGGGGCGTCTCATAGCCCGCGAGGCCAAGGATGCTCGCCAATCCACCGACCATGCCGGCGACCTGGAAGAACGTTGCCGCAAACATGATCAACCAGCACCAGACCAGCCAGGAGACAATGGCGCGCGGGCCTGGCACCAGGTCGAGCGTCTCGAGCGTGGTCTTGCCCCGGGCCAGGGTGAACCGGCCGAGTTCGACCTGGATGAAGACCTTCAGGACGCATCCGACGATGATGAACCATAACAGGGTGAAACCTGCGCTCGCACCGAGCTTGGGCGTCACGATGAGTTCCCCGGAGCCGACAATCGCCGCGGCGATAATCAAGCCGGGGCCCAGCTGGCGGAGAATGCCCGGCAGCGTCGTGGGCGGGAGCGTTGGGGTGGATACAGGCATGACAGCGGTCGGGGTAGGAGTCACGCGGCCGACGCTGAGCCAAGATGCGCCGCTGGCAAAACCAAAGAGCGGAATCAGATTGATGGATCGGAAATGGATTCATGGAGGGCCGGGCTCCGTCACGGCCATGAAGATCGATGAGCTGCGCATGACGAATGTCACATCGGGCTTGAGGACGCCACGGAGGGCGTCCCTCCATGAATGCTCTCCCATCGGGTTTGCGGACGCCACGGAGGGCGTCCCGCCAGGAACGGCATTCAGAGCGGCTGGTGAATTTCGAGGCGATTCGCGATGGCGTGAACCGTCAGCTCAGGCCCGGGCCGGCAGCATCGACGCGATTTTTTCCTGCAGGTGGGTGTATCGGAGCTTCGCCTGGCTGTTGCGGACCGCCATGCCGTAGGCGGCGGGCTCGCCCACGAGGAAGACCTTGCGCTTGCCACGGGTGATCGCGGTGTAGAGCAGGTTCCGCTGGAGCATCAGGAAATGCCCCTTGAGCAGCGGGACGATCACCACCGGGTATTCACTGCCCTGAGACTTGTGGATGCTGATGGCGTAGGCGAGGGCGAGATCGGCGAATTCACCGCGTTCGAACCGCTGGGGATCCCCGTCGAAGTCGACCTCGAGCGCACCCGAGGCCGGGTGGACCCGCGTCACGGTGCCCATGTCGCCGTTGAACAGGTTCCGGTCATAGTTGTTGCGGAGCTGGATCACCTTGTCGCCCGGCCGGAATTCGCCTCCCGGGCCGCGCAACCCATGGCCGTGGGGGTTCAAGGTGGCCTGGAGTTGCGCATTGAAATTGGCGACGCCGGCAACGCCCTTGTGCATCGGCGCGAGGATCTGCACGTCGCGGATCGGATCCGGCCACTTGAGATTGCGGGGCACGAAATCGGTCACCAGTTCGATGACCTTGCGCACACAGTCCTCGGCATCGCGGGCGGCGATGAAGTTCAAATCCGCCCAGACACGGGCCTGGCTCACCTCGGCAACGACCGGCGGAAGCGCCGGGTCACCGGAATTGATCGCATGGGCCGTGGTGACGATATCGCTCTGTCCCTGCTGGCGGTAGATGACGGAAAGCCGGGTGACGGGGATCAACGGGCCGGCCGCGTCGCCGTCGCGCCGCACGGGCCGGGCCGGGTGGCTGCCGGAGGCAATCAGGTCCTTGAGCACGTTGCCCGCGCCGACGCTGGGCAACTGGTCCGTGTCGCCGACGAAGAGCAGGTGGGCACGCGAAGGGACGGCCTGGACCAGCGCGGCGGCGAGTCGCGAGTCGAGCATTGAGGCCTCGTCCACCACCAGGAAGTCCGTGGCGAGCGGCGAGCTGTCGTTGGCGGTGAAGGTGCCGGTGGCCGGGTCGAACTTGAGCAGCCGGTGAATCGTCGAGGCAAACCCTCCGGTGGTTTCCTTGAGCCGCTGGGCGGCGCGGCCGGTTGGCGCGGCCAGATGGACGCGGACCTTCTTGGCCTTCAGAATTTCGACCAGCGCCCGGAGGATGGTGGTCTTGCCGGTTCCCGGGCCGCCGGTGAGGATCGTGAGCTTCGAGCTGAGCGCGAGCCGGACCGCGGTACGCTGCAGGGGGTGGAAGGCGAAGCCTGCCTTTTGCTCCGCCCAGGCAACGGCGGCATCGACCTTGATGGGTGGCAGGCAGCTCCCCGTGCGGGTGAGCCGGGCGACGGTTTCGGCGATGCGCTGCTCGGCGCGATGATTGTGCGGCAGCTGGATGAATGCGTCCGCGGCCGCGTCGGGAACCTCGCCGGCAGCGTGGCGGACCAGGGCTTTCGAGGCAACGAGCGCGGCTATGCGCGCCTCCACCAGCGCCGCCCCCGTCTCGAGCAGGCCGGCGGCATAATCGCGCAGTTCGCCGGCGGGCAGCGCGGTGTGGCCCTCCTCCTGCAGCGTTTCCAGCGCGTAGATGATCCCGGCGTCGATTCGCGGCGGAGCGTCGTTGGCGAACCCGAGGTTGATCGCGATCCGGTCGGCGGTCTTGAACCCGATGCCATCGATTTCCCGGGCCGCCTTGTACGGCTCGTTCATGAGGATCGTCCGGGCGGCGGATCCGAAGTGGCGCACCAGTTTCACGCACTGGCTGGGCGTGACCCCGTAGGTCTGGAGGAAGATGTAGAGCTCCCGTTCGGTCTTTTTCGCGTCCCACGCCTGCTTGATCGCGGTCGCGCGTTTCCGGCCGATGCCGGGCACGGTGCGCAGCCGGGCCGATTCCTCGCTCAGGATTCGGAAGGTCTCGGTGCCGAAGGCGTCGACGATCTTGTTGGCGTAGACCTTGCCGATCCCGGGCACGAGCCCGCTGCCGAGGTATTTGCGGATGCCGTACACGCTGGAGGGCAGTTCGCTCCGGAAGCTGGCGACCTTGAACTGGGCGCCGTGCTGCGCGTGGCGGGTCCATTCGCCCGCGAGGTGGAGGGTTTCGCCGCATTCGACGCCGGGCAGGGCGCCGACGATCGTCACCGGTTCGGCCCGTTCGCGCGGCTGGGTGCGTGCGGTTGCCGGCAGATCGGGGCGGAATTCCGCGATGGTGTAGTGGTTCTCCTCGTTGAGGAAGATGATCCGCTCGACCACGCCGGTGAGCGAGGTGGCAGGGGGAGCGATGGAGCCGGGCGGAGGCACGTAGGCCGAGGTGAACCGGGTTTCCTGCGGGATGCAAACCGCGGTTGCGCCGGTGCGCGCGGCGGAGGGGTCCCGCAGTCCGGGCATGGAACGTCAACGTTGCCAGTCATATACCATGATCATGTTATATGACTGGTTCCGGCTACAGCGCGGCATGAAGGGCGAACAGGTCGGGAAAGACCGCCTCGGCCTGGGCCGCCTTCAGCTGCTCGGTCGTGTGCGTGCCGGTCGCCACGCACCAGCAGGCAAAGCCGCCGTTGTGCGCCGCCTTCACGTCGAAGGGCGAGTCGCCGATCAGCATCGTGCCTTCGCGGGTGGCGCCGAGCTGGTCCAGCACATGCGCGGCAAACTCCGGCTGGGGTTTGAGCCACGGGGTGTCGCGGGCACCGAAGTTGCCGGCCAGGAACGGGGCCAGCCCGAGATGCGCGCAGATCCGCCGGGCGTGATCCCCCCGCTTGTTGGTGAACACGGCCAGTTTCACTCCGGCGGCATGCTGCGCGCGCACCAGCTCCAGCGCGCCGGGCATGAGGGTGACATCCTCGAGGAGGATGGCATCGGTGTGGGCGACATGCCGCCGCACCGCCTCCGCAATCTGCCCCTCCGGCAGGAAATGGCGCATGGCATTCTCCAACCCGCCCCCCACGGCCCGGCGCACTTGTTCGATCGACGGCGCCGGGATCCCGAAGTCCGGCAGGATGTGGACATAGCTGCGGTGAATCGTCGTGAAGGCGTCGACGATGGTACCATCCAGGTCGAGCAGCAGAGTGGCGAAGCGTGGCATGAAGCCGGTCATTGCGGAGGAAGCCGGCCCTCGGGGCAAGTGCGGCGATTCCCTGTCGCAGCTGCGACATCGAATCGCACACCGCGGCGGGGTTCGTCAGGGAGCGCCGGTGCCCGTGCAAGGGCAGGTCGCAGCTGCGACATGGGATCGCACGCACCGCAAACGACCCGCCAACGCAAATCGGAGGCTGACGCTTTTGGTTTGGCGCGGCGGGGCCGGGCGAGTGACACTCGGTCGATGCCGGTCAGCTCTGAAATTCCCCGCGCGCAGGCCACTGCCCAAGTGCACGGGAATTCGCTCGATGTGACGCTGGCCGGCACGTGGCAGGTGACGCATCCGCGTCCGCTTTTCCGCGATCTGCTGGGGGAGGCCAAGCCGTCGGTGGTGTCCGTCCGGATGGAGGCGGTCGAGCGCTGGGACACGTCGCTCCTGCTGTTCCTGTTCGAGGTCGAGCAGTGGTGCCGCGGGGCCGGGGCGACATTCGATTCCGCCGCGCTGCCGCCGAAGGTGCAGTTGCTGCTCGGCCAGCTGACCCGCGCCCACGCCGCCAGCCTGCCGCAGGATCGGAGCGCGAACTTTTTTGCGATTGTCGGGGTGGCGACCCAGCAGACCGGGGTGCAGGTGCGGGAGATTTTCCACTTCCTGGGCGAGTGCGTGTTGAGCACGGTGCGACTGGTCTCGTCGCCGCGGAAGTTCCGGTGGCGGGACTGCCTGGCGGAGATGCAGCAGTGCGGCGCGATGGCGCTGCCGATCGTGAGCCTGATCGCCTTCCTGATTGGCGTGACGCTGGCGTACACCGCGGCGATCGTGCTGCGGCAGTTTGGCGGCGACATTTTCATCGCCGACCTGATCGGGCTGGCGATGGTGCGCGAGGTGGGCGCGGTGATGACGGCGGTGGTGCTGGCCGGCCGGACTGGCGCGGCCTTCGCGGCGACGCTGGCGAACATGAAGATGAACGAGGAAATCGACGCGCTCGAAACCCTGGGCATCCCGGCGGTGCAGTTCCTGGTGCTGCCGCGGCTGCTGGCGCTGGGTATCATGATGCCGCTGCTCACGATTTATGCGAATGCGCTGGGCATCCTGGGCGGGCTGGTCGTGGCCTGGGGACTGCTCTCGATTTCGCCGACGGCTTACTGGGTCGAAATGCTGACCATCGTGGATTTGTCGGACGTGCTTTCCGGGGTCATCAAGGCGGGCGCCTTCGGGCTGATCGTCGGGCTGGCCGGCTGCTTGCGGGGTCTGCAGGCGGATCGCAGTGCGATGGGCGTGGGCCGGGCGGCCACCTCGGCCGTGGTGACGGCGATCCTGCTGATGGTGGTGGCGGACGCGATCTTCGCGGTGTTGTTCAATGTCCTGGGAATCTGAGCCGATGCCGCCCGAAACCTCCCCCATCCCGGCGATTACGGTCGAGCAGCTCACCTGCGGCTACGGGCGCGACATCGTCCTCGAGAATGTGAATTTCAGCGTCGCCCGCGGGGAAATATTCTTCGTGATCGGCGGTTCCGGCTGCGGCAAGAGCACGCTGCTGCGGCACATGGTCGGGCTGCATCCGCCCTTTGGCGGGGTCGTGAAGTTCTTTGGCGAGGCGTTCACGCAGGCGGATGTCACGACCCGTCGCGGGATGCTGAAGGATTTCGGGATGCTGTTCCAGGGCGGCGCGCTCTGGACCTCGCTGACGCTCCGGCAGAATGTGGCGCTGCCACTGGAGGAGTACACCCGGCTTTCCCGGCGGGAAATCGACGAGATCGCGGCGATGAAGCTCGGCCAGGTGGGGCTCGGCGGCTTCGAGGACTATTTCCCGGCGGAGATCAGCGGCGGGATGAAGAAGCGCGCCGGGCTGGCCCGGGCGCTCGCGCTCGATCCGGAGATTGTCTTCTTCGATGAACCGTCGGCCGGGCTGGATCCGGTGACGTCCCGCAAGCTGGACGAATTGATCCTGCAGATCCGGGAAACCTTTGGCACGACGATCGTGGTGGTCTCGCACGAACTGGCGTCGATTTTCCAGATTGCCGATCGGGTCATCATGCTGGATCGAGCGGCCAAGGGGATCATCGCCGAGGGACGGCCGCGGGAGCTGGCCGTCAACAGCCGGGATCCCCGGGTGACCGAGTTTCTCGTGCGGGGGGACGTGGTGAAACCGGGATGAACCGGCGGGTTACAGTCGACCGGTTGGGCGAAGCTGGCCCGAGGGGGCGCGGAATGGAGATGCCCCGGCAACAGCGGGCTCGCCAGCCCGCGGGGGATTCATTCTGCTGCCAGCCGGTCACTCGATGAAAACCAGGATCAGCCCAACCGTCGTCGGCGCGTTCGTGATTGGCGCGTTTGCGCTGCTGATCATTGCGCTGCTGACCTTTGGCGGCCTCAACTTCTTTGCCAAGCCCCAGCGGTTCATCGTTTATTTCAACGAATCGATCCACGGCCTCGATCTCGGCTCGCCGGTCAAGCTGCGGGGCGTGCGCGTCGGCCGCGTGGTGGCGCTCAACATCCGCTACGACGAGCACACGAACCAGTCGGTGGTGGCGGTGGTGTGTGAGCTGAGCAAGGACGTCATGACGGACGCGAAGGGCGTGGTGCTGGACGTGGCAAGCCGCGCCGAGTTGCAGACGCTGGTCGATCGCGGGCTGCGCGCGCAGCTCGAGATCCTTGGGCTGGCCACCGGGCTGCTCTTCGTGGAACTGGATTTCTTCGATGTGAAGGAGCACCCGGTCGATCCGGAGCTCACGGATCCGCGCTACGTGGTGGTGCCGTCGGTCCAGTCGACGATTGCCGGGTTTTACGAGGCGGCCTCGGAAATCCTCGGCGACCTGAAGGGCGTGGATTTCATCGGCTTGTCGAAGGAAGCCTCCGCATTGATTGTATCGGCGCGCAAGCAGCTCGAGGCGGCGGATTTGAAGGGGCTGGTCGAGCAGTGGACGAGGACGGGAGGGCAGTTCGAGGCGCTGGCGAACAGCCCGGAGTTCAAGCGGATTTTCGAAAATCTCGATGGCGCGGTGACGGATTTGCGGGCCACCATCGGGAAAGTCGATGCGCAGATTGAGCCCACGAGCAAGGACGTCGCGGCGACGCTGGCCGAGGTGCGGGCGGCGGTGCAGGAATTTCATGACACGGCCACGGCCGCGCAGACGTTCATCAGCAGCCATGGCGGGCTTGGTGGCGAACTCGTGGGCACGCTGCAGCATCTCAACCAGGCGGCGGACGCGGTGAAGCGGCTGGCCGACTTTCTCGAACGCAATCCGAACGCGCTGATCACGGGTCGCAAGCGGCCCGAGTGAGCGGCGGAACTTCGGCCGGAACCAGGCACCACCATGCGCAACCCATCTCTGCTCCCAGCCACCGTATTCACTTCGGCCACCGCCCTGCTGCTGCTGGCGGGCTGTTCAATCCCGTTGCCCCAGGCGGAAGGCGACCCCACGCGGTTCTATGTCCTTTCGACGAGTGCCACGGCCGCGGCGCCGGCGGAAGGCGGGCGGGCGATCTACCTCCGGCCGATCGACCTGGCCAGTTATCTGGATACGCGACCGATGATTATCCGGCGGGGGGAAAACGAGATTGAGTTCCGGGAGTTTGCGCGCTGGGGCGAGCCGCTCGACGTCGGGATTGGCCGGGTCCTGCGCGAGGAACTGCTGGCGAACGGAGCCGGGCGGGTGCTGGCGGGGGCGGCGTTGCGGGCAGGAGGCTCCGGTTATGATCTCGAGCTCACGGTGCGGGTGCTGGCCTGCGAGGGTGCGGCGGAGGGGAGGGTCAATTTCCGGGCGGCGTGGCAGCTGGCCGCGCCGGGCGGGAAGGCGGGCGACGGGATGCGCGGCGATTACCAGCCAGGCGATCTGCGCTGGGATGGCAGCAGCGAGGCATCGCTGGCCGCCGCGATCAGCCGGGCGGTTGCGGGGCTGGCGACGGAAATCGCGGCTGCCTTGAAACAATAAGGTCTTTCCGCGGTTGGGCGGACTGCGTGCTTCAGGAGCAATTGAAGGCCGCTTGCGGGCGCAGACGAGGCTGCGCCCCTACAGTGCGGCCGCGATCCGCGCGAGGGCCTGCTCGACGTTTTCCCGCGAGTTGAACGCGCTGATCCGCACATGGCCCTCGCCGCACCGGCCGAAGCCGGCGCCGGGCGTGCACACGACCTGGGCCTGGTTCAGCAGCAGGTCGAAGAAGTCCCAGGAATCGCGTCCCGTGTTCACCCAGACATACGGGGCGTTGTCGCCGCCGATGCAGGCGAAGCCGAGCCGGGTCATCGCGTCGCGGATGAGTTTCGCATTCGCGAGGTAGAAATCGATCAGGGCGGTCGTCTGTTCGCGGCCGGCCGGAGAGTAGATGGCGGCGGCGGCCCGCTGGATCGGATAGGCGACGCCGTTGAACTTCGTGGTGTGCCGCCGGTTCCAGAGGCCGTGCAGGGCGTGGCGGTTGCCGGCTGCGTCGCGGGCCAGGAGGGATTTTGGAACGACGGTGTAGGCACAGCGGGTGCCGGTGAAGCCGGCGGTCTTGGAGAAGCTGCGAAACTCGATCGCGACCTCGCGCGCGCCCTCGATCTCATAGATGGAGTGCGGGATGGCGGGATCGCGGATGAAGGCCTCGTAGGCCGAGTCGAAGAGCAGCACCGCCTCGTGCTTCCGCGCGTACTCGACCCAGGCGGCGAGCTGGGCCCGGGTGGCCACCGCGCCGGTGGGATTGTTGGGGAAGCAGAGATAGATCAGATCGACGCCGACGGCGGGGATGGCCGGCACGTAGCCATTGGCCGGCGTGCTCTCGAGATAGGTGATGCCGGGGTAGCGGCCGTCGACATTCGCGCCGGTGCGACCGGCCATGACATTGGTGTCGACATACACCGGATACACCGGGTCGGGAATGGCGAGCCGGGCGGTGGGGGCGAAAATCTCCTGGATGTTGCCGCAATCGCACTTCGCGCCATCGGAGACGAAGATTTCGTCGGCCTCGATCGGGCAGCCGCGCGCCGCGTAGTCGTGCTGCGCAATCGCCTCGCGCAGGAACGCATAGCCCTGTTCCGGCCCATAGCCCCGGAACGTCGAGCGCTGCGCCATCTCGTCGGTGGCCGCGTGGAGCGCCTCGATGCAGACCGGCGGCAGCGGCTCGGTGACATCGCCAATTCCCAGCCGGATCACCGGCTGGTTGGGATGCGCGGCGGTGTAGGCGGCGACGCGGCGGGCGATGTCACTGAAAAGGTAGGAGGCCTTGAGCTTCAGGTAATTCTCGTTGATCTGGATCATGAGCGGGAGAACCGGGCGGGAACAGTTGGGTCGCGGGCGAAAAACTTGAACAAACCGGCGGCAGCCCGTTAGTTCAAGTCCGACCTTTCCCCCGCGGCCGCCCGACCCATGCAAAAACTCGAGTCAATCCCCCTCATGCGCACCCTGGCGGCCGAATGGAAGAAGGCCGGCCGGACGGTGGCGCTGGTCCCGACGAGCGGCGCCCTGCACCGGGGGCATGTCGCCTTGATTGCCCTCGCCCGTTCGCGGGCGGACATCGTGGTGGTGACGATTTTCCCGAATCCGCTGGCGTTCGGCCCGAGCGAGAATTTTTCCGGCTACCCGCGTTCACCGGAGGAGGATGCTGCGCTGTGCGAGGAGCTGAAGGTGGACGCGGTGTTCCTGCCGGCGGCCGAGGAGATGTTTCCCCGCGGCCATTCGACCTTCGTGGTGGAGGAGAACGTCAGCCGGCCGCTCTGCGGCGTGTCGCGTCCCGCACATTTTCGTGGCGTCACCACCGGAACGGCGAAGCTGCTGAACATCATCCGGCCGGAATTCCTCGTGCTCGGCCAGCGGGATGCGCAGGCGGTGGCTGTGGTGCGGCGGATGATCAGCGACCTGTGTTTCGGGACCGAGGTGCTGGTGGCGTCGACCGTGCGCGACAGCGACGGGCTGGTGGTGGCGGTGCGCAATCGCGAGCTCAGTGCGCTGCAGCGACGGGAGGCGGCGTCGCTATCCGCCGGGTTGAAGCGCGCGCAGGAAATGGCGGCGCAGGGCGTGCGCAGCCCGGATCGAATCATTGCCGAGGTCACCCACCTGCTGGGCGAGCACCGGCGCGTGCGGGTGATTTATGTCGCGATGGTCGATCCGAACACGATGGAGCCGATGCGCGAGGTGGTGCCGGGGCGGACGCTGCTCGCGATCGCCGCATGGGTCGACGAAGTGCGGCTGATCGACAACGTGCTGTTGTGAGCGGGGACTCGGAGTCCGGCGGAAATTTGCGCTGGTTCGTTTTGTTCGCGGTTGTCCCGGGAAGTGATCCGGCTTAAGTCCCGACCATGGCTGTGGCCAACATCGCCGAACTCGAGGAACAGCTGCTCCGGCTCGCGCATGAGCTCGGTCGCGAGGACCGCCGGCTCGCGCTGCTCCGCGAGGGCAGTGTCTCCGCCCGGGTTTCCGCCGCGACGTGTCTCGTCAAGGCGAGCGGGGCCAGCCTCGGGACGCTCTCGCCGCTGGGGGTGGTGGAGTGCCGGTTCAGCCGGCTGCTGGCGCTACTGGAGGAAGGGCACCGGACGGACGCACCGATCGACGAGGCGCTGCTCGCAAGCCGGACGGATCCGGCCGCCAAGAAGCCGTCGGTCGAGGCGCCGTTCCATGCTTGGCTGCTGACGCTTCCCGGGGTCAATTTCGTCGGGCACACCCATCCGGTGGCCGTGAACCAGGTGCTTTGCTCGCGGCTCGCGCGCCGGTTCGCCCGCAGCCGGCTTTCGCCGGACGAGGTCACCAATTGTGGCAGCGAAAGCGCGTTCGTGCCCTACCGGGATCCCGGCGTGAGACTCGCGCAGGCGATTCGGGAGGCGGTGGTGGCGTATCGTCAGCGGCTGTCACGGCTCCCGCGGATTATCCTCCTGGAAAAGCACGGGCTGGTGGCGCTGGGGCCAACCGCGGATTCGGTGCTGACGGCGACATTGATGGCCGTGAAAGCAGCCGAGGTATTCGCCGGCGCCGCGATGCTGAACCGGGGTCGGCCGAATGGGCTCACGGCAGCCCAGGTGGCGCGGATCGCGGGTCGTCCGGACGAGCAACAGGGGCCGTCGGCATCGGGGTAACCGGGTGATCTCCTCAATCGCGATCGTTGGCACGGGTGCGCTGGGGGGCTATTACGGGGCGCGGCTGTCGCTCGCGGGCGGAAGGGTGCGGTTTCTTGCGCGCAGGGATAGGGCCCAGCTTTGCGCGCAGGGACTGATCCTGCGCGAGCGGGATGCGACGCGGCGGCTGGAGCGGGTGGAAGCGTTTGCGCGCCCGGAGGAAATCGGGCGGGTCGACCTCGTCGTGGTGACGCTGAAGACGACGGCGAACGCCGCGCTGCCCGCGCTGCTGCCGCCGTTGCTCGGACCGGAGACGGCGGTGCTGACGCTCCAGAACGGGCTGGGAAACGAGGAATTCATCGGGGAGATTGTCGGGCCGGAACGGGTGCTGGGAGGGTTGTGCTATATCGGGGTGACGCGGGCGGGGCCGGGCGAACTGGTCGGCTTTCACACGCCGGGGGCGATGACGCTGGGCGAGCTGGGTCGGCCGGCGGGGGCGAGGACGCGAGAGATTGGGGCGCGGTTCGAGGGGATCGGGGTGAAGCTGCGGGTGGTCGATCGGCTGGCGGAGGCGCGCTGGCAGAAGCTGGTGTGGAACGTGCCTTTCAACGGGCTGGCGATTGCCGGCGGCGGCGTATCGACCGATCGGATTCTGGCGACGCCCGGCCTGGCGGCGCAGGTCCGGCCGCTGATGGAGGAGATTGCGGCGGCGGCGGCGCACTTTGGTCATCGGATCAGCGAGAGTTTCATCCAGGCGCAGCTGGATCTCACGCCGCCGATGGGTGCGTACCAGCCCTCGAGCCTGGTGGATTACCTGGCCGGCCGGGAAGTCGAGGTGGAGGCCATCTGGGGCGAGCCGCTGCGCCGCGCGCAGGCGGCGGGAGTCCCGATGCCGCGGCTGGCGGCGCTGTATGAAAAGCTCAAGGCAGTGACCGCGATCCGGTAGCCCCAGCCTCCCTCCCTGAAGGTCCTTCGCAATGGGAAGTGAGCCTTGGATTTGCAAGGGCGCATCCCGGCCTGCGCCCGCTCTTGCTCGTGTTCGATCCCCTCGATTACGAGCAAGACTACGAATCACGAGCACGATTCCTTCGGTTGCGGCTCCCGCGTTGTTATGGATGCAGGCTTACATCCTCGGTTGATACACCGTCTGCCGGAGTCTGCCTCCGAGGTGTGCCCGGAAGGTCGCCAGATCTTTGACGACTCCGAGGCCAATCAGCTGGTTCGCGAGATTGCCGACGGCGGTGCCCTCGAGCGCGAAGGAGACCACGGGAATGCCGGCGGCATCGGCCGTTGCCTGGCAAAGCAGCCGGTTCCGGGAACCGCCGCCGACAATCAGGATCCGCCTGAAGCTGCGGCCAGTCATTCGCTCGAACGCGCGCATGGAGTCGGCGTGGCCCTGGCCGAGCGAATCGCAGATCAGCCGGGTGTAGCCCGCCAGCGTGCGTGGCAGCGGCAGCTTCCGGCGACGCAGTTGCGCGTCGATAGCCCGCTTCATTGAAGCCGGATTCGCGAATGCCGGATCATCGACGGCGAGCTTGGCCAGCGGGCGATCGCGCGAAAGCTGTTCGGCCGCCCGGATCAGGGCGGCCCATTCACGGTCGTTTCTCGGCCGGGAGGCAAAGTCCTTCAACGTGCCCTCCAGCAGCCAGAGCCCGATGACATTCGTGAGCGGCCGGTAGCGGCCGTCACCGGTGCGCTCATTGGAAATCCGGGCCGCGAGCGCATCGGCCCCGAGGACGGGCGTCCCGCTTTCGAACCCGACCAGCGACCAGGTGCCGGAGCTGATGTAAAGGTCGGTGCCGTCGTCCGCGGCGGGCATCGCATCGTAGGCGCAGGCCGTGTCATGGCCGGGCACGGCAATCACCCGGGTCCGGGCAAACGCGGGTGAGCCGAGCCGCGCCCGGATCTCCGGGGTGAGCCGGCCAAGGCTGGTGCCGGAAAGCACCGGGGGCGTGAACCACTGAGCCGGGATCCTGAAATAATCCAAGGCGGCCCGCGACCAGCCGGTGGAATGGACATCGATCAGCTGCGAGGTGCTCGCGATCGTGAGCTCATTCTCCATCCGGCCGGAGAGCAGGAAATTGAAATAATCGGGGACGAACAGGCAGCGCGTCGCCAGATCCTCAATCGCCGGGCACGATGCCACGGTCTCCTCGAGTTGCAGGGAGGAGTTATAAAAGACGTTCGGAATGCCGGTGGCGGCGTAGATCCGCGCGAGCGCGGCGCGGGTGTTGCCCAGCCGCTTCAGTCCGGGCTGCGTCCGGGCATCGCGATACGCGTGCACGGGGAAGACCAGCCGGCCGGCATCGTTCACGAGCGCATAATCGACGCCCCAGGAATCCACGCCGACGGAGGCAATCGTCGCACCGCGCGGCAGGGCGGCTGCCGCGGCACGGAGCCCGGTGAGGATCTCGTGCCAGAGCTTTCCGAGGTCCCAGTAGTCATGGCCCCGCAGCGTCTGGAAGGCATTGGGGAACCGGTGCACTTCCGTGAGCGCCAGCTGGCGGCCGTCCCACCGGCCGAGGATGACGCGACCGCTGGTGGCTCCGAGATCGATGGCGGCGGTGTGGACGGAGGAGGACATGGGAAGGCGGAGGACAGAGGGCGGAGGACTGAGGCGGTGAAGCGATGATTCGGAAAACCTGCGACCTGAGAATATGCGAACTTGGAGAGGTTCGGAGCCCAAGCCTTTGAACAGGAAGAAAACCGAGGCAAGGCCGAGAAATGCGGCATTCTCCGGACCCTCTGACCGACCTTGGATGGACCCTTGTTCAAACCCCGGGGGTTTGGTGTTCGGAGTTGGAGCCGCGGCGCACCGAGGAGGGAATTCATCCACAGATGGGCGCGAATCGACACGAAAACCCATGGACGGTGCCGAAGGGAACGGCCGGGTTTTCGATTGCAGCCCCGTCGGCGGCCACGCACGGTTCCCGCTCGCTGCAGGCTCCTTCCGAGCGCTGAGCCATTCCCGGCAGACGCCTCCTGACGAACTGGCCGCGGATCACCGTATGCCAAACTCTCCTGTGAAAACCTTCGAGCCGTTCATCCCGGACGACGTGGCCATGCGCGAGTTCACACTGCGCGCCGTCCTGACCGGTACGGTCCTCGGCATCATCTTCGGCGCATCGTCGCTATACCTGGTGCTGAAGGTCGGGCTGACGGTCAGTGCCTCGATTCCAGTCGCCGTCATCTCCCTGGCGATGTTCCGGGGATGGTCGAAGTTGGGCGGCCGCGACGCCACGATCCTGGAAAACAACATCTCGCAGACGGCGGGATCGGCCGGGGAGTCGATCGCATTCGGGGTCGGCGTGACGATGCCGGCAATTCTCATCCTGGGCTTCGATCTCGAGCTCACGCGCGTGATGCTGGTCGGGTTGCTGGGCGGGCTGCTCGGGATTTTGATGATGATTCCGCTGCGCCGGGCGCTGATCGTGAAGGAGCATGGCGTGCTCAAGTATCCCGAGGGCACCGCCTGTGCCGCGGTATTGCGGGCGGGAGCCAATGAGGAGTCGTGTTGCGTGGCCTCGCCCTCGGCGCAGGCCGAGATGAAGGCGGCGATCGCCGCGGGGCTGGGCAAGTCGCCGGGCGCGAAGGTCGTTTTTACCGGGTTTGGTGTCGGCCTGGCCTACAAGACGCTGATGGTGGCCTTCAAGGGCTGGAAGGACATCCCGGAAAAGATCTTTGGCCCGCCACTGCAGGCCGGATCGATCGGGGCGGAGATATCGCCGGAGCTCGTGGGTGTCGGCTATATCATTGGGCCGCGGATTGCTTCGATCATGTGCGCCGGCGGCGTGATGTCGTTCCTGCTGTTGATTCCGATGATTCAGTTTTTCGGCCAGAACATGGCGACGCCGCTGGCTCCCGGCACCGAGTTGATCTCGGAGATGGGGCCTTACGGGATCTACCGGTCCTACATCCTGTATATTGGCGCAGGAGCGGTGGCGGCAGGCGGGATCATCAGCCTGATCGAGGCGCTGCCGACGATCTGGTCGGGCATGCGCGGAGGACTCGCGGATCTGGGGCTCAGGCGCGCCAATGGGACCGCGGGTGAGGCAGTGCCGCGCACGGACCGTGATCTCTCGATGAAATTTGTCGGCATCGGCGTCGTCGTGCTGATCGCGCTGATCGTGCTCGCGCCGACGCTGCACATGAACCTGCTCGGCGCGTTGCTGGTGATCCTGTTTGGATTCCTCTTCGTGACCGTTTCTTCGCGGCTGACCGGGCAGATTGGATCCTCCTCGAACCCGATCTCCGGCATGACGGTGGCCACGCTGCTGTTCACCTGCCTGGTCTTCCTCCTCGTGGGCTGGAAGGGGGGCACGTATTATGTGACGGCGCTTTCGGTCGGTGCGATTGTGTGCATTGCCGCATCGAACGGGGGGACGACCTCGCAGGATTTGAAGACCGGTTTCCTGCTGGGGGGCACCCCGAAGCTCCAGCAGTACGCGATCCTGATTGGCGCCTTTGCCTCGGCACTTTTTCTCGGCCCGATCCTGATCAAATTGAACGAGACCGCGACGGTGTATGTGCCGGCGGCGCAGGTGGCGCCGGGGCTGGTGACGGATGTGGCGCAGCTCGCGCCGGAGACCCAGGGTTTGCTGGGTCCGCAGGCACGTGACGATGCCGGCCAGTACCGGGTCTGGCACAAGACCGACGACGCAGGCGGCCCGCCCGGGAAGTATTTCGTGAACGAGCGCGGCGAGGCGGTTTGGCTGGTGGATCCGGGGATCAACGGCGCATACCGGCAGCGGCCCGACGGCACGGAGGTGCAGAAATTTGCGGCGCCCAAGGCCACCCTGGTTTCGTACATCATCCGGGGGATCCTCGATCAGCAGCTGCCCTGGGCACTGGTGCTGCTGGGCGTGATGATCGCGGTGACGCTCGAGATGTCCTTCGTGCCGGCGCTGGCGTTTGCGGTGGGCGTTTACCTTCCGCTGTCGGCCTCGGCGCCAATCTTCGTCGGTGGTGCGGTGCGGTGGCTCGTGGATCGCCGCACCCGGAGGCAGCCGGCTTATGCGACGATGCCGGAGGAGCAGTTCGTGGCCGAGAGTGACAAGAGCCCGGGCGTGTTGCTTTCGTCGGGTTACATCGCCGGCGGCGCAATTGCGGGGATCATCATCGCATTCCTGGCCGGCGTCCTGAGTGATTTCGACCAGGCGGTCACCGGCTGGTCATCGGTCCACAATCCTTTTTATGCGGGGGAGAGCGCGGATCTGCTGGCGCTGATTCCGTTCGCCGTGATGGTCGGGTTCCTCTTCCTCGTCGCGCGCGGAAAGGTGCTGGGTCACAAGGATTGAGCGGGCGTCCGCGTCCCGGGTACCGCGGTCGGATCAGGGCGGAGAACCGCGGCGGGATCGGAAACCGGCCCCAATCCTGCGCCGGCCGCCCGGATAGTTCCGGTTGATGCGGTGGTCAGGGCGGCACCGCCTGCCGCTAGCCGAACCATGGATCCACCATGATCATGGTATATGACTGGCGATTCCCCACGGGGGATGCTGCACGTGAACCACTCATATACCATGATCATGTTATATGAGTGGCTTTTCCCGGGTTTCCGGCGGGATGGCGCCGGATCGCGCCCGGCAACGCGGGACCGGGATTGCCCCATGGCCGGATTGACGCGGGAGGCGTAGGCTTCCGGATGGCCTCGACCCAGACCCGAACGCGTGCAGGTGCCGCCACGCAAAACCCGCATGCAAAAAGCCCACGGGCGAAGATCGCAGTCCCGGGAAACCGCGGGATCAAGGTTGTCCGCTCGGTGACAATCCGAAAGCCGGCGGCCGAATTGTACCGCTTCTGGCGGGACGTGGAGAACCTCCAGCAGGTGATCAAGCACCCGGTGGCGATCACCCGCACCGCGAAGGACGAGTCGCACTGGGCGGTCAGCGCTCCCGCCGGCAAGCGCGTGGAATGGGACGCGCTGATCATCAATGACGATCCGGATCGGTTGATTGCCTGGCGATCACGGGAAGGCGCGGAGGTGGAGAATGCGGGGTCGGTTCGCTTCGAGGCGGCACCGGGCGATGAAGGCACGGAGGTGACGGTGGCGCTCGAGTACAATCCCCCGGGCGGACGGATCGGCGCGGCGGTGGCGAAACTCACCCGCGATGCCGCCAGTTCACAGGTCTATGATGCCCTGCGCCGTTTCAAGGCGCTGATGGAAGCAGGGGATGTTCGTGGAAAAGCACGACCAGTGCATCAAGGTCGTCCTTGATCCGGCGGCCTAGCAGCGTGTCGGACCTAGGAAATCCGGATTCTTGAGTTCGGAAGGAACACCCGTCGACGACACGCTGCTAAACGAAAATGCCGGTGGCATTTTCGGGGACCTTTTTCGTTGAGATTGTCAGTACGAACAAGGTCCGAGCGAGCGGGCTAATCCTCGCGCGAGTGCGTAAGCCAGAGGACACTCGCCAGCAGGGCGAAAACGAGCGTGGGCGCAATGATCCAGGCGGGGTGGAAGGGCATGTGCCAGTGTTCGATGGCCCACCAGACCAGGACGCATTTGACGGCGATGACGAGCCAGGCGACGGCCATGAACCAGCGGACACGGGTGGGGTATTGCGCGAGATCGATGTGGATTGGGGAGTTCACAGCCTCAAGCTACACCAGGCGGGCGTGGACGACTCCGCATCCATTGGCGGGCCCGGCTCAAAAACTGTGCCTTGGCGACGCCAATCGGATTGGCTCGGGGAACGCTGGAAGGATGAGTCGGTCGGTGGAGCCACAACCCTCAACAAGGACTCTCACCATGAAATCGAGCACGCGGGATCGCGTCGAAGGCGGAGCGAAGGAATTGAAAGGGAAGGCCAAGCAAGCCAAGGGGATGGCCACGAACCGGCCCGAGAAGGAGATGGAAGGCATGATCGATCGGGCGGAGGGCGGGTTTCAGAAAAAGACGGGTGAGATCAAGCGGGACTTCGGCCGTTGACATGAGTGAACACTTCATCATCACCGCGGACGCGGGCCATCTGCGCATCTATGCCGAGAGGCAGGAACCGGGCCAGTACACGCCGGGAGTCCAGGAGGTGGAATCGGTCGATTTCCCCCAGGGCCGGAAAAGCTACACGGACCGTGAGACCGACGTGGCGGGTCGGTTCCAATCCTCCAAGCACCAGTCCGCCGCGCCGGGAGCGCCGGCGGGTGCTTCAGCGGCCGGGCGCTCGGGCATGTCGATCGACGAGCGGCTGCCGATGAAGCGGGAGGAGGGCCGGCGGCGGGCGCGGGATCTCGCCTCGGAAATCGACGCCTTCCTGCTCAGCCGGCCGGCAGCCACCTGGGATTTTGCCGCCGGGCCGGATCTTCACGGAACGATCCTCGAGCAGCTGTCGCCGGATGTGCGGCGCCGGCTACGACGTGCCCTGGCGAAGGACCTCGTGAACCAGGCCACCCATCAGCTGCGTTCCCACTTCGTCGCTTAGTCCCTCACTTGTGAGGATCGTGCAGGTTTGAGACGATAATTTTCAAGCGGCGAGGGCGGGCAGGATGATGCGCTCGGTGAGTTGTCTGCCCACGACGAGCAGATTCATGGCGCGTTTGGTCA
>WYBX01000025.1 GCA_011525695.1 Verrucomicrobiia bacterium
AAACCGTTCGACATGCTTCTGACGCTGCTGCAGAGTGAATCTCTTCCGCCTCCTTCGGGTGATAGCCATCCCCAAGTCTATCCAACTCAGCCACGACCGTCACCACGTCCAAATTGAACGGTTACGGGCGGAATCGAAGTGGAGGTGGAGTGAGTTCAGCGCGCCAAGGGCCATCGAATCTCCCGCGCCGATCGCAGACGCGGCGCTACCTGCATGCCGGCCGCAACGATGGCCGCCGCGTCAGCAGCTCAATTTGACGGTTGCAGCGACCGCCGCGCCAAGGCATCCGGCGATAATGAAACCAGTCATAACCGACGCCGGCCTTGATGACATCGAAACGCTGGTCCAAATGATGAATCACGCACATGAGGAGGCGGGCTTTCGGCTGGACATAAAGTCGGCGAAAAGTGCATTCGCGAAAATCATCAACGACCGCAAACGCGGTGCGGCATGGATCGCACGATGCAACCGGACGCCGCTGGGATATATTGTACTCACCTTCAAGTTTGCCATGGAATCCGGAAGCACGGATGCGTTCATCGACGACATTTTTGTCGAGCCGCCGTTTCGCCGCCGCGGAATTGGAAGTGCCCTCATCTTGAAAGCCGTTGGCGAGGCGCGCCGTAATGGAGTTGGCGCGCTCCATGTCGAGACGGGCGCAGATGACAACCAGGCACAGGCGTTCTATCTCAAGTGCGGCCTTCAGAACAGGGCGCGCACGATCCTGACGGCTACGATTTCAGAGAATCAGCTTGCCCGGCGAATTTGATCCAATCGGCCGAATCGCGCTCGGTTTGTTCAGGAACTCCATCCTCGCAGATGCAGCGGCAGCCGCGCTATAACCCGTGACGAACTCATGAAGCCACGCGAACTCCAGAACTTGCCGATCCCTCGAATCTGAACGGCCGCAATGCAAGCGACACCCGACTGACCATGAGCCATTGGATCCTCACATCGATATGGGTGGGGTGCTGTCTTTCCAGCGCGGCTGCCACGCCCATCTCCACGGAGGTCTCGGTCCGCTACGGATCTGCCGATACAGGTCCGAGTCGGCATGAAATTGTCTCTCCCCGCCTGGGTTTCAGTTACTCGCTTGGGGCCCAGGGAGCACACTCGGTCGGCGTGTCGTATGTGCGCTTTCGCTGGAGCGATGCGAGTTCCCGCACCACGACGCCCCCGCCGGGTTCCGCGGATATCCCGTCCCGCGTTGATATCGACGGAAGATCGAGGTGGCGGGTTGTGTTTCTCGAATACCAGCATTCCTGGTCGCTCCGGAACGGGATCGAGATTTACCTGGCGCCAAGATTCGGCGGGGCCAGGGGATCCGGATCCGGCGAGGTGACGCTCTTTGGAGGCATCTCGGGTATTCTCAGGGTTCCGTATGACGAATCCACTGATCTCCGCTTCGCGGGTGAGTTGGAAGGTGGCATGAGGTGGAGTTTCGCTCCGCACTGGCGGCTCAGCGCCGGAGCGGCATATTCCTACATCCACTTGGACCATCCGGACGTTCCGCTCATGGGCTCCCTGAACGCACTCCAGGTGACCGCCGCATTGGGATATCGATTCTGAGACAGAACCCCCGTCTTCTTGCGGCCGAAGACTCTCCCCGCGAACCCGGAGCGTTCCGTAACGTCCCGCTCACCCCCGGAATTCCAAGGCGAAGACCCCGAACCAGCCGCGCGGATCCGTCCATTCGCTGAGCACGCTCCACCCCGCCCGGCCGGCCAGCGTGGCAAATGCCTCCGGCCGGTACTTGTAGGAATATTCCGTGAGGATCCGCTCCCCACGCCGGAAATGCAGCCGTTCGCTCCCGAGCCTCACCTCCTGATCGGCGGTGCTCACCAGCCGCATTTCGATCCTGCCCTCGGCCGCATCGTAGATGGCCTCATGCTCGAAACGGCGCAGGTCAAAATTTGCCCCGAACTCGGCATTGGCCCGCCGCAGCACGTTGAGATTGAACTCCGCCGTCACGCCTTCCCGGTCGTTGTACGCCGCCTCGAGCATCCGCGGTTCCTTCGCGAGATCCACGCCCACGATCATCCGGTCGCCGACCCGGCACCAGCCGGCCACATGGCGGAGGAATGACTCCGCGCCGGCCGGTTCGAAATTGCCGATCGTCGATCCGGGAAAGAACAGGACGGTTCGCCGCGGCCGGCGCAGCGGCCGCGGCAGCGCGATCGGCTGCGCATAGTCCGCGCAGACCGGCAGGATTTCCAACTGCGGATACTCCGCCGCCAGCCGCTCGCAGGCCGCCAGCAGGTGAGGTCGCGAAACATCGATCGGCACGTAGCCGGCGGGATCCTCGAGCGCCTCCAGCAGTAGGCGGGTCTTCAGGCTGCTGCCGCTGCCCAGCTCCACCAGCAGGCACCGTGGTCCGCAGGCGGCGGCAAGCGCCCCGGCATTTTCGCGCAGGATCGAGATCTCGGTGCGCGTCGGATAATACTCGTCCAGCTCGCAAATCCGGTCGAACAGCCGCGAGCCGCGCCCGTCATAGAAGAACTTCGGCGCAATCCTGCGCGGCGCCCCGCCGCGCAGCCCGCGGAGGAACTCCTCCCGCGTGTCTCCGGATTCGGGCGACAGGTCCGTGAACCGAATCCGCTCGCCGGCCAGCGTCGTCATCGCACATCCCTCGCCAGCCGAATCCCCGTGAACTGCCAGCGTTTCTCGGGTGGGAAGAAATTGCGGTAGGTCCGCCGGAAGTGCGAACGCGCCGTCGCGCAGGATCCGCCGCGGAGCACGTACTGGTTGCACATGAACTTCCCGTTGTACTCGCCAATCGCGCCGGCCGGCGCCGCATAGCCGGGATACGGGGAGTACGCGCTGCGCGTCCACTGCCACGCCTCGCCGAACATCTGGCGCAACTCCGCCGCTTCCGCGTCCCGCCCCGCTTCATCCGGCTCGCTGCCGTTCCCCGCCTCCGCTGCCGTCCTGTCGCCGTCCCCGGCGTCCGGCGACGGATGGAACCGGCGGGCTTCGACAAAGCTGCCGCGGAGCGGCTCCGCCATCGCGGCGATCTCCCATTCCACCTCCGTCGGCAATCGTGCTCCCGCCCAGCGCGCATACGCCTCGGCCTCGAGATAACTGACATGGGTGACGGGCGCCTCCGGTTCGAGCTCACCCAGTCCCCGCAAGGTGAACTCGCGCCAGCCGTCCCCGTCGGGCTGCTCCCAATACAGCGGCGCCGTCCATTTCTGGTCGCGGACGGTCATCCAGCCGAGCGACAGCCAGAATTCCGGCCGGCGATATCCCTCATCATTGATGAAGGCGAGGTACTCGCGATTGGTCACGAGCCGATCGGCCAGCTGGAAGGCCGGTGCCAGCGCGCGGTGGCGCGGCGACTCGTTGTCGAAGTGAAAGCCGCCGCCTTCATGGCCGATCCAATGCACGCCTTCCTCATAGTGCCGCCACCGGACGGGGCCGGGCCCGGCGGCGTGGACGGTCCGCCGCGGGCCGGCATACGCCGGACGCAGCGGATTCTGGGCGAACATGTGCTTCAGATCGGTCAGCAGCAGTTCCTGGTGCTGCTGTTCATGGTGCAGCCCCAGTTCGACGATCGGCTCCACCTGCCGCCACTCCTCCGCACTCGCGCGGGCAATCAAGCCCTCCATCGCCTCGTCGGTCTGCCGGCGATATTCGTGAACCTCCTGAACGGTCGGACGGGAAATCATCCCGCGCTGGGCGCGGCAATGCATCGGCCCGACCGCATTGTAGTAGGAATTGAAAAGGTAGGCGTAGTGGGGGTCTGAGCCCCGGTAGCCGGCGAGCCCCGGCTTCAGGACGAAGGTTTCGAAGAACCAGCTGGTGTGCGCAAGATGCCACTTGGCCGGGCTCGCATCGGGCATCGATTGAATCACGTAGTCCTCGGTGTGCAGCGGCGTGCACAACGCCTCCGTCAGCCCGCGGACCTCGCGGTAGCGTTCGCGCCAGGTTGCCCGGGAGGACTCCTCGCGTCCGGGCTCGGCCGGGGCGGCGATGCCCCCGCCTTCGGGATCGTCAAGGTGGGTTTTCATAATCGGCGCCGAAGGGGCTTCCTCACCGCTTCGCCGGAACCCGCACCGGCGCCAGGTCCGATTTCGCGGGGCCGTTCACGACCTTGCCCAGCGCGTCGAAACGCGAGCCATGCACCGGGCAATCCCAGCTCTTCTCCGCGTCGTTCCAGCTCACGATGCCGCCGAGATGCGGGCAAACCGCGGAGCACTCGTGCAATTCCCCGGCCTCGTCCCGATACGCGGCAATCTTGCCCCCGCCGCGCCGGAGGATCGCACCGCAGCCCGCCGGAATCTGCGCCGCATCCTCGACGTCGCCCGCGGTGAGCCAGCGCGCATACTGCCGGGCGATGTTGGCGCCATCGCGGACAAACTCGATCGGGTCGCGCGCGCCGCTCTTCCGCGCCGGATCGTAGAGCTCGGCCCAGCGGTTCGGCCGTCCGGCGATGAGGTCCGTGAGGATGATTCCCGCCAGCGTGCCGTGCGTCATCCCCTGCCCCGAGTCGCCCGTCGCCACGTAGACGTTGTCCTGGCCGCCGGGATTGCGGCCAATGAAGCCGAGCCCGTCAACCGGCTCCATCACCTGGCCGGACCAGCGGTAGGTGACGTCCTCGATCGGAAAACGCTCGCGCGCCCAGCGCTCCAGCCGCGAATAGCGAGCGGCCGGATCGTCATCCTGGCCGGTCCGGTGATCCTCACCGCCGATCACGAGGATTTCCCCGCCGTTCCCGTCGTCGGCCAGCCGCACGTAATGGTACGGGTCGGCGGTGTCCCAATACAAGGCGCGCGGCACCTCGCCCCGAGGCACCCGCGCACCGATCACATAGGTCCGGTAGGGCATCTGCTTCGTGTGGAGCACCACGCGGTCGTTGATCGGCGAGTTGGTGGCAATGACGACCGCCTTCCCGAAGAGCGCGTAACCGGCGGCGGTCCGGACCCGGGCGCGGTGGCCGCCCTCGATCTCGACGACCTGTGAATGCGCGTGAATCATCCCGCCATCGCGGACGATGGCGCGGGCCAGCCCGGCCAGGTAGCGGAGCGGATGAAACTGCGCCTGATCGGGAAATCGCAGCGCCGGCCCGGTGTTGAACCCGCGCAGCGGCGCCCGCCGGACCAGCGCGGCTTCCGTCAGCCCGGCGCGATGCGCTGCGGCGAGTTCGTCCTCGAGCGCATCGCGCAGCCCGCCGGGCGGCGCGAAGAGGTAGCCATCGAGCCGTTCGAAGCCGCATTCGATCTGCTCGTCGCGCACGATGGCGGCAATCTGATCGATTGCGGCCCCGTGACTCTCCGCGGCGAACTGCATCCCATGCAGCCCGTGCAGCCGCTCCAGCTCGGTGAAGCGATCGTCCATCGCGTTCGCCAGGTGCGCCGTCGTCCGCTCCGACTCGCCCGAGGCGACGGGCCCGGCGTCGAGCACGATCGTGGAACGGCCGCCGCGCCCGAGCAGGTAGGCGGTGGTCAGCCCGGCGATTCCCGCGCCGACCACGATGACGTCAGTCTCACCGTTGTGGTCGAGCGGCGCATAGTCCGGTCTCTCCGCGGTTTCCATCCACACGGAGCGGGAAGTGCCGGAGTGGTCCATGGCGATTCAGCGGCGGAGCGGCCGATCGGTTGCGCCCGCCTGGGAACGCGAACCGGCCATTGCGCGGCACTCCTCGGCGCACTTGCGACAGGCGTTGGCACATTCCTGGCAGTGATCCATCTTGTGCTTCCCGCATTCCTCGCCGCAGGCCTCGCAAACCTCCGCGCAGACGAGGCACACCTGGCTGGCAAATTCCGATCCGCGTGCCATCTCGCGCTCGCAGAGGGCACAAAGGTCGGCACAGCTGCGATCCAGCGCGATGCAGCGGACCATCATCTTGATGTCATCCTCGTGCAGGCAGGCGGTGGCGCAGTGTTCGCACGCCATGGCGCAGGCGTGACAAGCTTCGATGCAATCCTGGTATTTCTCGTGGGACATGGTCGTTGGTTTTCGCGGGTTTATGAGGCGCGGTGCCAGCCGGGCAGGGCCCACCGCGGTTGATTGGTACCCCGTACTGTAACCTCCGCGGCCTTTCCGTGCATCGGTACGGCGCCGGAAAGACGGATGGGGCCGATTCTCCCAACGCTGCGTGCAAGCCCTGAAACCGAAAGCATCTTAACGCGGCAGCCGCAACCGAACCAGTAGCGAGCATCGAGTAGCGAGTAGCGAGCATGAGTTTAAAAACCCCTTTCTGGAGGGCTTGCCCCTCGGCATCCGGAAAACGCACTGGCAACTCACTCTGCGAAGCCCATCAATCTTTGCGGTCTGGGCGGCCTGCTTCGCCACAGGCTTCGCAGGCCAGTTCGATGTCGCAGCTGCGACATCGAACCGCACGGGGTCTCAAGGCCGGGGAAGCCCTATCCGACCGGCTCGTCGCAGTCACACCGCTCGAGACAGGCACAATCGCCGCAGAACGCCTCCAGCTTGAGCCGGAGTTCCCGCCGCGCACGGTGAAGCGTGACGCTCGCATGGTTCGCGGTCATGCCGAGTTCGGCCGCGGCGGCAGAAACCGGCTCACCCTGCAGTTCCACCCGCCGCAGGAGCGCCGCATGCGCCGGCTTCAGCGTCGGCAGCATTCTTTCAAAACAGCCACAAATCTGGCGCTCCGCCTCGGGATCGCCGGCAAGCGTGAAAGACTCTCTCGTCCAAGCTTCGTCGCGACGCCGTGCGGCTTGCCGGCTGCGGACGTAGTCGACCATCACGTTCCGCAAGAGCCGATAAAACCACGCCACCGCCTTTTCGTCCTCCCTGATTTCAGTCCCGTGCTGCAAGGCCTTGACCAGCGCATCCTGCAACAGATCCTCGGCCTCCGCCTCGCTGCCAATCCGCGCCTTCAGGAAGGCCTTGAACACGTGCCGCTGCGCAAGCAGCGATGCCGTGAGGTCAGATGAAGGGGGCGTGGGCATCCGCACACCATGGCGCCTTCCCGCCCGACGTAAAGCCGCGTGCAGTGACTATTCCGATGCCGCCCGCGGCCGTTTCCCCTTGGGTTTCGAGTCCGGCTCGGGACGTGGCCAGTGAACGGATTCGGTCCGCGCACTGGTGAAAGCCCGCTCGGCCCGCGCGACAATTTCAGGGTTTCCCTTCGCGATATTCCGGCGTTCCGGAGCATCGACCGACAGGTCATAAACCTCGATCGGCTTCCCCATCCCGGGGCGGATCGCCTTCAGATCGCCAAATCGCACCGCCTGCCAGAATCCTCCCGAGACCGTCTCCCAGTAGAGGTAATCGCGCGCCGGCAGCGGCTTTCCGCGGAAGGCGGTCACAAGCGAGGTTCCATCCGTGCCGGCTGGCGGTGTCGCGCCGGCAAGCTCGGCAAACGTGGCCAGCAGGTCCCAACCCGCCACGGGCGTGGACGTCACCGTGCCGGCCGGGATGGCGCCGGGCCAGCGGGCGATCATCGGCGTCCGGATGCCGCCCTCGTAAAGCTGGCCCTTGTAGCCGCGGAGGCTGCCGTTGCTTTGGAAGAAATCCGCGACGCCGCCGGTGGCGTGGGCGCCGTTGTCCGAGGCGAAGATGACCAGCGTGTCCTGATCGAGGTTCAATTCCTTCAGCCGGGCAAAGAGCCGGCCGATGTCGCGATCCATTCGGGTGACCAGCGCCGCATAGGCCGCGCGCGGGGTGCTCTGGGCCGAATAGTTGCCGCGGGTGAGACTCGGCGTGTCCTCGGGAAATTTCCCGCGGTACTCGGCGAGCGAATCGACCGGTGGCACCCATTCGAGATGCGGTGCCGTGTACGCGAGGTAGAGGAAGAACGGCTGCCGCTGGCTGCGTTCCACGAACGCGAGGGCTTCCTCGGTGAACCGATCGCCGGCGAATGTCCCGCGCTGGTGGCCGGCATTGGCCGGCAACGGCTCCTCGACTTCGTTGCGCCACATCTTTTCGGGATAATGCGTGTGCGCCGCGGCCTGGTTGAGGAACCCGTAGAAGAAGTCGAATCCCTGGCGCCGTGGTTCGCCCGTGGTGCCGGGTTCGCCCAGTCCCCATTTGCCGGTGAGCGCCGTCGTGTAACCCCTGGTTTTCAGCATCTCCGCCACGGTCACGTCACCGGCCTCCAGCGGGACGCGATCCCCGGCCTGTTCGCTGGAATTGCCGCGAATGCGCGTATGGCCCGTGTGCTGGCCGGTCATGAGGACGCTGCGCGTGGGCGCACACACTGCGGCGCCCGGATAGAACTGCGTGAACTTCATCCCCTCGCCGGCCATCCGGTCGAGGTTCGGCGTGCGGATCCGGTGCTGGCCGAATGCGCCAGGATCACCATAGCCGAGATCGTCGGCCAGGATCAGGATGAGGTTCGGCGGCCGGCTCGCCGGGGCCGCGCCGACCGCGGCGCCTGGGAGCAACGCCGCGACTGCAAGCAACAGGACGGCAAGTCGCTCGAGAGGGTTTCGATTGATGTGCATGACGAAATCAGTGGCGGCCGGCGCGGGAAAACCGGCCCGCCATTCTCAACGTTCAAATTCGCCCCAGACCGTAGGAACCTTCGTGCTGACCGGAGTCCCGTCGAGGAGCGGAGCCGCCATCTGGGCATAGGATTCGTAACGGGCCAGGAGGTCGCGGACGATCTCCGGATGTTCGGCCGCGAGGTTGCGGGCCTCTCCCGGATCCTCGGCCAGGTTGAACAGCTCCAGTTGCTGGCGCTTCGCGTCCTCCGCGGGAAGCCCTGAGGCGACCAGCAATTTCTCCCAGGAGAAGTCCGGGCCCGGGGCCTCGGCCTTGAACCGCAGCTGCCCGTTGATTACGAGCTTCCAGTCGCCGCGGCGCAGGGCGCCCGTCGCCGGAGCGGCATTGATCAGGATATCGTCGTGGATCGCGCCGGGCTTGCCCAGGAGCGCTGGCCACACGTCGCGACCATCGAGCGGCGCGGCGGGCGCGGGCCGGGCGCCCGCCAGTTTCAGCAGCGTCGCATGCCAGTCGACCATGTGCAGCGGCTGCCGGACGACCGATCCTGCGGGCAGCGTGCCGGGCCAATTGGCGAAGGCGGGCACGCGGACGCCGCCCTCGTACACGCTGCCCTTCTGATCGCGGAGCGGCGTGTTCCTGGCCGCGGGAAGGTTGCCGCCATTGTCACTCGAGAACACGAGCAGCGTGCGCTCGCGGATCCCCTTCCGATCGAGGGCGTCGACGATCCGGCCGATGCCGTCATCCATCGCGGTGACCATGGCCGCATACACCCTGCGGCGCTCGTCCTTTATATGTGAATACTTCTGGATGTACGCTTCCGGCGCCTGGAGCGGCGTGTGCGGCGCGCCGAACGCGACGTAGAGGAACAGCGGCATCTCCGCCGGGTGCCCTTCGATGATCCGCACAGCCTCGGCCGCAATCAAATCAGTCTGGTAGCCCTTTTCGCGCAGCGCGCGATCGTTCCGGTGCCAGTCGAGTCCGCCATCCCGCTCCTGGGTGAAGTAATCTCCCGCGCCCAGGTAATAGCCGTGCTGGTGATCGAAGCCGCGGTTGGTCGGCAACTGCTCGAGCTGGCCGCTGCCGAGGTGCCACTTGCCCGTCATGGCGGTGTAATATCCCGCCTCCGCGAGGGCCTGCGGCAGCGTGCGGACCGTCAGCGGCAACCCGTGCGGCGAGCCGGGCTTGATCACCCCGAGCTGCAGCCCCAGCCGCATCGGATACTGGCCGGACATCAGCGCGGCCCGCGTCGGCGTGCAGACGGGTTGGACGTAGAACTGCTCCAGTTTCACCCCCGATCCGGCCAGCTGGTCCAGATGGGGCGTGCGAATCTCCGAGCCGCGATAGCCGACGTCGGCAAACCCCTGGTCGTCGGAGAGGATGAAGACGATGTGGGGCTTCGCCGGGGTCTCGGCCGCGGCCCGGGCCGGAATCGATGCGAGCCCGGGCAGGGCCAGCAGCGCGAGCAGGAGCCCTCGCCGGAACCCAGCGGAGGCAAAGGCGGATGCCGGAGTCACCGGACGTTTGCCGGTGGCCCGGGACGGGAAACGCTTGCGCAGGATCATTGGACGGATTCGAGGGTGACTTTCACCGGATTGGCATAATCGCGCCAACGCGCGTCCAGCCAGGCCTGGTCGGGTTCGCCGTCCTGGACGATGAACCGGTACCGCCACACATAGGTCTTGCCGGGCACCATCTCCCAGTCGCCCGCCTGTGACGGCGCAAAATTCAGGAAGGGGATCTTGGGGTTCACCCGCATCGGTTCCGGCGAGCGGAAGTTCTGCGGATGAGCGAGCGTGGCGATGCCGGTGAATTTGCCGTCGACCAGCCCGCCCATGTGGCACCAATTGGCGCGGCTTTCATGCGCCTTGATCCGATCGCGCTCGCCGGTGGAGGTGAGGAACCGCGTCTTGTCGCCCGTGCCGATCCACTGCTCGTTGCCGCGGATGCCGATGCCACCGTAGCGATAGGTGGGCAGCTTCAGCGGGCTGTCGCCGATGATGTGCTGGGTCGAGACCAGGTCGAACATCTGGTAGGCCTGCGGGCCGTCGCCCACCGCGTAGATCCGCACCTCCCAGCGATCGTCGACCACCGGCTTCGGCGTCGGCGCCAGGATGTCGATCGAATGGAACCGGGCGAGGATTCCGGCATGGACCGGGCCGCTCCACAGGCCCTCGACGCCCTTGAAGTCGAGCCGGCCGAGCTTGTCCTGCACATTCCAGAAGTCCGGGTGGCGTCCCTCGTATTCGGTCTTCACCCACGCGAACCAGATCCCGTGGTGATGGAAGTGATCCGGGGGATAGTCGCCGGTGACGATCGTGCCGGCGGGGCTGTACACCGGGTGGATGTAACCGCCGCGGCTGTAGTAATCCGGCAGATCCGGCTGGGGTGGCGTGCTCTTTTCCTCCTGGAAGGCGAGGATGGGGCGGCCGGCGAACCGGGCCGCAATCTTCCCGTCCACCCGCTGCAGCATCACGCCCTTGGCGGCGGGCGCGGCCGCGGCCGCCGGCTCCAGCCGGTAGGTTTCCGTCGCCCCGGCGCCGAGCTGCCGCACGATAAAGGCGCCCTCGCGGCCGCGAACCTGCAGCGGCACCTCCTGCCCGCGGGCATCGCGCAGCCGCCAGCCCGCCGCATCCGCGGGCAGGGTGAACGTGGCGATGCTCTGTTCGCGCGGCACGTCACCCGCGGCCACCGTCACACGATAGCTGGCGGCGGCGGCCGGGATCGCCGCAACGAGCAAGGCCAGGGCAGCGGGCAGCGCCCGCAAGAAGGGGGATGGGATGATCATGGTGGGAAATTCCTCCGGTTTCGCGCCGGCCAGCGCCACGCACGGCGCCGGTTGGGCAGAGGCGAAACATGCCACGGGTGACGGCGACGTCAAAGGAAAGAAGACAGCTGTCCTAATATTTTGACAATCCCGGGAACGTCGCGATCGTCAGCCCATTCCCGCATCATGACTCCCACGACCTCCCCGGCTCAGCCCGCCGCCGCCACCGGCAAGAACTATCTCATCACCCAGCTCGACGAGGTCGAGCCGACCCGCTGCCCGTGCGGGCATGCCCGCCGGGGATTCGCCACGCCGGACAACAAGGTTGCCACCATTCACCTGGTGGACATCGAGACCGATGCCCGGGTGCATTACCACAAGCAGATGACCGAAATCTACCTCGTGCTCGAGGGCGAAGGCTTCATCGAGGTCGACGGGGAACGGCTGCCGGTCAAGCCGATGACCTCCGTCTTCATCAAGCCGGGCTGCCGCCATCGCGCAGTCGGCAAGCTGAAGATCATCAACATCCCGATTCCCGCCTTCGATCCGCACGACGAGTGGTTCGATTAGCAGCGGGTCGGACTTGGGAATTCCGGATTTGCGCGTTCGGAAGGAAGATTCTTCGGCGACCCGCTGCCAGACGAAAACGCCGGCGGCATTTTCGCGAACTTCCCGGCCGGGGCGGAGCCCCGCCCTCCATGAATCCAGTGTTTGCTTTCCGGTCTGAATGGCTGCGCAGGCGCCTTTAGGCCGCCTGCGCAGCTCCGGCTCAAAGCACGGAATCTCCAATCAGAACGTGCCGCTGACGCCCATGTTCAGCCGCATGCCGTTGTACCGGATCTTCTGGGGCCGATACAGGTCCTTGCCCTGCACGCGGACCACCGTCTGATCGAGTGCATTGGTCCAGTCGCAGAACAGCGCCAGCTTGCGGTTGAACTGGTACTTCACCCGCAGTTCGCCGTCCACCCGCTCGTCATCGTAGATCCGCGCGGCCGGGTTGTTGTTATACCCGTTCAGGAACCGGTCGTTGTAGTTCAGCTGCGCGCGGACGGTCCAGCCGTAGTTCTGGTAGGTGAGCCCGATATTCCAGGTCTCGGGCACGAACTGCACCAGCTGGTCATCGGACTGCGCGCCCTGGCTGTTGTAGTTGCCCTCGGAGTCGATCAGCGTGTACGTCGCATACAGGCTGAAGCCCCGGGCCCAGTCCGGCAGGAAGGTCAGCTGCTGGTTGAAGCTGAATTCCACCCCCTGGACCGTGGCCTCGCCGCCATTCTTCTTCGTGCTGAACTCGTAGTTCTCGTACTGGCCGTTGAACCCGTTGTTCGGGCCGGTGCCGATGACGTAGTTGTCGTTGAAGATGAAATCCGAGATGCTCTTGTAGAACGCCCCGACCGAAATCATCCCGCTCGGCTCGTAGTAATACTCGAGGCTCAGATCGAAATTGTTCGCGCGCTGCGGCTTCAGGCCGGTGTTGTTCTGCGAAATTTCGAAGTCCTCGTGATTGATCGAGGTGTCGGGCATCAGGTCCCCGAAGTTGGGCCGGGCGAGGCTGGTCGCGTAGCTGCCCCGCAGGAGCAGGCTCTTCTTGAGTTCGTAGCGCAGGTGAAGACCCGGGAAATACTGCGTGTAGCTGCTCTCCTTGGTCACCTTGTGATATTCCTCGCGGACGCGATCCGCCTGCTGCTGCTCGGTTGCGCCCGAGGGCAACGGCGTGTCCAGCGGCTCGTACAGCACGCCCGTGCCCTCGACATCCGTCTTCTCCATCCGGACGCCCGCCAGCACGCGGAGCTTGCCGATATCCGCCGTCCCCATGACGTAGGTCGCATAGACATCCTCGCGCACCTTGCCGTCATTGGCCAGCTCGTCCTCGGTCGTCGCGACCAGATCGAGATCCCAGAGCGTCGGCTCATTCAGGAAACTCGCATACGCCGCCTTCACATCCGGCCATGCCGCACCCGAATAGCGGCCGTCGAATCCCGAATGGGAGTAGTTCTGCAGCTTGAACCGCTCCTTGTCCGTGCCGATATAGGTCGAATTGATCGTGTCCTCGTCCACCTCGGTCATCTGGCCGCGATAGCGGGCCCCGAACTTCAGTGAAAGCGGGACGTTGGTATCGAACTCCTTGTTGACATTGAACTCCGCGCCCCAGACGGCCTCCTTGGTCTCGCCCGACTCGGATCCCATCCGCAGGCGATCATAGCGGTTGTAATCATCCGGGTCGCCGGCGGTGAGGACCTCGTAGGTCGGGTACCAGACGTCGCGGGTGCGATCGATCACCATCCGCTGCCGGCGCAGCCGGGTGTCGAAATTCTGCCGGTTTTCCGAACCGGTCGCCGGCGCATACGAAGCCGAATAGTCGATCTTGAGCCCCGGCAGGTTGTGCTTGGCTCCGGTCTGGAGGGCGTAGGTCTCCTGCTTCGGTTCGATCAACCCCACCGCCCAGAGGTAGTCGCCCGAGAGCATCTCCCAGCGTTTGTCGGTATAGCCGGGCGCGAAGGCATTCGCGGCCTGCGAGGTCTGGATCGTCAGCCGCTTCTGGTCGACCTCGTCCGTGTAATGATTGTACATGAAGCTGGCGAAGAGGTTGGTGTTCTCGCTCAGCCGGTATTCGAGCTTCAGCCCGGCGCCCGTCCGGTTGCGCAGGTGAACGGCGTCCTCCAGCCGGAACCGGTACATGTAGGCCGGATCGTTGTAGGCGCCCTCGAAGTCGAGCTGGGTCACGTCCTGCGGGACGTAATTGTCGCTGTAGCCGAACGAGAAGTAGACCCCGAGGTTCTTCTTTTCACCCAGGATATCCGAATACTGGATGCCGCCAAAGAAGGAGTTCTTGCTGCGGAGGGTCTTGTGGTTGAGCCCGAAGTTGTAGGAAAGCCGCCGGCCGTCGATCGCGAACGCGGACTTCGTGATCAGGTTGACCGCGCCGCCGACGGAATCCGCATCCATGTCGGGCGTCGGGGCCTTGATCACCTCGATGCTCTCGATGTAGTCGGCGGGCAGCTTGTCGACTTCGAAGTTGCGGGTCTTCTTGCCCTTGGCCGGGCTGGGCAACCGGGTGCCGTCCAGCGTCACCGCGCTGAAGGCCGAGCCGACGCCGCGGACGAAGATCTGGTCGACCTCGCCCTCGTTGAGGTTGGTGGCGAC
The DNA here is from genome assembly GCA_011525695.1 of Verrucomicrobiia bacterium. Lineage (GTDB taxonomy): Bacteria > Verrucomicrobiota > Verrucomicrobiia > Opitutales > Opitutaceae > ER46. The sequence goes on from WYBX01000025.1 coordinate 14,318, forward strand.
ACCGGAGACGCGTTTGAGCATCTCGCCGATGTTGCCGTCGACCACATGGCCGAAGGCATCCGTGGCGACGATGCTCTTGACGTTCGGCGCGAAGCGCTGGGCGGTGATGGCGGCCGCACTGCCCTCGCGTTCGCCGCTGACCGTGAAGACGTCGAGCAGGTAGATGTCGGCGGTCAGCCCAATCATCGGCACCACATTCCGGCCGGGCTGGACCGAAATCATCTTCCGCTGGAGATCGAGGCCGGTGTAGGACACCTCGAGCGTGTACTCGCCGGGATCGACGCCCGTGAGCTCAAACTGGCCGTCGCGGCCGGTGAGCGCCTCGTGGTTCGTGCCCACGAGCGAAACCTGCGCGCCCTCGAGGAAGGCGCGGGTGGCGCTGTTGGTGACAGAGCCGACAATGGTCGCATTGCCGGATTGCGCGAAAAGCGCCGGCAAGGACGCAAGGATGACAAGGCTCGCGGCGAACCAACGCCGCAGCGAACCGGCCGTCGACAGACGGAGGGATTGGTCTGATGTGGTCATGGGGGGAAAGGCATGCGCTCCTGGCGGAGCGCCGGTATGAATCGGAGGGATTACGGTGCTTGCGCCCCGGGCTTGGTGAACCCAAGGGCCGGAAAAGAGCAGTAAGGACAGGCATCCGTGTCAATCCCCTTCCCGGGTGGAATCGCAGCAGAGCCGTCTTCACGGCCGGGGCGAAGCCCGGCCCTCCATGAACCCATTTCCGATCCCGTTAATGCTCGTTTCTCATTCGGAATGGCCTTCCTGGAGGGACGCCCTCCGTGGCGTCCTCAAACCCGATGGGAAACGCCCATCGATTTCACCGGTCGTGACGAAGCCCGGCCCTCCATGATTGCGATGCTCACTTTTCGCCCTTGGCCGGCTGGTCGCCGAAGGCGGAGCGGATGTACGCGAGGACGGCCCGGCGCTGCGTCAGCGTCAGCGAGGAGCCGAATGCGGGCATCCCCTTGGTCTCGATCCCGTTGGTGATCGATGCCATCAGCTCGACATCGCTCTTGGCCAGCCGGCTCTTGTCATCCACGAAGTTCGCCGCTCCGCCGGGCAAGCCCCGGCCATTGGGCTGATGGCAGGCCACGCAAAACAGGTTGTAGACCTTTTCCCCACCGGCCACGAGCGCCTCCGCGCTCAGCGCGCTTTCCGCCGCGGACTCCTTGGCGCCGAGTGCCATTTCACCCGGCCGTGCCAGGCGGGTGGTTCCCCCCACGGCGACATCGCCATTCAGCAGCCGGTTGGCCGTGTAGTAGCCGATCGGATTTGCAAGCGGTTCACCATCCTCCGCGCGCAGGTCGAGCAGTGAAATCTCATACACAAAGCCGGCCTCGAGCTCCGGCAGCACCAGTTCCGCCCCCTGGCCGTCAGCGTCGACCCGCACCTCCTTCACCGGCACCTGTGCCTCATCGATCCAGGGCGAGCCGTACTTGGCATGATAATAGAAGCGGAAGCGCGTCAGCTGGTACCCGCCCGGGCTGGCCAGCCGGCCACGATCCATCGATTTGGTGAACCGGAGTGCGAAACCGCGCGGTGTCAGCTTCACGGAATGGACGTCGGTCGGGAGGCTCCCGTCCCAAACGACGCGCTGCAAGCCGTCGTGGCCGGCCCCCCAGCCTGCGGTCTGGCCAAGGTAGAGACTACCGTCGGGTGCAAAGGCGGCACGCGTGCTGCCGGCTGCCAGCCGTTCGCCGGTGGCATATGGCGGCAGCTCCGTCCGCCCCAGGAATGGAAAGACGAATCCCTGCCAGGCGCCGCCGATCTTCTCCAGGCCGACGCGCATCACCAGGTTCGAGTAGTCGCCGACAAACACCTGGCCGGCATACGGGCCAAATTTTCCCCGGGTAAGATCCCAAACCGGCTGGCCGGAGGACACGCCCATGGCTCCGTGCGGAAACACCACGGCCGGCGCCTTGTAGCGATGCCACAAGGCTTCCAGCGTGAGCGTGCCGGGTTTGAAGCCAGGCTCCCACTTGAGGCTCTCCGCATGGCCGTGGAAATCGCCCTCGGCGATGTGCAACAATCCGCAGGAGGGCTTGTAGTCACCCTGGTTGTCCGTCACGAACATCTCGTCCTCCGGGCTCATCCCCACGCCATTCGGCTGCCGCAAGCCGGACGCGAACGGCAGGGTCTTGCCATCCGGCGTGATTTTCACCGCCCAGCCGCGGAGAGGCACCTCGGAACCGTGAAAGGATTCCACCACGGCCGGCTCCCGATTCCATGCCCCGCGCGACTGCGGGAGTTGGTTCTTCTCCCCCGAGGAATCCAGCGAGACCGCCCCGTAGAAATTCCCCTCCCGGTCACGACCGAGGCCGAAAAAGAACTCATGATAGTTGTGTGTCTGTCCCCAGTCGCCGCCCAGCACCGAAAAATCGTCCGCCTCCCCGTCGCGATCCGTGTCCGTCAGCCGCAGCAATTCCGGCCGGTGCGCGACCCAGATGATCCGCTCGGATTCCGCGATCAGCCCGAGCGGCTCGTGCAGCCCGGTCGCAAACCGCGACCATTTCGCAGTGTCCGGCGCACGCATCCAGACTTCGCCATGCCGCGTGGTGACGACGAGAGTCCCGGCCGGCGTGAAGTCGACGGCGGCGATTCCGCCCGCGAGTGCGGGCGGCAGCGGCACGTCCTCGATTCGGTAGGCCGCCTGCGAGGTCGCGGCAGCGGCAAAGCATGCCAGCAGCAGCAGGAGCCTGCTCATCGGGCACCCTCCCCCAGCTGGATCACGAGCGTAAAGTCGCGGGACCCGTTCGGGTCAAACCGGTAACCTGCGCCGTCGCGCTCACCCCGCGGGGAAACGAGCGGCGCACCGTCAATCGTTCCCGGCACATACCACCAGCGCGAATCCGAATCTCCGGCCTCGATTTGAAACCGCCGCACGATCCGTTTGCGATCCGGCGATGTCACCTGTTCCCGGACCAACACGCCATCGATCGTGTAGCGGAACTCGATTGCGGCGTCGTCGAGCCGGTAACCCTTGAAGGCAATTTCCGGCCGCCGGAGGGGATCGCCCCGGCGCAATGGCGCCGACCCCGTTTCCCGATACCTGACCTCGCCGAGAAGCTTTGCCGGCTTCACGAATTTTCCCACTTCGGGCCAGGTTGGCGTCAAATCGGCGAAGCCGCCGCTCCAGGCGTAGCTCAGCCCGCCCCGCACCGGGTCCCAGCAAAAGCTGTTCCCGTTCGGGAATCCGATCGCGAAGCTGCTGGGAGCCGCATCCGCCATCACGGTCCGCGCAATCTGGAGTTCGCCCGCCAGCGCCACAGGCGCCATGCTGGCGGCGAGCGCCCCCGTCGCGAGCAACGCTCGCGCGAGGCGCAGGATTCCAGGCTGGGACCGGACAATTGAATCGCCGGAGGACTGGCGTGGGCACGCAGGTAAACGCATTCGAGTGGGGGGTGGGAGGATCAAACAAAGCGGCTCACCGGCATCGCGCCAGTGGAAAGTCCGTGACCGACGCACAAATCCGGGTTCCGCAGGGAAGGTGCGCGCCGGCGTTCACGAATTCGGACAGTGAGACGATCAGGGCAGCGAAAAGTCCCGATCGCGAGTGAGCATGGCGGAACCGGCGATCGGGACGTTGCATGGGACTCCGGGTCAGAAGCTGCCGCTGATGCCGAGGTTCACGCGCATGCCGTTGTACCGGATCTTCTGGGGCCGATACAGGTCCTTGCCCTGCACGCGAACGACGGTCTGGTCGAGCGCATTGGTCCAGTCGCAGAACACCGCCAGCCTGCGGTTGAACTGGTACTTCACCCGCAGTTCGCCGTCGATGCGCTCGTCGTCATAGATCCGCGCGGCGGGGTTGTTGTTATAGCTGTTCAGGAACCGGTCGTTGTAATTGAGCTGCGCCCGCACGGTCCAGCCGTGGTTCTGGTAGGTGAGCCCCACGTTCCAGGTCTCCGGCACGAACTGCACGAGCTGATCGTCCGACTGCGCCCCCTGGCTGTTGTAGTTACCTTCCGCGTCAATCAGCGTATACGTGGCATAGAGGCTGAATCCACGGGCCCAGTCGGGCAGGAACGTGAGCTGCTGGTTGAAGCTGAATTCCAGGCCTTTGACCTTGGCCTCGCCGCCGTTCTTCTTCGTCTCGAATTCATAGCCGGCGTAGTCGCCGCCGAAACCGTTGCCCGGACCGTCGCCGATGATGAAGGTGTCGCTGAAGATGAAGTCGGAGATATCCTTGTAGAAGGCGCCAACCGAGATCATCCCGCTCGGCTCGTAATAATATTCGAGGCTGAGATCGAAATTGTTCGCCCGTTGCGGCTTCAGCCCGGTGTTGTTCTGCGAAATCTGGAAGTCCTCGTCATCGATTGACGTGTCGGGCATCAGGTCGCCGAAATTCGGCCGCGCGAGGCTGGTCGAGAAACTGCCGCGGAGGAGCAGGTTCCGCCGCAGCTCGTACCGCAGGTGTACGCCCGGAAAATACTGCGTGTAGCTGCTGGTCCGCGTCACGGGGCTGTATTCCTGCCGGACGCGGTCCGCCTCCTCCTGCTCGGTCGCATCGTCCGGCAGCGGGGTGTCGAGCGGCTCGTATTGGACGCCCGTGGCCTCGACCTCGGTCCGCTCCATCCGGACGCCAGCCAGGATCCGCAGCTTGCCGATGTCCGCCGTGCCCATGACATAGGTCGCGTACACATCCTCCCGCACCTTGCCGTCACTGGAAAGCTCATCCTCGGCGGTCGCGGGCAAATCGACATCCCAAAGCTCAGGCTGGCCCCGATAACTCGAAAGCGCCGCGTGGATATCCGGCCAGGCAGCTCCCGAATAGCGGCCATCGAAGCCGGCGTAAGTGTAATTCTGCAGCTTGAACTGCCCGGCATCGTCGCCCTCATAGGTCGTGTTGATCGTGTCCTCATCGACCTCCACCAACTGTCCGCGATAGCGAGCACCAACCTTCAGCGACAGCGGAATGTCCGTGTCGAACTCCTTGCGCACGTTGAACTCGGCACCCCAGACCGCCTCCTCGGTCTCGCCGGTCTCGGCTGCCATCCGGATTCGATCGTAGCGGCTGTAATCGTCGGGATCGCCCGGGCTCAGCACCTCATAGGTCGGATACCAGACATCGCGGCTGCGATCGATCACCATCCGCTGCCGGCGGAGCCGGGTGTCGAAGTTGTGCCGGACTTCCGAACCGGTGGCCGGGGCATACGAAGCCGAGTAATCGATCTTCAATCCCGGCAAATCATGCTTGGCCCCGGTCTGGATCGCGTAGGTTTCCTGCTTCGGCTCGATCAGGCTGACCGCCCAAAGGTAATCGCCGGAGAGCATCTCCCAGCGGGTGTCGGTGTAGCCGGGCGCGAAGGCGTTCGCGTTCTGCGAGGTCTGAATCGTCAGCCGCTTCTGGTCGACCTCGTCCGTGTAATGATTGTACATGAAGCTGGCGAACAGGGTCGTGGTGTCGCTCAACCGGTAGTCGAGCTTCAGCCCGGCGCCCGTCCGGTTGCGCAGGTGGATCGCATCCTCCAGCCGGAAGCGCCGCATGTAGGCGGGATCGTTGTAGGATGCCTCGAAATCGAGCTGGGTCACATCCTGCGGCACGTAATTGTCGCTGTAGCCAAAGGAGAAATAAACCCCCAGGTTCTTCTTCTCCCCCAACACGTCGGAGTACTGGATCCCGCCGAAGAACGAGTTCTTGCTCCGGAGGGTCTTGTGGTTGAGCCCGAAGTTGTAGGACAGCCGGCGGCCATCGATCGCGAACGCGGACTTCGTGATCAGGTTGACCGCGCCGCCGACGGAATCCGCATCCATGTCGGGCGTCGGCGCCTTGATCACCTCGATGCTCTCGATGTAATCGGCAGGCAGCTTGTCGACCTCGAAGTTGCGCGACTTCTTGCCCTTGGCCGGGCTCGGCAGCCGGGTGCCATCGAGGGTCACGGCACTGAAGGCGGAGCCGATGCCGCGGACAAAGATCTGGTCGACCTCGCCCTCGTTGAGATTGGTCGCGATGCCGGAGACCCGCTTGAGCATCTCGCCGATGTTGCCGTCCACGACATGGCCGAAGGCATCCGTCGCGACCACGCTCTTGACGTTCGGCGCGAATCGCTGGGCGGTGATCGCGGCCGCACTGCCCTCGCGCTCGCCACTAACGGTAAAGGCGTCGAGCCGGTAGATGTCGGAACTCAGCCCGATCAGCGGCACCACGTTCCGCCCCGGCTGCACCGTGATCGTCTGCCGGTACAAATCCAGGCCGGTGTAGGAAACCTCGAGCGTGTAAGGGCCGGGAGCCACGCCGGTGAGCTCAAACTGGCCATTGCGCCCGGTGAGGGCCTCATGGGCCGTGCCGACGAGCGTGACCTGCGCCCCCTCAAGGAAGGCACGGGTCGCGCTGTTGGTCACGGAGCCGGTGACAGTTGCGTTGCCGGAGCCCTGGCCGTGGAGCCAGGGCAGGATGAATGTCAGGAGGGCAAGAACGGACACGCTGCGGCGCAGCGCCGTGAAGGGAGTAGACAGGTGGGATCTGACGTTTGGTCTCATGGTGCACCAGGGAGGAGAACGCCACGCCACGGGGGGGTGCGGGCATCCTCGGTTTCGTACTGAAGCCTCCGGTGGTCTTGGGCACCCGAAAGCGAACGGAGAAAAGCGGACCGAGGACAGCTATCCGTGTCAACGTTCATTCCGAAAAACTTCCTTGCGGACGCAACTCTCACTTGCGCACGAGGCCCCCCGGCCCTAGGCGTCTCCGGCAGAGCGTTCCATCCAGCCATGCCCGCGAAGCCGAAGATCCAGATAACTTCAACGGCGGCGTTTGCCCGTTATGTCGGCCTCGCGCGAACGACGGTCTCACGGGTTTTCAACAACCAGCCCGGGCTCCGTCCCGAGACCGTCGCCCGGGTCCACCGGGCGATGGAGGAGGTCGGTTTCCGGCCCAACCCCTATGCGGTGATGCTCCTGCGCGGCCGGACCGGGTCGATCGGCATGTGTGTCCGGTACATGGATGCGCCAGCCGTGCACGCCAAGGTCTACGCGCTGCAGCGGCTGCTGCGCGCCAGCGGTTTCACGGTCCTGATCGAAATGACGCGCGAGGACTATGCGGAGACCGAGCGGATTGTCCGCCACTTCATGCTCATGCGGATGGAGGGGGTCGTCTTTGTCGGCGGGTTCGAGCCGGATCACATCCGCGCGGCGGCGGAGCTGCTGAAGCCGCAGGGCACGCCGCTGGTAGCCGCGGATCAGTTCGAGTATCCCGGCCAGAATACCGTCATCCTCGACCGGGCCCATGCGATGGAGGAGCTCATCGTGCACCTGCACGGGCTCGGCCACCGGATGTTCGGCCTGCTCGGCATCCGGCTGAATTTCCTGCAGAACGACACCCGCGTGCGCGGGATCCAGCGGGGACTGGAGCGCTGCGGACTCGCGTTCGATTCCGCGGTGGACCGGGTGCCGGTCACACCGACGGGCTCGCGCAGCTATGATTACGGGAAAGCCCTGGCCGAGGCCTTTCTCGCCCGGCGGACCCAGGCCACCGCGTTCCTGGGGCTCAACGACGAGGTCGCGGTAGGCGCGATGTGGCGGTTCCAGGAGGCCGGCATGCGCGTGCCGGACGACATCTCGATCACCGGGTTCAACAACATGGAAATTTCCCAGCACGTGACCCCGATGCTCACCACGGTGGATCAACGGATCGGTGACGTGATGTCCGCCGTGGGAGAAATGATTGTCCAGGCAATCAAGTCGCCGGGGAAGCGCCCGCGCAAGCGGGTGATTGACGCTCAGCTGGTGCTGCAGGGTTCGATCGGGCCGGCGCCGCACCAGGCGCCGGCATTGACGGCGGCCACAGGCGGAGCGTAGCCGCTTTCAGCAGGAGCGCTCCAGTTCCTTCCCGTGGCAGCCGCAGCGAAGCCAGTAGCGAGCATCGAGTAGCGAGTAGCGAGCATGATGCTTTGCTGTCGCTCTGCATCCAGAGCGCCAACGGCGCGTTTTATCAATCGCCCGCCACGGGCCAGTGTTCGGAAGGTGTCCGCGCGGTGCGGAACAACCCGCGGGCTCGTTCGACGATTTCCGGTTTCTCCGCCGCGATGTTCCGGGTCTCACCCGGGTCGCGAGCAAGGTCGTAAACTTCGATCGGGGCTTCGCGTTTGGACCGCAGGGCCTTGAAATCGCCCATCCGCACCGCCTGGGCGAGCCCGTCCTTGGAGGGCACCTCCCAATAGAGGTGGTCCCGCGGCGGCAGCGTCCCGCCGAGCAGCACGGGCAGCACCGAGATGCCATCGATCCCGGCCGGCGGCTCCACTTGGGCGAGTTCGGCGGCGGTGGGAAGGAAATCCCAGCCGGCCCACGCCTGACTCTCCGTCCGTCCCGCCGGCACGCGGCCGGGCCAGCGCACAATCATCGGCGCGCGGATCCCGCCCTCCCACAGCTGGCCCTTCCAGCCCTTCAAGGGCCCGGCGCTCTGGAAGAATTCCCCCACCCCGCCCTTGTTTGTCGGGCCATTGTCGCTGGTAAAGAACACGATTGTGTCCTGATCGAGCCCGTGCTGGCGCAACCGTTCCAGGACCTGGCCCACGTACCGATCGAGCCGCGTGACCATTGCCGCATAGGTCTGCCGCGGGCGCTCGACCGCCACCTTGCCCTCGAGCGGCGGATCGTCGGGGAACGCGCCGTCGTATTCCCGCATCGAATCCGCGGGGGCCGCCAGCGTCGCATGGGGAATCGTGTAGGCGAGATAGAGGAAGAACGGCACGCGCCGGTGCTCGTCGATGAACTTCAGGCCCTCCTCCGTGAAACGATCATTGGAGTAGCTGCCCTTCGCCCCGCCCGCGTTTCCCGGCAGCGCGACCTCCTTCTCGTTCCGGAAAATCTCCTCCGGATAGTAATCCAGCGCCAGATCCTGGTTGAGGTAGCCATACCAGAAATCGAAGCCCTGCTTGTTGGGAACGCCCAGCGTGCCCTTCTCGCCCAGCCCCCATTTGCCGATGCCGGCGGTCGAGTACCCGCCCCGCTTCAGGAGCGTCGCCACCGTCACCTCCGTCACCTCGAGCGGCACCCGGCTCAGCCCGGCCATCCCGTGGTTGTTCCGCACCCGGGTGTGGCCGGTGTGCTTTCCGGTCATCAGACAGCTGCGGGTCGGCGCACAGACCGCCGCCCCGGGATAATAGTTCGTGAACTTCGTGCCTTCGCGGGCCATCCGATCTATATTTGGAGTCCGGATACGCCGCTGCCCGAACGGGCCGATGTCGCCATACCCGAGATCATCGGCCATGATGAAGATGATGTTGGGCGGCCGCGGCGTGGCCGACCGCGCGGGGGTGCCGAGCAGCCCGAGCCCGACGGCCGCCAGGAGGGTTCGAAAAAGGATGGAATGGTTCATGATGTCCGGTTTACCGCCGGTTGATGAAGAGGAATGCGCCCAGCTTGGAGGCCGTGAGCACGTCCGGCGCGCCGTCCGCATTGATGTCGGTGGCCACGACCTGCGTGCCGAGCGCGGACGCAGCGTCGATCAGGTGCGGCACAAAATGGGCGCCCCGCCCGGGCTCGCGCCGCAGCTGAAACCAGTAATTGACGGGCGTGCCCATCGGTTCGACATCCCCGGTCGGGCCGTGCGCCCAGCGCCGCTTGCCGGTGACGACATCCTGCAGCCCATCGCCGTCGATGTCCGCCAGGCAGAGTGCATGCGGCTGGGAGAAGGCCACCCCGAACTGCTGCTCCTCCTCCCGCGTCCCCATCATCCGGTGCTCCTTGAAGCCGATGCCGCCGCCGGCGGGATCCGCCCGCTCAAACCACGAGATGCCCCACCCATGCGCATCGATCGCGGTCACGACATCGTTGTCGCCGTCCCCGTCGATATCATACACGAGCATGTGGGCGCCGCCCTTGCCCTGGCTGAACTTGTAGGAGCGCAGCGTCCACGGCTGCGAGGCATCCGCGGGTTGCTCCCACCAGCCCTCGTTGAAGACGATGTCCTTCCGGCCGTCGCCGTTCATGTCACCGATCCCCGTGCCGTGATAGTATTCGCGGTACTTGCCCTTCGGCCCGACCGCGCGAAACCGCCAGGGCTCCGTCGGCTGCCGCCAGTCCGGCGCCCACCAGCCCCACTGGCCCTCCCAATGCGACAGGATCTCCGGCTTTCCGTCGCCATCGATGTCCTCGAATTCCGGCGACTCGCCGTAAACCCGGTGGACGGCGAAATGCTTCGGCCAGAGCCCACCCTTCCCGCCCGGGTTCTCGTACCAGAACGCCTCGTGATGCAGCACCCGGCCGAGGACAAGGATGTCCGGCCAGCCATCGGCGTTGAAGTCGTGCACGAATGAAAACATGCTGTTGCTCGGCATCTCGGCGACCGCCTGGGGCAGCGCGGGATAGAATTCATGCCGCGACTTGAAGGTCGGCCCCTCGTACCAGTACGGCCCGGCGACGACGTCCATCCTGCCATCGCGGTTGAAGTCGCCGGCGTTGATGCCGTCGCAGAAATACTGGTCGATCAGGACGACCTTTTCGAAGCGGACGGGCTTGCCGCCGCCTGCGCAGGTGAGCGGAAGGCCGGCCAGCAGGCAGAGAAGATGGGAGCGAATTTTCATGGGTAGGGTCGCAGGAGAATGGGTGGGACGACTGCGGACAGCTGTAACAATAGACCTTGCCGGCAACTTCAAGCGCCATTTGCCGCGCGCGGCTGCCCCGGATTCGAGCATTTCACCCGGCTGGCCGCACCCGCGTAAGGCGGCGCACGTGAAACCCCTGTCTAACCCGGATGCATCACAGTTTTTTAAAATGGTGCATCCGCTTTCCGCCAAGATTACGAATCACGAGCACGATTCCTTCGGTTGCGGCTGCCGCGGTGGGATGGATGCAGGCTATTTCCCCGGGCGGCTGGCAGACTTCTGCGGCAGCGGCCAGTGGGGGGTATTCGTGCGTTCCGAGGAGAAGGCCTTCTCGGCCCGCTTCACCAGATCGGGCCGGCGGCTCGCGAGGTTGTTTCTCTCGGCGGCATCCACCGAAAGATCGTAAACCTCCACGGGTTTTTCCCATCCCGGCCGGATCGCCTTGAAGTCGCCAAATCGCACCGCCTGCCAGAAACCGCCGACCGGCGTCTCCCAGTAAAGAGTATCCCGCTCTGGCAGCGTGCGACCTGCCAGCGCAGGCACCAGGGACCTGCCATCGATTCCCGGGGGAATCCGCCCTCCAGCGAGTTCGGAAAATGTCGCCAGAAGATCCCAGCCGGCCACCGGCGTGGACACGACCGTGCCCGGCTGGATCAATGCGGGCCAGTGCGCGATCATCGGCGTGCGGATTCCCCCTTCGTAAAGCTGGTTCTTGTATCCGCGCAGTCCACCGTTGCTCCGGAAGAAATCGGCGACGCCGCCAGTGGCGTGGGCCCCGTTGTCGGAGGTGAAGACGACCAGGGTGTTCCGCGCGAGATCGAGTTCCCGCAACCGGGCGAACAGCCGGCCGACGTCCCGATCCAGGCGCGTGATCATGGCGGCGTACGCGGCACGTGGCGTGGGTTGCGCGTAGTAGTTGCTGTGCGCCAGGAATGGCTCGTTCTCCGGAATCCGGCCCCGGTATTCGGCGAGTGAATCGGCCGGCGGGACCCATTCCAGGTGAGGCGCCGTGTAGGCAAGGTACAGGAAGAAGGGCTGGCTACGGCTGCGCTCGATGAAATCGAGCGCCTCCTCGGAAAAACGATCTCCCGCGTAGGTATTGCGCTGGTTGCCTTCATTGCCCGGGAGAGGCTCCTCCGTTTCGTTGCGCCATAGCTTCGCCGGGTAATGAGTGTGCGCGTGACGCTGGTTCAGGAAGCCGTAAAAGAAGTCGAATCCCTGGCGCCTGGGTTCACCGCTCGTTCCGGCCTCGCCGAGACCCCATTTGCCGACGAGCCCGGTGGTATAGCCTGCCTGCTTCAAGACTTCCGCCATGGTGACATCACCGGACTCGAGCGGCACGCGATCGCCATGTGCCTGGCTGAAGTTGTCGCGGACTCGCGCATGCCCGGTATGGAGACCGGTCATGAGCACCGACCGGGTCGGCGCGCAGACCGCGGCGCCAGGGTAGAATTGGGTGAAGATCATGCCTTCCCGGGCCATCTGGTCCAGGTGGGGCGTTCGCGTAATCCGCTGCCCAAAGGCACCGATATCCCCAAAACCGAGATCGTCGGCGAGAATCAGGATGACGTTTGGTCGTGGTTCCTGGGCCGCGACCGCGCGTCCGGGGCCCAGGCCCGCGATGACAGCCAGAATTGCGGCGGCGGCGCTGATGAAATGACTTCGCTGTTCGTGCATTCAGATGATCCTGTCTCTTTTTGATCGTCCGCAGGCGGCACATTAATCTCCGGACATCGGGTTGCTATTCAGTCCTGAAATTCACCCCAGACCGCCGGCGCCTGCTTGATGACTGGCGTGCCATCGAGCAGCGGCGCCGCCATTTGGGCATACGATTCATAGCGGGCCATCATATCCCTGACGATTTCGGGATGCTCGCCGGCCAGGTTCCGGGTCTCGCCCGGATCATCGGCCAGGTTAAAAAGCTCCAGTTCCTGACGGTTGGCGTTCCCGGGAGGCAGTCCCGAGGCAGCCAGCAACTTCTCCCAGGAGAAATCGGGGCCGGGCGACTCGGCCCAATACCGCAGCTGCCCGTTGATCACGAGCTTCCAGTCACCCCGGCGCAGCGCACCAGTGTCCGGTGCCGCGTTGATCAGAATTGCGTCATCAACGGCCGTCGGATCGCCCAGCAACGCCGGCCAGAGGTCCCGTCCGTCAAGGGCCACGCCGTCCCCCGGCCGGGCTCCGGCCAATTTCAGCAGGGTCGCATGCCAGTCCACCATGTGCAGCGGCTGGTCGACCACGCCACCGGCAGGCAGGACCCCGGGCCAGTTCGCAAATGCAGGCACCCGGACGCCACCCTCGTAAATGCTGCCCTTCTGATCCCGAAAGGGTCCATTGCTGGCTGCGCGAAGAATCCCGCCGTTGTCACTCGAGAAGACGATGAGCGTGCGTTCCCGCAGGCCGCACCGCCCGAGCGCCTCCACGATACGGCCGATCCCGTCGTCCATCGCGGTGATCATGGCGGCATGGGCACGGCGGCGCTCGTCTTCGATTTTCGAATACTGCTCGAGATAGGATTCGGGAGCCTGCCGCGGGGTGTGCGGCGCGCCAAACGCGACATAGAGGAAAAGCGGCATGTTTCCGGGATGGCTTTCGATGATGCGGACCGCTTCGTCCGCAATCAGATCGGTCTGGTAGCCCTTCTCCCGCAACGCCCGGTCGTTGCGGTGCCAGTCGAGCCCGCCGTCACGCTCGTGGGTGAAATAGTCGCCGGCGCCCAGATAATATCCGTGCTGGTGGTCGAATCCGCGGTTGGTCGGGAGCTGCTCCCGGCTCCCGTTGCCGAGATGCCACTTGCCCGTGATGGCAGTGTAATATCCCGCTTCCCCGAGGGCCTGCGGCAGCGTGCGGACCGTCAGCGGCAGCCCATGCGGCGAGCCGGGCTTGATCACCCCGAGCTGCAGCCCAAGCCGCATGGGATACTGGCCGGACATCAGCGCGGCCCGCGTTGGCGTGCAGACGGGCTGGACATAAAACTGCTCCAGCTTCACCCCAGACGCCGCCAGCCGGTCCAGGTGCGGGGTCCGGATCTCCGAGCCGCGATAGCCGACGTCCCCAAAACCCTGATCGTCGGATAGGATGAAGACGATGTGCGGCCGGGGCGGTGATTCCTCGCTGGCGGGAAGCCAGGCGGACCCGGACCCCAGGAAGGCCATGATGGCAAGCATGACGCGCCCATGCGATCCGGGCCGGCGGGATGCCGGCAAGGCAGCACCCGGGCTTGCGGCAGTTGCGAAATAGAAGTTCCAAGCGTTCATTGATGCACGGGTTCGGGGCTAAGGGCTAATCGTGAGGCCCGCATTCCAGGCTCCGACGCGGACAGCTGTAACAATAGGCCTTGCCTGCAAGTTCAAGCTCATTAAACCACGCCCGCATGCCTCGCCCCATTCCGCTCCTCATCGCTGCAATCGTTGCCCTCACCTCGCCGATCTTCGCACGGGGCGAGCATCGGGTCGAACAGCTCACGCATGGCCCCCGTCATCATTTTTTCGGCTATGACGGCCATCAGCGCACGATTCCCTGGAGTGGCGACGGCCGCCGGATCCTCGCGCTGGAGACCACCTTCCAGGATCGGATGCCCCGCGGCTACCAGGATGCCGCCGCCATCGTGCTGATCGACCCCGAGACCAAGGAGGTCACCCCGGTCGCCGAGACGCGGGCGTGGAACTTCCAGCAGGGGACGATGCTGTACTGGAACCCGGACAACCCCGCCGAGGAATTCTTCTTCAACGACCGCCGGGCCGACAACAAGGTGTTTGCGGTGCTGTTCAATGTCCGGACCGGCGTCCGCCGGGAGTACACCTTTCCGGACATGTCGATCGGCAACGGCAATGTCGCGCCGGGTGGCGGGAAATTCGCGGCCTTCAACTACGGCCGCGTCCACCGCAAGGTCGTCTCGTATCCCGGTTCCTACAACTTCACGGCCGGCCAGGGACATCCCGAGAACGACGGGCTGTTCGTGGTCGATGTCACCTCGGGCAAGGCGCGGTTGATCGCCAGCTACCGCCAGATTTACGAGCAGCTGAAGGACCAGTTTCCCGAGCTTTCGCGGCCGCCGGTCGGCATCTACAACCAGCTTTTCATCAACCACACCTACTGGACCCGCGAAGGCGACCGGCTCTGGTTCGTGGCGCGCTGGTTCCGGGAGGATTCCGACACGGTCTTCTATACCGAGGGCTTCACTGTCCGCGCCGACGGCACCCAACTGCGGCACAGCCCGGTCAAGCTATCCCATCCGGACTGGGAGGTCCCGCCCCGGATGCTCGCTGGCGGCAACGAAGTGCCGGGCACACCGCCGGGACCGGACGGCAAGCCGAGGCGATATCACGTGATTTACGACACCGACGCGCACGAGTACCGCGAACTGGTCGATCCGGATTTTTTCATTGATCCGGGCGAGCCCGCGTTCTCTCCCGACATGCACTGGCTCGCCTCGACCGAGAATGGAAATGACGAACGCGGCCGGGTCCGGCGGCTCGTCGTCTACAACCGGCAGACGCGGACCGGTTTCAAGCTGCCGTATTTTCCAATCGAGCTTCCGAATGCGCCCAAGGTCGACAATCCGCTGCGGATTGACATGCCGCCGCGCTGGAATCGGGACGGCACCAAGCTGCTGTTCGAGGCGCTGGCGGAGGACGGCACCCGCCAGCTCTTCGTCGCCCACCTGGACATTTCCCCGACACGCGGCTCGACGGCGCGTTAGCCGTGTCACCGCGAATGGACGCCAATTTCGGAAAAAGGGATACTTCTTGATAAGCCACGGCCACTCTTCCGTTCGACGTTTCCCTGATCCCGATACGCTCGTTCTTCATTCGCGAGTATTGGCGCTCATTCGCGGTTAAACCGGGTTTGTGTCCGCCTTGGTTCAGCTCCTCGTTCAGTTTTTCCCTCCATCACATGAATATCCTGCCTCCCCGCTCCACCAGCCGCCGTTTCATCCGCGGTTTACTTCCCGCCTGCCTCGCCGGCGCAGCCCTGACCGCGCTGGTCGCAGGTGAACCGGCGCCAACCCCGGGAGTCACTGTCACCCAGCTCACGACCGGGCCCTCCAACCATTTTTTCGGCTACATTGGACAGGCCCGCACGATTCCGTGGAATGCCAACGGCCGTTACCTCCTGGCCCTGGAGACGAAGTTCCAGGATCGGCTGCCGGGCAAGGGTGACGCCGCGAACGTCTGCCTGATCGATACGCAGGACAATTATCGGATCCGGGTCGTGGACAGGTCGCAGGGCTGGAATCCGCAGCAGGGAACGATGTTCTACTGGAACCCGGAGCATCCCGAGACACAGTTCTTCTTCAACGATCGCGATCCCAAGACCGGCAAGGTGTTCACGGTCCTCTTCGATCTCACCAAGGGCCCGAATGGCGGCCGGATCCGGGAATACCGGTTCGAGGACACGCCGGTCGGAAACGGCGGCGTGGCGCAGAATGGCGGCTACTTCACCGCCATCAATTACGCGCGGATGGCGCGGTTGCGGGCGGTCACCGGCTACAAGGATGCCTGGGACTGGACCAAGGGCGTGGCCGCTCCGGAAAACGACGGAATCTTCCGCGTGGACATCGAAACCGGGGAAAAGAAGCTCATCGTCTCGTTCGCCCAGCTGAAGGAAAAGCTGCGCGGGGTGGATCCGCGAATCGAGACCCGTCATATGTTCATCAATCACACGTTGAACAACCGGAACAACGATCGGATCTACTTCTATTGCCGGGCGGACTTTGCCGAGCCGGACGGGCAACGGCTGAATGTCCCGTTCACGGTCCGGCCGGACGGCAGCGAACTCACCCGCCACGAGATCTTCATTGGCGGTCATCCGGAATGGGAATGGGGCAGCCGGATCATCGGTTCCGCGAATGACCAGCAGGTGGTCTACGACACCGCGAGCCGACGGATAGCGGAGGTGCTCGGAGGCGCTGATGTGTTCCCGAAGCCGGGCGGCGACATCTCGCTGTCGCCGGACGGAACCTGGTTTGTCAACGGCTACAAGGGTGACGACGAGTTCATCCGCTATGTCTTTCTCAATCGCCGGACCGGACGAATCCTGCACTCGCCGAAGACCCGGCTCGGCGAGTGGCGATCGGGCGATCTCCGGCTCGATCCGGCTCCCTGCTGGAACCGGACTGGGGATGCGATCGTGGTCCCAGGGCTGGCGGAGGACGGCTCGCGCCAGATGTTCCTGATCGATATCAGCCAGGCGATCCGGCGCTGAGCCGGCTGCGGCCTTCAGGCTCGATCTCCCGTCGGGCCGGGGGGGGAAGGTTGCCCGGACGGATCCTTGCCAGCGGTTCGCGGCCATCCCAAGGTCAGCGCGAATTCGCCATGAATACCCTGCCCCGATCCCTGTGGTTTGAACTTGGGCTGGCAATCAGCGCGCTGGCATCGGCCGCGGCAGCCCCGCTGCCACCCTCCCCGGAGGCGGTGTTCGAGCGGGCAGCGGACAATGGCCGGATGGCCGCGGAGGGCTTCGAACGCTGTCACCGCTACCTGCAGGCCTGGCTGCGCGCCGCCGAGCCCACCACCGGGCTGATTCCGCGGAACCTGACGGACAGCCCGTATTGGAATGGTCGCGACAGTGCCGCGGACAATTACCCGTTCATGGTGCTGAGTGCGCATTTCACCGATCGCACCGCTTTCGAGGGCCCGATGAAGGAGATGCTGGCGACCGAGCGCCGGCTGGCCGCACGGCCCGGCTGGCTCAGGCTGAGCGAGGAGTACAGCCTGCGTGAGCCGCTCGGGCTTCGGCATCCCACCGCGGACGCGGAACGGATCCTTTTCAACTCGGCGGAGTACGTGAAGGACGGGCTGCTGCCGCTCACCGAATGGCTCGGTCCCAGCCCCTGGAGCGAGCGGATGATCGAACTGATTGACGATTCGTTCGCGAAGGCAGCCACGGAGACGCCCTTCGGCAGGGTGCCGCTCATTGGCCGCGACAAGGAACCGGGGGTGGAGGTGAGTGGCGACTACCTGCAGGCGCTGGCCCGGCTGTACTGGATGACCGGGCGGCAGGAAAAGTATCTCGAGTGGGGCGCACGGCTGGCGGACCTCTACCTGCTGCCGGCGGGTGGACACCATCCGACGCGGGACTTCACCATCCTCCGGTTGCGGGACCACGGTTGCGAGATTGTGAGCGGGCTTTGCGAGTTCTACGCCACGGTGGCACTGGCGGGCCGGCAGCCGGGCGGCGCGGCATGGGCAGCCCGGCAGGCGGCCTACCGGCCACACGTGCATGAGATGCTCGATCGGATCCTGGCCATCGGCCGGAACGAGCACGGCATGCTCTACAACGAGGTTAACACGAAGACCGGCGAGATCACCGATGCACGCATTTCCGATTCGTGGGGGTATGTTTTCGACGGATTCTACACGGTGTACCTGATCGACGGCACCTCCGCCTATCAGGAGGCCGCCCTCGTCCCACTCGGCGTGCTCGATCGCCATTATCGCCACTTCAACTGGGAGCCGCGCAGCGATCCCACGATGCCGAACGGCAGCCAGGATGGCTACGCCGACTCAATCGAAAGTGCGCTCAACCTCGTCAATCGCGCACCGTCCGATCCGCGGGCCCGTTCCGCCTCCAACTGGCTCGACCGTGAAATCCGGGAGCTCTGGTCCCGCCAGCACCCCGACGGACTGATCGAAAGCTGGCATGGTGACGGCAATTTTGCCCGGACCACCATCATGTTCAATCTGTGGAAGACGCAGGGACTCTCGATTCAACCCTGGCGGCCGGATGTGCGGGTGGGAGCGGTGCGCGAAGGCGGAACCTTGTTCATCTCGCTCTCGGCGGATCGGCCCTGGCGCGGCCGGCTTCTCTTCGATCGGCCGCGGCATGCGGAGAACCTGCACCTGCCAATCGACTGGCCGCGGATCAACCAGTTTCCAGAATGGACGGTCGTCACGGCGGATTCGACCTATGCCGTGCGCCGTGCCGGGAAGAGCAAGCCCGACAGCCACGCGGCAGCGGCATTGCGCGCCGGATTGCCGATCGAGGTCGGCGCCGGTGCGGAAGTCCGGCTGGAAGTGACCGGGTTCTGATCTCGCCCGTTCCTCCGGACTTAGTACATGGAGGCCGTGCTCCCTCCTTCGCCGGGCCTGCGGAGGGCAGCCCGTCCCGGCCAATGATTTTGGAATTTCGTACCTGGAGGGCCGTGCTCTGCCACGGCCATTGAACGGATCAGCTTCGCAGGACGATTCCCCCAGCGGGTTTGTGGACGACACGGAGGTCGTCCCTCCATGACGGTCATTCCGACCAATCGGGAATCTCGGAATCGGATTTCGGTTCATGGAGGGCCGTGCTCCGTCACGGCCAATGAATCGATGAGCCTGGAGCCCGAACGCGACGCTCACGGTATCTGCCGGCGACAGATCAGTCGACGAGGTTTCCGTCCCCTCCGAACTCCAGTTCCCGCAGTGGGCCCGCCGCCTTGATCCCCGCTCGATTCTGTATTTCCCGCCAGAGCGGCTCGGAAACCTCCAATGTCGCCACCGCCAGCGTGTCGGCGATCCGCACCACGCGGGCGTCGGACCACTGCGCCAATGGCAGCGAGGCGAGCGCCCGCTCGATGGCCTCGCGATCCGTGTCGAATGCAATCGGCAGCTTCGCCCCGTTCGGGGTCAGCGATGTGAGGGCATTGACGCCGGTGACCCGGACGTCGGTTGCCCGCACCAGCCGCGTGGTCGTGAGGTCCGCGAGCCCGATGCCAATCGCGTTGCCATGCGTCTCCGGCGTCAGATCGCGCACGAAGATCCGGCGGATGAACGGCGAAGCCTGGCCATCCCGCTGCAGCGAGGTCGAGTACCCGTTGACCGAGCGATTGATCACGTTCGTGTCCATGCCGGTGCCGCTGATGTTCTTCC
Organism: Verrucomicrobiia bacterium; assembly: GCA_011525695.1. Lineage (GTDB taxonomy): Bacteria > Verrucomicrobiota > Verrucomicrobiia > Opitutales > Opitutaceae > ER46. The sequence goes on from WYBX01000025.1 coordinate 33,717, forward strand.
CCAGCCGGTCGATGATGAGCAGATCGATCTCGGTGAAGGGCAGTAATGGCAGCAGCCGGCGGGATTCCTCGAGCAGCGCGGTTTCCGCGGTTTCCATCGCGTCGCGCGGGACGACGACGATTCGCGCCGTATCATGAAACTGGTTCTCGAGGATGGCGACGCCACCCAGGATCGGAGCCGTGCGCAACAACACCGCGGCCATCGAGCGGATGGCATGCTCGTGGCCGAGTTCGGTCGCCGCGAGGTGCATCGCCGCCGCGCCTGAGCGCTTCCCCAGCCCGACCACGCTCATCTTGAGCAATCCACTCCCCAGCGTGCCGCAAAAATCCGTGTGCGGCTTGACGCGGTTGACGAGGACAATGCCGTCGGCGGCCAGCGCGGCGACGCTGCAATAAACCGGCTTCCCGTCGACGGTGCGGCCGACTTCGCTCACCTCGAGCGACGCCTCCACCGGCACGCCCAGCGTCTGTTCGCTGACACCATAGCCCGCGAGGATTTCACGCTGCCCCTCCGGTGTGGCCCCCCCGTGACTGCCCATGGCCGGAATCACAAACGGCTTGGCTCCGGCCTGCTGGAGCGCCTCCACCACCAAGCCCACGATTTCCGCCAGATTGGAAATTCCGCGGCTGCCGACGCCAATGGCTATCCGCATGCCGGGACGCAGACCCGGCCGCAGTTTCCGGCATTCTTCCATGACCGCCCGGCGTAAATCCAACGCCGGTGGTCGGGGAAACTCCTGTTGCAGCCTGATGAAATGTGGGAATGGGGACATCGACGGGGTAGGGTTTGGAGCGATTCGGGTTTGAAGCCGCACGTGCTGCGAAAAACCCAGCTCGGGCTCCGAACAGGCTGCGGATATGGCGTTCCGCGTGCGCCGGGGCAAGTCGCCGCACCCAGCGGGTTTCCGCTCATCGTTGCGTAACGCGCGGGCCGCGACGGGGCCCCGGACCGACCTGCAGGGTAGGAGAACACCGTAGCGGCCGAATTTCGCCAGCCGTTGTCATTCCATGGGTCGACAGCTCCAAACCGAACCCATGCAACCCGGACTACACACTCCACGAACCTCCTCAAGGAGCATGACGGCCTCTGATCGACGTCATATTGCCGAATGGATCACCGACGCCTTCGCGATCATGTATGTCCGCATCGGGGGCACCTCGACCGCCGAGCGGAATATCCGGCTAGGATTTGAAGCCATCCTGCGCCAATTCGGCACGCCACCGCTCACAGTGCTCGCCGATGCCCCTCCACCGGGCCTCGCCGGAGGAACAACGAATGCAGATTTGCGGCTCATTCTCCAGGCGCTCGAATCCTGCCTGGAGGTGTACGCCCGATATGAGGGAACCCTCACAATGTCCGATCAGCGGGTTCAGGTCCTGCTCCGCGCGACCCATCGCTGCGCCAGCGAGGAATTGCAGTCCCGGATGATCAAATCCTGACCACCCAACTCCGACCACCGGCCGGCCAGCCTCACCCTTCGCTTGCGGCTCTCGCGCTGTCTGACTCTCCGAATGAACAAACCAACATGTTTGTCTCTTCGGAAAGTCAGGCGGCGAGTTTGAGGTGGCGCAAGGTATGGTTCATTTGCTGCTGGAGGGCGCGGTAATGCTCGTCGATGGGTG
>WYBX01000026.1 GCA_011525695.1 Verrucomicrobiia bacterium
CTGTTTCCGGAAGCCTTTTTCCGATGCAGTGCCGCCAATGCTGGGTTGCCCACGAGCCGCATGAAAAATCCATGGATGAGTCACACGGAATCCACGGAGGTTCTGAGACGGCTTCTCCGTGTCGTCCGCAAACCCGGCGAGAAGTTCGTTCTGCGGAGCGTATCGATCGTCACGGCCGGGACGGAGCCCGGCCCTCCACGTATGCAATTCCAAGGAGATTGCCTCGAGGCTCCTGTCGTCCGCTGTCCTGATCCAACAAGGCCGCTATCCGCGGATTGACGCCCCTGGCCGGACCGTATCGGTATGGGCGCGCATGAAGAGGCGACTATCGGTCTGGTTGACGGCTGGCATCCTGGTGTTCGGTGCGAGTGCATGCGGACGCCGGGAGATCTCCGAGCACCAGCGGAAGCAGGCGGAGCACCTCGCGAGCGAGGCCGATTTTGCGATGACGCTGCGGGACTGGGCGCGGGCGGAGTCGGTCCTGGCTCAGGTGGTCGAGCTCGCCCCGGATAACGGCGCCTACTGGATCAGCCTGGGCTCGATGCGGATGCGGCTGGGGAACCGGGACGGGGCCCGGGCGGCCTATCGGGACGCGCTGAAGGCTTTCGAGGCGGAGTCAAAGGAGGCGGAGGCCGGGGCGGATCCCTGGATGCAGCAGGTGTACGTCCTCGCCCTGCTGGGCCGTCACGACGATGCGCGCGCGATGCTGGAAAAGACTGCCCGACGTTTTCCGGAAAGCAGGACGGTTCGCGGATTCATCGAAGGGAAGCGGCTCGAGGCGATGCTGCAGGATCCCAAGTTCAAGGAGCTGGCGCTCTGAACCGGGAATGACGGCCGGTGGACTGGCGGTGCCGATGCACGAGTACTGGCTCGAATTCACCAAGGTGGCCATCGCGCATCTGCTCGCGGTGGCGAGCCCCGGGCCGGACTTTGCGATTGTCCTCCGGCAGAGCCTGACTCATGGCCGGCGAACCGCGATTTGGACCAGCCTGGGAATCGGCACGGCCATTTTCCTGCACATCGGATATGCGCTGCTGGGGCTCGGGCTGTTGATTCGCAGTTCGGAGCTGTGGTTCACGGTCGTGAAGTATGCCGGTGCGATCTACATCGCGTGGCTGGGCGTGCAGTCTTTGCGCGCGCGTCCCAGGAGCGAGCAGGCCGTGGTTGCGGCGCGGGTGCCGGACGAACGGGGCGCATTTGCGATCGGTTTCCTGACCAATGTGCTCAACCCGAAGGCGACGCTGTTTTTCATCTCGCTCTTCGTCATGGTCGTCAGCCCGCACACGCCGAAGGCAATCCAGGCCATCTACGGCGGATGGATGGCATTTGCGACCGCCGCGTGGTTCTGCCTTGTCTCGGTCATGTTCACGCGGGACGAGGTGCGGCGACGGTTTCTCCATTATGGCCATTGGATCGATCGGGCGCTCGGGGTCGTGTTCCTTGGCTTTGCGCTCAGCCTGGCGCTGGCGAGCGTGAAGTGAATTGGCCACGGCGTCCCGCCGTGGAAACCGGGTGGGAAACTGCCATTCAGCGGCGGGCCGCCATACCTCACAACACAGCTTGCCAGGCCGCGACAGAGGAGGGCGCAGCGCGCATGTCGAAGCGGGTGAAAGAGAGTGAAATTTGAATTCCTTCGCCGGTCGGAGACGCGGCGCTACGGCCGACCGGCCCCAAAGTGGATTCGGAGATCAGTGGTGCGTGCGGCCGCCTGGGGGTAGCGCCGGTTTTCAACCGGCGAAATGTGTTCCGATTCACATTTGGCAAGATGTGTAGAGAGGTATGCCGGGAGTCGCGCGGGCGGCTTCAGGCATAGACACCACCGCCGAGCAGCCGCTCGCCATCGTAAAACGCCAGAATTTGGCCGCTGGCCAGCCCCCGCTGCGGTTCGCGGAAGATGATTCGGGCGGTAGCGTCGGGCGCTGGCACGAATTCGAGGGCGACGCGTGGATCCCGATAACGGACGCGGCCCTCGAGGATCCGGCTCGTGGCGGGAGCGTCGGCAACCCAGCTGAGCGAGTGCACCTGCACTTCGCGCTGGAACAGCCCAGGCGCATCGGGACGATCAAAGGCCACGAGCAGGGCGCGGTCGGCGGCGCGTTTGCCGACCACGACGTAGGCTTCATGATCCGTGTTCGACGGCACGCCGATTCCCTTCCGCTGGCCGAGGGTGAAAAAATGGAGTCCGCGATGGCAGCCGAGTTCGACGCCGTCCGTGGCGCGCACGATTGGACCCGGAGCATCGGGCACGTAGGCGCGCAGAAAGTCCGCCATCTTCACTTCACCAATGAAGCAGATGCCCTGGCTGTCCTTCTTGTCGGCCGTCGGCAGCCCGGCCGTACGCGCCAGGCGGCGCAATTCGGTTTTCGCGAGGTGCCCAATCGGAAAACGGGCATCCGCGAGCTGGGCGGGCGAGAGCAGGGCGAGGAAGTAGGACTGATCCTTGGCCTTGTCGGCCCCTTCCCAGAGCTGGAGCTGGCCATCCTGAGCCGGGTGGCCCGGCGCGGAATCCGCTGGCCGGCGGCTGCCATCGTCGGCCACCAGAAACCGGCGGGCATGATGGCCGGTCGCGACGGCGGTGAATCCATGCTCCTTCGCCCAGGCCCGGAACACGCCGAACTTGATCTCGCGATTGCACATCACATCGGGATTCGGCGTCAGACCGTGGGCATATCCGTCGAGCAGGTACTGGACGATCTGCTCGCGGTATTCGCGCATCAGGTTCACGACCCGGAATTCGATCCCGAGGTGGTCCGCCACGGCGCGGGCATCGTCGATGTCCTGCTGCCAGGGACAATGCCCGATGACGGCGTCCTCGTTGATCCAGTTCTTCATATAGGCACCCACGATGTCGCAGCCCTGCTCGCGGAGCAGCAGGGCGGCGACGGAGCTGTCGACCCCCCCGGAGAGGGCGACCAGAATCTTTTCGCGGGCAGCCACGGTTGCGGGAAACCCACGCGATCGGCGCGGTCAATGTCAAACCCGGCAATTCCATCGTGCGGCGGGACGCCCGTCGAACGAGGACCGCCGACCAGCCGGTTGGACGGCGTTTTTTTGGATCAACGAGAAAGTAAGCCGGGACCCGTTGCGAACTGTGTTTCGCCGGTCGGAGACGCGGCGCTACCGAGCGGCCGCATGCCATGAATTCCCGGTATGCTCGGATGCCTGGGGTAGCGCCGGTTTTCAACCGGCGAAGAGGGGATCCCTCTCCGGTTCGAGGTGATGGTGGCGCGGGACGCCCGTGCCACGTCTGACCACGACGCACGCCACGCTGCTTTCCCGCTTGTGGCTTTGGCGGCGGCGGAAATGATCGATGATTCGCATGGCCGCACCTCCGCATCGCATCGTTCGCGCGTGGCTCGAATCGCTGACCTCCGGCATCATCGAGCTGGATCGGGACTGGACGAGCCGGGCGGTGCCGCGGTTTACCCTGGGCTGGCAGTGTCCGGCGCCGGGGGCGCTCCGGCCGGCGCCGGGGCTGCCGGCGGGGCGGGCTTACGGCTACTATCTCAACGATCAGGGGGCGATCTCCTTCGTCCTGCCGCTCGAGCATGGCTGCGAGATCAATCCCGAACGGGACAAGGTGTACCTGGCGGGGGATTTCAATGGCTGGCAGGAGGCGGTGGGCGCCCGGGAATGGCAGCTGCAGCCAGCGACGCTCGAGGGCGAGCGGGTTCTCCGCTGGACCGGCGATGCCGCCCGGTTCCTCGCGATCCCGGGGCAGCGTTTCAAGTTTGTCACCGGCGAGCACCAATGGCTGCGGCCGCCGGACGATGCACCCAACGTCGTGCGCGACCCGGCGGGCAACGCCAACCGGCTCCTGGATCCCGCCCGAACGGGCTGGCATCTCTGGCGTTTCACCGTGGGGCAGCCGCTGAACCTGGCCGAATCCTGGATGGTCGCCTGGGCCGACCGCGCCGGGGAAAAGGTGCCGGTCGTGCCGGGCGATTTCTATTACGAACTGCGGACGGACCTGCCGCTCGGAGCCATCGTGCGCAAGGGGGAAACGGTTTTCCGGCTGTTCGCCCCCCGGGCGCGAACCGTGACGCTCTTCATCTGCCGGGATCTGGCCGTGATCGCCTCGGCCCGGCATTTTGCGCTGGAGCGGCGAGAGGGGGTCGATGGAGCCAGCGGAGTCTGGGAATGCGCGCTCGATCAGGATCTGCACGGGTGGTTTTATTGGTATGCGATCGACGGGCTGGGCTTTGACGGCGGGGTGAACGGCTTCGATCCCGCGCGGCGCGTGCTGGATCCGTATGCGCTCGCAACCGTGGCGCGCGACGGTCCCGGGATCGTGGTGAATCGGGGGCGACTGGACGCACCGGACCGTACATTCAAGACTCCGGCGTGGCAGGATCTGGTGATCGTCGAGGCCCACGTGCGGGATCTGGCGGCCCAGGCGCCGGTGCGTGCGACGCCGGAGGAGCGGCGGGGCTTCACCGGCCTCCGGAAGTGGGTGGAGAGCGCCGAATTCTACCTGCATCACCTCGGGGCGAACGCCGTCGAGCTGCAGCCGCTGCATGAGTTCGATAACGTCACGGCGGAGGAATACCACTGGGGCTACATGACCAACAATTTCTTCGCCCCCGAGAGCAGCTATGCCCTCGCGCCGGAAGCGATGTCGGGGTTGAAGGAATTGCAGGAGTTGGTGGCGGCGTTTCACCGTCGCGGGATGGCGGTGATTGTGGACGTGGTGTTCAATCACGTCGGCGTGCCGGAGCACCTGATGGCGATCGATCGGAAATATTATTTCGAACAGGATGCCGCGGGCGCGCTGACCAATGGCAGCGGCTGCGGCAATGACCTGCGGGCCCGATCGGCAATGGCGCGCCGGCTGATCATCGACAGCTGCCGCCATTACATCGAGACTTTCGGGGTCGATGGCTTCCGTTTCGATCTCGCCGAACTCATCGGGATCGACGTGCTGCGGGAGATCGAGACGGCGCTGAAGCAGGTGAAGCCCGATGTCATCCTGATTGCCGAACCCTGGAGCTTCCGCGGCCATATCGCGGGCGCACTGCGCAACACGGGCTGGGCATCATGGAACGACGGCTACCGGGATTTCCTGCGGGGCTATGTCCACGGGCACGGCGATGGGGAGCGGCTGGCCTACTTTCTCCGCGGTTCTCCCTGGTATTTTGCCAAGTGGCCGGCGCAGACCGTCAATTACACGGAATCGCATGATGATCGCACGTGGCTCGATGTCATCACGGAGAACCCGAACTTCGACGGGCTGGTGCCGACGCCAAACGACCGCCGCCGCACCCACCTCATGGCGGCCGTGCTGTTCATGTCGGTGGGCATCCCGATGCTGGCGGCCGGCCAGGACTTCCTCCGGACGAAGCGCGGCGTCACGAACACGTATCAGCGGGGCGATTTGAACGCGCTCGATTACCGGCGGCTCTACCGGTTCCTCAGTACCCACTCCTATTTTGCCGACTGGATCGCGTTTCGGCGCGGCGCGCTGGGCCGGCTGGTGCGCCACTGGGCCCGGCCGGGAGAGGGTTTTTTCCGGTTCTTCACAATGCCGGGTTCACCGGTGCTGGCCGCACTTTACAATGCGGACCGTTCGCAGGGCCCGGCCAGGCTGCTGTTTGCGATCAATCCAACGCTGGCCGATGCCATGATCCCCATCGGCGCCGAAGTGGCTGAAGCCCATCCCGGCCGGTGGGAACAACTGGCGGACCACGACCGGTTCCTCTTTCCCGGGGGCCATGGGGCCAGCCTGCCGGTGGAACCCGAACTGTTCGTTCCCCCGCTGGGCTGCGGGCTTTGGGTGAGCCGGGAATAGCGGCTTTCGCCCGGCCGGGCGGCGATGCGGAGCCGTTGCAACAAACGCGCGGGTTATGTCAGGCAACGCACACCCAAAACCCTTGCATCTCCCGAAGGGCGGTTGTTCAGTCGACAGTCCGCGTTTGCGCGGCCTCATCTCAATCAGACAACAACACCTGAACCTCGGAGAGTCCCAACATGGCAGTTAAAGTCGCAATCAATGGTTTTGGCCGCATCGGTCGCCTCGTTTTCCGCGCACTGGTCGAGCAGGGTCTGCTCGGCGAGACGCTCGATGTCGTGGCGGTGGGTGACATCGTGCCGGCCGACAATCTGGCCTATCTGCTGAAATACGACTCCATCCAGGGGCGGTTCAGCGGCACCGTCGGATCGAAGAAATCGTCGCCTGACAAGGCGGAGGACGATGTCCTGGTCGTCAACGGGAAGGAAATCCTGGTCGTCAGCGCCAAGACCCCGGCGGATCTGCCGTGGGCCAAGCTGGGCGTGCAGCTGGTGATTGAATCCACCGGGCTGTTCACCGATGCCGAGAAGGCCAAGGGGCATCTCGCCGCCGGGGCCAAGAAGGTGATCATTTCCGCACCGGCCAAGGGTGAGGACGTCACGATCGTCATGGGCGTGAATGACGACAGGCTGGACCTCGCCAAGCACAGCATCATTTCCAACGCCTCCTGCACGACCAACTGCCTCGCGCCGGTCGTGCACGTGCTCCTGAAGGAGGGCTTCGGGGTGGAGGAGGGGCTCATGACCACGATCCACTCCTACACCGCGACCCAGAAGACGGTCGATGGACCCTCGAAGAAGGATTGGAAGGGCGGCCGTTCGGCGGCGATCAACATCATCCCATCCTCCACCGGCGCCGCCAAGGCCACCGCACTCGTGCTGCCGGAGGTCAAAGGCAAGCTCACCGGCATGTCGTTCCGCGTGCCGACGCCGACCGTGTCGGTGGTCGACCTCACCGTGCGCACGACGAAGGAGACGTCCTACAAGGCCATCTGCGAGGCGATGAAGAAGGCCTCGGAGACCTACCTCAAGGGCATCCTCGCCTACACGAGCGATGAGGTCGCTTCGAGCGACTTCATCCATGACAAGAACTCGTCGATCTTCGACGCCGGTTCAGGCATCGAGCTCAACCCGAAGTTCTTCAAGCTCGTCTCGTGGTACGACAACGAGTGGGGCTATTCGAACCGGGTGGTCGATCTCACCAAGGTGATTGCCGCCAAGCTCTGACGCGGCGCGCCGCGCCGCTTGAAGTAGCGAGTAGTGAGTAGCGAGTAGCGAGCATCCGAACCGCACCGCCGCCCGCTACTCGCTCTTTTTTTTGTCCTCCGCTGCTTTCCTGCTCACTACTCGCTATCCGCTACTCGCTACTGCCGATCCCATGCCGAAATTCAAAACCATTCGCGACCTCGACCTGAAGGGGAAACGCGTGCTGATGCGCGTCGACTTCAACGTTCCGCAGGACAAGGCGACCGGCGCCATTACCAATAACCAGCGGATCGCGGCGGCGCTCCCGACCATCCAGCATGCCCTCGGGCAGGGGGCCTCTGTCGTGCTGATGTCGCACCTGGGCCGGCCGGATGGTGAGCGGAAGGCAAAGTACTCGCTCAAGCCGGTCGCGGCGGAGTTGGAGAAATTGCTCGGTCGGAAAGTAACCTTCCTGGATGACTGTGTGGGTCCGGCGGTGGAGGCCGCCTGTGCACCCGGCAAACTCCAGCCGGGTGACGTCGTCCTGCTCGAAAACCTGCGTTTTCACATCGAGGAGGAGGGGAAGGCGAAGCTCGAGGACGGCACGACCCGGAAGGCCGACAAGGCCGCGGTGGAGGCATTTCGGGCATCGCTGACGAAGCTGGGGGACGTCTATGTCAACGATGCGTTTGGCACGGCGCACCGCGCGCACTCCTCGATGGTGGGGGTGAATCTGCGGGAAAAGGCCGCCGGGTTCCTGATGGAGGCCGAGCTCAAGGCATTTGCCCAGGTCATCGAGACGCCGCAGCGGCCGGTCCTGGCCATCCTGGGTGGCGCAAAAATCGCGGACAAGATTCCGCTGATCAACAACCTGCTCGAGAAGGCAAACGAGCTGATCATCGGAGGAGGCATGGCCTTCACGTTCAAGAAGGAACTCGAAGGGATGGCAATCGGCGACAGCCTCTTCGATCCCGAGGGCGCGAAGATCGCAAAGGAGCTCTTTGGCAAGGCCGCGGCGAAGGGCGTGACGATCACGCTGCCCGTGGATTTCATCATCGCGGACAAGTTCGATGCGAACGCCAATACCCGTACGGTCGCGGACAAGGAGGGAATTCCGCCGGGTTGGATGGGCCTGGATGCAGGGCCGAAATCGATCGAACGTTTTGCCCAGGTAATCGGCCGGGCAAAGACGATCGTCTGGAACGGGCCATCGGGCGTGTTTGAGTTCGAGAAATTCGCCGGCTCCACCAAGGCGATGGCCGCGGCCATCGCCCAAGCCACGGCTGCGGGCGCCACCACCGTCGTTGGAGGCGGAGACACCGCCACGGCGGCCAAGAAATTCAAGGTGGCCGACAAGGTCACCCATTGTTCCACCGGCGGCGGGGCCAGCCTCGAATTCCTCGAAGGGAAGGCGCTGCCCGGAGTCGTCTTCCTGGAGAGCTGAAGGCTCGAAAGACTATTCTCACCATGATTCCTCGCAAAAAGCTCATCGCTGGCAACTGGAAGATGAACAAGACGTCCGCTGACGGCGTTGCGCTCGTGCGCGACATCGTGGCGGCGGTCGGCAAGCAATCGGAGGTGGAGGTGGTCGTGTGTCCTCCGTTCACGGCGCTCGAGAGCGCCGCGCGTGCCCTGGAGGGCTCCAATGTGAAGCTGGGCGCCCAGAACATGCACTTCGAGTCGAGCGGAGCCTTCACCGGGGAGGTGTCCGCGCCGATGCTCCGCGCCATCTTCACGACCCACGTGATCCTGGGACACAGCGAACGGCGGAGTTATTTTGGCGAGACTGATGCACTGGTGAACCAGAAGGTGATTGCCGCCTTGAAGAACCAGTTGCGGCCGATTTTCTGCGTGGGGGAGTCACTGGCGGAGCGGGAGTCGGGATCGACGCTCAAGGTCGTGCAAACCCAGGTCGAACGCGGGCTCGAGGGGGTCAGCAAGGAGCTCGGCCAGGGCATCGTCGTGGCTTACGAGCCGGTATGGGCTATTGGCACGGGCAAAGTGGCGTCGACCGATCAGGCGCAGGAAGTGCATGCCTTCATCCGGGGGCTGCTGGTGAAGTTGTTTGGCGAACCCGTGGCCCAGAAGGTCCGGATCCTCTACGGCGGCTCGATGAAACCCGCCAATGCGCCGGAGTTGCTGGCCCAAAAGGACATCGACGGCGGGTTGATTGGCGGCGCGAGCCTGGAAGCCCGGAGCTTTGTCGAACTGGTGAACGCGGCAGCCGCGATCAAGTAACGAAATTGAAAAGCGCTTCCCGGGCAATGGTCCGGAAAGCGCTCGTTGCCCGGCGCTCCTGTTTGGCGCTGAATGAACGTCGGGAAAATCGGCGACACCATAGCACGGCCGGAGGCTGGCCGGCATGGGTGGGTTTCCTCGTCGTCATCCGGAATCAGTTCCGGGTCCCGGCATGGTGTAGTTTCCCGAACCCCTGGGTCTGCCATCCCAACCGGGATGCAGGTTAATGCGGCAGCCCCAACCGATCGGCGGCTCCGACTCGTACTCGTTCCTCGTACTCTTTCTCGTTCTCGATTGGATCGCGCACGCACCAGTAATTCCGGCTCGATGCGGAGATGGTGCGGGTGCCGAGAGTCGAACTCGGATCAATGGCTTCGGAGGCCACTACACTATCCATTGTGCTACACCCGCGGGAGGGAAGCGTTGAATTAGTTCGCGGCGGCCCCCCGGTTCGCAAGGAGAATCTGCAGCCAGCCTGTTCTTCCGGAGCGGGTCCGATGGCCGGCGCTCGATGCTGATCCGATCCGGGGCGGAAAACTCAGAGGAATGAAAATGGCGCCGCCATTTTCAGAGCAGGTATTTGATCAGCACGAACCCGCCGATCAGGAGCACCATGAAAACGACGGTGAAGATTTCCAGATACTTATCGAGCAGCCGCTTGATTGGCGGGCCAAAGAAGAAGATCGCGCCGGCAACGAGGAAGAACCGGCCGGAACGGCCGATCGCGGAGGCCGCGAGCAGCGTGCCAAGGCTGACCTGTTCATGGAAAACACCCGCGGCAATCGTGAAGACCTTGTAGGGAATCGGAGTGAAGGCGGCGGTCAGGATGGCAAGGAAGGCATTTTGGCCGTATAGCTCGGCCACTTTGTCCCAGGCGGCGGAATAGCCGAGCACATCAATGATGAACCAGCGGCCGAGCGGCTCGGCTGCGTATCCGATGAGGTAGCCCAAGGCTCCGCCTGCCACCGATCCCAGCGAGCACCAGAAGGCAAATTTCAAAGACCTCCTGGGAGCACCCATGCACAGCGCGATCAAGAGTACGTCGGGTGGGATCAGGAAAAACGACGATTCGATGAAGGCGAGGACCACGAGCGCGGTCAGCCCGTGCGGCGTGTCGGCCCAGTGGAGCACCCAGTGATACAACCGCTTCAGCCAGTTCGGCTTCTCCGGCGGAGTCGTGAGCAGGGGCTTTTCCTCACCGAGTTCGGGCATGGGGCACAATCAGAGGCAATAAAAAGGCAGGCAGCGGTAACTGCCTGCCAGCGGGAAATGCTCGATGACGGCTCAGACGTCGGGCTTGGTCTTGCGCAGCCCCACGATGCGATCGCCGGCCTTCCACTGGCCGCGCTTCTTGAGCAACTCGAGGCGCTCGAAGCGTTTGAGGACGTTGCGCTTCACGACGAGACCGGCGCCTTGGAGACTGTTGTGCTGTGACATGGTAGGAAAGGGAGGATTGCGACGAGTTAAAGGGGCGGAGTGCTAGAGTTCGACTCTGCCCATGACAAGTATTTTTCTGCCACGCTTTCCGCCCGGACGACGACCCATTCCGGCGTGTCGTAGGGATGGGTGGCGAGCACCTGGGCCTGGAGGGTTGCGGCCTGTGATTCGAGGAACTTGAAGTTCAACCGGTACTCCTCCGCCTGCTCGACCCGGCCCTCCCAGCGGTAACGGGAAACGATGGGTCCGTCGATCTGCACGCAGGCTGCAAGGTTGCGTGCGATCACATCGGCGGAGATCCGGTCGGCATCCGCCCGGCTGGCGACGGTGGTCCACGCAATGAGCATCCCGCAACCTTCTGCGGGAGTGGTGCCCGCGCAAGTGGGAATTCGCCCTTGACGGGTCCGGCGGCGGCCTGTGCTCTACCCGGTTTTCATCCGACCGATTCCCTGCCCATGAGAGACGAATACATCAAGGAAGCCCTGAAATCGATCAACGATCCGAACGTGCTCATCAACGTGGTCTCGCGCCGCGTCAAGCAGTTGAAGCGGGGCAACCGCCCGCTGGTCGAGTCGTTGGAGAAGCTTTCGCCCGAGGATACCGCGCTGCGGGAAGTGATTGAGGGGAAGATCAGTTTCGAGCCCGGCACGAACTGAAAATCGGCGTCTATTCGCGGTTAGACCGGGTTGTCCCGCGGTCAGGCGCGGCTGCCGCACGCTATTGGGCGGCCTGACGATTGTCGCGGCTGCCTTTTTCGTGTAACCGTGCCACCGTTCCATGGCTGCCGCGAAAAAAGACCCGAAGCGATTCACCGAGATCCGCAACTCCAAGGCGCTGCGCGACTACTTTGTCGATGAGCGTTTCGAGGCGGGAATCCAGTTGCGCGGCACGGAGGTGAAGTCGATCCGCGCGGGCAAGGCCCAAATCAACGACGCTTTCGGCCGAATCGAGAAGGGCGAGGCCTGGCTCTACAATGCCCACATCGAGCAATACGCCTTTGGCAACATCCATAATCATGATGCCAGGCGGATCCGGAAGTTGCTGCTTCACCGCCGGCACATCGCGAAAATCCAGCATGCGCTCGAGGCGGGTGGCCGGGCGCTGGTGCCCTTGCGGATGTATTTCAAGGAAGCGCTCGTGAAGGTCGAAGTCGCCCTTTGCACCGGCAAGAAACTCCATGATCGGCGTGACGACCTGAAGAAGCGCGCCGTGATGCGCGAGGTGGACCAGGCAATGAAGCACCGGCCGCGCTGAGCCCGGCTTGGGCGTCGCGTGCGGGGCGTCCCGCTCGGGCCATTGACGAGTCGCACCCGGGGGCAGACCGTGAGCTGGCCTCCGTAGGCCCCGCGAAGGAGGAGGGCTGGCGGAGCCTTTCTCCTGGGATGCCCGTGAAACTGCGGGCGAGAGTCCCAAAACCACTCATATGCCATGATCATGGCATATGAGTGGTTTTTAAGTCTTCGATCCGGCACCCGGCGCCGAGCGGTGCTGGCAGACGGCAGCGAACGCATCGACCTCTTCGTGGGCGACTTTTTCGAACGCCCGCTTCACTTTCTCCAGCGACGACTGGCGCTGTGCCGCCGACAGCGAAGGCATGCTGGCCTGCACTTCAATCAGCACCTCGAAGAGCGCCTGGCGGCCGGCGACAAAATAGGCGGTAAAGGGATTCCGGCCGCATTCGCAGGCCAGCTTGGTTTCGGCCTGCCTGCGCCGGGGGGATCGCAGCGCGGCAAAGATTCGCTGCAGCGTTTCATCCAGCATCAGCGCGAGCACTTCCGGGTGCGCCATCGCCGAGTTCACCGGCTCGATCCCGAGAAGGGTCCGCCAGCGATGCTTGATGTCCGACCGGCGGGCAATGATCTGTTCGATCAGTTCAGTGTCGATCGGTTCAAGACCGCGGCGGGTTCCAGGGCAGCTGACTGGTGCCGCGATCGATTCCCGCTCGGAAGTGCTGGGGTTGCTTTGGTTCGATGGGGAGACATTCTTCCCGGATTCCATGATGTTGCGATCCTCAGGTTGGCTCAGTGGCGAAAATCGACTTTCAACCATGCCGTCCGGCCTGGCTCCATGATTCGCGCGATCTGGGTGTAACCCGGAATCGCGCTGCCGCTCCGGCTGATGTGCTCCGCATAGGCAGCGTCGGTAAGATTGTCGACGCCGACGGTCACCCGGGCGTCCGGCCGGAAGCTCCAACCGGCGTTGAGCGCGAGGACTGCAAAGCCGTGGGAGGGGCCGATGTCCTGGCCGGCGATGTTTCCCTGATTCGGTGCCACGCGATGCTGGCAGGCGGCCGCCCGCACGAGGGTCCCGACCGACCATTTCGCTGTTGACCACGCGAGCCCGAGCCGGCCCTCGATAGGCGGCTGCTGCGCCAGCGGCAGTTCGTCGGTCAGATTCTTCCCGCGCACATAGGATGCGCTGAGGTCGGCGTGCCAGTTGGGCGCGAACCGCCATGAGGCGCTGGCTTCGCCGCCCCAGGTGGCGGCAGCGATGTTCCGGGCCACCGTCGCGGTGCGCATGCCCTTGCGGAATCCGGATTCGATCAGGATGTAATCGTCCACCCGGTTGGCAAAGACCGACAGCGAGGTCTTGAGCTTCCCGCGGCCCGCGATGATTCCGGCGTCAACCTGCCGCGTCCGTTCCGCGCGCGTCTCGAATGCGCTCACCGACTGCACGGCTTCCTTGGAAAAGATTTCCCAATAATCGGGAAACCGCGCCACATACCCGACACCCGCGTAAGTGGTCGCTTCGCCGTAATCCTGTTCGAAACGCACGAAGCCGCCGCCCAGCAGATCGCGCCGGGTGTGATGCGCCGAGGGGTTCGCGGCGGAACCGGCCATTCCGATCGCGATGCTCTCGCGGCGATCCGCCATGCTCCACGCATCACCCCGGAGCCCGGCAATGAACCGTCGATGGGCATCGGGCGCATAGTTGCCTTCCGCAAACAGCCCCGCCTGCTTGAAACGCGCATCCTCCCGCCGGGGCAGCGTTCGATAGTCGAGCGTCGGCTGATTCCGGGTGAGCCGGACCCGGTGCCGGTTCTGCTGAAAATCCATCCCCAGTTCCATCGCGATGTGCTGACCGACGGCGATATCCAGCGCGGTGCGTCCGCCGAGGGTCTGCCGGTCGGGATTCGAGACCGCCGGCTCGGCCATGGCCGGACCGGGAAGGAAGCTTCGCAGGCTGTAATTATCCATCACGTGATCGACCGCGTTCAGGTACGCCCGGGCGGAGACTGCCTGGATTGGCCCATGCTCAAACGTACGCTCGAACCGTGCTCCAAGCTGCTCGCGCGCGAAGGCGAGCCCATCCATGGCGCGATCCGCATACGCGGCCTCGCCATCGCCGGCCGATGCCGTCAGTTCCAGGGTGGTATGGGGGGACGGTGTCCACCCCAGCGTGGCCTGCGTGTTCCAGCGTTCGTAGGCGGAGTGCACGATGGCTCCGCTGCCCGTGCGATAATCCGCCGATGCCGAACGTGTGGCCACGAACTCGGCATAGCCGCGGGCATTTCCGGAGAGCCCGCGCACCATCTGATCGTTGCGGCCAAACGAGCCCACCGTGGCCGATCCGGCAAATTCGGTCGTCCGGCCCGAGAGTCGGCGCGGGGTGCGTTCAAATCGCACCACCCCGGCGGTGTAACCCGGGCCTTCGGCGACGCTCTGCGGTCCTTTCAGCACCGTCAATTGATCGAAGGCCGCCGGGTGCACGTAGGCAGTCGGCGGATCCATCCGGTTCCCGCATCCGCCCAGGACGACATCCCCATCGATCAGGATGCCGAGGCGCGATCCCGCCATCCCGCGGAGCACCGGGTCACCATCGGCGCCGCCTTTGCGAATCAGGGCAAAGCCGGGGATGGCGCGGAGCGCCTCCGCACCATCCTGGGCCGGCAGCGGCTGGGCGGGCGCCCGCGGGTCGGCGATCACGACCAGCGGTTGCTGACTATGCGTCGCGGTCACGACGACGGGGGAAAGCGGAACGATTTCGGCCGCGGCGAGGGGGACGCTGGCGAGATCGGTGAGGAGCGCAACCAGGAGAATGCCCCGGTGGGGAAGCGCAGGATACTTTTTCACGGTACCACCTTATCGTTGCCGCGCCGATTTTGCCTTGATGCAAATCAAGCCGAACGGCGGCGCGATTGGTTTTCGGGTTGCAGCGGAAGCCGCATGATGGACCCGATGGCGCGGAGATGCAATCGACGTCTCCGGCCAGGGCCAGACGACCGGATCCTGCCGCTGCGTGAAATCGTTGCCCGTCTTCAGCACATCGACCGCCAGCGAGGGGAAGTACTTGGCGCCGCCCGCGCCACCCCCACTGTCCCCGGTGGCCGGCATTTTCCATCGCGGCTCAGCCGCCCGGCTGGAGCGACGAAGGGCTGCGTGCGGGCGCGCCCGGAGTCTTGCCCGGTGCCGGTGGGATTTCACCTGCCATGGTTGCGTGCGCTTGGGAAAGCGGCATCCTCTGCGGCGATGAAATTCCTCCAACTCAACTTCATCCCCCGCAGTGCGGATCTGGCGCTGCTGCTGATGCGCGTCTGGTTCGGCGGCTCCATGCTTTGGCTGCATGGCCGGGGCAAGTTGCTGGGGTTTTCCACCATGTCGGGGAAATTCCCGGATTTTTTCGGGATCGGGAGCCCGGCCACGCTGATCCTGGCCATCTTTGGCGAACTGGTGTGCGCGGCGCTGCTCGTCCTGGGGCTGTTCACGCGAGTGGCGGCATTCTTCGCCGGCACGACGATGGCGGTGGCGTTCACGCTGGCGCACGGCGCCCGGCTGAGCGGCGAAGGCAATGGCGAACTCGCCTTTGTCTATCTCGGCGCGTTCGTCACCCTCTTCGTGGCGGGCGGCGGCCGGCATTCGCTCGACGCCAGCATGGGGGCCCAGCGTTAGGAGTCTGTCGGACTTACGCGGACCGTTCTGAAAGAGACGAACCGAGAGTTGAGCAGCCGACAGCCTCCTCAGCTCAGATCAACCCGAGCTTCATCTTTCCTTCCTCGGAAATCATCTGCTGATTCCAGGGCGGCTCCCAGGTGATCCGCACGTCGGCGTCGTCGACGCCCGGGACCAGGAGGATCTTGTTCTTTGCGTCCTCGGCGATGGCCGGCCCCATCCCGCACCCGGGCGCCGTCAGGGTCATCGCGACATTGACCTTGTAACCCTCCTTCGACTCCGGCGCCGGGCCCACGGTCTTCTCCACGTCCATGGAGTAGACCAGCCCCAAATCGACGATGTTCACGGGTATCTCCGGATCAAATACCTGCCGGAGCTGCCCCCAGATCGCCTCGGGATCGGGCGCGCCGTCGCTCAGGGTGGCGCCCTTGACCGCCGTGTCCTTCACTTCCTCGCCCAACGCGTCGGCATCAACCCCGTCGATCCGGAAGAGCCCGAAATCGGTCTGGACGGTGTAGCTGCCGCCGAGCGTCTGATGGATGAACACCTTGGAGCCGGACGGCAGCAGTTGCTTGTCGCCGGAGGGAATCTGGGTTGCGTTGACTTCGCGGGAGAGGATGCGTTCGCGGTTCATGATGCTGGTGGCGAGTAGCGGGTAGCGGGTAGCGGGTAGCGAGTAGCGGGTAGCGAGTAGCGAGTAGCGGGTAGCGAGTAGTGAACGGACGACATGCTCACTACTCGCTACTCGCTGGCCGCTACTTCTTCTTGAATTGGGTCTGGATGAGCGCGCGGAGGGCGGCGTGCAATTCCTCGTTTTCCAGCCGGTTCAGGACCTCCTCGAAGAAGCCGAAGGTGAGCAACTCATCCGCCATCGCCTTGGTGATGCCGCGCGACTGCAGATAGAACTCCTGCTCGGGATCGATGCGCGAAGAGGTGGCGCCATGGGTGCAGCGGACATCGTTGGCCTGGATTTCCAGCCCGGGGAGCGAATTCGCCTCCGCCTCCTCGCTGAGCATCAGGTTGCGGTTTGACTGGTAGGCATCGGTCTTCTGGGCATCGGGATCAACGACGATGAGGCCGGAAAAAATCGTCCGGGCCTTGTCCCGCAGGGCATTCTTGTAGAGCAGGTCCGATTTGGTGTTCGGGGCCTGGTGAATCTGCAGCGTCCGCTGGTCGAACTCCTGGGTGCGATCCGCCACCGTCAGCGCGAGCATCTCGGAGAACCCGCCGGGGGCCTGCAGCTGGGAGAGCGATTCGTGGCGGGCCTGGCGTCCGCCGACATTGAGGTTGAGCGACTGCACCCGCGCGTCGCGGCGCACCACGGTCGAGTTGAACTGGAACGACAGGGTGTCCCGCGACCAGGCCTGGGCCCCCACGTAGGTGAGATTCGCGCCATGTCCGGCGTAGAGATCGTTGGCTCCGCAGGCGAAATGTGCGCCCGCGTCATCCGAGACAAAGGTGTCGACCACGCAGACGCGGGAGTTTTCCTCGGCGATGACCAGGGTGTGCGGGAAAACGGCGGCGCCGGCGCCGCTCGCTATGTGCTGGATGAGGATCGGTTCGGCCAGTTCCACTCCGCGCGGCACGTGGATGAAGGCGCCATCGCCCACGAACGCGGTGTGCAGGGCGGCAAATTTCGCCGAGCCCAGCTTCTGCGGCTGGGCCATGAAGTGTTCCTGCAGCAGGTCGGCATGGCGCACGGCGGCCTCGGCGAGCGTGGTCACGATGACGCCTGCCGGCAGCTTCGACTCGGCCGCGGCGCCGCGGATCAAAGTGTTGTTGACGAACGTGAGGCTCGCTGCGCTCGAAATCGGAAACGGCGCGAGGCGGGTCGTGGCGGGGGCGGGCAGCCCGTACCCATCGAGCGAAAGCCCCAGGATGTTGCTGAACCGCCACGACTCGTCCGTGCGACGCGGCAGCGGCAGTCCGGCGAACTGCTCGTAGGCGGCGCGCTTGCGGTCGAGCCACCAGGCGGGGGCGGCGGCCAAGGACGCGAGATGCGAGGTGAAGAGGTCGGACGCGAACGAGCCGACAGGGGAGCGGGCGGGGGCCGAAGCGGAGGAGGGAGCGGGCATGTCTGTGAAATCTTATCTTTCTCGCTAATCTTTCTCGTTCTCTTTCCCCGCGTTCGCTCCTCTCTCGTCACCGAGAAAGAGAAGATCCGGAGGAAGGAGAAGGATTCGCTCAGCCGACGGATCCTTCCATTTCGAGGTCGATGAGCCGCTTGAGTTCGACCGAGTATTCCATCGGGAACTGGCGGGCGAGGTCGTTGATGAAGCCATTGACGGCGAGGCTCATCGCCTGGCCCTCGGTTAGCCCGCGCTGCTGCATGTAGAAAATCATCTCTTCATTCACCTTCGAGACGCTCGCCTCATGCTGAACGTAATTGTCGTCACCGCGAACGGTGATTGCCGGATATGTGTCGGTCCGGCTGTTGGTGTTGATCAGCAGCGCATCGCACTCGGTGTTGTTCTTGCAGCCCTTCAGATGCTTCGGGATGTGGATCTGGCCGCGGTAGGTGGCACGGCCCTGGCCGACGCTGATCGATTTCGAGATGACGTTGGACGTGGTCTCGTCGGCGGCGTGGATCATCTTGGCGCCGGTGTCCTGGTGCTGGCCGTCGTTGGCGAGCGCGATGGAGATGACCTCCCCGCGGGCCTTGCGGCCCTTCAGGACCACGCCCGGGTATTTCATCGTGAGCCGTGAGCCGATGTTGCAGTCGATCCACTTGATTTCGGCCTCCTCGTGCGCCAGACCGCGTTTCGTCACGAGGTTGAAGACGTTGTTGGCCC
Organism: Verrucomicrobiia bacterium; assembly: GCA_011525695.1. Lineage (GTDB taxonomy): Bacteria > Verrucomicrobiota > Verrucomicrobiia > Opitutales > Opitutaceae > ER46. Next base: position 18,329 of record WYBX01000026.1, read on the forward strand.
AGTTCTGGACGGTGATGTACTGGATCTTGGCTCCCTTGAGAGCCACCAGTTCGACCACCGCGCTGTGCAGCGTCGAGGTCGAGAATTTCGGGGCGGTGCAGCCCTCCATGTACGTCACCTCGGAGCCCTCGTCGGCGATAATCAGCGTGCGTTCGAACTGGCCGAAGTTTTCCGCGTTGATCCGGAAATACGCCTGCAAGGGCTGGGCCACCTTGACGCCCTTGGGCACATAGATGAACGAGCCGCCGGAAAACACGGCGCTGTTCAGGGCGGAAAACTTGTTGTCGCCGGTCGGAATGACCTTCCCGAACCACTTTCGGAAGAGTTCGGGATGCTCGCGCAGCCCTTCGGTGGAATTCACGAAGATGACGCCCTGGCGGGAGACGATCTCCTTGATGTTCGAATACGCCGCTTCGGAGTCGAACTGGGCCTCGACCCCGGCGAGGTACTTGCGCTCCTGCTCGGGGATGCCGAGGCGCTCGAAGGTTTTCTTGATGTCGTCGGGCACCTCGTCCCAGGTCCGTTTCGGCTTCTGGCCCTGGGCCAGGTAATAGCGGATCTTGTCGAAGTCGATGTTCTCGAGATCGCGGGTTGCCCAGTGGGTGGGCATCGGTTTCGCGCGGAAGGTCTTCAGGGCGGCGTGGCGGAACTCCCGAATCCAGGCCGCCTCCTTCTTCACATCGCTGATGTAATCGATCGTCTTTTCATTGAGGCCGGTGCCGGCATCGAACTCGTAGGCAACATCGTATTTGAAGTCGCCCCGCGTCTGATCGATCCCCGCGACCGGGTTGGCGGCGGTTTCGTCGACGTCGGGAGAGGGAAGGGTTTCAGTGTCGGTGAGTGGGTTCATGCTTGGATTCTCCGGCTGAGAATTGCAGGTGATCAGGCAGTGGCGGTGGCGAAGTCCTTTTTCACCCAGTCGTAGCCCTTGGCTTCCAGTTCGAGCGCCAGGTCCTTGCCCCCGCTCTTCACGATCCGGCCGTCGTACATCACGTGGACAAAGTCGGGGACGATATATTCGAGCAGCCGCTGATAATGCGTGATCAACAGGACGCCGAGATTCGGGCCGCGCAGGGTGTTGACGCCGTCGGCCACGATCCGGAGCGCGTCGATGTCGAGGCCGGAGTCGGTCTCGTCCATCACTGCGATCCGCGGCTCGAGCATCGCCATCTGGAGAATTTCGCAGCGCTTTTTCTCTCCGCCGGAAAAACCCTCGTTGACGGCGCGGGAGGTGAACTTCCGATCGATCTTCAGCAGGTCCATCCGGGCGTACAGCCGCTTGTAATAGGCGGTGGCGTCGAGTTCCTCGCCTTCGGCGAGCCGGGCCTGCCGGGCGGCGCGGAGGAAGTTGGCGATGGATACGCCGGGAATTTCGCTCGGGTACTGGAACGCGAGGAAAATGCCCGCCCGCGCGCGTTCATCGGCCTCCTGCTCGAGGATCGAGACGCCATCGAGGATCACATCGCCCTTCGTGATGGTGCAGTCGGGATGGCCGGCGATGGCCTTGGCGAGGGTAGACTTGCCGGTCCCGTTCGGCCCCATGACGGCATGAACTTCGCCGCTGCCGATGGTGAGCGAGAGGCCTTTGACGATTTCCTTTTCGCCGATGGCGACGTGGAGGTCTTGGATGACGAGTGAGGACATGAGTGAGGGCTAAGGTAGTAGCGAGTAGCGGGTAGTGAGTAGTGAGTAGCGGGCAGCTAATGGTGCGGAGTGAGGAGCTGAGGATGGAAGCTGGGGAGAAACCCTTAATGGATCGTGTCGCGGAACAGGTTCGAAAAATGCTGGCTACCCGCTACTCGCCAGCCGCTACTTCAGCGGTTCGGTGGGCCTGGCCGCGGAAGATCACTTCGACCGACTTGGCATCGTAGCCGGATGGCAGGATGGCCTTGATGTCGGCAAGGATGGTTGGCGGGAGGTCGACGTCGTAGGTTTCGCCGGTGTTTTCGTCGTGAAAGTGGGCGTGCGGGTGGAGGTTGGGGCAGTAGCGGGTGGGTCCGCGCTCGAAATTGACGGCGCGGACGAGGCTGCATTGCACGAGCGTTTCGAGGCAGTTGTAGACGGTGGCCAGGGAAATCGTTGGAAGCTCGGCGCGGACGCGGGCGTAGACTTCGTCGGCGGTGGGATGATCCCGTTTGCCAAGCAGCACATTGTAGACGAGTTCGCGCTGTGGGGTGGCGCGGAGGCCGCTGTCTGCCAGCCGCTGGGAAAGCGCGTCGGTGTGGGTGGTCGGCATGGGTGCGGAGGCGGGGTGTTCTGAGGAGGACGGTCGTGAAGGAGGTGGCGGTTGGGAGGGAGCGACCAACAAATTGGAATGGTTCCAAGGTGCAAGTGAGATTTAGAACTATTCCAAATAGAACTCCGGCTAATGCGGTTCGGTGCGACGACGTGTAGGCTGGTCGTATCCCTCCACGACCTTCCGCTTGGGGAAATAAGGGACAGGTTAATTTCAGCCCCGGCGCTTAGGGACTGGTTAATTCCGCCAGGTTAACTCTGCCCGTCCGGTCGGACGTTTAGGGACAGGTCAATTCAGCGATCCGGCGGTTGGCGCGCTCATTCTTCCTGGGAAGGAACGGCCCATTCGCGAGAGCGACTGGTTTCCCAAGTTGGAGAGGAGTTTTTCCCAAACCCGGAACCGCGCGACTATCGACGAATGGTCATGAGTGCGTGCATATTATTGTAAAGTAATAGGTTATGAATAACGTGGCGGCTTGGCATAGGCCGTGCGAGAGCGGGCGGCTTTATGAGAAAAATCCTCCTGCTTTTGGTCGCCATTTCCGCTGTCGGCGGCCTCGTCCCCGGAGTCCAGGCGACTCCTCCTCAGGTACGACTGTTTGAAATTTCGGTGGTTCGGTTCAAGGAGCGCGCACCCGGAGAAGTCTGGGCGGAGCGCGGCCTGCTGCGGGCCGACAGCAGCTTCCGGATTACCCAGGAGTCTCCCGTGCTCACGTCGGTGGTGATTCCACCGACGGCCCTCGACAAACTGCTCATCAGCGTAGAGGCGTGGCTTGCCTACGATCGGCTCGGCGATGATGCCACGGCGAACTTTGTGCTGCTGGAGGATGCCTTCATGATCGGCTTCAAGGAGTATTACCACGTGACGGTGAGCCCGGATGCGTTCCTTTCGGTTGGCCGGCTGATCAACATCTCCACGCTCGGGCGTGTGGCGGAGGGTGAACCGCTCATCGCAGGCTTCGTCGTTGATGAGGCGCACCGCTGGCTCCTCATCCGCGCCGTGGGGCCGACGCTCGCGGCGCACGGCGTGGCGGCGCCCCTCGCCGACCCGTATCTGACGATCTACAAGGGCAACCTGGCTCAATATTTCAACGACGACTGGAGCACGCGCATCGACGCGCCGGATACTGCCCAGGCGGCGGCGCTGACCGGGGCCTTTCCTTTGCCCGAGGGCTCCAAGGACGCGGCATTGATCGTGGAGCTGCCGCCAGGGATCTACACTGCGCGCGTGACGACCGACGGCGCACCAGGCACGGCGCTGGTGGAAGTCTACAGCCTGCCCTGACGGTGCCGAATCAGCTGCCGTGTTCGGCGAGCCAGCGTTCGGCCTCGATCGCCGCGGCGCAGCCCATGCCGGCCGCCGTGATCGCCTGCCGGTAAACGTGGTCGGCACAATCGCCCGCCACATACACCCCCGGGACCTTCGTCTGGATCTGCGAACCCGGCAGCGGCTTGAAATAGCCATTCTCATCCACATCGAGTGGAGGCACGAAGGGCTGCGTGTTCGGAAGGTGTCCGATCGCCACGAACACGCCCTTCACCGGCAGGACAGATTCGACGCCGGACTTCACGTGCCGGATCCTGAGCCCGCTCACGGCCCCTTGTTCCACGCCTTCCACGGCGACCGGGACGCTATCCCAGACACAGACGATTTTCTCATGCGACGTCGCACGGTCAGCCATGATTTTCGAGGCGCGGAGTTCGTTGCGGCGATGTACGAGATAAACCTTGCTGGCGAACCGCGTGAGAAACAGGGCCTCCTCCGCCGCGCTGTCGCCGCCGCCGATCACTGCCACGTCCATCTTGCGATAGAATGCCCCATCACAGGTGGCACAGGTGGTCACACCCTTCCCGCCGTAGAGTTCCTTCTCGCCGGGCACGCCCGTCATCCGGGGCGATGCGCCCGTGGCGATGATCACCGACTTGGCGAGGACCACGCGGTCCGCGGCGATCAGTTTTCGCGGCATGGAGGTGAAGTCGACCGTCGTGATCAGCGCCTGCTCGAAACGCGCACCAAACCGTGTCGCCTGCTCACGGAGGTTCTGCATCAGCTGGAACCCATCGATGCCCTGCGGAAACCCGGGAAAATTCTCAACTTCGCTCGTGGTGGTGAGCTGACCGCCGGGCAGCGGTCCCTCGAGCACGAGCGGGTTCAGGTTTGCCCGCGCAGTGTAGATGGCGGCAGTCAACCCGGCGCAGCCGGTGCCGATGATCACGACGTTTTCGACGGAAGGAGAAGGCATGGAAGGACGGGAAAAGAGTGCAACCACGCGCGTTCCGCAACCTCGTAGATCGCGGAAAACCGGGCTCGCTGCTCGCGGCTTCCGCCGGTGCGACACGATCGCCTGCGACGGCAAGTCCGCGGCGCGAAGGGACAAGCAGAGTTTTTGTCGTCGACCCGAACATTCGAATTGGCCGCGGCGTCCGCAGTCCTTTCACTCGCGAATCCATGTCCTTGATGCGTCCGCTTTCGTTCCTCCCATGGCTGCTCCTTCCCCTCGTGCTGCGCGCCCAGTCGACGCTCCCCGTCCTGGCGGAGCCGTTTCCCGCGCGATCGCTGGCGCCGGGAAGCGCCACGGTCAGCATCGACCTGCGGGATCATTTCTCGGTGCCAGGCGTGACCGGCCAGATCGTGCAGTTCGATACCGTCCTCGGACGGTTCAATGTCGAATTGCTGGCCGGTGCCGCGCCCCAGCACGCCGCCAACTTTCTGAATTACGTCAATGCCGGCGCCTACACCAACTCGATCTTCCACCGTTCGGCTTCGCTCGAGAGCGGTGTCGTCACGTCCATCATCCAGGGCGGCGGCTACCAGCTCTCGGGCACGAACCTGAGCGCCATCTTCACGTTCAATCCGATTCCGCTGGAATATAATCTGCCCAACACCCGTGGAACGCTCGCCGCCGCGCGGAGCAGCAACATCAACAGCGCCACCAGCCAGTGGTACTTCAACATTCGCGACAACACCACGATCCTCGGGCCCGCCAACGGCGGCGGCTACACGGTCTTCGGCCGGGTCCTCGGCTCCGGCATGACCGTGGTCGACGCCTTTGCGGCACTCCCCAAGACCAGTCTGGGCGCGCCCTTGACGGAACTGCCCGTCCGCAACTACTCCGGTGGCGCCGTCGGGACCAGCCATCTGGCCCTGATCAACAAGGTCACTCCCATCACGCTTTTTCCAGGCACCGGCACGTCGCTGCTTGCCCTCACCGGACAGAACTCCGGCCCCGCAGTCGTTGACGTCAAACTTGCGGGCTCGACGCTAACCCTCACGCCGCTGGCCGGTGGTACCGCGATGGTCCTGCTCCGCGCGACGGATACGAACAACAATGCCGTCCAGGGCTCGTTTCTTGTCTCCGTGCCGATCACCGCGGCTCCCGGTGGCTCGGCATCCTTCGTCGCACCGGATGGCGGCACGGCGCACCAGTGGCAGCATAACGGCATCGACATTCCCGCCGCCACTGCGGCCACGCTCACCGTGCAGGACGTCCAGCCCGCCAAGACCGGGTTCTACTCCGCGCGAGTCACGACGAGTGGGGGCGGGTTCACAAGCGATTCAGCCATTCTCGGTTTGTCCACGACGGAGAAGGTGATTGGCGAGGGCTATGTGGTCGGCACTGAGATTCCTCATCCCAACACGCTTATCTTTGACCAGCTCGCGCTGAACGGTGCGGCAGCATCTTTCACCGCGGATGCGGGCCAGGTCACACGATTGTCGTTCATCGATCTGAACGACGACATCGTGCAGGTCGAATTTTCCGGTGCCGGTACGGTTTCGCTGGTGCTCGCGGATGCATCGGGCCCGGCGGTTCCGGCCAAATACACCCAGAACTTCGAATACATGAAGGGGCACGTGGGAATCGTGGTGGCGGGCGCGAACGAGACGAGCAACCTGACCATCTTCACCGTGGGCCGCGCGACGGCCCATGACCCGACCGGCGCGTACAATATCCTCTTGCCCCCGGGCGAGGCCAATGTCCCCGCGAACAATGGCAGCTCCCTGTTCGTGGACCAAGCGGCGACCGACTACGATGGCCATGCCGGCGTGGCATTTGTCGCGATTGTGAGCACCGATGGAAAGTTCGGCGGATTGCGGGCCGCGAATGCACATTTCTTCAACACCCGGGCGATCACGGGAGTGTATGCGCCCGGCGTCACCTTCACCGGCCCGGTATTTGTGGGCGAGATCACGGCGGCGGACGATGCGGTGCCGTTCCTCATGATTGGCGGCGGCAGCGACGTCCGCATCACCGGGGGCAGCCTGCTCCAGGAAAACGGGTTTTCGGTCCAGGTTGGCGGGATCACGCAGTTGAAATTCACCGACGGGATCTCATCCCACGGCATTCTCTCCCTCGCCCAGGATAACGAGGGCGTGCTCATGCAGCACGGGGTGAATGTCACTTCGGAGATTGTCGTGAACCCGTAGCGGCCCGTCGGACTTGGGAAAAGCCGGACAAGTGTTTTCCCGGGGTTTACCGCCCGGCAAACCCGGATTTTTCGATCGCGTAGACCACATGTGGCATGCCGTCTGCCCACATGGCTTCACCGGCATATGTGGCACCGATCTTTTCCACCGCGCGACGGGACCGCAGGTTGCCCGGGCCGATGAGGAAAATCACCCGGTCCACATGGCGAAATGCGTGCTGCAGCATCAGCCGTTTCATCTCGCCGTTGTAGCGCCCGCCCCAATGCGAGCGGGCGAGGAAGGTCCAGCCGATCTCGATCACGTCATTCCCGGCCGGCTTGAAGCTGGACGATCCAATGACCTGTCCGGTCGCGGCATCGCGCGCGAGCAGGCTGCCGCCGCCGGCGAGCCGTTCCGCAAAGAACTGCTCAAACACCTCCCGCTTATAACGATCCCACTTGGGATGCTGCTCCCAGATTTTGGGATCCTTGGCCACCGCGTAGAGTTCCTCGAGGTCTCCGGGCTGCAGGGGGTACAGCTCGATGAGCGTGCCCTTGAGGATCGGCTTCAGGTCGAATCCGATGCTGCGGAAGGTTGCTCCCGCGGACGCATCGATCGGCTCGTCTGGCATCCTGTCCACCAAGTCATTTTTCCTGACCAAGTCCAGCCGGCCAAACCGGCGGTCAGAACCGCGGAGAGCTGCCCGTCCCGGGATGTCGATCCCGTTTCCGCATCCAGAGCCGCCAGCGGAGGACCAGCATGGCGACGGCCGGCCGCCACCAGAGCCGGCCGAGCCCATATTGGGAGCGCCCGTGGGCCCGCGGATGGTGGCGGACCGGTCGCTCACCGACCCTGAAACCCGCCCCCACCGCGAGCGCGGGAATGAAACTTTGCATGAGCTCCATCGGGAAGAATGCCTCGCGGACCTCGCGCCGCATGACCCGGAGCTGGCAGCCGGCATCGTGGACCCCATCGCGGAGAATCGCGCGGCGGACCACGTTGGCGATTCGCGACATGATCCGGCGAAGGACGGTGTCATGCCGGTTCACGCGCCAGCCGCAGGCGAGATCCACCTGGCCGGATTCGACGAGTTCTAGCAGCGCCGGAAAATCGCGCGGGTCGTTCTGGCCGTCGCCATCCATCATCAGGAGGAAATTCCCCGCGGCTGCCTGCAGGCCCGTGAGCAGGGCGATTGCCTGGCCGCGATTTTCGGGCTGCCGCAATTCGCGGCACTCGGGCCACCGGGACTGAGCGGCGGCGATTTCCCCGGCGGTGGCGTCGGTGCTGCCATCGTTCACGAAGATGATCTCGAACGGCCGGCCGAGCGTGCGCAGGACCGTGGCGGAAGCCTCCGCAAGCGGGAGGATGTTACCCGCCTCGTTATAGACCGGGATGACGAGTGAGAGCTCCGGCGTCATCGGTCGGCGGTTGGGGTCAGTACAACCAGCAACACGCCCGGCCGGAGTCCCAGGATGCGTTCCGTGTACGAGCCGTGCAGCCGCGGGCGGACGGCTTCGATGTTTTCCAGCGAGACCACCAGCATGGCGCCGTCGCACTCCGCCGGCGGCTGCGCCCAATAGCCGACGTCGGGCAGCCCCCGCAGGTACCAGGGGAGCGGCCAGTACTCCGCACTGATCACGCGAATGGGCTGCTGGGGTGAGGCCGCCAGCGCCTGCTCCGCCAGCGGGCGGAATTTCAGCACATCGGGCGAACTGTGGACGTAGGCGTAGGGATTTCGCGCATCGGCCGATCGCAGAAACGCCGCAAGCCGGGTTTGTTGGTGCAGGTTGACGAGGACGATGGCGGCAATCGGCACCGCAACCAGAAGTCCGGCGCGGCGGCGTCCGAGCCATGCCAGGGCGGCGGCAGCGAGGATGGCGAGGCCGGGAACCAGGTGGACGACATGCCAGGGCGTCTTGTAGTCAATCAGCGAGAGCGCAGCCATCAGCAACACCGAGTAAAGGGCCACGGCGCGCAGCGCGGAGTCGTCGGCGGGGAGTGTCGTGCCGGAGGCCTCGACCCGATCCCGGCCGAAGAGCGCGAGAAGCAGTCCGGCGATGGCCAGCATTGAGAATGCGAGCTGGTGCCAGGTGAGACCGCCCTCGCGAAACCAGCCGAACATCCGCAGGTAATACCACCACGGTTTCTCGTGGCCGGTTTCGCCGGCCAGCCGTTCCGCGCCGTGCAGGTAGGCGGCGAACGCGTCGGTGATTCCCTGCAGATGGGTTCCGAAAGACGAATAGAGCACCGAGCAGGTCAGAAGGGCGGTGAGCAAGCCGAGTCCCAGATGGCGCCACACGCTCCAGGTCGCCGGCCGGCGCATCCGTGCCGCCATGACAGCGATGAAGGCGAGGATAAGAAACAGCGGGGCACTCGATTTGGTGGCCTGCATCAGCCCGATGCCGATGCCAGTGCACGCCGCCCAGCTGATCCGGCCCGACTGCCACCAACGGGCGGCACAGAGCAGCGTCGCGAGGGTGAATGTGACCAGCAGGGTTTCCTGAACGTAGTACCTGCTGTAGTAAACCGCAGGGGGCGAGAAGGCGAGGAAGGCGGCCGCAAGGATCGCGGCCCAGGGCGGACGGCCGGGGCGGCGGGCCGGCATGAGCGGGACCGCGAGGAAGGCCAGGAGCACGACGCCGGCGGTGCCAAAGAGCGCCGGGACGAGCCGGACCGTGGTTTCGCTCAATTCGGCGAGGGTCGACTCACCGCGAATCCAGGCGATGGGGAGGGTGGAAAAATAGAGGGTGGGGCCGTGATGATCGCGTGGATCGAAGGCATAGCGGCCGGTTTCGAGCAGTTCGCCGGTCTTGACGGCCTGGTTGGCCTCGTCGGCATGCATCGGCCGCCTCGAGAGCTGGTTGGTCCGAAGCCACAATGCGGCCAGGGCGACAAGGGCCAGGGGCCACCAGCGGCGCACGAAATCGGACATGCATGATGGTAGGATCGGAACTGCCCTTCCGACAAGCAAAGGGCTCGGATCTGACAATGCGTGATGATCGATCCATACTTCCCATGCCAGCGTAGCCGGAACCAAGGCGCGAAACCGGCTCGTGCTAGACTAGCAGCGTGTCGGGCTTAGCATCCGACTGTACGGGTCGGGAGGAAGGAGCGCAGGAACTGAAGCTCGCGGTCACAACAACTGGGCGCCCTCGAGGGCGAGCAGCCGGCTCTTGGTGCCGACCCCGCCGGGGGCGGAGAAACCGGTCATCTTCCCGGAGGCGGCCACGACCCGGTGGCAGGGGATGAGCAGGGGCCACGGATTCGAGCCGAGCGCGGCGCCGACGGCGCGGCTGGCGCTGACGGGTTGGCCAATCGCCGTGGCGATTTCGCCGTACGTGATGGTGTGGCCGGGCTTCACAGCGAGGGTGGCCTGGAGCACGGCGCGTTCGAAATCGGGCAGGCGGGTAAAGTCGTAGCGAACGTCGGCAAAATCCTGCGGAGTTCCGCTCAGGTGCTCGACGACGCGTTCGATGACCGACTGGACCCAGGGCGGCGGATCGCTCTGGGTGTCGCCCGCGGGCTGGCGATCCGGATCGGGCAGGAGAAAACGGGTGAGGCCAGCGTCGTTCCAGGCGATGGCACAGGTTCCCATCGGGGTTGAAAACGTGGCGTGGGGCATGGCAGGGGCGTCGGGAGGGGGGATCGATCTGGGCAGCCGGAGTGAGAGGGAGCGGATGGCCGGACGCAACGCAAGTCTCGCGCCGGATTCCGGTTTTCCATTCCGTTCCCGGCCGATCCCCGCCAATTTTCTCCCGGCTGCCGTGATGAAGAACCGATTTTACAACGCGTTTGACTGCGAGACCTCGGGTGGGCGCCGCCCGAGCGATTATCGCACGCCCTTTCAAATCGATCGGGATCGGATCATCCACGCCCACGCATTCCGGAAGCTGCAGTCGAAGACGCAGGTGTTCCTCTCGGGCGAGTACGATTTCTATCGGACGCGGCTGACCCATTCGATGGAGGTCGCGCAGATTGGCCGGTCGATCTGCACCTACCTGAAGTCCCGCGGCGCGCCGCTGGAGAACGATTTCCAAATCGATGGCGACCTGGTGGAGGCGGTATGCCTGGCCCATGATCTTGGCCACCCGCCTTTCGGGCACTCGGGAGAGCGAACCCTGCAGGAGCTGATGGCGGACTGGGGTGGCTTCGAGGGCAACGCCCAGACGCTGCACCTGCTGACCGAGACGATTTACCAGAACGAGGCGGGCGTGCGCGGGATGGCGGCGACCCGGGCATTGCTGGATGGCGTGCTCAAGTACAAGAAGCTCTTTCGCGAGTTTCCGGCGCCGCCGAGGAATCATTTCCTCTATGACTCCCAGGAACGCCATCGGGATTTTGTTCTCGGGGGCCGGCCGATTCCGGGAGAGCTGCATGCGGACGAGAAGCTCAATGCGTTCAAGAGCGTCGAGTGTCAGATCATGGACTGGGCGGATGATGCCGCCTATTCGCTGAACGACATCGTGGATGGTGTGCGGGCGGGCTTCCTGACGCTCGAGCGGATGGAGGCCTGGGCGGCGGCAGAGGGGATCGACTCCGAGCAGCAGCGCTGGCTCGAACAGCTGTTTGCCGCCATCCGGGGCGATCGGCTCGAGGATGTCTTTGCCCGGAAGGTGGGGGGATTCATCACCGCTTGCCGGCTGCGCGAACGGAGCAACTACATGTCGGCGGAGACCAACCGGTATCGCTTCGAGCTGGTGGTGGCGCCGGGGGTGCAGCGTGAGGCGGCGTTCTACAAGAAGATTGCCAACGACATCATCTTCGAGAGTCCGCAACTCCAGCAGGTGGAGCACAAGGCCCGCCGGATTCTTTTCCAGCTATGGGAATCCTGCTGGAGCCATTATGTCGATCGTGGACCCCGGGTGATTCACCTGCTGCCGCCGCGGATTGGGCGGCTGATCGAGGCCGAGAACTCCCGGGCCGGGAAGGCGCGGCGGATCTGCGACTGGTTGGCCGGGCTGACCGACGGGATGATCGTGCGGACTTACCAGCGGCTTTTCGACCCGCAGTTCGGCAGCCTCCGGGACCTCGCTTAGCAGCCCGTCGGACTTGCAGTCGAGCGCAGCAGGCATTGATGCCATTTTTCCGGCAACCTGGCGGGCCTTGCTGACGGGCTGCTAGTTTCCGCGCATGCGCGCGGGATTGGGGAACTTTCGGGCGGCGCGGAGCACCCTCGACGGGCAGAATGCCCGTGCCACGCTGGACTGCGCTACATCAGAATTGTGGCGCAAACACAGGGCTAAGCAGCCGCCGGCACCAGCTTCACGCTCTTCACCTCGACGCGCTCAATCGGCGCGCTCTTTTCGCCGCCGCCACCGGATTTCGTCGGCACGCTGGCGATCTGTTCGAGGACATCGTCACCCTTCACGAGCTCGCCGAAGGCGGTGTACTGGCGATCGAGGAAGCGGGCATCTCCGTGAACAATGAAGAACTGGCAGCCGGCGCTGTTGGGGTCCTGCGCCCGGGCCATCGAGATGACGCCGCGGACATGCGGCTTGGAATTGAACTCGGCCTTGAGCTTGTAGCCCGGGTCGCCGGTGCCGGGGATGCCACGGGCACCGGCCTTGGTGTTGGGACACCCGCCCTGGATCATGAACCCCTTGATGATCCGATGGAACGCGGTCCCGTCATAAAATCCCTCGCGCGCCAGCTTCTTGAAATTCTCGACCGTGCCCGGGGCGACATCGGGCCAGAAGGCGATGGTCATTTCCCCCAGGGAAGTCGCAATGACGGCGTGTTCGTTGGCAGGCGCGGTGGTGCTCATAAGGTTGTGAGCCAAGAACCCTAGGAGAAACGGCCGATTGGCAATCCGGAACTCGAAATAGTTTCCGCGCGGCGAACGAATGGCGAGGCGAGCTTCGGACTATGAACAGAAGAAAACGAAGGGAACGAAGGGCGTGAGTCGACTTTCCGGCCCACGAAACACACCAAACCCACGAAACCGCTCGAGCCATTCAATCCATGGGCACAGAGCGCACAGAGACCAAACCAGACTGCACCGGTTTGAAACGAGCCTTTACCGCGAAGGAACGGGCGGGGCGAATTCCTGATCGATCAACGTGCAGAAATAATGAATCAGGAAAAGGTGGCATTCCTGCGCGGCGGCGCCGCTGTCGCCGGGAATGATGAGGTCGCAGGTGGCAAGGCCGCGGCACCGTCCTCCCCCCCGGCCGAGGAAAGCGATCGAATCAAGGCCGAGCTTCCGTGCTTCCTGGAGAGCCGTGAGGATGTTGGCCGAGTTCCCGCTCGACGACAGCACGACCACGAGGTCGCCGGGCCGCGCGAGCCCGTTGATCTGACGGGAGAAAATCTCGTCAAAGCCAAAGTCGTTGCCGATGCAGGTGACGAGCGAGCCGTCGGAGGACAGGGCGAGGGCCGGGAGCGGGCGCCGGGTCTTCGCGAAACGGCCGACCAGTTCGGTGGCGAAATGGGCCGCCTCGGCGGTGCTCCCGCCATTGCCGCAGACCAGCAGTTTCCCATTGCGGTGTAGGGTGGAGAGGATCATTTCCCCGGCGCGATCGATGGCCGGGCGCAACGACGGGAGCGCGTGCAGGGTCCGGGCGGTCTCGGCGAGCAGGTTTTCGAAGGTCATGGGGGAATGGAGCGAGGAGCGAGCGGTGAGTAGCGAGTAGCGAGCAGCGGGTAGCGAGTAGAAACAAAGGATGGAACGTAGGACGGAATTCATCAACGGAGGAATCCTTCCACGAGCCCGGCGACTCGCCATTGGCGACTCCGGACTATTTGGAGGGCGATTGAAACGCGTGGCTTTCCTTCCGAGATTCGCGCGTATTCGCGTGATTAGCGGGAGACCATCTGCATCGTTGCGGCTGAACAACCCGTGATCCACGCATGCTCCTGCGCAAACTCACCTTGCGGCATTTCCGGAACGTGGGCTTTGCCACGCTCGAGTTCGCGGGCCGGCAACAGTTCCTCGTCGGGGCCAACGGCCAGGGCAAGACCAACCTGCTGGAGGCGGCCGGCTTCATCACGGCGCTGCGCTCGTTCCGGACGACGGATTCAAGGCTGCTGATCAGCCATGGGCAGCACACAGGTGCGATCGGTTGCAGCCTCGAGCACGAGCGGTTCCGGGAAACGGCGCTCACCATCAAGGTGCGGCATGACGGCAAGGAGGTGTGGCATGATCAGGAGCGGCTGACGAAGCTCGGGGAGTTCATCGGCCGGTTTCCCACGGTGGTGTTCTCCTCGCAGGATCTCCAGTTCGTGCGCGGGACGCCGGTGCAGCGGCGGCGCTGGCTCGACGGGACGTTTGCGGCGATGGATGCGGACTACCTTCGGGCGCTGCAGGTTTACGCGCGGGCGCTGGCGGCGCGCAATGCGTTGCTCCGGTCGGGCGGGGGGACGGCGGTCGAGTTCACGGCCTTCGAACAGCAGATGGCGCCAGCCGGGGCGTGGTTGATTGCGGCGCGCCGGGCCGGTCTGGAGGAACTCGCCCTCCAGATCCGCGCGCTGTATGCGAAACTCTGCGACGAGAGCGAGCCGGCGGGCCTGGAATACGTGCCGAACTTCGGGGAGGCGTCGGCGGAGGCGCTGCTGGCACGGCTGGAGTCGGGGCGGGAGCGGGACCGGCAGATGCGCTCGACGCTGGCCGGGCCGCACCGGGACGACTTTCAATTCACCGTCCGGCACACGGCCGCGCGGGATTTTGCGTCCGAGGGCCAGCAGCGATCGCTGGTCCTGGCCCTGCGGCTGGCGCAGGCCGCATGGTTCCACGAGCGGAGCGGCGTCCGGCCGGTGCTGCTGGCGGATGATGTGCTCGGCGAACTGGATCCGGGGCGGCGCCGGCGTTTTTGGGCGGCCGTGGATCCGGACTCGCAGGTGATCGCCACGGGAACGCACCTGCCCGATGCCGAGATGGGGGCTTGGCAGGTGTTCGAGGTGAGCGAGGGACAGTTCAAGGCGATCGCGTGAACATGGGCTTTGACCTGACGGATTGGACGCTGGCGATGGTCGCCGCGCTGCTGGTGGGGATCTCGAAGTCCGGGGTGGGCGGACTCGGGATGCTCTCGGTGGTGATTTTCGCGCAGATGCTGCCGGCCAAGCAGGCCACGGGGATGGTGCTGCCGATGCTGTGCTTTGCGGATTTGGTGGCGGTGATCATCTACCGGCAGCACGCGCAATGGCAGCATTTGCGGCGGTTGTTCCCATGGACGGCCATCGGTGTGTTCCTGGGTTACCTGGCGTTGGGGAAGATCGATGATCGTCAGGCCCGGGTATTGATCGGATCGATCGTGGTGACCCTGGTCGCTCTGACGCTGATCAACCGCTGGCGGGCGGCCAGAGTGAAGGCGGGCGTGGATGCGGCCGCGCTGGTCACGGCGCCGCGGTGGTTTCCCCCGGGAATTGGGATCCTGGCCGGATTCACGACCTTGATTGCGAATGCGGCGGCACCGCTGATGGCGATCTACATGCTGTCAATGCGGCTGCCGAAACTGCACTACGTCGGGACCGGGGCGGTGTTTTTCCTGCTGCTGAACCTGTTCAAGGTGCCCTTCATGGTGCAGCTCGACCTGATTACGGGCGCGAGCCTCGCCATCAACGCGCTGCTGGTGCCGGTGGTGCTGGTCGGCATCTGGCTGGGGAGAAAGTTGCTGGCGGTGATCAACCAGCGCGTTTTCGAGAATCTCGCCTTGGCGGTGGGCGCGGTGGCGGGAGTGAAGCTCCTTTGGTGAGCCCTTCGGCCGAAATCGAGGGTGACAGGTGGGCTTTGCCGAACGGAGTAGCCGAAAGGGACAGGTTAATTCCGATAGGGACAGGCTAATTTCTGAAAGGGACAGGTCGATTGCGAGGCGGGTTCTGGAAGGGACAGGTTGATTAGGCGATGGGGTGGTACCATGCCATGAGTTGGGTTCTGGAAGGGACAGGTTGATTAGGCGATGGGGTGGTACCATGCCATGAGTTGGTATGGAGGCTTAACTCCGGGATTCTCTTTCGCCGGCGTCCGTGATTCGGTGGGCATTTCACTCATGGCGAGGATGAATGTAAGGCAGATGTGGGCGGCGAAGCTGGCCGGCCGGCCAATGCCGGCGGCCGTCCAGCTCCCGCCGGTTGCCGTGGATGCGATATCGGGCCGGCGGAGCCGGTTGACGGCGCAGATCACGCTGCCCGTGCGCCGGCCATTCACCGGCACGGTGCTGGGAATTGATCCATCGCTCCGGGGAACCGGCCTTGCGCTGATTGAATTCAGGGCTGGCCGGCCGCCCGTGCTGCTGCGCTGTACGACCATCCGGGTGGCGCCCAAGCACTCAATGGCGGCGGCCTTGGGCGAGATCCACCGCGGCGTGACCTCGTTCCTGGAAAGTGTGGACGTCCGACACGTCGCCCTGGAGCAGACGATCTATGTGCAGAACGTCCAGACCGCGCAGATCCTGGGTGCGGCACGGGGTGCGGCGATCGCGGCGGCCGCGCTGAAGGATCGGCCGGTGTTCGAGTATCCGCCGCTCCGCGTGAAGCAGGCGGTGGTCGGCGCCGGCCGGGCGAGCAAGGAGCAGGTGGCAAGGACCGTGATGGCGCTGCTGGGTCACGGCCGCGTGCTGGCAGTCGACGAAGCCGATGCGGCCGGCGTGGCGCTCTGCCATGCGTTCACCTGGCAGGAGTATTGATTGGACGGGCTACGTTAGAGCCGAGTCGATCGCCGCATCGCGCTGTCAAGCGGCCGCTTAGGAAACGTTTAGGAGGCTGCTTCCGAAGCGCAAAACCGCAAAACAACCTGTCCCTTTCGATGGTACCGAATCGACCTGTCCCTTACGGATTGCGGGGGAGGAAATTCCCATGCGTCGACACTTGGGACGACACCAAAACGGCTCAGTTTCCAGCATCGGGCCAGGAACTGGATGGAGCCAGCCGCAGGAGCTTGAGCTTGTAGGCCAGGGCGCGGGGGCTGATGCCCAGGATTTTCGCCGCTTCGCGCCGATTGCGGGTCACCCGTGCAAGCGTCTCACGAATCAGCCGCAACTCGACCTCGGCGATGCTGCAGCCGGGTTCCACTGCGAACAGGGCCTTCGAGACTCCACCGGAACTCGCAGCGGGCACCGGCGGCGCGAACTCCGCGCCAATCTCGCTTGCCCGAACAGTCACCACCAGCCGTTCGATGAGGCTGCGCAGCTGGCGGACATTTCCGGGCCATGGGTGACGGCCGAGCTGGGCAAGAAACTCCGCGCTGAAGACCTTTGGCCGCCGTCCATGCCGGGCGCAGAAGTGGGCATTGAACGAATTCACCAGCGCGGGAATGTCCTCGGGTCGATCGCGCAGCGGCGGAAGCGGCAGTTCGACGATGTTGAGCCGGTAGAGCAGGTCGTCGCGGAAGCGGCCTTCGTTGGCCAGCGCGGTGAGATTGCGATTGGTCGCGGCAATCACGCGTACGTCCGCCCGCAGCGGCCGGGGGCTGCCCACGGGACGAAACATCCCGTCGTCGAGCACGCGCAGGAGATCCCCCTGTCCCTTCGCGCAGAGATCCCCGATCTCATCGAGGAAGAGGGTGCCCCGGTCGGCGAGCTGAAATGCCCCCGGCCGCTCGCTAACGGCACCGGTGAAGGCGCCACGGACGTGTCCAAAGAGCTCGGATTCGATCAGGCTCTCGGTCAGTCCGGCGCAGTTGATCGCGATGAACGGATGCTCGCGCCGCCGGCTTTTTTCATGGATTGTGCGCGCGGCGATTTCCTTTCCGGTGCCGCTCTCGCCCGTGATCAGGACGTGGACATTCGTCGGAGCTATCTCGTTGAGGATCTCGATGACATCGCGCATCCGCCGGCTGGTACCGACAAACAGGTCCGGCTCGGCGCGGCGTTTCAGGCTCTGGCGAAGCTTGGGATCCTCCGCGACCAGCGCCTGGCGCTCGAGCGCCTTGCGGACTGCTTTCAAGAGGGCAGGCTGGGCCACCGGCTTCACGAGGTAGTCGCAGGCGCCCTGGTGAATCGCCTCCACCGCCGTGGCAATCGTGCCGCCGCGGCCACACAGGATGAATTCGGTGTCGGGCGAAATCCGACGGATTCGGTTGAGAAAGCCGATCACATCGACGTTCCCCGCATCATAGCCTTTCACGACAAGGTTGATCGGCCCTTCGGATGCTGCCTGTTCCACCTGTGCCTCGGTCGTTGCGGGAAGCACCCGGTACCCCTCGTCCTCGAGAATCGTCGCAATCGCCCGCAAGTCCGCAGGGTCCCGATCAAGTGGAGCGATGGTGATATTGGCAGGATCCACGAGGCAGTGATGACAGATTTTGCATCGAAACGAACGCAAATCTTGCACCTTAGCACAGCGGGGTGCAGGGGTATCGCTGGCTAGGAGCGAGCGAAAGTTGCATAAACATCCAAACCGTAGCCTTTAGCAATTGCACCTCCTGAACTGGCCGACGCCGTGCAACATGGGCCAGAACATGTACACAACGGCTATTCTGGATGTGTTGCGCGATGTGAACCGGTTAGAGGGTGAGCGTCGTGGGTTGAAGGAGGGGAGCGCTGCCGCGCTGCAGATAGAAAAGCAGGTCGCGGTGGCCCGGACGAAGCTGCCTCACTCGCTACTCTTCCTCCACGACCGGTTCGCCGCATGCGGTAAGCCCAGCATCGTGCGTCTGGCCGGAGCGAATTGCAGCGCGTGCCATCTGAAGCTGCCCAGCGGAGAACTCGGCGCACTGCGGGTGGCTGGGCGCTACGGCGTATGCCCCAATTGCAACGCGTTTGTCTGGTCCGGTCCCGCGGCCGTTTCGGAACCGGTGACGGTCCAGCCGGCGAAGTCGAATCCGGAGAGGAGCGTCCGCGCCTGAACCCGACCGAGCCATTCGACGCCATGTATTCGGCCGAGGTTTTGAGCCAACTGCGCTCGCTGAATTGGTTGGCGGATGAGATCCGCCGCGTGCCGCCTGGCAGCCGGGAGGAAGGGCTGCTGCAGGCCCAGGTCGAATCGGTGCGCGCCCGGCTTCCCAGTTCAATTCTCGGGCATCATGACCGGCTGGCGCTGGCGGGAAAGCTCAGCACCGTCGAAGTGCAGGACGGTTCATGCGGTGGCTGTCACAAGAGACTCACTCCCGAACTGCTCGCGGATCTGGCCACGCCCGGGCGGTTCGGGGTCTGCCCCAGCTGCGGGCTTTTCCTTTGGTCGGCCGAGGCGCATGCTGCGGATGTTCAGCCGCCGTCCAACCTCTCCGGTCAACCATGATCATCGCGTCCCGGATTCAAGTTGTGCCCGGTGGAGACTGGCGGAGGTCCGCGGGTGGCCCAACGACCGCCACCGGGAGCGGGTTCGAGCAACCGCGATGGGGGTTCCAGTCTCTCCAGTGATAACGGCCGGCACATTGCTTTTCATTGCCGGGGCCGGACTGTTGCTGGCCATGGTGAGCGGACGGGCGGCACCGCGGCTTTGGCTGATGGGAATAGCGGTGGGAACCGGCGCGGCGCTGGCGGCCGCTGTCGGCGTGCTGGCTGGCTGGGCCGACTGGGACTGGCGCAGCGGTTTCGAGATCGGGGGTGAGCAGCTGCATTTCCGACTCGATGCGATCAGCGCGCTGTTCCTCGCGTTGCTCGGCGTGGTGGGAGGGCTGGGAGCGGTTTACGCGCAGGAGTACTGGGCCGAAGAGCGCCATCCACGATCGGCTCGTGCGGGACGGCTCGGCTGGGCAGTGCTGGTGGCGGCAATCGGCCTGGTGCTGGTTTCAGCGAACGGGCTCCACTTCCTCATCGCCTGGGAGGCGTTTACGGTCGCGAGTTATTTTCTGATTACGCTGGATCGCCAGCGGCGCGACGTGCGGGCAGCGGGCTGGCTGTATCTCGGGGCGTCACATGTCGCCACGCTCTGCCTGTTCGCCTTCTTTGCGATTCTTGCGGTGCGCACCGGAAGTTGGGAACTGGGATCGATGCAGGAGCAGGAGGAACTGGCGCCGCTGTTTTGGCTCGCGCTGGCGGCCTTCGGACTCAAGGCGGGGATGTTTCCGTTGCACATCTGGCTGCCGTCCGCGCACGCGAACGCGCCGAGCCACGTTTCGGCCATGCTGTCGGGGGTGAGCATCAAGCTCGGCATCTATGGGCTGGTGCGGTTCAGTGGGTGGCTGCCGGTGCCGGCGGCGGCCGGCTGGGTGATTGCGTTGCTGGGTGTGATCAGTGCGGTGCTGGGGGTTGCGTTTGCGCTCGGCCAGCACGATCTGAAACGGCTGCTGGCGTATCACAGCGTCGAGAACATCGGGATCATCCTGATCGGAATTGGATTCGCGCTGCTGGCGGTGGCGCAGGGGCAGGCGGCGTGGGGTCGGATCGCCCTGGCCGGCGGGTTGCTGCACGTCTGGAACCACGGGCTGTTCAAATCGCTCCTCTTCCTCGGCGCCGGCTCGGTGGTGCATGCGGCCGGCACGCGCGAGATGAGCCGGCTCGGGGGGCTGTGGACCAGGATGCCCTGGACGGCGGGGCTGTTCGCGCTGGGGGCGGCGGCCATCTCCGGGCTTCCGCCGCTGAACGGGTTTGTCAGCGAATGGCTCGTTTACCTTGGGCTGTTCGACGCGGTGGAGTCCCGGGGCACCGCGGCGCTGGCGGCGGCCTTTGCGGCCGTGATGCTGGCGGCCACGGGTGCGCTGGCACTGGCCTGTTTCATCAAGGTCTGCGGGGTGGTGTTCCTGGGGACGCCCCGGAGCGCGGGTGCGGTGCGCGCGCTGGAGGCCGGCCAACGGATGCGCGTGCCCATGATCGTGCTGGCACTCGGGTGTGTCGCGATCGGGCTGGCGCCGGTGCTGGTCTGGCCGGCGTTGGCGCGGGCGGCGGCGGCCTGGAACCCGGCCTGGGGCAGCCTGGGCATGCCGCCGGCGTTGGGGGCGCTCGGGCGGATCCATGCCGCCGTGGCGATCCTGGCCGCGGTGGCGGCGGCCTGGCTGTGGGCGCGCACGCGCCGGGCCGGGTTGCGGCGGGGGTTGACGTGGGATTGCGGATACGCCGGGCCGACGGCGCGGATGCAGTACACGGCCGGGTCGTTCGCCGGCACCCTCACCGAATGGTTTGCCTGGATCCTGCGTCCGCAGCGGCACGAACTCCGGGCCGTCGCGACGTTTCCGGAGCGGGCCGGGTTCGAGGAGCATACGCCGGAAGTGGTGTTGGAACACGTGATCCAGCCGGCGGGCGGGGTGGTGCTGCAGGTCGCGAACACCGCGCGTCGGATCCACCATGGCCGGGTGCAGGCCTATCTGCTCTATCTCGTGGCGGGCGTCGTCGGGCTCGGACTCCTGGTATTGCTGGGAGCCCGGCCATGAATCCGCGCGGGCTCATGTATTTCCTGAAACGACCATGTACCTGAACCTCATCCAGATTGCCGAATCCTTCGGTGTTTCAGAAACGGTGGTGGAGGATTGGATGCGCAACGAGGGGCTGCCCCACACGCCGGATCGGGGCCGGCTGCTGTTCGACCGGGCGCAGGTGGCCGAGTGGGCGGCGACGCGCGGGCTCGCCGCCAAGGCCGGGTTTCTCGCCCCGGAAGCGCCGGCCTTTTCCACCGGCTGGAGGATTGAACCGCTGCTGCGGGCCGGCGGCATCTGGCGCGACGTGCCGGCGGCGGGCGTAATCGGCGTGTTCCAGCAGATCGTCACGCGGCTGCCGGGGGCCACACCGGCGATCCGGCAGCTGCTGGCGCAGCGGTTGCCGGCGGGCAACAGCGTATCGTTCGCGCCCATCGGCGGGGGCTTCGCGATGCCGCATCTCAGCACCCGCGTCTCGCTGGGACGTGATTCCGGCACGATTGCGCTCCTGCTGCTCCGCGATCCGCTGGTGGTGAAGGAACCGGTGCCGGATGAACTTCCGATCACGCGGCTGTTCTTCTTCGTGGCGCCGTCGCCCCGGGCACATCTCGATTTGCTGGGGCGGCTTTGCCGGCTGCTGGCCCGCGGTCCGCTGCGGGAGCTGGTCCTGCAGGCCGCGCCGGACGAGGAGATCCTCCGAGCCGTGGATTCGGCGGACCGATCGGGACGGGGTGAAGGGGAAGGGAAGGTGGTAACGTGAGCGTCGGGGCGATGCTGCTGGTGGCGCTGGTCGCATGCGTCGCGGCGATTGTGCCGGGGCCGCGTTGGCCGCGGATATGGCTGGCCTGCATGGTGGTCGGAACGGGTTCGATTCTCGCCGCGGCGGTGGCCGTGTTTGCGGGTGCGCCGGACTGGGAGTGGTGGAGCGCAGTGCGGGTGGGCGGCGAGCGGCTGCACCTCCGGCTCGATGGACTGAGCGCCTGGTTCATGGCGCTCCTCGGGCTGGTCGGTGGGCTCGGTGCCATCTATGCGCGCGGATACTGGCCGGACGACGCCCATGCCGACTCGGCCGCCCGGGGGCGGCTCTGGTGGGGTGTGATGATCCTGAGCATGGGTTTCGTGCTGCTGTCGTCGAACGGGCTCCATTTTCTCATCGCCTGGGAGCTTTTCGCGCTCAGCGGATTCTTTCTGATCACGCTCGATCGCCAGCGGCGCGAGATTCGCGCCGCGGGCTGGCTTTATCTTGCGGCCTCGCACGCCGGCACGCTGTGCCTCTTCGCATTCTTTGCCGCGCTGGCCGGCCGCACCGGCAGCTGGGAACTCGGCCCGATGCGCGCGCATCCGGAGCTGGGCCCGCTGTTCTGGCTGGCCTTCGCCGGATTTGCGGTGAAGGCGGGATTGTTCCCGCTGCACATCTGGCTGCCGTCGGCGCACGCAAATGCGCCCAGCCATGTATCGGCGCTGATGTCAGGCGTGGCGATCAAAATGGGAGTCTATGGGCTGATCCGGTTCAGTGGCTGGCTGCCGACGCCGGCGGCCGTGGGCTGGACGATAACGGGGATAGGCGCCGCGACCGCGCTGCTCGGGATTGCCCTGGCGTTGGCCCAGAATGACCTGAAGCGGCTGTTGGCCTATTGCTCGGTCGAGAATGTCGGCATCATCGCCGTGGGCCTGGGTGGGGGGCTGCTGGGTGCAGCCGACGGCGATGCCGGCTGGGGCCGGCTGCTGCTGGCGGGGGCGCTGTTGCACGTTTGGAACCATGGGTTGTTCAAGGCGCTCCTCTTCTTCGCCGCGGGATCGGTGCTGCATGCGACGGGCACCCGCGAAATGAGCCGGCTGGGCGGGCTGTGGCGGTCGATGCCATGGACGGCGGTGCTCTTCACGATCGGGGCGATGGCGGTTTCCGGGCTGCCGCCGCTCAACGGCTTCGTCAGCGAGTGGATGATCTACCTGGGCCTGTTCGACGTCGTGGCGGGCCGGAGCCCGGCGGCATGGGCGGCAATGCCGGCGGTGCTCATGCTGGCGCTGGCCGGTGCACTGGCGCTGGCCGCGTTCGTGAAGGCCGGCGCCGTGGTGTTCCTGGGTGCGCCGCGGACGCGGGTGGCGGCGGAGGCGCACGAATGCGGCGGATCGATGCGGGGGGCGATGGTGGTGCTGGCCGCCGGCTGCCTTGCGATCGGCCTGGCTCCGGCGGTGTTCTGGCCGGCGGCTGGCCGGGCGGTGGCAGCCTGGAATCCCCCCTGGGCCGCCGGAGCCCCGCCGGCACCGCTGCCGACTCTGGGGCTGGCCAATGCAGTGCTGGTGACGCTGGCGCTGGCCGCCGGCGCCGGGCTGTGGGCCAGCGCCCGGGCCCGTGGGCTGAGGCGATCGCTGACATGGGATTGCGGATACGCAAGTCCCGCAGCCCGGATGCAGTACACTGGCGGCGCGATGGCGGCGATTGCGGTGGGCTGGTTCGGGTGGATTTTTGGGGCGGAGCGCCGCCAGCGCCGTCCGAGGGGGCCTTTCCCGGCCGGCGCGCACCGGATCGAGCGGATGCCGGAGGCGGTGCTCGAAAGGCTGATTGGGCCGGTGGCGGGCGCGGTGATGCAGGTGGCGGGGGCGGCCCGGCAGCTGCAGCACGGCCGGCTGCAGTATTACCTCGTTTACCTGGCCGGCGGACTGACGGCCCTGGGGACCCTGGTTTTGGTGGGGGAAATGAAATGAGCACGCTCCTCGACATCCTGTTGCGGCTGACCCTGTGGATCCTGCTGGCGCCGCTGCTGCCGGGCATCATCAACCAGGTGAAAGCCTGGGTGGCGGGGCGGCGCGGCCCCCCGGTGCTGCAGCTCTATTACGACCTTTCGAGGCTGTGGCGGAAGAGCGTGGTGATGAGCACGCTCGCCTCCCCCGGTTTTGTGGCCGGGCCGGCCGTCGCCTGGGTGGCGCTGGTGGGTGCGGCCATCCTGCTGCCGATCGGGCCGTTTGGCGGCGGGCTGAGCTTCAAGGGCGATGTCATCCTCCTCGTGTACCTCCTGGCCGTCGCCCGGTTCTGCACCACGTGGGCGGCAATGGAAACCGGCTCCGCTTTCGAAGGCATGGGTGCCGCCCGCGAGGTGAGTTATGCCGTGCTGACGGAAGCGGCGCTGATCACGGCAATCCTGGCCCTGAGCGTCGAGTCCGGCAGCGTGGCACTCGACCGCATGCTTGCGCTTTCAGCGGGAACCGGCGCGGTGCTGCTGGCGGCCGGGCTTTTCGCGGTCCTGCTCGCGGAAAATTGCCGGGTGCCGTTCGACGACCCCAACACCCACCTGGAGCTGACGATGATTCACGAGGTCATGGTGCTCGATCACAGTGGACCGCCGCTGGCGGTCATCCTCCATGGCGCGGCGCTGAAGCTGCTGCTGTTCGCCGTGCTCCTCAGCGAAGCGGTGCTGCCGATGGGCCGGATGTCGCCGCTGGCGGCGACCGCAGCGCTGGTTGGCGCCGTGGGGGCGGTGACGATCGGCGTCGGGCTGGTCGAGTCGCTCCTTGCGCGCTTTGCGTTCCGGCGGGTGCCGCTGCTCCTCACAATCGCCTTCCTGCTGTGTCTGTTTGCGCTCCTGCTGGCGTGGAAAGGCGGCCCCGCATGAATTCGACCTTGAACCTGCTGATCGGCCTAGCCATGGGCTTGAACCTGCTGGCGCTCGGCAGCAGCCGGCTGCCTTCGGTGATTCGCGCCATGGCGGTGCAGGGCGTGGTCCTGGGCATGCTGCCGGTCGTGATCACGCGTGAGTTCCACTGGCCCGTGGCCCTCGTCGCCCTGGTGACGATGGGAGTGAAGGGGTTTGGCATCCCGGCGCTGCTCCGCCGCGCGATGCGGGCGGCCAACATCGAGCGGGAAATCGAGCCGTTCATCGGGTTCGTGCCCTCGCTGCTGCTGGGCGCGATTGGGACCATTGCGGCCGTGGCGGTGGCCCAAAGGTTGCCGCTGCTGCCCGAGCATGCCGGCACGCTCCTGGTGCCGGGCGCCCTCGCGACCATCTTCACCGGGTTCGTGCTGCTGGTCGGCCGGGTGAAGGCGATTTCACAGGTCTGCGGCTACCTGATCATGGAGAACGGCATCTATCTCTTCGGAATGCTCCTCCTCCACTCGACGCCGCTGCTGGTCGAGTCGGGCATCCTGCTGGACCTCACGGTCGGCGTGTTCGTCATCGGCATCATCGTGGATCGCATCCAGCGCGCCTTCGACTCGCTCGACACGCGCAAGCTCACCGTCCTTCGCGAATGAACGCCCACCTGCTCATCCTGCTGCCCTTTGCGGGTGCCATTGCCGCCGCCGTGTGGCCCGGCGATCGGACGCGGCCCTGGCTCCTGCCGGCGGTGGGCCTTGTCCATCTCGTGCTGTCCTGCTGGTTGCTGGTGGATCCGCCGCCGGTCGAGCCGGGGGCATGGTTTGCCTACGACGATCTCGCCCGGGCCGTGCTGCCGGCGGTGTCGCTGCTGTTCCTGGCCTGCGCGACGTATGGCATCTCGTATCTGCGGATCCGCGCCGAGCGTCCGAATCGCGTTTTCGTCGCGGCCCTGCTTGGCGTGCTCGGGCTGCTGAGCGCGGGCCACCAGTCGCGGCACCTGGGCGTCCTGTGGATCACGACCGAGGGCGTGACGCTGGCGGCGGTGCCGCTGCTGCATTTCAACAACACGCCCCGGGCGTTCGAGGCGACCTGGAAGTACCTTTTGATCGGCGGCTCCGGGATTGCCTTCTCGCTGCTCGGCTCGTTCTGCCTCGGCTATGCCTCCATCCACGGCGGCGGTTCCGGGGACCTGACCTTCCACGCGCTGGCCGCGCAGGGGGCGGGGCTCTCGCGGCCCTGGGTGTTGATTGCGTGGGTGCTGCTCCTGGTCGGGTACGGCACGAAGATGGGACTGGCGCCGATGCACACCTGGAAGCCGGACGCCTACGGCGAGGCGCCGGGAATCATCGGCGCGATGCTGGCGGGCGGGGTGACGACGGTCGCGTTCACCGCGGTGCTGCGCGTCCGGGCGGTGGTCGACGCCGCCGGCGCGGGCGACGTGGCGTCCCGCACGCTGCTCGGGCTCGGGCTGTTCTCGATGCTGGTCGCGGCGCTGCTGCTCCTGGCGACGCGGGACTTCAAGCGGATGCTTGCGTATTCAAGTGTCGAGCACATGGGCATCCTCGTGATTGGAGCCTCGTTCGGGGCGGCCGGCACGGGGGCGGCGCTGTTTCATGTCTGGAGCAACAGCCTTACCAAGGGCGCGTTGTTCCTGAGCGCGGGCAACATCCGGCGGGCGGCGGGGGCGCGCACGATGGACGAGGTGCGGGGGATGACGAGCATCACGCCGCAGTCCGCCGCCATCTTCGTCACCGGGATGTTCGCGGTGACGGCCTGCCCGCCCTTCGGGCCGTTCTTCAGCGAACTGCGGGTGCTGCGGGCGGGACTCGAGGCGGGCCACGGGGCGGCGGTCGGCCTGCTCCTGGGCGGGCTCCTGCTTGTCTTCTTCGGGTTGACCCGCCTGGTGTTCGCGATCGTCGACGGGAGGCCGCGCGTGGTTTCGACGGCCTCCGTGAAACGTTATCCCGAAACGGCGAGCGTGATCCTGCCGCCGCTCGTGCTGCTGGCCCTCTCGCTCTGGCTGGGTCTCGCCACGCCCCCGGTTTTGCAGCAGGCCTGGTCCGCCGCCGTGCAGTCGCTTTTCCCCGGTTCGTAAGTGTGCTCCGCCGGAATCCTCCACCGCCTCACGCCATGCCCTACCGCACCCTCAACGCCGACGAGGTCTCGCGCTACCTGAGCCTCACCCGGGCCGACATCGATCAGCTGGTGAAGGCGGGGACCATCCCGTTCGAACAGCGCGGAGGTCGCCTGGTGTTCCGCAAGGCCGAGATTGATGCCTGGGCCTCGCAGCGAATCCTGACGCTCAGCGGCCAGCCGCTGGCGGATTTCCACCGGAATTCATCGCCCCAGGCCCGGATGCCGCGGCCTCACGAGCCCATCCTGCCCGGCCTGCTCCAGCATGAAGGCCTGGCGACGGAGCTGACGGCGAAGACCAGGGCCTCCGTCGTGCGCGACCTCGCGGCGCTGGCGGATCGGACCGGGCTCGTCTGCGATTTGCCCGGGCTGGTCGCCAGCCTCCTCGCCCGGGAGGAATTGTGCCCGACGGCGATGCCTGGCGGGGTGGCCTTCCTGCATCCGCGGCAGGTGCAGCCGGACTTGTTCCTCGACTCGTTTCTCATCTTTGGCCGCACCATACAGCCGATTCATTTTGGAGCGCCGGACGGCCAGCCCACCCGCTTGTTCTTCCTGCTCTGCTGCCAGGACGATCGCCTGCATCTGCACACGCTCGCGCGGCTCTGCATGATGATGCAAAAGGCGGATCTTTCGGAAACCCTGCTGAACGCGGCCGACGGCGCCGCCGTGCACGCCGCGCTGTTGGCGGCGGAGCAGGTCGTCATCCAGGTTCCCGCACGATGAGCACGCTGAACGCCACCGAATTTGCGCTGCTGGACAACGTGGCCGGCCTCGACTGGGCGGAGGTGCCCGAATGTACCGGCCCGGAACTGGTCCGTCGGACGGCCGCGGAGCTTGCCCGGGGCGGACGGCTGTGTGCCTGGTTTGGCGTGCCGGAGCCGGCGGGCACGCGGATCGTGGCCGTGCTGGCGTTCGACGCGGACAACACGCTGGCCGTCGCCCGCAGTGTGCCGCTGAACGTTGGTTATCCCGCGCTGACCCTCGAGCATGCCGGGGCGCATCTCTTCGAGCGGGAGCTATGGGAGCAGCATGCCATCAGGCCGGAAGGCCACCCCTGGTTGAAGCCGGTGCGGCGGACGGATGAGGCCGGCACGGCACCCAGCATGGGCGAGTTCTTCCGGGTTGAGGGGCGGGAAGTGCATGAGGTGGCGGTTGGACCGGTGCATGCCGGGATCATCGAGCCCGGCCATTTCCGATTCCAGTGCGCGGGCGAGGAGGTGCTGCACCTGGAGATTGCCCTGGGTTACCAGCACCGTGGCATCGAGGAGGCGCTGACTGGCGGGCCGCATCCACTGACGGCTTCGCAGATGGAAGTGGTCGCGGGGGATGTGTCGATCGCGCATGCGACCGCCCATGCGATGCTGGTGGAGGCGCTGGCCGGCTCCGAGCCGCCGCTGCGCGCACAGTGGCTGCGGGCCGTCGCGCTCGAACTCGAGCGGCTCGCGAACCACACGGGTGATCTGGGAGCGCTGGCCAACGACGTGGCGTTCCTGCCGACGTCCGCGGCGTGCGGGAAGATCCGGGGCGATTTCCTCAACCTGACGGCGCTAGTCTGCGGCAACCGGTTTGGACGTGGATTGGTGCGGCCCGGCGGCTGCCGGCATGACCTGGAGCCGGCTCGCATTGCACAACTGGGAGATCGGCTGAAGTCGGCAATGGCGGAGGCGGAGCGGGCATCGGCCTGGCTTTGGGATGCCGCCACGGTCCGCGCCCGGTTTGAGGATGTTGGCACCGTGCATGCGGCGCAGGCGGCGGAGCTCGGGCTGGTCGGCCCCGCCGCGCGGGCGTGCGGTCTGGTGCGCGACGTGCGCTACACGCATCCCGCCGGCTGGCATCGGCTCGCCCAGATGCCGGTCGCGGTCTGGCCGGGCGGAGACGTGTTTGCGCGGGCGCGGGTGCGCTGGCTGGAGGTGCAGCGTTCGGGCGAATTCCTGGGCGAGCAACTGTCGGCCGGTCCGGAGGGCCCGGTGCGCGAGAAACTGCCGGGGCTGTTGCCGGATCGGTTGGCGGTGGCACTGGTCGAAGGCTGGCGGGGCGAAGTTTGCCATGTGGCGCTGACGGATAGCGCGGGGAGGTTCCGCCGCTACAAGATCGTGGATCCCTCGTTCCACAACTGGACGGGCCTCGCCCTCGCGCTCCGCGGGCAGGCCATCTCGGATTTCCCAGTCTGCAACAAGAGCTTCAATCTGTCCTACTGTGGATTCGATCTGTGAGGGAATTTGGCCGGATTCGCCGTTAACCTTCGCCGACGCAAAGATCTCTCTGACTTGATCAGCACCGCAGCCAAATTCCCATGTTCGTCATCGACACATTTCTCCATCGGCTGAAGCGCGGACGCGAAACGATGGCGTATCCGAAGGGGCCGGCGCCGGCGCTGCCGGACCGTCATGGTGGAAGCCTCCGGGTGGATGGAGCAAAATGCGTGGAAGGGTGCGATGCGTGTGTGGCGGTATGTGCGCCGCAGGCGATTGTCCGGCCTGGGGCGGGCGGAATCGCGCTCGATTTGGGTCGGTGCATCTTCTGCGCGGAGTGCGTGCAGGCGTGTCCGGCCGGGGCCATCACGCAGACGGGCGATCATCGGATGGCAGCGCGGCGGCGCGAGGACCTCGTGCTCGGTGCGCCCGGGCAGGAGGAGGTCCGGTTGGCGGCGGCGCTGGATGACAAGCTGCGGCGGCTTTTCGGGCGCTCGCTCCGGCTGCGGCAGGTGAGTGCAGGAGGCAGTGGCGCGGAGGAGGCGGATCTCAATGTCCTCGGCACGATCGGCTGGGATCTCGGCCGTTTTGGCATCCAATTCGTCGCCTCGCCGCGGCATGCGGACGGGCTCGTGATTACCGGACCGGCCTCGCGGAATATGGAGCTGGCATTGCGGAAGACCTGGGAGGCTGTTCCGGAACCGAAGATCGTGATCGCCGTCGGGGCCGAGGCGATTTCAGGCGGCGTGTTTGCCGGGCATCCGCAGGTGCATGCCGGCGCGGCTTCCGTGGTGCCGGTCGATCTTTTCATCCCGGGCTGGCCGCCGCACCCGCTGACGATCCTCGACGGCCTGCTGAGGCTGCTCGGGCGGTTGGAGGAGGACCGTCGCGATCGGGACCCGCAGGGGCACGGGGCACTCGGTCAAGAGCGTCCGGTCAACTGAATCGCGATTCCAGCCGGCCGGACGCCGGCGACCGGGCGCGGCCGGAGGTATCTGTATTCGGGCCGGTAGTACCCAACGTGGCTGACTGCTGGGTTGTCATCGGGGCCACTCGGGTCCAAGGATCGCGCGATGCAAAACCTGCTCCGGAGCAAACTGGGTTGGGTCGCACTTGCCGGGATCATCATCGTCCTGGCCTTTTTTTTCGCCAATCCGGGTCCGCCGCGGACGATCATGCTGGCGACCGGAGCGCCCGGGGGGGCCTATGATGCCTTTGGACGGCAGCTGGCCGCGCGGCTCGAGCGTGAAGGCCTGACGGTGATGCTGCGCGAGACCCAGGGTTCGGTGGAGAATCTGGGGCTGCTTGCGGATCAGGAAAGCGGCGTGTCGATGGCGCTCGTGCAGTCGGGGATTGCGGCCGAGGAGGCCGGGACGGATTTGCGTTCGCTCGGAGCCTTGTTTCACGAACCGCTCTGGATTTTCACCCGGCGCAATTCCGGGCTCGCCAGCCTGCGGGATTTGCGCGGGCAGCGCGTGGCGATAGGGCCGGAGGGGAGCGGCAGCCGCCCGCTGGCCCAGCAAGTGATGCAGCTCACCGGGGTCGCCGATGCCGTGCAGATCGACGGCCGCGGGGGAGAGGCCGCCTACGATGCCCTGCGGGCCGGCGACGTCGACGTGGCGATGTTCGTTGCCAGTCCCCAGAGCCCGTTCATTCGAAAGCTGCTGGCGAGCCCGGAGCTCGAATTCCACGGCCTGCAGCGGCCGCGGGCCTACGAAGCGGCATTGCCGCGGCTGGCGGCGGTGGAGATCGGCGAGGGGCAGCTGGACATTCCGCGAAATATTCCGGACCGGGATCTCACCTTGTTGTCAGCGATGGTCACTCTGGTGGTGAATGAGCGGTTCTATTCCGGGCTGGCACCCCTGGTGCTGGAAGCTGCCCGTGATGTGCTACGGCATGGCGGGGCGCTGGAGCGGCCCGGGTCGTTTCCCGCACCACGACCGGTCGATTTTCGCCTGTTGCGTGAAGCGGAGCACTACCATCGCGCCGGGTTGCCGCTGCTCCTGCGAATCCTGCCATTCTGGGTGGCGACGATGTCGGTGAGGATAGCGCTTCTCATCGTCCCGCTCATGGTGCTTCTCATCCCGCTTTTCCGTGTCGCGCCACCGTTGTACCAATGGCGCACCCGGCGGAAGATCTTCCACTGGTACAGCTACCTCAGGGAGATCGACCAGCATCTGCGATCCGGCGTATCGGGCAGCACGCTCGAGGCTGACTGGAAGCGGCTGCAGGAGTTGCAACACGAAGTCTCGGGGGTGAAGGTGCCGCTGTCCTACACGGACGAACTATACGAACTGCACCTGCACATCGACTGGGTAATCCAGCGGCTGGAGCGGATCCGGGCCGGCGCGGCGGAAGGGCGTGGCTGACCAACCCGAACATTCACGATTTTCGTGAAAGGTTACGGGCGGAGGACCTGCAGCTCGACCTTCCGGAACTCGACGGGGTGACTCTCCGCCTGAAGTGAAATGTAACCCTTTTCCAGCAGAAGTCCGGTGGAGGCGATCAGTTTGCGCGCGTCGGCGTCTGCCTCATCCAGCTGCGGCCGGTTGTACTCCAGCACCACCTGCCCGTCGATGATGTGGCGTATCACCTCGCCGCCCCGGACCTCGACCTCGACAGTGACCCACCGATCGCCGTGATACGTCTTTGACGCCGAGTTCGTGCAGTGGCGCTTGATCAGCTCGCCTCCCATCTCGACATGGGTTCCGGGTGTGCAGAGGTTTGCGGTGGTGCGATCGCTGGTGCCGTCTCCTCCGAGCAACTGGACCTCGATGGAGACGGGGAATCTCTGATCCCGGTCCATGCTGCCGGGCGGCTGGCAGTGGAGCATGATGCCGCTGTTCCGGACCGCCCATCCGGGGCCGTCGGGAGTCTGGGTGCCCAGGAACCGGTACTCGACCCGGATCCGGTAGTGGCTGAGAGGCTCGCGCCAGAAAAGGTGGCCGAACTTGCCGTCGAACTTGTCATACCCGTCGTACGCGACCTTCAGGATGCCGTGTTCGACCCGAAAGGTGTTCTGATGATTGTCACCGAGCGCGAAGCCGCGGATTTTGGGTGTCCACCCATCCAGGTTGCGGCCGTTGAAGAGGGGGATCCACTGCGCATCGACGGCCGCTTTGGGAATGCCCGCGGCGAGCCCAATGAAAAAGCAGGACAGGAGGAATCGGTTCATGTGCAGAGCAAACTTGCCGGCCGGACCATTTCGGATCAGCCCAGGACGGTCTTGAGGATCCGGCCCAGATCCGTGACCCGGTAGGGTTTTGCGAGGTAGCCGCAAAACCCCTTGTCGAGGAAAGCACGCGCCATGTCGTCATTGTCGTAGCCGCTGGCGACAATGGCGCGGACGTCCGGATCGAGCTGGACGAGTTCCTTGAAGCACTCTTCGCCGCCCATGCCGCCCACGACGGTGAGATCCATGATCACGGCATCGTAGGGGCGGCCGATGTTCTGGTAGCGCTTGTAGAGGGCAATGGCCTCCTCGCCGTTCTTCGCCAGGTCGTACTTGTAGTCCAGGCTCTCCAGCATCGTCGCCGTCAGCGCGGAGATCTTGGGATCATCGTCCATGAACAGGATCCGGCCCGTGCCGAACCGGAGCGAGGCGGCCCGGCGGGCCTGGACCTCAACCGGCTTGTCGGCCTTGGGCAGGAAAACGGTGAAGGCCGTGCCGACGCCAACCTGGGTGTCGAGCGCGATCTGCCCGCCATGCCGGCGCACGATCGACAGCACGGTGGCCAGTCCCAGCCCCGTGCCATGTTTCTTCGTCGTGAAGAAGGGATCGAAAATCTTCTCGAGATGCTCGGGCTTGATTCCGCTTCCATTGTCGCGGACCTCGAGCTCCACATAGTCGCCGGCGGGCAGGGTGGGCACCTGGTTTTCGGCCAGGGCGGCGTTGCCCGCGCGGACCTGCAGCCGCGGCCGGTGAGGGGCGGGCGGCATTGCCTGCAGCGCATTCACGATCAGGTTCTGGAACACCTGCAAAATCTGCGCGCGATCCACGAGCACGGGATCGGTTGCTTCAGCCACTTCGAGCGTGATTTCCGCGGTCGAGGCGGCCGCGGCAATCTTGATCGAATCCTCCAGGATTTCCCGTGCCGGACAAACCGCCTGGGTCCCGGCGCCGCCCTTGGCGAACGAGAGCAGCTGCTTCGTCAGGCCCTTGGCCGTCATGCACGCCTTCTCGGCATCGCCAAGGGACGAATAGTCGCGGTTGTCCTTGGCCAGTGAAACGGCGCCGAGGATCGTCGTGAGCAGGTTGTTGAAGTCGTGCGCGATCCCGCCGGCGAGCAGCCCGAGCGTCTCGAACCGGTTCGCTTTGACCAGTTCCTCCGGCGTGAGCGTCATCTCCTCGGGGTTGCGGAAGACAATCACGACCCCGCGGGGCTTCTGGTCCGGATCAAAGACTGCGCGCGCGGTCCAGACGATGGGAATGCTGGCGGCGCCGGGCGCGGCGGGTGCCAGGGCATCCTCGCTGATCAAGGGAAGGGGAGTGTCGGCGGCCAGCGCACTTTCGACCGGCTGGTCGGACGGCCGTTGCGTCTGTCGGTTTACGAGCCGGAGGACATCCCCGACGGGCTGGCCGCGGAGCTGGTCGGCAGGGAGCTGCAGGAGACGCGCCGCGGTGGAATTGGCGAACACCAACTTGCCTCCGGCGTCGGCGATTACGACGGCTTCGGCGAGTGTGCCAAAGGCCTCGCCGGACAAATCGGTTGGCAGCCCGCCCTCGGCCGCGGCTACATTGGCGGGAAGCGCCGCCGCGAAGCCCACCACCCGGGCGAGCTCTTGCTTGCGCGTCACGGTCCGGTGCAGGCCAAGCAGGACGGGGACAGGCCGGCCGTCCTTGGCGCGCAGCCGGACGGGTTCGAGTGATTCGCTCCGGCCGGGGGATCGGGCGAGAAGCCATGCAGTGACGCCGGCCGATGCCTCCTCGGGTGGGAGGGCAGCGGCGAAGGACTCAGCCCGTGGCGCGAGTTCTCCCTCTTCGTAGCCGAGCAGGGCCTCCCAGGCCGGCGAAAACCAGAAGACCTCGTTGGTGAAATCCAGCTCGAACGCGCCCAATGGCCCCCCGGAACTCAACTCCTGCATCCGCGCATCATTGGCGACGAGCGAATCCTCGAGTTCCTTCCGTTCGCTAATGTCGAGGTGAAGTCCAACCACGCGTTCGAGGTCGTGGGCTTCCGTGACCAGTTGAACGCCGAGGCACTGGACCCAGGTCCAATGGCCTCGTTGGTGTTTCATCCGAAATTCGACGTTGAAGGGCCGGGCGCCAGCGGCGGCTTTCCGGCGCAGCTTGTCGGGCGCGGCGCCGGAGTCATCGGGGTGAATCAGCTTGTGCCACGTTTCCAACGTGTCCGGCAGTTCAGCCGCGGCGTAGCCGAGGAGTTTTTTCCAGGCGGTCGAATAATGGAACTGCCCAGCCTTCAGGTTCAGATCGAAGAAGCCAACCGTCCCCTTGTCAGCGAGCACCTGGATTGCGGCGGCGGCTCCATCGACTGGGGGAACGCCAGCCGCGGCTGCCGGGAGTGGCCGCTGGATGGTGGCCAGGAAGCCGCCCGCCGAGCCAGACATCCTTTCGAGTCGGACGCAGGCTTCCTGCGCGGCTCCATCCCGGGGCTGGGCCGACATCAACGCGGGGCGGTCGAGTGCCGTGGCGAGAATTCCATCCCACTGGGCCTCCAGGAACTCCGGGTCGCTCGAGACAATGTCGAACGCGAACAGCGACGCAAAGGGTTCGCCAACCATTTCGCCGTCGCGAGATTGCCAGAATTTCAGCGCGGAGGAGTTGGCCGCGGTGATCCGCCCCGCCGGGTCCAGCGCGATTACCGGGCATGGTTCCGGCGAATGCGGGCCGCCAGCTGCAATCGATGGGGTGGTTGACGTAGAAGCGGGATCGTTCACACGCGGCCGGAAGTGAGCCACTGATGCGAACGTTTGGCGAGAAAATCGATATAGGCCGGGTGATCGTTCAGGCAGGGGATCTGCGTGAAGGAGACGCCCCCGGCCTCGAGAAAGGTCTCTTTTCCTTCGCCGCTGATCTCCTCGATGGTTTCGAGGCAGTCCGCCACGAAGGCGGGACAGAGGATCAGGAGTCGCTTTATTCCGGCCTTGGCGAGTCGCTCCAGTTCGTGATCGGTGAACGGGGACAGCCAGGGCTCACCGACCAGCCGCGACTGGAAAGAGACGGAATGCCGATCCGGAGTCAGTCCGGCCCGGGCGGCGAGGGCGCGGGTCGTGGCGCAGACCTGGGCACGGTAGCAGGTGGATTGGACCGGGGCCGGCGTGGAACAGCAGTCATTCACAACGAGGCAATGCGCTCGGGAGGAATCCGCCTTGCGCAGGTGCCGCACGGGGATCCCGTGATAGCTGAACAACACGTAGTCGTGCGGCTCCGCCAGGTAGGGGGCGGCGACGGTATGGAGGGCCTCGATGTAGTCGGCGTCCTGAAAAAACGGCTGAGCTGAGGTGATTCGCATCGACGGCGCATGCCGGGCGGCATCCTCGTAGACCTTTACGACCACCGTTTCCCATGAGGACATCGCGTAATGCGGGTACTGCGGAAAGAGCAGCACCTCGCTGATCCCATCGGCCGACATCTGGGCGAGCACGGACGCGATCGACGGGTTCCCGTAACGCATGGCAAGGTACACCGGTGTGTCCGGCCCCAGCGCCGAGGAGAGCTTCCGCTGGACGCTGCGGGAAATCGTGATGAGCGGCGAGCCCTCCGTGGTCCAGATCTGCTCGTAGGCATGCGCCGACTTGGGCGCACGCCGCGGGATGATGATTCGGTTCAGCAACAGCGAGCGAAGGAAGCTCGATGCCGGCTTGTCGATGACGCGTTCATCGCCCAGGAACTCCTCGAGATACCGCTGGACATCCGGAACGGAGGTCGAATCGGGAGAGCCCAGGTTGACGAGGAGTACGGCGCTTTTCGGCATGGCGCGGAATTGGTCGGGAGAAACCCGGTGAAGTCAACCGGGGCGCGAAACGCAGGCCGGCAGGTCCGCAATTTTGCCGGCTCCAGGAATCGGCGTAATCATGCCGGGTTCATAAGCGGCCGTTTTCCGCTGCTAAGCGAGGGTACCGTGGATTGACGTGGAAGCGGCGTCCCGCCGCTTGCTGGGAAGTTACGGCTTCGAGCCGCCCCAGGCCGTGGCCAGGAGATGCCGCCTGGGCCGACGGCGACGTCATCCCGCCGCCCGTTCGTCAATCAATTGGCGCAGCTCCCCATAGGTGCTGACCGAAGGAAATTGGGGAAACTGCCGGATGAGTCCCTCGGCCGCGTGAAACAGGATTCCATGGTTGGCCTGGGCAAGCATCGAGGTGTCGTTGAACGAGTCACCGGCGGCAATCACGTTGTAGTTGAGCGCCTGGAACGCGGCGACTGCGCTCTTCTTCTGGTCGGGAAGCCGCAGTTGGTATCCGGTGATCCGATCGTTTTCCACGATCAGCCGATGGCACAGCAACGTGGGCCATCCGAGCTGGCGCAGGAACGGCTGGGCGAATTGCTCGAAAGTGTCCGAGAGGATGATGACCGGCATCCGTTGCCGCAGGGAGTCGAGGAAGGCGCGTGCACCCGTCAGGAGCGGCAGCCCGGCGATCGTTTCCTGGATCCGGGAGAGCGTCACCCCGTGGCGATCCATCAAGTCGATCCGGTAGCGCATCAACTTGTCGTAATCCGGCTCGTCACGCGTGGTGCGGCGGAGTTCGGGAACGCCGGTGCGTTCGGCAACGGCGATCCAGACTTCGGGCGTGAGGACGCCCTCCATGTCAAGGGTGACGATACTTTGCTTCACAATTCCGCCCAGTGAACCAGAGGTTTTCGCCGGAAGGCAAGCGGCGAGCGGCCGAATCGGCTTGGAAGCGAAGGTTTTCGCTCACTCGAACTGCTTCCGGAACTCGGCGAATTGCTGCTGAAGCTGCGCCAGCTCGTGCCGGATCGCGCCAAGTTCCTGCTCCAGTTTTCCGATGCGCTCGTCGTCGGCGCGGACAGCCGGGGCGACGGCCCCGCAGGCGGCGGCTGGCTCCTCCGTGGCTGGCGATTCCACCGGTCCGGACAGGAGGTGGCAATGGCGCGGCTCCTTCATGCCGGGTTGCCGCGGAAGCCGGAGGACGAACGGCTGTGGTTCCCGTGCTGCCAAGGCGGAAAGCGTTTCCTCGACCTCGGCAAGGGTATCGAACCGGAAGAGCCGCTCGGCGCGGGTGCGGAGTTCGCCGGTGGTCTGCGGCCCACGCAGCATCAGGATGCACAGCAGCGCGACCTCGGCGGGCGTAAGGAGCACGGTATCGGTCAGCGTATGCTTGTATTTCGCGACCCGGCTTTCAGCCCCGGCAAAGAGGGTTGCCAGCCGCTTTTCCCGCAACCCGTCCACGGCCCGAACGACGGTGGATTCGTCATATGCGACCACGGGATCCCGGTTCGTCAGCTGATTACAGGCGTTGGTCAACGCATTGAGGGAAAGCGGGTAATAATCGGGCGTCGTGATTTGTTTCTCGACCAGCGAGCTCAGGACGCGGACCTCGGCGGCATTGAGGACGGGCAACGAATCGTTCATGGGAGGGGCGAGAACGGGTAAAGGGTGACAGGACATCCTACACAACATCAGAAATGACTGCGCCTCTACGGCTGCAAGATTGACTGCGCACAGCCGTACTGACGTCGGGCGCAGCAAGACTGCGCCCCTACGAAACTTGAATCATGGCGCGGCGGACCGCTTGCTGTCATTCTCCACGATCGTCCGCAGCCAGTCGGGATCGGGCCTGAGCGTGCGTGAGGCCCGGGTATGTTTCAGTCGGGCGACATGGAATTCCTGGATGTCACCCACGTTGATTCCGATCAACCGGCCATCGACCGTGGCGAGCGGCCCGCCGCTGTCGCCGATCCGCAACGGGGCGGAGTGCAGGATAGTCGTGTGCGGCACCGGGGTGCCCATGTCGTCGCCCAGTTCAAGGATCCTCCCCCCAAAGCATGCCAGTCGATAATTCACCGGCGGCTGCTGTTCAGGGCCCGCCCCAATGACCGGATCACCGATGCGGGTGTCGGTCGCCCAAGTGAAAATGGACGGAAGCTGCTCCACGACCTGCAGGAGGGCCAGGTCAGGTTCATGGCGGGTTCCTGTTCCGCGCCAGACGACTCGCGCCGGGACCAGCCGGACTCGGTCACGATCCGCCAGCAGGACGTGCAGCGGTCCCCAATCCACACAGTGGCCGGCGGTGAGCAAATACCCGCGCTGATCGATCGCGGTTGCTGATCCCGTGGCAAAGCGGCCATGCCTGGTGGCATCGCCGAGGGCAGATTCGTTTCGGTCAAATTCCACGACCGCGTCGGTCCCTAGTCCGCCAATGAGGATTGCCGTTCGCTGTTGAACGAAGCCGTCCAATGGCAGGCCGTCAACCTGTCGGCCGGCAAGCGCGGAAACGGACGTCGCCCGTTCGCCTGTCGTGGCCACTTCGTAGGTGCAGCCGGTCAGTACGACCAGCAGCAACGCCAGGCAGGAGCAATTTCGCCCAACGGCGAATGAACGCCAATGCCCGTGAGTGAATAGCGATGGGGAATTCAAGTTGCGCAGCTCATCGATCTTTGAGGCCGGGACGGAGCCCGCCCCGCGTGCATCCAATTCCGATCCCTGGATTCATCCTTCCCGGACTGGATCACGTTCCTGGAGGGACGACCTCCGTGTCGTCCACAAATGGAGCCGGAAAATCATGCTGCGCCTGTTGGTCGCCTATGGCTTTCCGCCCTTTGCCCAGGTGTCCTTCAACGAAATGGTCCGGTTGAAGACGGGACGGCCTGCCGAGCTGTCCTTGGGATCGAGGTTGAAGTAGCCAATCCGCTCGAACTGGAACCGATCCTCCGTGGTCGCCGCGCCGAGCGATGGCTCGAGCTTGGCTCGGATGACATCGGCGGAATGCGGATTGATGAACTGCTTGAAATCCTCCGTCGCGCCGGGTTCGGCCACGGTGAAGAGCCGATCATAGAGCCGGACCTCGGCATCGATCGCGCGGGTCGCACTGACCCAGTGAATCGTGCCCTTGACCTTCCGGTCGGAGTTCGGACCGCCGGAGCGGGTGCTGAGATCGGCCGTGCAGCGGAGCTCCGTCACCGTCCCGGAAGCGTCCTTCACGACCTCTTCGCACCGGATGATGCAGGCATATTTCAACCGCACCTCGCCGCCGGGCTTGAGCCGGAAATATTTCGGCGGCGGCACCTCGGCAAAATCATCGGACTCGATTAAAACCTCGCGCGTGAACGGGACGCGGCGGGTGGTCGGATGTTCGGCCTGCGGATCGTTGGTGGCGTCGACCTCGATGATTTCGTCCGGCGCGAGGTTCGTGAGCACGACCTTCAATGGACGGAGCACGGCGAGCCGGCGCTGGGCCAGCCCGTTGAGTTCCTCCCGGATCGCATGCTCGAAGAGCGCGACGTCGGTGACGCCGTCATACTTCGTGACGCCTACCAGCGCGGCCAGCCGGCGGATGGCGGCCGCAGGGATGCCGCGGCGGCGGGCACCGGACAGGGTGGGCATCCGCGGATCATCCCAGCCGTCGACGAGTTTTTCCTGCACCAGCTGGAGAAGCCGGCGTTTGCTGAAGATGGTGTAACTGAGGTTGAGCTTCGCGAACTCGTACTGGTGCGGCAATGGGCGCGGCAACTCGAGCGCGGCCAGGATCCAGTCGTAAAGCGGACGGTGCACCTCGAACTCGAGGGTGCAGACGCTGTGGGTGATGCCCTCGATGTAGTCGCTCAGGCAGTGCGCGTAATCATATAGCGGATAGATGCACCACTTGTCGCCTGCGTGATGATGGGCGGTGTGCCGGATCCGGTAGAGCAGTGGGTCGCGCAGCCAGACGTTGGGCGAGGCCATGTCAATCCGGGCGCGCAGGGAACGCGCGCCATCCGGAAACTCGCCGGCGCGCATCTGCTGGAAGAGGTCGAGATTTTCATCCACGCTCCGGTTCCGCCAGGGGCTCTCGCGGCCGGGCTTGTCGGGGGCGCCCCGGTACTCGTCGGTTTCTTTCGGCGACAGATCGCAGACGTAGGCCTTGCCCTTTCGAATCAACGCGACGGCGAAGTCGTAGAGCGCCTCGAAATTGTCACTGGCAAAGAACGGCTCCGCATCCGCGGTGCCGGGCGGAACGGCCGGGAGGTGGTAATCGTCTCGTCCGTCCTGCGATTGCTTCCGGGGAACGGCGCCCTTCGGTTTCAAGCCGAGGCAATGATCGGCCCAGCCGGCGATCAGCCAGTCGACGTCGGCAGTTATGGCATCGACATACTCGACCTCCTCCTTGGTCGGGTTGGTATCGTCGAAGCGCAGGTTGCACTGGCCCTGGTTTTCGCGGGCGAGGCCAAAGTTGAGGCAGATCGACTTGGCGTGGCCGAGGTGAAGGTAGCCGTTCGGCTCGGGCGGAAAGCGCGTGACGATCTTCTGGTAGCGCTTGTCGGCGAGGTCCTTGGCGACAATGTCGCGAATGAAATCGCTGGGCGCCGGGCCGCTGCTCGCGGTGTTCTCAACGGACATAAGCCGTGAAATTGCGCCCGCCGGGGGCCCGACGCAACGAGCAAGTGGTGAAAGCGGGGGTGGTTGGTGGTAGGACCTGGATTCGAACCAGGGAAGGCGTAAGCCAGCAGATTTACAGTCTGCCCTCGTTGGCCACTTGAGTATCCTACCAGCGAAGGAACGCGGAACGTCGCCATTGGCCCCACTGACGGCAAGGTTTTTTTCACTTCGTTTTGGGCCCGCTTTGCTGGCAGCGTGATTCCTGCGCCGACATGTTCAACCCCCAGCGCTACTTCTCCGAAGACCTGGCCGCCAGCAGCCTGATTGCGCAGCTTTTCGCCATCGGCGGATTCATTCTCGCGCTCGTGCTCGTCGCCCGGCTGATGAGCGAAAAACGCGCTCCCGCCAACACGTTCGCCTGGTTGCTGATTATCGTTCTTGTCCCGTGGGTGGGCGTGCCGCTGTACCTCCTCCTTGGGGGACGCAAGCTCCGGAAGCTCGCCGAGCGGAAGTCGCGCCTGCGACCGACGCTGCCGGGCGGGACGCGGCATCCGCAGCCCTTTGCCCACTCGCCAACGACCCAGGCCGTGATCGCCGCCGGCGCGACGCCGCCCGTTCCGGGCAACCGGCTCCGGCTGCTGACGAGTGGCGAGGAAGCCTATGCGGCGCTGGAGGAGCAGATTCGAGCGGCGCGGGAGAATATTCATATCACCGCTTTCATCCTTGGCCGGGACGACACGGGCGCACGGCTGGTGAAATTGCTGGCCGAGCGGGCCCGGGCGGGAGTCAGGGTCCGGCTGCTGCTGGATGCCGTGGGTTCGATGTTTTCCGCCGGGATGTATGTGAACCCGATTCGGCGGGCCGGCGGCGAGGTGGGCGTGTTCATGCCGGTATTGCCATTCACCTCCCGGGGCTCGGCCAACCTGCGCAACCATCGAAAGATTGCGGTATTTGACCACTGCACCGCGATGGTCGGCGGTCACAATCTCGCCCGCGAATACATGGGCCCTGTCAGGCACGCGAAACGCTGGCAGGATTTCGGCGCATTGCTCAGCGGCCCGGCCGCCGCGTTGCTGAACGAGGTGTTCATTGCCGACTGGTGCTTCGCAACCCGGCAGTCGGATGAGATCCTCCACGCGGAAATATCGCTCGACTGCATCAACGAGGTTCAGGGCGCCAGCGAACTGCAGGTGGTCGCCAGCGGCCCGGATGTGCCCGGCGATCCACTCTACGAGGGGATTGTCTCGATGATCCAAGAGGCCAACCGGAGCATCTGGATCGTCACCCCTTACTTCATCCCGGACGACGTCCTGTTGCGCTCGCTGATCGTGAAGGCGCGTTCGGGCAAAAAGGTGACCCTGATCACGCCGCGGTCCTCGAACCACCCGGTGGCGGACTTCGCCCGAAGGCATTACATGCGTGAACTCATGCGGGCCGGAGCCCGGGTCCTCCTTTTCGGTCCGGGGATGCTGCACAGCAAGGCGATGATTGTGGACGACACCATTGCCCTGCTCGGTTCGCCCAATTTCGACCTCCGCAGCCTATTCGTGAATTTCGAAATCGGGGTGCTGGTGCATTCGAGCCCGGATGTCCTGGCCATGAAACGCTGGGCCGCGGAACTGGCGCAGCATTGCAGCCCGCCAAAGCCGGGGCGCCGGCGCAGGAACCGGATCATCGGAAACCTGGTGGAGGATGTCAGCCGGTTGCTGGCCCCGCTCCTGTAGCGATCGTGTGATGCCGTATTCTGGCCGGCCGAAGTGGCAGCGGCGTCCCGCCAAATCTATCTACACGTCTTGCTGAAAATGTGATTCGGATCGCTTTTCGCCGGTTGAAAACCGGCGCTACCCCAGGCGGCCGCACGCACCAATGATCTCCGAACCCACCAGAGGCCCGGCCCGCCGTAGCGCCGCGTCTCCGACCGGCGAAATTCAATTCGAATTGCATCCTCTTCCACCCCGTCGAATGCGCGCTGCGCCCTCCTCTGGCGCGGCCCGGCAAGATGCGCTGAGAGGTAAGGCGTCCCGCCGCTGGAACGCATTTCGGAACCCATCGCCACGGCGGGACGCCGTGGCCACGTGACGGTTGTCTCGCCGCCGACCAGCCCCTACAGCAGCCCCGCTTCGCGAAAGCTGAAGTAGCCCCGGCCGCTCGGATCCGCCCCGGTCTGGCCGATGACGACGTGATCGATGAGTTCGATTTCCACGGCGCGGGCGGCCTCGCGGAGCTGGCGCGTCACGTGCAGGTCCGGCGAACTCGGTGACGGATCACCGCTGGGATGATTGTGGACACATACCACCGCGGAAGCCGATTCCCGGATAGCCGCCCGAAAGACCTCCCGCGGATGGGCGAGGGCGGCA
This sequence comes from Verrucomicrobiia bacterium, assembly GCA_011525695.1. GTDB lineage: Bacteria > Verrucomicrobiota > Verrucomicrobiia > Opitutales > Opitutaceae > ER46. The sequence continues at coordinate 60,963 of WYBX01000026.1, forward strand.
GTGGCGGTCCCGGACGTGATTTCAACGCACTTCAGCAGCCGGTTCTTACGGTTGAGGCAAAGCACCCAGAATTTCTCGACCTGGAGCCCGGAGACAACGGGCAGCAGGAATTCGCGGACCCGGTCGGCGCGATTGAGCATGGGCGTCTCCTCGCCCTGTTGCAGCAGCACGCGGCGGGCAACTTCCATCACTGCGCGAAGCTGAAGCGCCTTCACTTTGCCGATGCCCTTCAGCCGCTGAAAGTCCGCGGGCTCCCACGCAATCAGCGCACCCAGCGAGCCGGCTTCCTTCAGGAGTCTCGAGGAGAGCGAAAGCACATCATGGCCATGCGTGCCACTGCGCAGCAGCATCGCGATCAATTCGGTGTCGCTCAGTGCCTGGGGCCCGTGCTTTTCGAGCCGCTCCTGTGGCCGTTCAGCAACGGCGGTCTCCCGAAGTCGGTTCGCGGGCTCATATTCGGTCGGATCGGCCACAGTCCCGGACTGCAGGTTCGCAGGTCTCCAGGCAACCCACGAACGCCGATATACCATGAATTGGGTACGCCATGAAAGGTGTGAAGGGCGGTTCAGAAGCGACTGGAGGCAATTTCCTGCTCACGAATTGGGTAATCTTTTCCCGTGAACACGACGACACTCCCTATTCACGAGCCATCGGGACATCGTTAGGATGCCGGCGCATGATTTCCAGCCGTGCTGCGCGCACCCCGCGCATCATTTTCGCAGGTTGGGTTGCGGCCTCATCCTTTCTGATGGGTTGTGCAACGGCATCGAGGTCACCCGTCGTTTCGTCGGTCTCCAGCAATCCGTCCAGCTCGTACGGCTCGCCCATCCCGACCGAGGTTTCACCCGGCGAGGCCTGGCGCCGGGCTGAGGCACTGGCGGCCAGCCAGCCCGACCGGCAGGTCCTGGTCGGCCGCGGCAGCTCGATGCAGCCACTCTACCGGGACCGCACGGTTCTCGTGGTGGAACGGATGCCGATCTACGCGCTGCGGCCGGGGATGACGGTGGTTTTCGTTGGCGATTCCGGCTTTCCGGTGGCGCACGTTTTGATCCGCCGCGAGTCAACGGGTTGGATCGCACGAGGGTTGGCCAACGTTCGCTCCGATCGGGTGCGCGTCCGGTTCGAAAATTATGTCGGCACCGTGGTCGCCGCCTTTACCCCGAAACCCGCGTGGGGATCCGCTGGGACCGCCCTCGCCACGGCCGAGCGGTCTCCCGAATTTCCACCTTCGGGGCGGCACGGAACCGCCTTCTTCAATCCGACCGGAGCGGGCGATCAGTAGTACTTGACGTAGCCGTTCCGACGCAGCCGCTCGAGCCAGCGCTCATGGTTGGCCCGGGACATCTGCATCAGGAGGATCCGCTCAATCTGATCCCGGACTTCGTCGATTGGCTGGATGCCGGCGTACTTGCGGTCTTCCGCGTAAAGCAGGAAAACGCCCTCGGGCAGAACCAGCGGCTCTGAGGCCTGGCCCTTCTCGAGCTTGAAAGCCACTTCGCTGAACTCCTGCCGAAAGTCGGAACGCTGAAGCCAGCCCCAGTCGCCACCTCGCGAACGGCGGGCATCGCGACTGTACTCCTTCGCCAGATCCTCGAACTTCTCCCCGTTCTCTAGCCGGGCCAGGATCTGGTTCGCCAGGCCGAGGACCATCTCGTCCGTCTCACCCTCGTTTTTCGAAAGCTGGATCAACCGGAGATGAACCCGGTCCTCCTGGTAAAACCGATCCTTGTTCTCATTGTAGAACGTCTCGATTCGGACCGGACTCACGATGCTTTGGGAGCGCTGCTGCTGCCCCTGCATGTAGTGATAGATAATCTCCTCTTCCTTTTCGCGGCGGTAGTCGCGAATCGTTTTTCCCTGCGAACGCAGGTAGGCGAGGAATTTCGAGCGATCCCCTTCGAAACGTCCGGCCAGCTCGTCCGCGATGGCATTGTCGATGTAGCTGATTGGGATGTGGCGTTCCTCGTCCTTGCGGAATTCCTTGATGATCAGGACGCGGTCGATCAGGTCTTGGATCGCATCGTCATAGAGCTGCTCGACGCGCTCGTTGTACTCCTTTTCGCTCCGGGCTTCCCGCTGGATGCTCGGAAGGAGCGGCGCAACCTCCCGCATCACGTCGGCCACTGTGATGATCTTCTCCTCGGCCACCGCGACGATGCCGTTGGCAAAGCGGAGGTTGAGGTTCTCGGTCGCGGACGCCTCGACTTGCTCTGGCTGTGCCGCTTCCGCCCAAGCCACGCTGCAGACAGCGGTGGCCAGCAAGAGGGTGGCAAGGTGGCGGCAAAACGTCATGGGTTCGGCAGATTATTCAGAAAAGCGATGATTTCGCGCAAACGTAGGAGGGGCTTGGGGGCGGTCAACCTTGGAAACCGGCTCCCAACCTGCACCCAATCGTCCCTCCGTCCACTGTTGCGCAAACATTTCAAACGACTCGACTCGGTTTCGACGGAGACGATGCCTTTTTGTTCCGCGCGGATCCGGATCTCCGTAACCAGCAGCAGGGCGCGAATTTCGTCGCCGAATTTCCCGAAGCGATCGCGCAGATCGGACTCGATTTGCCGCAAGGCCGGGACGCCATCGGCGAGCGCCAGTTTGCGGTAAAAATCGATGCGCAACCGGGTTTCCGCGATATAGCCGGCCGGTATCCGGGCCTGGATCCGTGCGACCTCGACCGCCTGCTCGTTTTCCGCATCCTTCAAGGCCGTGTAGCCATCGACATGCCTTCCGAGGCTGGAACCGCTTTCGCCCGCAGTTGATCCTGGGCCGCCTTCGCCCACGAAGACGAAGTCCAGCTTTACGGTCGCCCGAATCGCGGCGGCCGCCTTCTCGCCCTTTAGCCGTGCGACCGATTGCCGCAACAACTGGCAGTAAAGCTCGAAGCCGACGCCGACGATGTGGCCGCTCTGTTCCGCACCCAGCAGGTTGCCTGCACCGCGCAGCTCGAGATCCCGCATTGCGATCCGAAAGCCCGCCCCGAGCTGGGTGTGGTGCCGCATCGCCGTCAGCCGCTGCCGGGCGACCTCCAGCAGCCGGGTGTGCCGGTGCAGCAGCAGGTAGGCGTAGGCCTGGTGCTTGAACCGGCCGACCCGGCCGCGCAGCTGGTAGAGCTGCGAGAGGCCGAAGCGATCCGCCCCTTCAATGATGATGGTATTGCAGTTCGGGATATCCAGCCCGCTTTCAATGATGGTCGTGCAGACAAGCACCTGGTGCTTTCCCGCGACGAAGTCGGTCATCTCCTTCTCGAGTTCATGCGCCTCCATCTGGCCGTGGCCGACGCCAATGCGCAGCTCCGGCAATAATTCGCGCAGCCGGGCCGCGACGAGTTCGATCGTCTGCACCCGGTTGTGCAGGTAGAACACCTGGCCACCCCGGCGGATTTCATGTCGGATGGCGTCGACCACCACCTTCTCGTCGTAGGTCTTGACGATGGTCTGGATCGGGTGGCGGTTCGTCGGCGCCGTCTCGATCACGCTGAGATCCCGCGCACCCGTCAGCGCCAGGTAGAGCGTGCGCGGGATGGGCGTCGCGCTCATCGACAGCACGTCGACCGTCGCCCTCATCGCCTTGAACACCTCCTTGTGCTTCACCCCGAAGCGCTGCTCCTCATCGATCACGACGAGCCCGAGTTCCCGGAAGACGATGTCGCGCTGGAGCAGCCGGTGCGTGCCGATCAGGATGTCGACCTGGCCGGCGGCGGTGGCGGCGATGATCTGCTTCATCTCCGACCGGGACCGGAAGCGGCTGAGCATCTCGATAGCCACGGGATACCCGGCCATTCTTTCGCGAAACGTGTTGAGGTGCTGTTGCGCCAGCACGGTGGTTGGCACCAGCACTGCCACCTGCCGGCCGCCCTGCACGGCCTTGAACGCGGCCCGGATCGCGACCTCCGTCTTCCCGAATCCGACATCGCCGCAAATCAGCCGGTCCATCGGCCGGGTCTTCTCCATGTCGTCCTTGGTTTCCTGGATCGATCGCAGTTGATCGCGGGTTTCCGTGAAGGCGAACGAAGCCTCGAACTCCTTCTGCCAGGCATTGTCGGCCGGAAAGGCAAACCCCGGCTGGGCTTCGCGGGCCGCATGGATTCGGAGCAGATCCGCGGCGAGATCAATGGTGGCCCGCTCCGCCGCCTGCCGGGCCTTTTCCCAGCGATTCGAGCCAATCCGGCCCAGCTGCGGCCGGGCCTTGCTCAGGCCGACGTAGCGGCTGATCAGGTGCGACTCCTGCAGCGGCACGTGGAGCGTCACGTGATCGTCGAATTCCAGCGAAATCACCTCGCGCACGCCTTGGGCCGTGTCGAGTTTCGTCAAGCCGCGGAAAACGGCGATCCCGTGCTGCAGGTGGACGACGAAGTCGCCTTCCACGAGCTCGGAGAAATCCAGCAGTTGATCGATTTGCGCGCGCTGGGCCACCGCCCGCGGATTCAGCGAGGGTCGCCGCTGTCGCTGCCGGCCGAAAATTTCCGTTTCGGTGACGACGACAAGCCCGGTGGCGACGGCCTGCGGATCGGCGGTCCGCCGCTTCCGACGGCTGCCGCCGGGAACTGCCGCCACGGCGGAGGGGCCGGTCGGTTCGGGGATGACGGCAGGCGTACTTGCCTGCAGGACGGCATCCCTCCGATAGGTGATCCGGAATCCCTCGTTCAATGTTCCGCGGCGCCAGCGGGGCTGAAGTCCCGCCAGCGCGGTGTCCTCCTGCCAGATCTCCCGCGCGCGCTGCTCCTCGCCTTCCTTGGCCGTTACGACCCAGATTTCGTAGCCCTGCCGGCTCCACTCCACGACTGTCTGGAGGAAGGCATGGCGCGCGTCCGCCTCGACCTGCAGCCGTTCCTGGGCGACCAGCGCATCGTCGGGATACCGGCGGTGATGCACGAGGCTTTCGCTATCCCAGGTGCTTTCCGCGGCGGCACCGTCGAAGAGGGCACTGGCCTCGTCGAGTTCGCTGAGTCCGAAGCTGGCCGCGCACTGGGCCAGGAGGGGAGACAGCCCGTCATTGCCCTCCCGGGCGAAGGCGCTGAATTCCTCCTCGAGCGCCGCCGGTTCGACCAGCACGAGGTGGGCAGCGGGATTGAGATAGTCCGCGAGCCCGGTGCGGGAGGGATCGAGCCTGACCCGCGGCGTCGCTGCGATGCTGATGCTTTCGACATCGGCGCCGGACCGCTGGGAAACCGGATCGAACTCGCGGATCGACTCCAGTTCATCGCCGAAGAAATCGAGCCGGTACGGGGTGTTGGCCGTTACCGGATACACATCGATGATCCCGCCGCGGATGGCGTAGTGTCCGGGAGCCTCGCATACCGCCTCCGAGTCGTAATCGAGCTGCTGCAGCTGCTCGAGCAATCCCTGGAACGACTGCGCCTGGCCGCGGCGGAGCGTCAGCTCCCGGGTGGCAAATTCCTCCAGGGCCGGCACTGGCTGGAGCAGGGCGGCTGGCGTGGTGGCGACGACGAGCGTGTCGGGCGTGCGGCCGAGCCCGCGAAGGGCGCGGAGCCGCGAGAGCACGGTGAGCCGGTCGCTGGACGCGGCGAAGGCCTCACGCAGGTCGCGGCTGTCGGCCAGCGCCTCGGGAAAGACCAGGACCTGCAGCGGCCGGGGATCATCCCGGCCCTGGTGGAAGAACGCCACGTCATCGGCGAGATGCTCGGCGGACTTCAAGTCCTCCGCGACGACGATCCAGACGGGCGCCGGATGCGTGTGGCACAGCTCGGCCAGGATTGCGCCGCGCGCGGGCGGGCAAACGCCGGTCAGCTTGTGGCGCACCGTGGTACTGGGCATGAAAGGGAGAAAAATCAGGAACGCAGGATTCGCGGAAGCGCAAACCGGCGCGGGGACAACCGCGAATGAACGCTCATTTCGGCAACCGCGTATGAACGCCCATGGACGCCAATGACAGAGATCAGGGGAGACTGCGCCCACTCTTTCTCATGGATCTTTCTCTTAATCTTTCTCCGGCCTGCGGCTTTGGGAGAGAAAGAGAAAGATAAGGATTCAAGAGAAAAAGGATCGAGGTGGGCGGGCGGGTCCCTTCGCCCGCTGAAGATCGCAAGGAAACTTGTATTGTTGAAGTAGCGCGCAGCGGGACTTGCGCGCCCATCGCCGAGCCCGCCCTTCATTCGCGAGCATTCGCGTTGATTGGCGGTTAAGCTGGCTTGCCGGCTTCGCGCTCCAGTATGGCCAGCGCCGCCCAGGCGGCTGCCTCCTCGGCGGCCTTCTTCGATCGGCCGCGACCAGTCCCGAGCGGACGATCCTTGAGATAAACGGCCATCTCGAATTCGCGGGCGTGATCCTGCCCCTCAATCTGGATGACTTCGTAACGGATCGCGTTGTTGCCATGCTGGGGCTGGACCAGCTCCTGCAGCCGGCCCTTGGGATTCTCACCCGCCTCGACTTTGGCGAGCCGTTCCGACAGCGGGCCGTAGATTTCCCGGACCACCCGCCGGGCAACATCGATGTTGGCGTCGAGGTAGATCGCGCCCACGAGCGCCTCGAAGGCATCGCCGAGGGAGGAGGGGCGGGTGCGCCCGCCGGTGGCCTCCTCGCTGGCACCGAGCCGCAGGCATTGTTCCAGGCCGATTTCGAGGGCGAGTTGCGCCAGGAACCCGCCGTTCACGAGCAGGGAGCGCCGTTTGCTGAGCACGCCCTCCCGGTCCTCGGGGAATAGATCGAACAGCTCCTCGGCCACGAGAATCTGCAGCACCGCGTCGCCGAGGAACTCGAGCCGCTGGTTGTTTGCGCCCGCCTCGGGATGCTCCGCAAGGTAGGAGGGATGGGTCACCGCCTGCTCCAGCAGGGCGCGGTTCCGAAAAGGGTGGGCGATCCTGCGTTGGAGGGCGCCGAGGGGGCTGGAGGCGGATGCGGACACGGATGCTTTCCCGGCTACGAGCTCGCGCTGGTGTACCGCCGGAGCCCGCGATGGAATACAAATACCGCCAGCCCGAACCAGGCCGCGGCAAACAGAAACGGGCCGAGCGTCCAGGCCCAGCTGAGCTCGAATCGGTCGATCAGCGCGCGGGCGGGCGCATTGCTCACGACCACGACCGGCAGGAGCCACACGAACAGCGCCTGCGAGACGAAACCCTTGAAGGCTTCGCGGGGCAGCCGGGAAAATTCCGTCAGCGTGAAATACGTGCCCTCCACGCCTTGCGCGCTGGTCAGCCAGAACACGAGCGAGATCGACAGCACGAGGATGCTGTAATGAATCACCAGCCCGCACCCGACCATGAACGCATACAGCAGCACGTCGAGCGGGCCCGGCTGCAGTCCGAGCTGGTTGACCGCATACAGCACGACTCCGGCGGCCACGACCGAATTGATCAATCCATCCGGGTCCAGCTTCCGGGTCGTGGCCATGAACATGATGTTGCCGGGCTGCGCCAGGAAGAAATCGAACGCACCGGTCCGGACATTGCGGCCCATTTCAAAGATGCTGCTCCAGAAGAATCCCATCAGGAAGCGCTGGATCAGCATCGAGGTGCCCACCAGCAGGATCATCTCGTACTTGTCCCAGCCGGCGATGGAGTCGGTGTGCCGGTAAATGACGTTTATCAGGAGCAGGTTCACCGTCATCCAGAACAGCTCGACCAGCGACCAGACGAGGAAGTCGCCCCGGAACATCATCGTCCGCACGATGGAGTAACGCACACTCGCGAGCCAGATGCGGAAATAGTGAAGCATCGGATTCGGGGTCCAGTGGGTGGTGGTTTCAGATCTCAAATCTCAGATTTCAGACAATTTCAGATTTCAGATTTCAGATTTCGGGTTTCAGGTCTCAGGTTTCAGGTCTCAGGTTTCAGCTCTCTGGTTTCAGCTCTCTGGTTTCAGATCTGAGATTTCAGATATCAAATCCCGCGCTCAACCGCCGACGGCAGTGTGACGGCGGAGTCCGCGGGCCCACAGGCCGCGGCTGATCACCACGAGGATGCCGACCCAGCACGCCTGGATGCCGAGGCACCAGAGCGATTCCTCGAACCCGAAGCGGCCGGTGAAAATCGCCGCGGGAAAGTACATCTGGTAAGGGTAGGGCAGCAGCATCGAGGTGGCGAAAATGTCCGGAGACATCAAATCGAGCGGGAAAATCTGCCCGCCCAGCACGGCCTCGATCGCCATCGAGAGAATCACGAATCCCTGGATCTCGAGAAACCAGAACGTCAGCATGCCGAAACAATAGGCGATGGTGAACTGGATCATCGCCGAAAGGAACACCGCCGGCAGCCCGATCGCCAGTCGCCAGGGTTCGAGCGGGAAGGTGAGGACCCCGTGTACGAAGGGCAGTGCGACCAGCAGCGGCAGGATCACCAGGGCGCCGGAAACCAGCCGTGCCGCCACAAAGATGCTGAACCGGTAGAGGAAGTAGTTGATCGGCTTAAGCAGGAACTGGTTGATCAGCCCGTTCCGAATCTCCTCGCTGATTTGATAATCCTCGTTGAAGGCGCTGACGAAGAATTGCAGGACGAGGATCGTGATGAAGTACGTCAGCGTCTGCCGGAGGTCGAAGCCGCCGATGGCCTCGGTGCCGGCGAAGGCCGCCCCCCAGAGGATGAAGACAACCGCGAGGTGAAACAGGGAAAAGAAACCGCGGACCGCGAAGTTCCAGCGGTAGACGAGGTTCCCCTGCAGCCCGAGCAGGAAGGCGTGGCGGTACTTGTCGACGGCGGCGAGCATTTGGGGGAGAGTAGCGAGCAGCGGGTAGGGAGACAGAGTAGCGAGTACGAGTAGTACCGGGAAGTAGCGGGTAGCGGGTAGCGAGTAGGGCCGGCAAGTAGCGGGTAGCGAGTAGTGAGTAGCGAGTAGGAAAGAGGGCAAGGTTTAGGTCTGAATGGCGCCAACCCGGAACAATTCGATTCAACCGCGAAGCAGCGCGAAGATTCGCGAAGTGAGACCCAGGGACTCAGGACAGTCTTTCACCCAGAATGCCTCCTGCCGCCGGATCCTGACCAAACTCCAAACTCCTGGCTCCCGACTCCACCGTTCACCCTACTTCGCGCCCAGTCCAAACCGGGAGATCACTTCCTTCGCCAGATTCCGGTATGCGGTGGCGCCCGGGTTGGTCTGATCGTAGGCGAAGATCGGCTTGCCGAAGCTCGGCGCCTCGCTGAGCCGCACCGTCCGCGGAATCACGGTCTGGAAAACCTTGTCGGGCAGGTGCTGCTTCACCTCGTCGACCACCTGCCGCGAAAGGTTCGTCCGCAGGTCGAACATCGTCATGACGATTCCGCCGAGTTCGAGTCGGTCGTTGATATGGGCATCCTTCAGCCGCTGGACATTCCGGAGAATCTGTCCGAGCCCCTCGAGCGCCAGGTATTCGCATTGCAGGGCGATCAGCAGGAAGTCGGCCGCGGCCAGGCTGTTCATCGACAGCATGCCGAGCGCCGGCGGACAATCGATGATGATGGCCCGGAACCCGCCCGAAGTGCGCAACGGCTCGAGCACGCCCTGGAGCTTGGCGAGATAGTTCTCCATCTGCGCGAGTTCGATCTCGGCGGCCGCCAGATCCTCCTCGCTCGGAATCAGCGCCAGGTGCTCGTAGGCCGTCGGCGTGATCATCTCGACGGCGCTGCCTTCGCCGCGCAGCGGACCATACAGGCTGCGGCCGTGTTGTTTCTCGACTCCGATCGCACTCGTGGCATTGGCCTGCGGATCCAAATCGACCAGCAGGGTGTGGATCTTTTTCTCGGCGAGGGCCGCAGCGAGGTTGACCGCCGTGGTTGTTTTGCCGACGCCGCCCTTTTGGTTCGCGATGGTGAAGACAGTGGTGGGCATTCGTGAGGTCGCTAATGACGAATGCCCGCTGGGCTCGCAAGCGTGCTGTCGTTTGGGACTGAGCTGATGGATCGGGCTTTCAGCCCTCTATACCGTCCGACAAAGTTCCTGGGCCGCTGGCCCAGGCTGGGATGAGGATGCGCCATTGGCGGTTTCGGGCACGAAGAATAGGCCAAACTCGAGTCGCTGGTTGGAAACCGGAGCCCCGAGCTTGGCCACTTTCAAATCGGTCGTGACGGAGGGCCAAAGGCCCGCTTCATTTCAGCCTGGGCCAGCGGCCCAGGATTCTGTCACGAGAACCTTCAGGGCTGAAAGCCCGATTCATCCCTCTTCATGACTCCCCGACTCTTCTTCTGGTCGCTCACCTCGGCGCTCGCCGGCTTTCTCTTTGGCTTCGACACCGTCGTGATCTCCGGGGCGGAGAAGACGATTCAGGCCCTGTGGAACCTGAGTCCCTGGGTGCACGGGTTGGCCATGAGCATGGCGCTCTGGGGCACCGTGCTGGGTTCGCTGGTCGGAAGCTGGCCCACGGATCGGTTTGGCCGGAAAGGCACCCTGATTTGGATCGGGCTCCTCTACCTGGTCTCGGCGATCTGGTCCGGCCTGGCCCCCGAAGTGATCTCGTTCATGATTGCCCGGTTCATCGGCGGGTTGGGCGTCGGGATTTCGACCGTGGCGGCGCCGCTCTACATTTCCGAAATCGCGCCGGCGGCCCATCGCGGCCGGTTGGCGGGGCTGTTCCAGTTCAACATCGTCTTTGGGATCCTGATCGCATTCGTCTCGAACGCCCTGATTGCCGGGACGAGCCCGCACGACTGGCGCTGGATGCTCGGGGTGGAGGCGTTCCCGGCCCTGGTCTACACCGCGCTGTGCTTTGTTCTGCCCGAGAGCCCGCGCTGGTTGATCGCCCGACGGAACCAGCGTGACGAGGCCGCCGCCGTCTTCCAACGGGTCGAACCCCGGGCGACGGCCGCCGAAATAGCGGCCCGGATCGAGGAGATTGCGGCGCTGGCTCGGGATAAAGTGAATACGGGCAGGTTTTGGAGCGCCCGGCTGCGGTCGCCGATCCTGCTGGCCTTTCTGATCGCATTCTTCAACCAGCTCTCCGGCATCAATGCGGTCCTCTATTTTGCACCGCGGATTTTCGAACTGACCGGCCTTGGCGGGAAGGCCGCGCTCCTCCAGTCGGTCGGCATCGGCATCACGAACCTGATCTTCACGTTCGTCGGGCTCTGGCTGATCGATCGTCTCGGCCGGCGCACGCTGCTTTATCTGGGATCCTTCGGCTATATCGTCTCGCTCGGGCTTTGTGCCTGGGCCTTTTTCACCGGCACCTACGGGCTGGTGCCGGCGTGCATCTTCGCATTCATCGCGGCGCACGCGATCGGCCAGGGCACGGTCATCTGGGTCTTCATCGCGGAGATCTTCCCCAACCGGCACCGGGCTGAGGGCCAGTCGTTGGGCAGCGCGACGCATTGGATCTTCGCGGCGTTGCTGACGACGTTCTTCCCCTCGATGGTCACCGCCTTCGCGCCGGGATGGGTCTTCCTTTTCTTCTGTTTCATGATGGTGCTCCAACTCGTCTGGGTGAAGCTCATGGTGCCCGAGACGAAGGGACGGCCGCTGGAACAGATCGAGCAGACGCTCGAAGGAGCCCAGCCATTGCGGACGTGACCCCGCCGACTCTGGATCGGCGGCGTGCCGGAAGCCGGCTGCGCAACGATTTTCCGCGGTTCAGACTTGTGCATCCGGGAATTCGCTGCAGGTTGGCCGCATGAAACCGAGTCATTGCGTGCTGCCTTCGCGGCAGGTGCTTACCTGACGCGGTCGCCTTCATTCCGGCGGCTGCGCGAGGTGGAAGCGCGGCCGATAGCCGGTCTGCGTCTCCCTGACGGGCAACCCCGGTTCAACCTGTGCCTGGCGCGCGCATCGTGCGGGCCCGAAACCTCGAAACCTCCCCATCATGGATCCCAACTCCACCACCACCACTCTCCCGCAGCTCCGGATTTCCGCCGTCGATCACGAGCGGCTGCGGATGCTTGTCTCCACGGCGATGGAGTCCCAGCCGAAGATGCGGGCGACGCTGGAACCCCTGCGGCTCGAACTCGAGCGCGCCAGTGTCCTCGCGGCCGGCGCGATCCCGCCGGGCGTCGTCGTGATGGGCTCCAGGGTCGAGATCGAGGATCGTGAGAGTGGGGATGTGGATACCTACACCCTGGTCTATCCCGAGCAGGCCGATGCGGCCGCGGGCCGGCTTTCGATCCTCGCGCCGATTGGCACCGCCATTCTCGGCTTTGCCGAGGGGGACACCTTTGCCTGGCGGACGCCGGGCGGGACCCGGCAGCTTTATCTCCGGAAGGTCGAGCCGCCGGCGCGAAAGTGATCACATGCCAGGCGCGGGAATCTGAAATGGATTCATGGAGGGCCGTGCTCCGTCACGGCCAATGACATCGATCCGCTGCGCAGAATGATTTTCTATCGGGTTCAAGGACGCCACGGAGGGCGTCCCTCCATGAACGTCATTCCGAATGAGAAACGGGCATTGGTTCAGGAATCTGAACTGGATTCACGCGGGGCGGCCGCGGGCTGCGCGCCCCCCGCTGGCTCCGCCAGCCGCAGCACAAACCAGAACCGGCTGCCTTTCCCGGGACTGGAATCCACGCCGATGGTTCCGCCCATCCGCTCGACCGCCTTGCGGGCAATCGCCAGGCCCATGCCCGTCCCCTCATAAAGCCCGGGGCGATTGGCGCGTTGGAACATCTGGAAGAGCCGCGGTTGCGCGGCAGCCGGAATCCCGATCCCATTGTCCTGGACCCAGACCCGCAGCCAGCCCGGCTGGGCTGCGCTGCTCCCGGGCGTCGGAGAGGGCTCCGCACCGATCCGGATGCACGGCTCGACCCCAGGTGCGACGAACTTCACGGCGTTTTCGAGCAGGTTCGAGAGCAGCTGGGCCAGGGCGGCACGGTTCGCGACCACCGGCGGCACTGACGTGGTGAGCTGGATACAGCGTCGGGCGGCGGTGAGGTTGGGGTAACTCTCCAGGATCTCCTCCAGGAACTGCCGGAGATCGACCGGCTCGAGGGGCAGGTTGTCGCGACTGACCCGGCTGTAGCTCAGCACGTCCTGGATCAGCCGGTCCAGCCGGAGCGCACAGGCATGGATCCGGCCGAGGTAGTGCCGTCCGGTATCGTCCAGCCCGGCGGAGTGTTCCTCCCGGAGCAGGTCGGAGTAGCCGATCATCGAGCGGAGCGGACCGCGCATATCATGGGCCAAGCTGTAGGAGAAGGCCTCCAACTCCTGCACGGTGTCCTGCAGCTTCGCCGTCCGTTCGGACACCGTCCGCTCCAGTTGCCCCGCGTACTGCTGAATCCTTGCCTCCGCCGCGCGGAGGGCATCCTGCGTCTCACGCAGCGCGGTGATGTCGGTATTGGTTCCGAACCAGTGCGTGATGGCGCCCCCGGCATTGCGAATCGGGAAGGCGCGCGACAGGAACCATCGGTAGTGCCCGTCGCGGCCGCGCAAGGGAAACGTGTCCTCCCAGGGCGTTTCCTCCGCCAGGGCCTTGCGAAACAACCGTGTCACACGCTCCACGTGCTCGGGATGATGGACTTTCTGCCAGCCCCAGCCCTGCATTTCCGCGAGGTTTGTGCCGGTATAGTCGAACCAGCGCCGGTTATACCAGGTGATCCAGCCGTCGGGCCGGGTCATCCAGGCGAGCTGGGGCACATTTTCGGCCAAGGCGCGGAAGAGCTCCTCGCTTTCGCGCAGCGCCCTTTCAGCGGCCTTCCGCTCCTCCAACTCGCGCTGCACGTTCCGCCGGGCGTCCTCCAGGTCGCGCTGCCGCTGCTGCAGGTCCTCGAGCAGCTGACGCATGTGATATTGCCGCCGTCGCGCATTCAGCGCCACCTCCACCGCGCGGACGAGAAGATGGGTGCTGATCGGCCGCTCCAGGAGAGTGACGCTTCCGGAAAGCGCGGCGGTGAGGCTGAGGAGCCTGCTCAATCGTGCGGTTCCACCGCTCGTGAGGATTACGACGGGCAGTTCCGACCAGGCGGGCTGGGCCTTCAGGCTGGTGAAAACGATGCTGGCATCGGGCATCTCCAGCGATTCCTCGGTGAGGAGGAAGACCCCGGCGCCTTCCGCGATCAGCGCCTGGCAGTGCGCCGGTTCCCGGCAGGCTTCGACATCGAACCCGCGTCCGCGCAGCACTGTCGCAATCGCGTTGGCGTCATTGGCGACAGGCGCTAGGACGATGACCCGCTGTTCATGGCTTCTCTGCTGCATCTCCCGGGGTAAGGATGTCGCTGGCCAAGCCGGTGAACGCGGGGGTGCCGGTGAAGATGGCATTGAATTCCCTCAGCGGCTTGCCCACCCGAATGCCCCGGCCGGGCTCGAGGGCGAACTCGCGGATCGATTTCTCATGGGCGCCACTGCGCTTCTTCACGACGGAAATCGCCTGTTTCACCTCGCCGGCCGACTCGAAGTAACGCAGGTTGATGACCGAGTCGGCGAGGTAACTGATGTTGATTGGCGCATCGAGCGTCGCCCCCATGCCCTGCTGGGCGAGCACCAGGATCGTCATCACGCGTTGCTGGTTCAGGAACGAGCAGAGTTCGTGGAGCTGGTTGATGAGGTAACTGTCACCTGGCATCGCGTTGAGATAGCCGTTGAGGCTGTCGATTACGACGTTGCGGCATCCGGCCTCGACCCCCCGGCGGACGCGGACCGCGAATTCGCCGGGCGACAGTTCCGCGGGATCGACCTGTTGCAGCAGGATGGTGCCCGCAGCAACGTGCGACTGCAAATCCATGCCCAGGGCCTTGCTTCGGCTCAGCAGGAGGCTGCGGGTTTCATCGAAGATGAACACCATGGATTTCTCCCCGGCCAGCGCGCGCTGCACGATATAGTGCAGGGCCAGGGTGGACTTGCCGGTACCGGCCGGACCCATCAGCAGGGTGGTCGTTCCGCGGTCGATCCCGCCGCCCAGCATGTGATCGAGTGCGGGAACACCACTCGAAACCGGTTCCGGAACGTACTCGTACTTGTGATCGTCGGCCAGGGGACGTGGAAACACCCGCACGCCGCCGGTGACGATCCCATAATCGTGGTAGCCTTCGCGAAATTTGACACCGCGCAGCTTCATGATCCGCAGCCGCCGCCGCGAGGATCCATATTCCGGTGAGAGCTGCTCCATGTCGATGACCCCATGCGTCAGGCTCAGGACGTGCGGATCGGTGCCGATCCGGTTTGACTCCATCTTGTCATCGAGCAGCAGCACGGTGCAGCCGTGCCGCGCGAATTCCTGCTTGAGCGTGAGAAGCTGGCGACGGTACCGCAGCGGGGTGTCGGCAATGAGCCGGAACTCGGAGAGCGAGTCGAAAACGACGCGGCTCGGCCTGACGCCTTCCAGTTGCTGGAGGATCAGGGACGTGACCTCGTCCAATTCCACTTCCGAGGGCCGGAACACCGTGTTCTGCGCCTCGGCCTGCAGGCGCGGCTCGATCGCGGACAAATCGAGGAGTGCGATGCCGTCGAGCGACCAGCCATGGGATACGGCCACCTTCGTGAGTTCCCGCTTCGTTTCCGAAAGCGTGACATAAAACGCGGGCTCACCATTTTCCAGGCCCTTGAACAGGAATTGAAGGGCGAGCGTCGTCTTGCCTGAACCGGGATCCCCCTGGATCAGATAAAAGCACTTCGATGGCAGCCCGCCACCGACGATTTCGTCCAAACCCTCCACGCCCGTCGGTACCCGATCATCCGGCGAATCGTCTGGAGCGCGGGTGGCGCGGGTTGCCTTCGGTTTCATGAGGTATGTCAGCCATTGCTCATTTTCGAAATGGCGCAGGGGGAATGCAATGCTATGAACGGGCGATCTCAAGGAGAGTCGAGTTCGCGGCGACGGGGCGCGCCACGTTATCAGCCCGCCTTCTCTGCTTTTGAGCAAATGCGTATTGCGAAATGCACGACATGCAAGGTTCGATGGCGGAGTGGCGGAATGCCTGTGCTCGCCTTGGGAAATTCGCCGTCGGAGGCATGGTAGACCTTCCGGCTCGAATGCGCACCAGCCTGATGCCGTTGCGGCCGGCGCGAATCCTTTCGCTGGCTGCTGCGTCGTTGCATCCGTCCCCAGGCGCCAGGAGCGGCGGCTCGCTCACGGAAAATTCCTGAAATCGAGACGTGCCCTGCCGCCTATCCATGGTTTTCGTCTTCCCCAATCGCGTCGATTCCCGGCGCTGCATTCCCGACCGCGCATTCATGACTGGCCGTCGCTTGATCCTACCACCTTCCCGCCTGAACCTTCGCACCGCCGCAAAGGCCGTGGTCTTCGGCGCGATTCTCGGCGGGCTGGCATCCTGCAGCCGCGAGGCAGCCCGTCCCGCCGCCCTCGACGGGCTGGCGCCACCAGTCGAGGCCGTCCAGGCCCGGGCGGGATCGCTGCCGCTGACCGAGCGGTTGAGCGGCACGGTCGTGGCGGAAAACCAGGTTGTCCTGTTGCCGGAAGTTGCGGGTCGGGTGACGACCGTGCTGGTGGAGAATGGCGCGACGGTGGAGCAGGGGCAGCCGCTGGTCGAACTGCGCAATGACTCGCTCCGTGAGCAGGCACGGCAGGCGGAGGCGGGCCATCGGATCAGCGAGGCAAGACTGAGGCAGGCGGAGGCCGCATTCGCCGAGCTCGAGGCCGAGGTGCGGCGTACCCAGGAACTCGGCCGCCGGTCTCTGGTGACTGAACTCGAACTCGAGACCGCGGCCGCCCAGCTCGACTCCGCCCGGGCGGACGTGGATCTTGCGCGCGCCCAGCTGGAGCAGTCGGCCGCCACGCTGGCTGAACAGCGCGAACTGCTCGCCAAGACGACGGTGCGGGCGCCGATCACCGGCGTGGTTGGGCAGCGCAACGCGGAAATCGGGATGCAGGTGACCCCCTCCACGCCGCTCTTCACCATCGGCAACCTGGACCGGATGAAAGTGCGGGTGAATCTCACGGATCGGATGCTGCATTACATCGAGGTCGGCCAGCCCGCGCGAATCCTTGCCGCCGGTCCGGACGACGCTGCCACCGCGCTCGACGCCCGCGTGACGCGGATTTCCCCCTTCTTGAACGAAATCACCCGCAGCACCGAGGCGGAGATCCTGGTCCCGAATCCGGGCCAGCGTTTGCTCCCCGGCATGTTCGTGGCAGTCGACATCGCCTACGGTGAAAGCACACGCGCGACGCTGGTGCCGACCAGCGCCCTCTATCATGACCCGAACAGCGGCCGGACCGGGTTCTTCATCGTCAGCGGACCGATGCCCGACAGGATCGACACGACCCGGACGGCGCCGCCCCAACGCACCTCGGCTGATGAGCAGCCCGGGACCACGACCGGCGTTCCGCTCAGCCTGGCCGAACCCCGGCCGGTTGAATTCCGCTCGGCCCGGATCGTGGCCCGTGGCGCGATGGAGGTGGCCGTCGAGTCGATTCAGCCGGGCGACTGGGTCGTCACGCTCGGGCAGGACATGCTCTCGACCGAACGGCAGCAGGCGCGGATTCACGCGGTCAGCTGGGACCATGTGCTGGAATTGCAGAACGTGAAACGCGAAGACCTGCTGGAAGATCTCCTGCGTGGTAGTAGCGCGAGCGCCGGGGGCAACGGCGCCAATTAATCCGCCAACCGGACCTTCGCCATGCCGCTCACCACCACTGCCGTCAACCGCCCGGTGACCACCGTGATGGTCTTCCTGATCATCATCACGCTGGGAATTGCAGGCCTGCGTCACCTCCCAATCGACCTGCTCCCGGAAATCGAGTTTCCGCAGCTAACCGTGGTCGTCCGGTATCCCAATGTCGGACCCGAGGAGATGGAACAGATCGCGACCCAGCGAGTGGAGAACGCCGTCGCCGGCGTGCCCGGAGTCGAGCGGATCCGCTCCAGTTCGAGCGAGGGTCGCAGTTACGTCACGCTCGACTTTTCCCGCGGCACCAACCTCGACGAAGCGGCCAACGATCTCCGCGCCGCCATCGACCGGATGCGCGACGATCTTCCCCCGGAGGCCGAGCCTCCGCAGGTGTATAAGTTCGACCCCGACAATTACCCGATCGTGATGATTGGGGTCAGCTCGGACACGATGGACCTGCCCGAACTCACGCTCGTCCTCGAGCGCGAGGTCATGAAGCGGTTCGAGCAGATCCCCGGGGTCGGGACGATTGACCTTTGGGGCGGCATCCACCGGCAGGTCCAGGTCGAGCTAAAGCGTGATCGGCTGAACGCCAGCCGGCTTTCCGCCGCCGACGTGCAGTCGGCGCTCAGCCGCGGCAACGTGAATCTCTCGGGCGGGAACGTCACGCAGGGTGTCCAGGATCTTTATGTGCGGACGCTCGGCGAATTCACGAGCATCGAGGAAATCGAGCAGACCGTCGTCACCCTGGTCGACGGCAAGCCGATCCGCGTGGGCGACGTCGCGGACGTCTCCTTCAGCTACGAGGACCTCGGCCGGGTGGTCCGGATTGATGGCCGTCCCATGGTGCGGTTTGCCATTCAGAAGCAGACCGGCGCGAACACCGTGGCCGTGGCGGCCGCGGTCCGCGCTGAGGTGGAGCGGATCAACCGGAACCGGCCGGACATCAACCTGTTTGTCGCCTCCGACCAGAGCAGCTTCATCCAGCGGTCGATCGACAACGTCCGCCAGTCCGCCATGTGGGGCGCGCTGCTCGCGGTGTTCGTGCTGTACCTCTTTCTGCGCAACGCCGCCTCCACCTTCATCATCGCGCTGGCGATCCCAATCTCGATCATCGCGACCTTCGGGCTGCTCTATTTCAACGGGCTCACGCTCAACCAGATGAGCTTTGGGGGCCTGGCGCTCGGCGTCGGGCTGATCGTCGACAACGCCGTGGTCGTGGTCGAGAACATCGTCCGATTGCGCGACGAGGGCCGGGATTCACGCGCCGCCGCGCTGGTGGGCACGAAGCAGGTCGGCGGGGCGATCATCGCCTCCACGCTCACGACCTGCGTGATCTTCCTGCCGGTGGTGTTCATGCAGACGATCTCGGGAGTCATCTTCCAGCAGCTCGCGCTGGTGGTGGTGTTCGCGCTGCTTTGCTCGCTCCTGGTGGCGCTGACGCTCGTGCCGATGCTGGCGAGCAAGCTCTTCGCCGCCCGACCGCCGCACCCATCGCGACGCGGCCGCACCCGGCGCGGGCTCGAATGGCTCGAGGAGCGTTATGTGGAGGTCCTGGCCCGGGCAGTCCGGCGCAAAGCCGTCGTTTTCGGTACCACCCTCGCACTCGTCATCGCCGGGTTCCTCCTCGTCCCGCTGATCCCGATGGAGCTCGCCCCGCAGACCGACGCCGATCAGGTCGATGTCGATTTCGACATGGCGGAGGGAACCAACATTGCTGTGATTGATCGGTACCTCAACGATCTGCATGAGCTGGTGACAGCCAACCTCCCTCCCGGCGTGGTCGACCACCTGACGACCGAGGTCCGGGACGGCAATGCCGAGGTCGAGTTTACCCTCTCGCCTGATGCTGGAATTGGTGCCTCGGAACTCGCGGATCAGCTGCGCGAGGCCACGGCCGACCGAATCCCAGGCGGCGAGATTCGCGTCAGGGCCCGTTCCGGTCTCTGGATATTATCGCGGATCTTCGGCTCGGGCGGGGATGAGGATGTGCGCATCCAGCTGCGCGGCTATAATCTCGAGCAGGCCCAGAAGGTCGCGGAGGAGATGAAGCGGGCAATCGAGCAGCTTCCCGGCATCGAGGGAGTCCGGGTCGCAAACCGCGAGGGTCGGCCAGAGGAGACGATAGTCTTCGACCGCGCCAAGCTGGCCGAACTCGGGCTGTCCGTGCGCGAGGTCGCTGCGGCGATCCAGACCAATCTCGGCGGCAGCCGGGCGGGCTCGTTTCGCGTCGGTGGCGACGAGTTCCCGATCGTCGTCCGGCTGCGCCCGGAGGATCGGCACACGACCCAAAGCCTGGACAACATCTCCATCCGGCTACCGGGCGGCGATGTGATTCCCGTGTCCTCCGTGATCGAAAAGCGGCCCGGACGCAGCCCGCCGGCCGTCTATCGAATCGACGGCCAGCGGGTGACGTACATCACCGCCGACTTCGCCACCGGCATGTCGCTCGGCGATGCCGTGCATGCGATCCAGAATCGGCTCGCCGATTTTCCGCTGCCGCCGGGTTTCTCGATTTTCTTCGGGGGCGAGTATGAGGAGCAGCAGAAGGCGGCCGCGGATTTCCGGCTCTCACTCGTGATTGCGATTCTGCTGATCTACATGGTCATGGCCGCCCAGTTCGAGCGCTACCTCGATCCGCTGATTGTGTTGTTCTCGGTGCCGCTCGCCGTCATCGGGGTTGTGCCGACGCTGTTGATCACCGGCACGACGATCAACATGCAGAGCCTGATGGGCGTGGTGATGCTCACCGGAATTGTGGTGAACAACGCGATCGTGCTCGTCGACTACATCAATCTGATGCGACACGAGGAGGGGCTGGGGATCCTGGAGGCCGTGAGCCGCGCGGGCCGGCGGCGGCTGCGGCCCATCCTGATCACGACGCTCACGACGGTGTTGGGCCTGCTGCCGCTGTCGTTCGGGATCGGGGCGGGAGCCGAGATCCAAGCGGCGCTCGCCCGCGTTGTCCTCGGCGGGCTCGTGGCTTCAACCCTCGTGACGCTGGTGTTCATTCCCGTGCTTTACGTGAGCGTCCATGAACTGCTGGGCAAACGGCGGCCGAGTGCGATGCCATCCGGAGTGCCGGCGCCGCAGCGACGCTGAACGGAGGCAACTCGCAACCGGGCATCGAGCAGGGAGCAGGCCATCGATTGTCCACGCGTCGTCTGAAGTTGAACGGGAAAACGGTTCTGCGCAGTGGATTGGTTTTTGCGGCCGTGGCGGAGCACGGCCCTCCATGATCCCGTTTCCGATTCCAAGATTCGAAAGCCCGTCCTGGAGGGACGACCTCCGTGTCGTCCACAAACCCAATGGGATATTCATACTGCGGAGTTCATCGATCTCAATGGCCGGGACGGAGCCCGGCCGTCCATGTTCCCAATTAAGACTCCTGAATTCATATCCTCGGACGTGTGACCGTGGAGAAAGCACGGCCCCTCCAGGTGATGCATCTCGCTCAAACTTGATCGCCCCTACTTCAGCCCGCGCAGGTAATCGAAGCTGTACAATCCGGTCCGGTGACCGTCGCTGAAGTCGAACCGGATTGCATAATTGCCCACGCGCTCCCAGCCGACGACCTGGACGCCGGGGAAGCGGCGCGGTCCGTCGCCGCCATACTGGTTGCCGAAGATATCCCGTTCGCCCTGGTTGGAGGCGCTGGGCGAGGCCGCCCGCAACCGTTCAAAGGTGAAGAAGCTTTCAGTGCCATCATCCCAGGCAATGGCCACTTCCTCGCCGATGATTTGAATGTTGACCGGAGCGTTCATGGATTCGAGCAAAGCGAGGGAGCAGGATGTGGAACTAAGGACCAAAGACCACGGACCAGGGACCAGGGACCAATGATGCAGATGGCCTCCCGCTAATCACGCGAATACGCGCGAATTGACCCAAGAGCGAAGAGTTCCGGCCGGTTGCGCAACGCGCAAACTCTCGCACGCTGCGTCTTGATGGAAGCGCATTCCCAGGCCCTGCCCCATATCGTCGTCGTGGGGGCGGGGTTTGCCGGCCTCACCTTCGTGCGGGAATTTCCCCCGGAGTTGGCGGTGATCACGATGATCGACGCGCAAAACCACCACCTTTTCCAGCCGCTGCTCTACCAGGTTGCCACGGCCGGGCTGGCGGCGATCGATATTGCCCAGCCGGTGCGGGGCGTGTTCGGCGCACGGCCGAACCTGCGGGTCGTGATGAGCCGCGTCTCCCGAATCGATCTGGGGGCGCGGCGGGTGCACCACGAGCGGGGTGAGCTGGACTACGACTACCTGATCCTGGCCGCCGGGGCCACCACCGGCTATTTTGGCAATTCCGACTGGGAGAAATGCGCTCCCGGATTGAAATCGCTCGACGATGCGCTGCGGATTCGCCGGCGAATCCTGTGCGCACTCGAGCGGGCCGAGACGGAATCGGATCCGGCGAAGCGCGCGTCGGCCATGACCATCGTGGTCGTCGGTGGCGGACCAACCGGCGTCGAACTCGCCGGAGCCTTTGCGGAATTGACCCACACGGTGCTGCATCGCGATTTCGACCACATCGACCCGAAGCAGGTGAAGGTTCTCCTGATCCAAGGTGGCTCGCGGGTCCTCCCCGCGTTCCCGGAGGAATTGTCGGCGTCCGCCCAGCGTCAGCTCGAGCGGCTGGGCGTCGAGGTGCGGACGGGGCTGCGGGTCGAGAGCATCCGCGACGGCGAGCTGACGGCCGGCGGGGAAACGCTGCGGGCGGACAATATCATCTGGGCGGCGGGAGTGACCGCGGTGCCGCTCGCGCGCACGCTCGGAGTCGAACTCGACCGCGGTGGGCGGGTGAAGGTGCTGCCGGATCTCAGCGTGCCGGGGCATCCCGAGGTTTTTGCACTGGGCGACATCGCGGCGATCACCGATGTCAATGGCGTGGTGGTGCCCGGAGTGGCCCAGGGCGCAATCCAGATGGGCCGGCACGTCGCCCGGTTGCTGGTGCGGGAACTGCGCGGAGAAAAGCTGGCGCCGGTCGGCCGCGAGCCGTTTGCCTACAAGGACAAGGGCTCGATGGCCACGATCGGCCGATCTGCCGCCGTGGCCGAGATCGGCCGGATGAAATTGACCGGTTACCCCGCCTGGCTCGCCTGGCTCGCGGTCCACCTGCTCTTCCTCGCGGGCTTTCGGAGCAAGCTCTTCGTCCTCCTGCAGTGGGTGTATTCATACTTCACCTATCGCCGCGGGGCGCGGATCATCACGGGCACCTCCGGCGAATCCTCCGCGGGATCGGCGTGAGGAAGCAGTGGCGAGTAGTGGGTAGCGAGTAGATCTGGCGCAAGTTCTGATGTGGCTCCGATGATGGAGCCGCGACGCCCTCTCGTCGCGGGGGAAGCATTTCAGAACGGACTCAACGCGGGGGCGCCGCATCCCCGACAAAGGAAGTCCGAATCGGATTCATGGAGGGCCGTGCTCCGTCACGGCCACGAAGATCGGTCTGCCGCGCAGAATGCTTTTCCCATCGGGTTTGTGGACGACACGGAGGTCGTCCCTCCATGAATATAATTCCGACCAGGAATCTGGAATCCTGGATCAGAACCAGGTTCATGGAGGACCGTGCTCCGTCACGGCCGCGAAGATCGGTCTGCCGCGCAGAATGCTTTTTCCATCGGGTTTGTGGACGACACGGAGGTCGTCCCTCCATGAATGTCATTCCGACCGCGGGCCGCACCTGACGGATCACACCGGCAGGGCCGCGGGCCGACGGGAGGCCAGATAGCGATCGATCCCGGCGGCCGCCCGGCGGGCGTCGCGGACCGCGTGCACCACCAGGCTCGGGCCGCGGACCGAATCGCCGCCGGCAAACACGCCGGGCAGCGATGTCATCTGCAATTCGTCAACGACGATCCCACCCCATTCGTTCGTGGCGATCGCCCCAAACTCGCCGGCGATCGGCACCGGATCAAAACCATACGCCACGATCACGATGTCGGCGGGAACAGTGAATTCTGAACCGGCCACGGGCCGCGGCCTGCGCCGGCCCGAGGCATCAGCGGCGCCGAGTTCCATCTGGACGCAGCGGACCGCCGTCACCTGCCCCTGGGCATTCCCCAGGATCTCCGTCGGATTCGAAAGGAACCTGAACTCGGCGCCCTCCTCGACCGCATTGGCGTATTCCTTCCGGCTGCCCGGCATGTTTTCGAAGTCGCGCCGATAAAGGCAGGTGGACGACTGCGCGCCGGCGCGGAGTGCCGTGCGGAGGCAGTCCATGGCGGTGTCGCCGCCGCCGAGGACGACAACCCGTTTTCCGGATACGTCGATGGCGGGCAGGTCGATCAGCGGCGAGGCGACGTTCTTCTCGATGAGGAACGGCAGCGCTGCCACGACGCCGGCGAGCGTTTCGCCGGGGACATCCGCGGGCTTTGGCTGTTGGGCGCCGACGCCAAAGAAAACCGCATCGTACTGCCGCCGGAGCTCGGAAAAGGAAACGTCACGGCCGACCCGCTGGTTCAGCCGGAAAACGACGCCGCGCTTGGCCAGGAAGTCGATCCGTCGCTCGACCACGGATTTCTCGAGCTTGAAGGAGGGAATGCCGTTCACCAGCAGTCCGCCCGGCAGCGACTGCGCCTCGAAGACCGTGACGGCGTATCCGCGGGCGGCGAGTTCGTCCGCGCAGACCAGCCCGCCGGGTCCCGATCCAATCACGGCCACACGCAGGCCGTTGGGCGGGGCGCACAGTGCTTCGACCGCGCCGTGGTAAAAGGCGTATTCGTTGATGAATCGCTCGATGGCACCGATCGAGACCGGCTCGCCCTTCGTATTCAGGATGCACGCACCTTCGCACAGCCTCTCCTGCGGGCACACGCGCGAGCAGACCTCCGGCAGGTTGCTGGTGTTGCGCGAAGCGGCGGCCGCCTCGAGGAACCGGCCCTCGGCCACGAGCCCGAGCCATTCCGGAATCCGGTTGGAAAGCGGGCAGGCCTGGGCACAAAGCGGGTAGGGACACTGGATGCAGCGCCGGGCCTGGGCAATCACCGTGGCCTCGTCGAAACTGGCATAAATCTCTCGGTAATCATGCACCCGTTCGCCCGCCGTCCGCTTGGATGGCTGGCAGCGATCGATCGTCCGCCAGGCGTATTTCTGCGGCTCGCTGCTGGACGTCTCGAGGGGCATGGGATTGGCCAGATTGCGCTCTGGTGCGTTCATGATGCCAGCGGCCCCCGGGGGTCGCTCAGCACATTTTGCGAATCGATCCGCAAGAGTTGGCTTGCCGGGTCAGGGGAGTCCGGCGGCCGGTTCAGTTACGGCAAAAGTCCCACCGCGGCACGTTGGCTGCAACCAAGATTCAAAACCGGGAATTCAGCTGCAAAGAGGGCGAAAAATGCGCAAGAAATCCAATCCATCTTTGCGTCTCTAGTGCGTTCTTGCGGCCATCTCCTCGCGGCGAACGAGAAATTGGCGGAACAACAGGTCAAAAGCCGCACGGCTCCCATCCCCGGGCGCTTGACTGGACTCTACCGACCGGAGGACGCTCACGCAATGACTTGCGCAAACGCCCTGTGGCTGTCTCATCGCGAACCATGACCGACCGTGTATGGCGCCCGGTCAGCGCGGTCCCGGCCCTGACCCCGGAGGAGGTGCAGGTTTGGCGACTCCGGCTGGAGGGGAACAACCATGCGGAAGACCGGACGCTGCTGTCGTGCGATGAATGCGTCCGTGCCGATGCCTTCCATTTCGAGCGCGACCGGCTCCGCTATGTTGCCGGCCGGGCCGAGCTCCGGCGGTTTCTGGCGGCCCATCTCGGACGAGACCCCGCGGAGCTCCGGTTTGAATACGGGCCGGCCGGGAAGCCGTCGCTGCTGCGGATGCCTGGAGTTCCGGATGTGCGGTTCAATCTTTCCCATTCGCAGGATGTCGGGCTGTTCGCGTGCACCCTGGGCATCGAGGTGGGGGTGGATGTCGAGCACCGGCGCGACGCGGACGACCTGCTCGAGTTGGCGGAGCGTTTTTTTTCGCCGGCAGAGGCGCAGGAACTTCGCGACGCGCCCATTGGGCAGCAGCTGGCTGTCTTCTATGCCTGTTGGACTCGGAAGGAGGCCTGCCTGAAGGCGGTCGGCAGCGGACTGCAGCAGGCCCTCGACAGTTTTTCGATTGGCGGCGCCGCCTTGGAACAACCGACGCGGATCGCTGTGGTCACACCCGCGGGCAGCCACGATCTGCTGGTTTATCCCGCACCGCCGATCGCGGGTTGCGATGCGGCCCTGGCGACCTGCGGGCCGCGGGAATTGCGTCCGCGTTTCCTGGAGTGGAAGCGCGGGTGCGAATCTTCGTAGGGGCGCAGTCTTGCTGCGCCCTCTTTGCGTTCGAGGCCCCTTGAGGGCGCAGTCCCTCGGCAGGCTCTCGGGACCCTGAGTTCGTCGAACGGGCAAGACTGCGCCCCTACGTCTTCCAGACAAATGCCAGGTTATGCCTGGCACTACACCGTGACGTTCGTGCTAGACTTCCGCCAGGGCGCGGTTGACGCGCTCGATTGCCTCGTCGATTTCCGCCGGGCTGGCGAAACCGATCACCGCCGCGTCGAGCAGCCCGCTCTGCATCGCGAAGCGGATTGATTTCTCCCGCTCTTCGGGCTGGGTGAAGTCTCCGTTGCCGATCAGCTTCATCCCGATGATGCCCCGGCCCTGAGCCCGCATGGCTTTGATCTGCGAGACGACCTCGGCATGTTGTTCTCCATTGACCGCCGGTTGCCCGCGCGCGACCGGCCCATCCATGTGCTTCCCCTGCGGATTGAGCCGGACGAGATGAACATCGACCCAGTTCACGTGAGTGGCGCGCTTCAGGGCCGGCAGCCCATGGCAGGAGACTCCCTTGGCGCGGGTGATCTGCTTTTCCTTGGCCTCCTCGAGCGTATCCAGAACGCGGCGTCGCTCATCATCCCAGTCGGGGGTGGTGGCGACGTGCGCCAGCACGCTGTCAAAGTAATCCACGCCCAGTTCGAGCCGGTAGCGATCGAGCGCCGCCTTGGGATTCTCGGGGGTTCCGGGCATCTTGGTCTGGATGAAAAGCTTTTCGCGGGGGATGCCCTTGATGGCGTCGCGGATCCACTCGTGGGTCTGGTAGTTTTCCGCGGTGTCGATGTAGGTGATGCCCGAATCGTAGGCATGGCGGATGAGCCGGTTGAAACCGGCGCGGCCGAGTTCGCGCTGGATTCTGCCGCCCCGGCTGCCGGTGCCGATCCCGATCCGGCTGATCTTCAGCCCGGTTTTTCCAAGCGGCACCTGATCCACGGCGGTGAGCCGCCGGCCGGGCACGGCGCGGGCAAGGGTGGGGGACAGCAGCGTGGTGGCGGCCAGCGCCGCGGAACCACCGAGAAACTGACGGCGGGTGATGGGGGTACGAATCATGACGCGGGGAGGGTTGGCCGCCTACAAGAAGCGAAACCGAGGAAATGTCGAACCCGGACATCTCCGGGGCATCCAGCGGAAAAATGTGAGGGATTAATTATCCCGGTCTTGAGACGTCGGCAGCCTAGGCCGACCGCTGGCTCCACTTCCGGAATTCTGGAATTCTTCGGCCTTCCCTTCCGTTCATTGCGGAGCTTTCCTTCCAGATGGAATCAGCCGCCGGACCATGGCCTACGACTCATCACGCGCGCTCGAACTTCTGCGCCTGGGCACGCAGAATCGTGCGGCCGCGTTCCACGAAGGTCAGGAGGCGGCAATCGAGCATGTCGTGGAGGGTCGGGGGCGTCTGCTGGTGGTACAGAAGACAGGCTGGGGGAAGAGCTCCGTCTATTTCATTGCCGCGAAACTTCTCCGTGAACAAGGCCTCGGGCCCGCCCTCCTCGTCTCGCCGTTGCTCGCCTTGATGCGCAATCAGATCGCTGCGGCCGAGCGGATGGGCGTGCGTGCCGTCACAATCAATTCCGAGAACCGTGACAATTGGACGGCAATCGAGGCCAGGCTCGCAGGCGGCGAAGTGGACATCCTGCTGATTTCACCCGAGCGGCTCGCCAATCCCCATTTTACTGCCGAGGTGTTGGCGCCCATCGCTGGCCGGATTGCGCTGCTGGTGATCGATGAGGCGCACTGCATTTCTGACTGGGGCCATGATTTTCGACCGCATTACCGGCTGATCGAGCGCATCGTCCGCACGCTCCCGCCCAACCTGCGCTTGCTCGGCACAACAGCGACCGCGAACAACCGGGTCCTGGAAGACCTCGAGACTGTGCTGGCGCCCGGCCTCACGGTCTCGCGCGGCGATTTGGCCCGGCCGTCCTTGTTTCTCCAAACGATCCGGTTGCCCAGCCAGGCTGCGAGGCTCGCCTGGCTGGCGTCACAGCTGCCGGGGATGGCCGGGAGCGGGATCATTTATTCCCTCACGATCCGCGACGCTGCCCAGGTGACCAACTGGCTGAAATCGCGCGGGCTCAACGTCGAGGCCTACACCGGGGACACTGGAGCCCGGCGGGTGAAATTGGAAAATGCGCTGCTGGAAAATCGAGTGAAGGCTCTGGTGGCGACCACCGCGCTGGGCATGGGGTTCGACAAGCCGGACCTGGCCTTCGTCATTCACTACCAGACGCCGGGATCCGTGGTGGCCTACTACCAGCAGGTCGGGCGGGCCGGACGGAATTTGCGCGCGGCCTACGGCGTCATCCTCAGCGGCACGGAGGAGACCAGCATCAACGATTATTTCATCGAAAGCGCTTTCCCGACCCGGGAGGAGGTCGCGCAGGTTATCGATGCCTTGAATGCCGCGCCCGCGGGACTCTCGATTCCGCAGCTCATGACACGCGTGAACGTAACGTACGGCCGGATTACAAAGGCGCTCCAGTTGCTTTCACTCGAGTCGCCGGCACCGGTTGTTAAGCAGGCATCGAAGTGGGTGCTGACGGCAGCCAGCTTGAGCGATGGATTCTGGCAGCGGGCAGAACGGCTCACCACGCTTCGACGAGCAGAACAGCGGCAGATGCAGGAATACGCGCGACTGACTTCTGGTCATATGCAGTTTCTCATCGGTGCCCTCGATGGAAATCCAGGGGCATTTCAGCCTCCTCCGTTGGCTCCGCTGTCTCCCGACGTCGAGCCCGCGCTGATCCATGAAGCGATCGGCTTTTTGCGACGCACGAGCCTGCCGCTGGAACCTCGCGAAGCATGGCCGGCGGGAGGTCTCCCGCAATTAGTCCCTCACTTGTGAGGATCGTGCAGGTTTGAGACGATAATTTTCAAGCGGCGAGGGCGGGCAGGATGATGCGCTCGGTGAGTTGTCTGCCCACGACGAGCAGATTCATGGCGCGTTTGGTC
>WYBX01000027.1 GCA_011525695.1 Verrucomicrobiia bacterium
ATCGGCATGGGCGGGCAGGGCTTGCAGAACATCGCGGCGCTGCTCGAATTCCCCGAAGTTCAGGTTGTCGCGGTCTGCGACGTGAACCGCGAAAGCGGCGGCTATCTCTCCTGGAACTGGTCGCAGGGCACGGAGCAACAGCTTGGCGGACGCGAGCCGGCGCGGCGCTTGGTGGACGATTTCTACGCCAAGTCGCAACGATCCGGACAGTATCGCGGTTGCCGAGTCTATAGCGATTATCGCGAGTTGCTCGCGAAGGAGGATGTGGACGCAGTGATGATAGCGACCCCGGACCACTCGCACGCCGTGATCACGATGGCCGCGCTCAAGCGTCGCAAGCATGTCTATTGCGAGAAGCCGCTCGCCTACTCGGTCTTCGAGGCCCGCCAGGTGACCGAGGCCGCACGCCAGGCTGGAGTCGCCACGCAGTTGGGCAACCATGGCCAGGCCACCGAGGAGGCTCGCGTCGTCCAGGAGTTTATTGCGGACGGCGCCATCGGCCCGGTGCGCGAGGTCCAAGTCTGGTGTCCCGCTCGCTTCTGGAAATTCCAGCCTTGGGAGAGCCGTTTGGCAGAGACACCGCCGGTGCCGGAGGGTTTGGACTGGGACTTGTGGCTCGGGCCGGCGCCACAACGGCCGTACCATCCGGAATATTGCCCGTGGGTATGGCGCAACTGGTGGGATTTTGGGACGGGCCAGCTCGGCGATCTTGGCTGCCATAAGCTCTCGACTGTCTTCAAGGCGCTGAAGCTCGGGCATCCGACCAGCGTCGAGGCTTCTTCGACGAAGCTGAATCCGGAGACCTATCCGCTCGGCGTGATCGCGCGATTCGAGTTTCCCGCGCGCGGAAACATGCCGCCAGTGTTGCTCACGTGGCACGACGGCGGGCTGAAACCGAGCCGGCCACGGGAACTCGAGCCGGGCCAGGGAATGGCGGACGTCACCTACATCGGCGAAAAGGGCATTCTCATGGGCTACCGCCTTTTGCCCGCGTCTCGGCAAGAAGCTTACGGCCGGCCGCCGAAGACGCTGCCTCGCTCGCCCGGTCACTTAAAAGAGTGGGTGGACGCGTGCCGAGGCGGTCCGCCAGCCGGCTCCAACTTTGTGGACCACTCGGGTCTGCTGTCCGAGGTCTGTTTGCTCGGTAACGTCGCCGTCCGTGCGCAGAGGAAGCTGCTCTGGGACGGCCCAAACCTCAAAATCACCAACGACGAATTCGCGAATCGGCTGCTGCATCGCGAATATCGCCAGGGCTGGACACTCTGAAAACCCTCATGGAAACGAAATTTCCCGGCGCCACATGCTCCGGAGCATGGGGCAGACGGCTGTCTGGCGGCAGATGATTGCCACCGCCCGACAACTCGATGCCATCGCGGCCCGGCACGATGCCACGGTTCTGTTCGAACCGTTTTACCGCGGGTTCCTGGCGAGCGCCAAGCGGCTGAGGCTGTTTCTGGAGGAAGTACAGTCGCTGCGCCTCCGCGCGCTGCTCGATCCGGCGAATCTCATCGAGCTGAACGATCTCGATGAAATGTTTCAGCAGCTTGGACCGTGGATCGACTGTCTTCATGCCAAGGATCGCAAGCTGCACACCGATCGCGGAGTCGCGGCGGGCCAGGGGGACTTGGATTACCGGCAATTTGTCACGCTCGCGGCGCGGCACGCGCCCCACGCGCCATTGGTGCTCGAATATGTCGGCCCGGCTGATTACCGGCAGGCGCTGGCGCATCTGCGCGGTGCGATGCACGACGCCGGCGTGGTCGAAATCGGGCCGCTGCCACGCGGAAACTGAATCAGCAATGATGAAACTCAGGATTTCCATCTTGGTGCTGGGAGCGATCTTTCTGATCTCGCCCGCATGGGCGGCGCCGGGCGGCTCTCCCTTCCCCGTTCGCGTTTCCGCCAATGGGCGCCACCTCGTGGACGCCGGCGGCGCGCCGTTCCTCCTCCACGGAGATACTGCGTGGGCTCTGATCACCCAGCTCACCCAAGCGGAAGCCGGGGAGTACCTGGAGAACCGACGCAGGAAAGGGTTCAACTCCATCATCACCACGCTGATTGAACCGAAGTGGGCCGATGATCGTCCCAGAAATCGCCACGGCGACGCGCCGTTCACGACGCTGGAGGATTTCTCGACTCCGAATGACGCCTATTTCGCGCACGTGGACTCGCTGATCGAAAAAGCGAGGGAGAAGGGGCTCCTGGTCGTGCTGAACCCCTGCGACATCGGTTGGGCATCGCCAAAGGCGAGCAGCAACCGGGGCTTGCTCGCCCAGATCATCGCCAATGGGCCGAGCAAATGCCGCGACTACGGACGCTACCTGGGTGAGCGCTACAAGGACTATCCCAACATCATCTGGGTGGCGGGGGGAGATATGACGCCTCCGGAGGGATCGACGCTGGAGAAAAACTTGCTGGAAGTCCTCCTGGGAATCAAAGACCGGGCGCCGAACCATCTCTGGTCCGCCCACTGGTATCGCTTTTCCACGGCTCTGGACCAGAGCGCGTTTGCCCCTCACCTCGACCTGAACAACGTCTACGGCGGCAACCGCACCTATATTCAGACCCTGCGGGCCTACAACCGCGCGAACCCGAAGCCCATCTTCCTCCACGAGGCCTACTACGAGGATGATCAGTTGGTGGTGGCCGCCGGCCCGCCGCAGATCATACGCGCGCAGACCTACTGGACGCTCCTTTCGGGGGCGGCTGGCCATCACTTCGGAAGTTACCGCATCTGGGGCTTTGGCGCCGAGATCATCGGCGGCCGGCGGTGGGACTGGCGCGCAGGACTCGAATCTCCGGCCGCCCGCGAGATGGTTTACGTCAAAGCACTCTTCGAGAGCCGTGAGTGGTATGACCTGATGCCAGATCAAGACCACACCGTGGTCACGAACGGGTACGGAACCTTCGGGAAAGATGACCGGACGGCCGGCGGCGACTACGTGACGGCGGCGCGCACTGTCGACGGCCGCCTGGTCATGGCCTATGTGCCCTCGACGGGCAAAGGAACCCGGACGATCACCGTGAACATGGCGCGGCTGAGTGAACCGGCGAACGCTCGCTGGTATAACCCGACGAGCGGGAAGTTCACCGAGATCGCCGGTTCTCCTTTTGCGAACCGCGGTTCGCGCGATTTCACAACCCCGGGCGACAACGGGACGGGCGCGAACGACTGGGTGCTCGTGCTGGAGACGCGTGCCGCCGACTGAGTTCGCAGAACCGAATGAACCATCCCTGAAAGACCGAGGAATACAGCCCATGAAATCGACACCGATCATGCTCGTAATGACCGGCGCTTGGTGCGGGCTGGTTCTTTGCCCACAACTTTCGGTGATCGGCGCGGAGCCGTCCCCCGCGCTCAGCGGCGGGGAAGCTGTCCGTCCGGACGACGCGAACCCGGACCGCATCCAGCCCTACCCCGGGAACCCCTTCTACTGGCAATACAAGGGCAAGCCCGTGCTGCTGCTGGGCGGCTCCAGCAACGACAGCCTGTTCCAAGGAGTGGGCGACCTTGGCAAGGTGGCAAGCGGCTTCAGCCATACCTTGGAAAAAGCTGTGCGAGCCGGCGAGGGGGTGCGCGAGGAACTGGACCTGCTCCGGTCGGTCGGCGGCAACTACGTCCGCAATACGATGAGCGACCGCAAAGGCGTGAAGGCGTTCCGGCAGCTCGCCGACGGGGAGTACGATCTCAACCAGTGGAACGACACTTACTGGCAGCGGTTCGACGACTTCCTGCGCTGGACGGAGGAGCGCGAGATCATCGTCGGGATCGAGGTCTGGGACCCGCACGACCATGTGCGCGCTTTCTGGAAGCCCAATCCCTACAACCCGGACCGGAACGTGAACTACACCTCGGCCGAATCCGGCCTGAGGAACGACTATCCGGAAGACACGAAGCAGAACGCCCAGCCGTTCTTCTTCACGGTGCCGGCGTTGAACAACAACCCGGTGGTACTTTCGTTTCAGCAGAAGTTTGTGGACAAGATGCTCAGCTACACGTTGAGCCGCGGCAACGTGCTTTACCTCATGGACAACGAATTTACCGGTTCGCCCGAGTGGAGCCGATATTGGGCGGGCTACATCCGGGCCAAGGCGTCAGCCGCGGGCAAGACGGTCTGCCTGACAGAGATGTGGCGCGACCACGACCTGACCGCCAGCCGGCACCGCAACACGCTCGACCACCCCGACATCTACGACTTCTGCGACGTCTCCCAAAACACCTCATCGGAGAGCTTGGGAGAGCTCCATTGGACGCGCATGCAATGGGTCCGCCAGTACCTGAGCGAACGTAAGCGTCCGTGGCCGATCAACACCACGAAGATCTACGGGTCGGATGAAAGCGGGACGCGCTGGTACGGCGGCGGCACCAGCGACGCGATCGCGAAGTTCTTCATGCAGATCGTCGGCGGGCAGGCGGCCACCCGCTTCCATCGTCCTGCGTTCGGCCTGGGACTGGGTGCGGACGCTCAGGCGTGCATCAAGTCCGGCCGCATGCTCACCGGCGCGATGAACCTCTTCGTCTGCGAACCGCGCAACGACCTGCTGTCCGACCGTAGCCAGAATGAGGCCTATTGCACGGCCGAACCGGGCAAGCAGTACGCCGTCTATTTCCCCGACAGCGGCACGGTGAAACTTGATGTCTCCGCTGCGCAGGGGACGCTCCGGGTCCGCTGGCTGGACATCGCGCGCAGCGCCTGGCAGACGCCCCAGAGCGTCGCCAGCGGCGGTGTGCTGGAATTGCGGACACCCGGCCGGGGCCACTGGGCGGCCTTGGTCGTTCCGGAAAACGAAACCGGGGACGGTACTCGAAATAACCAATAGATGAGGTGAACCATGTCCATGCATTTAGCTGGGTTGAAACTCAGGATTTCCATTTTGGTGCTGGGAGCGATCTTTCTGATCTCGCCCGCACTGGCGGCGCCGGGCGGCTCGCCCTTCCCCGTGCGCATCTCCGACAATGGGCAGTACCTGGTGGATGCCGGTGGCGCGCCGTTCCTCCTCCACGGGGATACTGCGTGGTCGCTGATCGTGCAGCTCACCAAAGAGGAAGCGGAGGAGTACCTGGAGAATCGACGCCGGAAAGGGTTCAACGCGATCCTCGTTAACCTCATCGAATTCTTTTATGCCGACAACCCGCCCAGGAACAAATACGGCGACGCGCCCTTCACGACGCCGGAGGACTTCTCCACGCCGGACGAGACGTATTTCGCCCATGCCGACTGGGTGATCCGGAAGGCGGCGGAGAAGGGAATCCTCGTGATCTTGAATCCGTGCTACACGGGATACTCGTCAAACTTCAGGACCAGCCGAGAGGGCTGGACGAAGGCGATCCTGGCCAATGGTCCCACCAAGTGCCGCGATTACGGGCGGTATGTCGGCAGCCGTTTCAGGCGTCATGCGAACATCATCTGGCAGGCGGGAGGAGACACGACCATCCCGGCGGGATCGGATTTGGAGAAGAACTGGCTGGAGTTGCTGCGGGGCGTGAAGGAACACGTGCCGGATCGTCACTGGACGGCCCACTGGTATCGCTTCTCGACGGCGCTCGATCAGAGCGCCTTTGCGCCTCAAATGACTTTGGACAACGCCTACGGCGGCAATCGCTCCTACGTTCACACTCTGCGGGCCTACAATCGCGCGAGCCCGAAGCCGACATTCGTCAACGAAGCGTATTATGAGGACACGACTCTGGGAGCCGGAGCCGTGGGCACGCCGCAGCAGATGCGCGCGCAGGCTTACTGGGCGCTGCTGTCAGGGGCCACGGGGCATCTTTTCGGCAGCGATCACATCTGGGCGTTCGGCGCTCCGCGAGGACCTGCGGAGAAGCCGCAACCGCCGGCGTTTAACTGGCGCGCAGGCATGGACCGCCAGCCGTCGCGGGAGATGGTCTTCGTCAAGAAATTCTTTGAGAGTCGCGCTTGGCATGAACTCGTTCCAGATCAGGACCACAGCGTGGTCACCAGCGGGTACGGCACGTTCGGGAAAGATGACCGGACAGCGGGAGGCGACTATGTGACGGCCGCGCGCACCGGCGACGGGAGCCTCGTCATGGCCTATGTGCCCTCGACGGGGACCGAGTCGCGGACGATCACCGTGAACATGACAAGCCTCAGCGGGGCGTTCAACGCCCGTTGGTACAACCCGACGAACGGACGCTATACCGACATCGCCGCATCGCCGCTGGCCAACACCGGCGCCGGGACTTTCAAGACTCCTGGCGACAACGGGACGGGCGCGAATGACTGGGTGCTCGTGCTCGAGACCCGCGGAAAGGACCGGTGAACCATGAAGCCTCTGCCCACAGCCCTGTTGGGCCCCGGTGTTTCCATTTTCGTGTTGGGAGCGAGCCTCCTGGTCGGATGGCCGGTGTCGATATCGCCCGCATGGGCGGCGCCGGGCGCCTCGCCTTTTCCCGTTCGCGTCTCGGCCAACGGCCGCTACTTGGAAGACGCAAGCGGCAAACCCTTTCTTCTCCACGGGGATACTGCGTGGGCTCTGATCATCCAGCTCACCCAAGCGGAAGCCGGGGAGTATTTGGAGAACCGGCGGAGAACTTGAATCGGAGAAGCACCATGGCCATGAAATACCTGCCCCTCCTCGCCTTGGCCCTGTGGGCCGTCCCCAGCATCCAAACCCACGCCGCACCAGCCGCACCCGCCATCGACGCGGCCCAGCCCTCGGGCGCGCTGCCCGACCAACTGGCTTTGGAGATCGCCCGTCAGCCTACGAATGATGACAACTGTGCGGTGCGGTTCCACGTGATGATGCAGTTGGTCCAACTCGTGCATGCCAGCCTGGGACAGAGCAAACTGGAACAGGCTTTGCCGTTCCAGCGAACCCAGCAGATTCGCCGACAGCTCGATGCCCAAGAGCAAGACGAGGACCGGGTGTATCGAATGCTCGACGAGTCCCTTCTCAAACTGTGCCAGACCGGCCGGGAGAGCCCGCTCATCCAGAGGTTGCGTCGCGTGGTGTTCCCCAGCCCCACGGGGCAGCAGGTGGTGGCCTACCTGGTGAGTCCCTCGGCGCCCTCGGATCGAGCCTTCGTGTTCGGGCATGGCGGCTTCGGACACAAAGAGATGTGGCTGGACTTGATGCTGGCCGTGGCCGATCAGACCGGCGCCTACGCTCTGACCATGGACTTCGAAGGCACCGGAGAGAGTTCGGGTTACTGCACCTGGAGCGGCCGGATTGGCGACTTCTCCGGGGCCATGGACTACCTGCAGAAAGAGTGGAGGGTGACCCGGTTTGCCGTGGGCGGCCACAGCGGCGGGGGAGCCTGGCCGGCGGCCTGCGCCGCCATCCGTGACCCGCGCATCTCGGCCGTGGTCCTGTGGGACTGTATTTTTGATTTCTACGATACGCACGTCGGTCCCGGCGCTCCCGAACCGGGCGGCAACCCCGCCGCACTGCTGGATCATATGTCTCTTCAGAACCGAGGCAAGCGGCTGGCGCCGACCGAGGTGGCAGAATTCCGTCAGGTTGAAAAGCACCTGGACGCGATCTACGACGACATCGAGAAAACCATGGGGCAGTACCGCAACACCGCGGAACTGCTCGGCCAAGCCCAGCAACAGCGTCGCTTGGCCGTGCTGCACATCGTGGCGGAGGACGTGACCCGGTCTATCGGCCAGCCGCAGGCGCTCCAGTTCGCCGTCAACCGTACGGAGACCGCTTCGCCTATTCGCCGGCGCTTTCTCAACCGGCCGTTGCGGTTTACGGTGTCGGGGCTGTTCGGCCGGCGCTACAAGGCATGGGAAGCCCAACTGGGCCAGCCCAGCCGGACGGTGCTGATCCCAAACACGACCCACGGCTTCGAGCGGCCGGGTCGCGACCTTGGCCTTCGCCGCACCGTCGAATGGCTCAACGAGCATTTCCCGGGAAAACCCGCCTCCGCGCCGCGCTTGAGTTGGACGGAAACGGGCGCCTCCCTCGCGCTGCTCCACGAAGGGCGCGTGGTCTGGCAGTTCAATCATCTGCGGGACGGCAGCGAGCGCGGTTGCCCCTATTTCCACCCGCTGGCGACGCTCGATGGCGCGGTCCTCACGGACCTGCGACCGGACGATCATCTCTGGCATCGCGGCCTGCGCTTTGCCTGGAAAAAAATCAACGGCCTGGAAGGCTACTGGACCTGGCCCGAGGGGCTCGACCGCTGGCCCGACGACACGGGACAAACGGAGGTCACCGCCGCGCGCGTCATTGCGGGGGAGGATTTCTCGGCTCGGTTCGAGTTGGAACTGAGCTATCATCCGCCCGGGCGGGCGGCGGACCTGACGGAGAAGCGGACGATTCGGGTGAGCGCGCCCGACCGCCACGGCAGCTA
Organism: Verrucomicrobiia bacterium; assembly: GCA_011525695.1. Lineage (GTDB taxonomy): Bacteria > Verrucomicrobiota > Verrucomicrobiia > Opitutales > Opitutaceae > ER46. The sequence goes on from WYBX01000027.1 coordinate 8,324, forward strand.
CCGGATCGACTGGCACGGCGTGTTCACCGCCGGGGAACGGGGAGCCGTGCTGGATCGCACGCCGATTCCTGGTGAACCGGACGGCAAGCGCTGGGGCGGCTATGCCGGGCTGCAATTGCGCCTGCCCCCCCGCGCGGAGCTCTCCCGGTGGGCGCTGCTCAACAGCGAGAACGTCGGCGTCGCAAATGGCATCGAGGCAACGGGCGGCTTGGAAACCGTTCATGGCCGGAAGGCGCGCTGGATGCAGGTCACGCTCGACTTCGTGGATGGCAACACGGCGAGTGTCGCCCTCTTTGACCATCCCGGCAATCTGCGGCATCCGGTCGTGTGGCACGCCTCCTCGATGCCCAACGAGCTGATCCAGACACCGCTGTTTCACGGGCCGCACACGCTCCCGGCGGGGGAATCGTTGACGTTGCACTACCGGATCGTCGTTCGCCCCGGCCAGGCCGAAACGGCGCCGCTGGAGGACGAGTGGCGGCAGTTTTCCCAAGGCGGCAACCCATGACCCCGCGCCCCCCATACCGGACCGCTCTGGCGCCGCGCGCAGGATCTGGCGGCGCCGACGGAGTTCGGCCACTTGATCGATAGCGCTACGATAAATTGACCCACTTGTGCTCGGCTAAATTGACCCACCCGTTAAAAGCAGGGCCAAGCCCGCAACGATGGCCCAATCGATCACCGAAACGTTGAAGGTGCAGGGCACCGAATGGTAACGAGGATTGGCAGGCTCGGCCTGACGCGCGCTCAGCCCTGCGTGCGCAAGCCACTCCGCAACTTCGCAAACCTTGACCCAAATCAAGGCGCCGCCGTCCGACTGCCTTATGATGGGGATTTGTCTTGTGAAGGTTGCTCCTCATTTCGTGATCGCCTTTGCTCTGGTCGCTACGCCGCCCGGCAAAGGCGCAGACCCGGTGGGCCCGCAGCAGTTGACCGTCGGCGAATCCGCCGCAGTCCCAGGACGGTCGGTCTACGCGCAGCACTGCGCCGCGTGCCATGGAGCGAACGGCGGCGGCGATGGCCCCGCGGCGGTGTGGCTTTATCCCAAGCCGCGCCATTTCGATTCCGGACTTTTCAAGATCCGTTCCACGCCCGCCGGCGTCCTGCCCACAGATCAAGATCTCTTCGAAGTCATCACCCGCGGTATGCCAGGCAGCTCGATGCCGAGCTTCACTTACCTGAGCGAGGCCGAGCGGAACGAGGTGGTCCACTACGTCAAGCACCTGACGGCTCGCGTCGAAGCGTCCGGCGAACGGGTCAATTTTTTCGACGAGGCCAGGGCCAGGGGGCAGGTCGCCACGTCGGTCCCGGTGCCGCCGGAGCCGCCCGTGACGGTGCGCTCGCTTGCGCAAGGGCAGGAAATCTATTCGAAGCTGGGCTGCTTCGTCTGCCATGGCCTCACAGGCGAAGGGATGGGACCGGCGGCCCCGCTGCTCAAAGACATGTGGGGTTTTTCGCTGCCGCCCCGCGATTTCAACACCGGCGCGTTTCGTGGCGGGCACATGGGCCGCGATTTGTATCTTCGAGTTGCGACCGGTATGGCCGGCACGCCGATGCCGCCCTATGAAGACACCGCGATTTCGCCTGATCAACGCTGGGCGCTGGTGCACTATGTCCAGTCGTTGCGCCGAAAGGATGTCGAGATTAACGACATTCTCGCGCCGGGCGACGGCGTCATTCACGCGCCCCGGCTTTCCCGCCAGGTGCCGGTGGATCCCGCCGATCCTTTTTGGGAAACGCTGGATCCGGTCCGCGTGCCGTTGAGCCCGCTTTGGCCGGAGAACAATCCGATTCCCGCCATCGCCGTGCGCGCGGTGCACGATGGCAGTCACGTGGCAATTCTCTGCACGTGGCGCGACCCGATCGCGAACGGCGCTCCGGTGCGGGTGCAGGATTTTCAGGATGCCGTCGCGCTGCAGTTTTCGATGAACGGCACGACGCCCTTCATCGGAATGGGCGACAAGGACAATGCGGTGAATATCTGGCAGTGGAAGGCGGACTGGCAGCGGGAACGCGGCGAGCCGCGCGCGGATGTGGACACCGTTTATGTGTCGATGCATTCCGATCTCTATTTCCAGACCGACGCGCTCCACCGCACGGCCGAGGCGGCGGGGAACTTGCTCGCCCAGCCGGCGCCCGTCTCGCCGGTGGAAGATGCCAACGCCCGCGGTTTCGGCACGTTCACCTCGCAGCCGGCCTCCGGGCAAAACGTGGCCGGCCGCGGCATCTGGCGCGACGGCCATTGGAGCGTCGTGTTCATACGCGAGCTGCAATCGCGCGAAACGGCCGATGTGCGATTCGCCATTGGAAAGCCGGTGCCGGTCGCCCTCGCCGTGTGGGACGGCGAGAATCGCGACCGCAACGGACGCAAGGTGACCAGCAACTGGCACCAGCTCGTGCTCGAACCGTGATCGGCCGTTGGGCCGCAATTCCGAAAAGATCTCATTCTCTTCCAACCCCGCCCCATGACGACGGACTCTCTTTCCCGGCGCGATTTCATCCGGCGCAGCGGCTTGGCCGGTGCGGGCTTCGCCGCGGCGCAGATGCTGCCGCTGCGCTTCCTCCAGGCGCAGACCATCGATGCGGCGGCAAACCCGCTCGCCGCGTATCCGAATCGCGACTGGGAAAAACTCTACCGCGACCAATACGCCTACGACCACGCGTTCTCGTGGGTGTGCGCACCGAACGACACGCATAATTGCCGGATCACCGCACATGTTCGAAATGGCGTCATCGTCCGGCTGGGCGAGGAGTTTGACATCGCGAGCTATTCCGACCTCTACGGTAACAAGGCGACCTCCGGCTGGGGCAACCGGCATTGCGCGAAGGGCTACACCTTCCATCGCATCCTTTACGGGCCGTATCGGCTCAAGCACCCGATCGTTCGAAAAGGCTGGAAGCGCTGGGCCGACGCGGGATTCCCGGAGCTAACTCGGGAGCTGAAAACGCTCTACAAATTCGATACGCGTGGCACGGACAAGTTCGAACGCATCTCGTGGGAGCAGGCGTTCGACTACATCGCGCGCGGGACGGTCGCGATCGCGAAGCGCTACTCCGGCGAGTCCGGCGCGAAGCTGCTCGAGGCGCAGGGCTACGTGCCCGAAATGATCCACGAGATGGGAGGTGCCGGCACGCGCACGATCAAGATGCGCGGCGGTATGGGACTGCTCGGCGTCATGGGCAAATACGGCATGTATCGCCTGTGCAATTCCCTCGCACTGCTCGACATCCACGTGCGCGGCGTGAAGCCGGAGGAGGCGAAGGCCGGCCGCGTGTGGTCGAACTACACCTGGCATGGCGACCAGGCGCCCGGCCACCCGTGGGTGCATGGCCTGCAAAACAGCGAGTGCGACTTTAACGACCTGCGGTTCTCCAAGCTGATCATCATGAACGGCAAGAACCTCGTTGAAAATAAAATGGCCGACGCGCACTGGTTCATCGAGTGCATGGAGCGGGGCGCCAAGATCGTCGTCATCGCCCCCGAATACGGCGCGCCATCCACCAAGGCCGATTATTGGATCCCCGTCCGCCCGGCCACCGACGCGGCGCTGTGGCTCGGCGTCGCGCGGCTGATGATCGACAACAAATGGTATGACGAGGCGTTCGTGAAGGGGTTCACGGACTTTCCGTTCCTCGTCCGCACGGATACGCTCAAACGCCTGCGCGCGGCGGAGGTATTCGCCAATTACCGGAGCTCGCTCGCGGCCGACGGGCCGAGCAAGACCGTGCAGGGCCTGACCGACGAACAGCACGCCCGGCTCGGCGACTTCGTCGTGTGGGACGCCGCGTCAAAGGCACCCAAGGCCGTGCACCGCGACATGGTCGGCGCGACGTTCGTGAAGTCGGGCATCGATCCGGCGCTCGGCTTCAAAGGCACGGTGAAGCTCGCCGACGGCAGTGAAGTCGAAGTTGCAACGGCGTGGAATCTCTACCAAGTCCATCTCCGCGACTACGACATCGACACGGTGGCAGAGATCACGTCCGCGCCGAAGAATCTGATCGAGCAACTCGCCAAGGATCTCGCGACGATCAAGCCGGCTTCCATTCACCAGGGTGAAGGGATCAACCACTGGTTCCACGCGACTGAGGCGAATCGCGCGGCCTATCTGCCGATCCTGCTCACGGGCAACATTGGCAAGCCGGGCGCGGGCTGCCACGGGTGGGCCGGCAACTACAAGGCGGCGCTGTTCCAAGGAAGCAAGCTCACCGGCCCCGGCTTCAAAGGCTGGATCGCCGAGGATCCGTTCGAGCAGAATCTCGATCCGCAGGCGCACGGCCGCGACGTGCACGCGCACGCCTACACCAAGGACGAAGAGCCGGCGTATTGGAACCACGGCGACATTCCGTTGATCGTCAACACGCCGAAGGAGGGCCGCAAGGTCTTCACCGGCCAGACGCACATGCCGACGCCAACCAAGGCGATTTTCACGTCAAATGTGAATCTGATCAACAATGCCAAGTGGGCCTACGGCATGATTCGGAACGTGAATCCGAACGTGGAGCTGATCGTCACGATGGACACGCAGATGACAGCGTCGGTGGAGCACTCGGATTTCGGGTTGCCGGCGAATTCGTGGGTCGAATTCGAGGACCTGGAAATCACCGCCTCGTGTTCGAATCCGTTTCTGCAAGTCTGGAAGGGCGGCATCAAGCCGCTCTACGATTCGAAGGACGATCTGGCCATTCTGGCCGGCATCGGTGCGGCGATCGGGAAAGTCACTGGTGACAGACGCTTTCACGATCACTTCAAGTTCGAGCACGAGGGCAGGCGGAGCATCTACATCCAGCGGCTGCTCGACACCTGCACCACCACCGCGGGCTACCAGCTCGACGACATCATGGCCGGCAAATACGGCCCGCCCGGCGGCTGCCTGATGCTTTTTCGTTCGTATCCGCGCATTCCGTTTTACGAACAAGTGCACGATGCGTATCCATTCTATACCGACACGGGCCGCCTGCATTCCTACAGCGACGATCCCACCGCGATCAGTTGCGGCGAGAACTTCATCGTGCACCGCGAAGGGCCGGAGGCCACGCCGTATCTGCCGAACGTGATCGTCAGCTCGAATCCCCTCGTCCGCCCCAACGACTACGGCATTCCGCTCGACGCCGAGCATTGGGACGAGCGCACGGTGCGCAACGTGAAGCTCTCGTGGGCGGAGGCGAAAAAGACCGCCAACTTCCTCTGGAAGGATGGCTACCAGTTCTACTGCCTCACGCCGAAGTCGCGCCACAGCGTCCACTCCTCGTGGGCAAACGTGGACTGGCATCTCATCTGGAACTCGAACTTCGGCGATCCGTATCGCATCGACAAGCGTCTGCCCAATGTCGGCGAGCATCAGATCCACATGAATCCGGCCGCCGCGCGCGATCTCGGCATCCAGGATGGCGACTATGTCTACGTGGATGCCAATCCGGCCGACCGCCCTTATCTCGGCGCCACGCCGTCCGATCCGTTCTACAAGGTCAGCCGGCTGATGCTGCGCTGCACCTACAACTCGGCCTATCCTTATCACGTCGTGATGATGAAACACGGATCGTTCATCGCGACGGAAAAGACGGTGAAGGCACAGCAGACACGGCCCGACGGGCTGTCGCTCACCGACGAAGGCTACATCTCGAACTTCCGCTTCGGCTCGCAGCAGTCCGTCACGCGCAACTGGCACATGCCGATGCACCAGACCGACACGCTGTTCCACAAGACGAAAGCGTTCATGGGATTCATGTTTGGCGGCGAGGCGGACAACCATGCCGTCAACACCGTGCCCAAGGAATGCCTGGTCAGCGTCGCCAAGGCGGAGGACGGCGGGCTCGGCGCCAGAGGCCCTTGGAAACCCGGGACGAGCGGCATGTCGCCGGGCGCCGAGAACGACACGATGAAAAAATACCTCGCCGGCGCCTTTCTCGCGGGCGGCGGCGATGCCCGAGCCAATCCTTGAATACCGCCATGCCGAAAGACGAATTCGATTTTGACGACCCGATGGAGCTGAACGGCGTCGGCCTCACGTGCGCGGAAGACACCACCGCGGCGATGACCGAGAGTTTTGTAGAGGAGTTTACGCGGCTCGGCTACGACCACCGGCAGATTCTCGCCCTGTTCCGCAACCCGGGCTACCTCGGCATGAACCTGGCGCTGCAAAAGCGAGGCGAGCAGTTCGTGCGCGATGTGATCGGCGAAGCCTTCGCGCGCCGGGGCAGGAATGCCACGTGGCTGGCAGCGGATGGAGTGTCGGCGGCCGCACCTCGGGCCTCGCGCGCGCCGGGAGGGACGGCGGAAGAGTCGGGTTTCCCGCCGCCGGGAGTGACCGACAAACGGAGCGCAACTGCCGCCGATCCGAGGGAAGCTCCCGTTCCCGGAAAAACTTCATGAACCGGTCCCTGTTTCTACGCGGCGCGATACCGCAGCGCCCCAACCCTTTTAACGCACGATGAGCGCCGTCTACAATTGGCAACTCGGTCGCGAGATGGAATATCCCTACGAGGCGGCTTTCCCCGGTCGCCAGTTCGCGTTCGTTTTCAACATCAACCGCTGCATCGGCTGCCAGAGCTGCACGATGGCCTGCAAGTCCACCTGGACGTTTTCGAAGGGCCAGGAATACATGTGGTGGAACAACGTCGAGACCAAGCCCTACGGCGGGTATCCGCAGCACTGGGACGTGAAGCTCCTGCAGTTGCTGGAACAGCTCAACCCGGGCGGTCAGACGTGGAACGGCGCGCCGCAGGAGTCGAAGGCGCCTTACGGGCAGTTCAAGGGCCAGACCGTTTTCGAGGCCGCGCTCAAGAACGTGAGCGCCGAGGGCGCGCAGCAGGCCCTGGGTTATCTGCCCACGGACGAGGAGTGGGCCGCGCCAAACCGATACGAAGACAATCCGGCCGGCGCGGAAAAAGGGCAGAAGAGCCGGTATTTCACCGGTGGCGAAGTGCTGCCCCAGCACAAGACATGGTTCTTCTACCTCGCGCGGATCTGCAATCATTGCTCCTATCCCGCGTGCCTTGCGGCCTGCCCCCGCAACGCGATCTACAAGCGGCCCGAAGACGGCATCGTGCTCGTCGATCAGGAACGCTGCCGCGGCTACCGCAAGTGCATGGAGGCGTGCCCCTACAAGAAAACACTTTATCGCGGCACGACGCGGGTGACGGAAAAGTGCATTGGCTGCTTCCCGCGCGTGGAAGGGCGCGACCAGGTGGGCGGCGGGCTGCCCATGCAAACCCGCTGCATGGCGGCGTGCGTCGGGCACATCCGACTCCAAGGGCTGGTGCAATTGAACCAGGACGGCACGTGGAAGGAAGACCGTTATAATCCGCTCTATTATTTGGTCCACGTTGCGAAGGTTGCCCTGCCGTTATATCCGCAATTCGGCACCGAGCCGAACGGCTATTACATCCCGCCGCGCTGGGTGCCACGCCCGTATCTCAGGCAGATGTTCGGCCCGGGTGTGGACGACGCCGTCGAGCGCTATGCGAATCCCGACCGCGAGCTACTCGCCGTGCTGCAGCTCTTCGGGAAGGACCAGCGGATTTGCTCCCGCTACGAGATCAAGGAAGGCCCGAAGATTTTCGAAACAGAGGTTCGCGACAAAAAGTTCGCGATGTATAACGACACCGTCGTCGGCTACGCCCACGATGGGACGAAAGTCGTCGAGACAACCGTCGAAGAGCCGGTGCACATCCGGCCGGAAAAGCATGCCAACTCCATCTGAACGGAGCGCGGGCGACGGCGCGCCGAGAGCGGAATGGGGGATGCGCAGCGACCAGCCCCGCCGCTCGGTGTTCGGGAACTACGCGCCGGCCGAACGCGCCAGCAGCCCGGGTGAGGAACATCACGCGGCTGCTCCCGTTTCGGGCGGCGAGGCCCGCAGCCCGCTCTCATCGACCGCAGCGGGCCGCGAAGGCTCGCGGAACAGCATCGATGTCGGCCTCGCTCGATCGCTCCTCCACCAGTTTCTCGCCCGCGCGTTCGCCGACCCCATGGTTGAAACCTGGGCCTGGCTGACGAGCGCCGACACTCACTCTGCGGTTCTCTCGGCGGTGCGCACGCTGACGCTGGGTTCGCCCGGCCTCGAAGACTCTGCGGCTACGCTGATCGCGCGGCTGCGCCACGTCAGCTTCGAATCGTTTCAAACTGCCTTTGTCACCGCCTTCGGCCACGCCGCGCGCGGCGACTGCCCGCTCAATGAAATCGAATACGGCGATCTCCACGCCGATCCGCTGTTTCAGCCGCATCGGCTCGCCGACCTCGCGGCGTTTTACCGCGCGTTTGGCTTGGAAGTCGCGGCCGCCGCGGCTGAACGACCCGACCACATCGGCATGGAACTGGAGTTCATGGCGGTGCTCGCAGCCAAAGAGGCCTACGCTCACGTCCACGAAGCTGACGCCGACCGATGCGCGTTATGCCGGGACGCGCAGAAAAAGTTTCTGCGTGAGCATCTTGGCCGCTGGGCTCCCGCCTTCGCGCGGCGCCTGGCCCGCGCCGCGACCGATGATGCGCTCGCCGCACTGGCGGAATTCATGCGCGACTTCATCGTCGCGGAATGCGCGCACTTCGGCCTCCCGCCCGGCAGCGAGGATCTACTACTGCGGCCGGTGGACGAAGCTTCCGACAGTCTGTGCGGGTCCTGCGGCTTGAATCAACTTCCACCGGGCGTGGCGGCGCCGGCGATCTGATGCAACTGCGCTACGCTGACGATTTCGTGGAAGGCGCCGTATTCATCTGCGCCAACCGCCGGCGTTGCGGACCACCGCCGTTGCAGGTCCGCCGTTTCCATCTGGCGCGCGAGAAACTCTATTCGATCCTCGATCCCGACGAGCGCAATACGGCGTTTTTCAAATTGCAGCTCGAATGGTTTCGCGAATGGGGCCTGGAGAAGATGCTTGTCGGCCCGGCGGATGAATTCCCGCTGCTGCGCCGGATGTTGAACGCGCTGGTCTTTCGCCGGGCGCGCATCCAGCGCGACGAAGGCGCGGAGCTCTACGTCGGCACAGAGAACGGCCGATCGGGTGTCGTGGCACTGCGCATCGAACGCTTCGATCAGCCGGACGAGCTGGTGCGTTTCCTGCGACATGAATTTGCGCACATAAATGACATGCTGGACCCCGCATTCGGCTATTCGCCAGAAGTACATCTGCCGGGGAGAAATGCCGCCCAGCAACGGCTCACGCGCGAGCGCTACCGGCTGCTGTGGGACATTGCGATCGATGGCCGCCTCGCGGCTGCGCCGCGCGCCACCCTCGGCGGCCGCGAACAACACCGCGTGGCATTCGATCGCATGTTCGGCTTCTGGCCGGAGTCCCGGCGCCGCGAGGTGTTCGATGCGCTGTGGGTCGATCGCCAGCCGCGCCACGTTGATTTGCTTGCGATCGCGTCGGATCCGCGGGGTCTCGACTCCGCGCACGAGCCGCTCCCCGGCGCCGCGTGCCCGCTATGCGGCTTTGCCACATTTGCCTGGGCGGACGCTGATGCTATTGCCGCACCGACGGTCATGGCGATCCATGAGGAATATCCTCAATGGACGCTCGCCCAGGGCACGTGCCGCCGCTGTGCCGAAATCTACCGTCTCATCGGCAAACGCGCTCCACTTCCCGTATGATGCTCATCCACCACCTGTTTATTTCGCCGGGTCACAATTATTTTGGCCACCACGGCGGTCCGCCCGGCGGTCATCCCGTGATCGAGACGGAGCAGATCCAGTGCGTGGCGAACCGTGGCATTCGCGGCGACCGTTTTTTTGACTTCAAGGAGGACTATAAAGGACAGATCACCTTTTTCGCGATGGAAGTCTTTGACGCTCTGCGGCGCGAATTGAATCTGCCGCACGTCACGCCCACCGCGCCGCGCCGCAATGTTTTCGTCAGCGGAGTGAATTTGAAAGCGCTGGTCGGACGCGAATTCAGGGTGCAAGGCGTGCGGTTTGCCGGCGTGGAGGAATGCCGGCCCTGCCACTGGATGGACATGGCGCTTGGTCCGGGCGCCGAGGCGTGGCTGCGCGGACGCGGTGGGCTGCGCTGCCGGATATTATCCGACGGCTGGCTGAAGCGGGTGTCATGACGCGCGGCGAATTTACGGGCGCTGTCATCGCTGGGGGTCAATCTCGACGGATGGGTAGGGACAAGGCGCTGCTGACCGTTGATGGCGAACTGATGTGGCGACGCCAAGCGTGCGTGCTGCAGGCAGCCGGGGCGGCCGTGGTTGGAGTCGTTCGCCAGCGCGGGCAGGCTCCGCTCGGACTGCTGCGTGAGATCCGGCTCTGGCACGATTCGGTGGTCGGCGTGGGTCCGCTAGCCGGATTGCACGCCGCGCTGGCCGTTTGCCAGCACGAATGGCTGGCGGTGCTGGCCGTCGACATGCCTTGCATCGACGGGAATTGGTTTCACTGGCTGCGCGAGCATTGCGGACCGCAGCGCGGCGCGATGGCGTGGGGCGTGGACGGCCACGCTGAGCCGCTCGCAGCAATCTATCCACGAGCCGCGTTGCCGGAAGTCGAACAGCGGCTGCGCAGCGGCCCACGCTCGCTGCAGTCGCTGGCCGATGCCTTGGTCGCACAGGGGCGGCTTGCCAGCGTGCCTTTGCCCGCCGGCCAATCCTGGCGGGCGGCAAACTGGAACACTCCGGCGGAAGCCGTTGCATGTCGAAGCGCCGGGCCGCCCGTTGGCGCTCAGAATCCTGCCCGCCGGAAGCCAGCAGGGCGCAACCGCGGACTTTTGGCTATGGTCAAATTCTCCAGTTCCTGACGCCGAACTCGAACCGCGGAATGACTCCCGAGGCGGCCGTGGCGCCCTGGCGCAAGGGTGAAAAGTCGGGCAAACAGCGCGAATGCATGCGTTGTTTGGGCGCCCTTCAGAAAACCACCTTCGCCGCCTGGGTGACGCTGTGCGCTCTGCGATGGTGGGCATACACCCGCATGAGTAGCGCCCCGCCGTCCGCGTGGCCGAGCCACGCCGCAACGGTCGGAATATCCACGCCGGCCTCGATTGCAGCCGTTGCGAAGGCGTCACGTAAATCATGATGCGTCAGAAGGCCGACGCCTAGTTTCTGGCACGCCCGCGCGAGGGATTTCCCCGCCTCGCCAACGCCGAGAACCTTGCCGCAAGGGTCAACGCCTGTGGTGCCGTCAACGGCAACACCGGCGGCATTCTGGCGGTCCGCGTCGAGCCGTTCGAGCAGCGCCCTTGCCACTGGGATCAACGGAACCTCGCGGTCCGCAGCTTCGGTCTTGCTTCCACGGACACGCAAAATTCCACGTTTGAAGTCCACGTCGGCCCAAGTCACGCCCTGGGCTTCGCTCAGCCGGCATCCCGTGTACGCGAGAAAACGGCAAAAATCCGCCGCATCGCGCGACATTCTTCCGCCGCCCCGCTCGATCTCGGCGAAGATTTCGGCGAGCTTCGCCGCTTCCGGCAGATTCGGCTTCCTCGGGGTGTTCTTAAGCTTGATCCCGCGAGGGTATAATGGATTCCCGCCGAGTTGCCCACGCTCGACCGCGATGTCGAGCATCCGGCGCATGGCGTCGATGCACTTGTTGATGAGGGAGGCCGAGGAACCGTTATTCTTCGGGCTGACCGCTTTCGCGCCGGGAGACTTGTGCCCGGTGCCGTCCCGGCTCATTCGGTTTCGCCACTCGATAACCGCCTGTCTGGTGACGCGGCTTGGCGGCAGGGACGCAAATCCAGGCCAGGTCTTGATGATCGCATCCACCTCCTCGCAGAGCCGGCGCTTGGTCTTGGGCTTGATGTCCACCCGATCCTCGATCCGCTGCCGGTAAATCGTGGCAAGATCGCCCACGGCCGCCTCCCCGGACGAGACGCTTGCCACGGTTTGGCGGGTGCGTTCGATCTTTGCCCGCTCGTCCGCCAGGCGGAGTTTGGCGACCGTCCAAACGTCTGTGTTCAGGTTGAGCCATTTTTGCTTGCCGGAAATAGTGAACCTCCCGTAATACCTCCCGCTCGCATGGTTCCTTAACAGGTTTGGTTCTCGGGTGGTTTCCCACGTTTGCCGGTTCTCACTCATTTTCAGAGGTGACATGTAGAAAATGAATGTAGAAAGGGTTATTGGAAACCGAAAAAAGTTTGGTAACCTGTTAAATATCAAGCACGGGGTGGTAGCTCAGTTGGTTAGAGCGTCTGCCTGTCACGCAGAAGGTCGCGGGTTCGAGTCCCGTCCATCCCGCCAGTTTTAGTCCCGCAATTTCAAAAATTTGCGGGATTTTTTGCGCCCATTTTGAAAATGCAATTCTGCCGCAAAAAGGGCTGAAAAACCGCCAAGAACCGGGTTTTCTGTCACAATTCTGTCACTGCTTTTTGTGGCGGCAGCGGCGCGATCGTGTTGCGCGCAGCAGCTCACAGGCTCGTCAAGATCGCACATGCTCGCACCAACACTGGCCGCCTCCAACGCTCGGAGCGTTCTCGGCAGCGGAGGACCTCGCAGCGATGGAGCAGAGCGCGATTGCGCCAGATTTCGGCCCGACTATCGCTCGGCAGACCCGCCCCGGCCAACCGACATCAAGCGACGCTCGCACCCACCGCACCTAATCGTCCAAGACATTCACCGACGAGGGCGCGGGCACCGGCAAGATCGAGCCGATCCCGGGCATTCGCGGCGTTGAGCAAAGCCGGCGACACAAACGCATCGAACTTCTCGAAGCGCTTGTTCGCCATCAGATCGCTGAGTTCAATTGGCGCTCCGTCAAAATCGGCGATAGACCGCCAATGCCGGCGCAGACGTTCCTCGTCCCAACCGGGATAATGCAGCGAAAGCAGATCGACCGATGGTGTGACGAGTTCGCGACGCGCGAACAACTCCAACGTCCGAACGATTTTCGTTCCACGCCACGGATACCATCTGACCCCGGTTTCATCTGGAATCACCCCTGCCGCAAGAACTCCGGCTTGCTGCCCGACATGGCGCGCGCACCGCAACAGAACCCGCGCGTTCTCGTCGAGCCACTCCGGCTCGCCTGTGGCCGCCAAGACTGCGCGCATCTCCTGCACGACCACGTCATGAATCTCACCCCGGTCACCCTTGAAGTAGGGAACCCGCGGATGCGTCGACGGCTTCACGAGCACGATGCCCTCGGAATCGCGCACCTCGACGACCTCCCACCTCCGACCGCCAAGCAACAGATTTTCACCCGTCGGCGGCACAAGATTGGCGGCCAGGCCGCCGAGATGACGCTCATTATGCATGACGTTCAGCTCCTCCGTGCTCTCGAACGCGGCGAAGAACGAACGATCCGCCGTGATATTCTCACCTTCGAGTGCGAGGATGATCGCGCCCTCTGGCGTTTGCTCGATCAATTCATGGTCGCGCAAGCCGCGCAGCAGCGCGACAAAATCCGCCTGCGACACGCTGCGAAAAGGGCCGTGCACCGAGAGCGCGTCGAACAAGTCGCGCAGATTCATGCCGCCCGTCTGACGCAGATGACTGAGCACCTGGTGAACCAGCGTGCTCAAGTGCATCCGGTCGTAGTCCGGCGGTTCCAGCCATTTTTGAATCACAAGCCGGACCAACGCGACCGCGCGCACTAGATCGGGAAACAGCAGTTCGGTCAGGGTGCTCTCGTCGTTCGGGGTCTCGTCCCGAGTATAGAGACGAAGCACGGACACTTCCCCGGCGCGTCGTCCCGATCGCCCGAGCCGCTGCAACATCGAAGCCACGCTCCACGGGGGATCGATTTGTCCCACGGCCTTCACTGCACCGATGTCGATACCCATTTCCAACGTACTCGAACAAAAGGCAGTTGCCGGCCGGTCGCTCTTGAGCGTCTCCTCGGCGGCCTCCCGTTCGTCCTTCGAAAGCGAGCCGTGATGCACCAGAAACGGATCGATCGGCCAGCGTTCCGACTCCGCGCATTGATGGCAGCAGTCGGCTACCACCTCGATCACCTTCTTGGAATTGCCGAAGACCAAGTTGGTTCCCCCCCGGAAATGTCGACAGATGTCGTCGGCGATTTCAGCAATCTCCGTGCGCACAAGCTGCGGATCGGTCTCGAATTCCCCGGACTGAAAAGACTCCCTGAGTGGCTGTGATTTTCGGAACTGGTCCGCGGATAAAGTTCCGAGTTTTTCCTCCCACTCTTGCGCAGAGAGGCGCAGCCGGGCCACCACGCGGCCCTCCTTGTCTTTCTTTTCCACGGCTGAAGCATGGCCCCGGATGCCGAGCTTGATCGCGCGCCCCAGCTTCGGTCCTTCCAGCAGTATCACGGTGTCCGGCGCGGCCGGTTCCAAGAATAACTTCGCCGCGGTGTAGTCGCCGATGGTCGCAGAAAGTCCAATCACCCGCGGCGCGCACCCAGCGTGCGCTTTGATGCGAGAGATCAGGCTCCGAAGATGAACGCCACGGACGTTGTCGAGAAACGCGTGCAATTCGTCGATGACAATGAAGCGCAGCCCGGCAAAGAGCTTTGGGACCTCACGACCCCGACGCGTGAACATCGCTTCGAGCGATTCCGGCGTGATCAACAGGATCCCGGAAGGAAAAATCCGCACCTTGGCCTTCTCCGTGGCCGACACGTCGCCATGCCAGCGGTGCACCGGCAATGCGCACCGCTCGCAGATCTTTTCCAGCCGCTGGAATTGATCGTTGATCAGCGCTTTCAATGGCCCGACATACATCGCGCGAATCGAGCCTTCGGGGTCGTCCGCGATTTGCGAGATGACCGGCAGGAACGCGGCCTCGGTTTTCCCGCCCGCCGTCGGTGCGGTAATGACCAGATGCCCGGTCTGCTGAACAATGGCTCGGATCGCGGCGGCCTGGATCGGGTTGAGCTGCTCCCACGCCATATCCCAGATAGCGCGCTTGACACCGGAATGGAGCAGCTCGAACGCGCTCATTTCACAACTTCAAGGTCGCAAGATCGTCCGAGTCTTCAGGTGTGACGGCGCCGCTGGCGACCTCCTCCTCCACGGAGACGGGTTTGTCGGCCTTCCGGATGAAATTACCGCTCGTGACCAGATCCTGCCACTGCGTGCCGGGATTCTGATCGAGCACGTTCAGCAATCCGACGAATGAACGGATCACATCTCGCGGCGTCTTGAAATACTCCGCGCCCAGCACGTCGTTGGCTCGTCGCAGCACGGCCAGCAGCGCTTCGTCGGTAACGATGTGTTTTGCGGCATCGCCCGACGCGTGCACGTGGCGAATGTTCGCCAGCAAAACAAACAGCTCCTCCGCCGTGAGATTGCCCAGCCGGATCACCGGCCCGGAAAAATCCACCAGGCCGTCGTGGATGAAATCGTGTCCCTGCAATCGTGTGCGCAGCGCTTCGTAACTGAAGAGGCCGCGCCGGGAGTCTTCGACACATTCATCGGTGCCGGCCAAGACGAAGCCGAGATGGCCAACGGAGCCCTGCAAGCAATCGTTAATTAGCGTCAGCACCATTTCGTAATTCGCCTGCCGCGCGCGTTTGCTCGGCAAGCGGTGCGAGAGCACCACCAGTTCATCGATGTTGACGAGAACGCCGGCATAGCCCGCCTTCACGCAAAAGGCCGCCATCAGCTTCAGCGAGTCGTAGAACGATTCGTCCGTGATGATACGGCGGACTCCGAGTGCCTGACGGGCGTCAGTCTTTGTTTGATACTCGGCGCGCAGCCAGCGCAACGCTGCTGCCTTGAGGGCGTCGTCGCCCTGGAGGTGACCCTCGTAGTATTTGGCCAGCACCTCGGCGAACTCGTAGCCGCCGACCATCTGCTGCAAATCCTTGAGGTCGACAAACAGACGCGCCTTGACCTGTTCGTCGCCGCCGCCGGCGCTCCTTACTTCGTGACTGAGGCGGGAAATCCACTGCTCGACCAAGCCGGGAAGACCACCGCCTTCCGGCTTCGATCGCGTCGCGAGATTGCGCATCAATTCCGCGTAGAGGGCCTGCGCCTCACCGGTCGTCGCATATAGCCGGCGTTCCATCGTCATATCCGCCTGCAACACGACGAGGTTCTTTTGCACCGCGAGCGTGCGCACCAGATTGAGAAAAAAGCTTTTCCCCGAACCAAACCGGCCGACGACAATTCGAAACGATGCGGCGCCGGCCGCGATTCGCTCCAAATCCTGCAAGGTGGCTTCGACCTCTTTCTTGCGCCCAACCTGAATCAGATGCAGCCCCTGCCGCGGAACCAATCCGGCTTGAAGCGATTGAAGGACTGCATCGCGTTCGCGACGCTTGATGACCACTGGAGCGGACATGTTGAGATTAGGCTGGAGATTTGAGCAGGTCTGAGCGGACAAGGATGGGATCGTCGCCTTCGAGCACGAAGTCGCCGAGGTGCTCATCAGACCACGAGTTCAACGCGTCGATGACGCCCGCCGGCATCAGGTGGTGCCTCGCGACCAGAGCCGAGAATTCGCCCATCGGCCACTGGGCCCGTAAGAACAGCTCGTTGGCGACGGCATGAAACCGCGGGTCCAAGCCACTCAGCTCCCAAGCGCTTTCCGCCACGATCGTCGGCGCCGCGATAGTCGACGGTGTGGGCAATGCTTCCGAGGAGGGCTCCTCAGTCATCACCGCCGAGAGAATTTTCACCACGTCCGCGGTCTCACGCGAAATCGCGGCAATTCGCGCCGCGTCGAGGGCAAATACTGGGCGCGCGGAGACGGGCGCTCGAACCATGGGTATGGGCGCGGGCGGCGGAATCGGCTCGCCGAATCCCTCGGGGGGCACCTCCACGACAAGCTTCTCCTGAAATCCACCGAATCCGGGGAGAATCTCTTCCACCGTCCCAGCGGGCAGCTCCAAAAGGTCGAGAATGCGCCCAAGCACTTTCTTTTCGCCCTCCGTGATCAAGCCGTCCGCAGCGGCGAGATGCACGAGTGCCGTGGCGACCTGTTCCCGTTTGGCTGACTCGAGTCGACGGATGACCTTCGTCAGATTCGACGAGGCCATCGAGCGCCGGCGAGTGAGCAAGGCGCCGCAGGCCTTCAGCCGGATTCGGTCAATCGGATCATCGCCCAACGCGGCTGTGACTTGGGACCGGATCGCTCGGGCTTCGTCGTCACTGATCGCCCCGTCCGCCGAGGCCACCAAGTGAAAGAGCTGAAGCAGGGTCGCGGCGCCCAAGTAGTTCGGGGTGGGATGCGTGGCGATGCGTCCGGGGAATTTGAACACCGCGAGTTCGTCGTTCGCTTTGTAGGAAAGACCCAAAGCACTCGCGTCGGGTTCGACGCAGTATCCATCCGCATTCAGCTTTTCCACCAGTTGCCGGCTGCCCTGAACCGAGGCCCGTCCGTCGTCGGGCAGAACGACCGTCCTGCGAAGTTCGCCTGCCTCGATAAATACGATGCCATCCGGATCGCCCCCCGCGGCCGCCAAGGCATCCAAGTGTGCGGCATAGGGTGGAGGCTCCGCGCTCTCAGCGTCCTCCGAACTCGTGACTAGCGGGCGCACGGATGCCATTTGGTGCGGTTTCGTGCTGACGATGCCGCCTTGCTGCTCGACGCAGAGGCGCGGATCGACCTTCTCGAGATTGAGGCTGAGAAATGCCGCGCGCTTCGCGTGCAGGCTTATGACGCATACCGCCTCCATGCGCCCCGTCGCCGGATTGACCCCGCGCACCCATCCATTGAATACAACGGAGCTGGCCGCCCCCGCGGTATCCGCCTCGAAGATCTCGTGCACCGTGCGCAGACACGTTTGCACCACGATGTCGGCGTAGAGCCGCTGGGCCTCGTTTTCCGTTATGTTCTTCTCAGTGAAATCGTCCTTTGACTTGTTGTAGCGAACCTCGGCCAGCCGTGGAAGGCTCGGAAAATCCGGCAAGGTATAATCGACGATTACCACCCGCACATCCGCGCGATAGTCCAGCGAAAATTCCTTCGGAAAGAACTCGGGATACCGGCTGCGAGTCAGCACCAGATCGCAGTACTCCAAGACCGCCCGCGGCTCGCCTCGTCGATAGGCCGCTTCCTTGGCGTCGATGGCAGCATTGTGCCGCGCCTTCTGTTTCTCAAACGCTTCCTTCTCCGCGCTCCAAGCCGAGTGCCGCGCCAGCGCCTTCTGGTATATCTTTTGGTTTTCGTCCGAAAGCCGCAAGAGTTCCGCCTGGTATTTCGCCGTGTCGCCTTCGAACATCGCCTGGCACGCCTGCTCCTTTTTCCGCCGCAAAGCCGGGATCACCTTGTCGAACAAGTTCAGGTCTGGCTGATACCGCGGATGCTCCCGCGGCGGAGCCTTTGGCAATTCGTGATACGTCGGCTCGGGAGGCGGACCTTCGAAATCCTCGCTTCGCTTGAATTCCGAGTAATTGACTCGGTCGTCGACCTTGAGGGTCGCCGCCAAAATGGTCCGGCAAGCTTGCAGCGCCGCCTGCGCGTCGCGGGTACGTTCCTCCGATTCCTCCAAACCGGCTTCATGGGCCGCCCGGCGGTCCGCGATTGCCTGGCGCTTGGCGTCAGCCTCCAATCGTCGCCGAAATAGTGATTCCCATTCTTTCCCGAGAGCTGCCGCGCGGGATTCCAGCAAACTGGCATCATCGCCCCGCAACACCCGGTAACGCCCGAGGCCTTTGTGCGACACGGTTATCTCGTAACGATAACGCATGCGTGCGATTGCACGTTCAGGGCGGCGTCACGGCAACGATAATTCTACTTTGGCGGCGCGGAGGCGAACATGACGCGCCAATCAAACACCGGAGGGTGTCCTCGATCGCTGTCGCCAGCGTTTTTGAAACGGTCGCGGCCGGGCCGAAGAAGGATTTCACGCATGTCCTGAAACCCTGTACAAGCCATAAGCGGCGACCTGTTCAAGAAGTTCGGGCTCACCCACGACGTGCTGCGGCCCACATTCATTTCGATGTTTCGATCGTGCCGGTGCTGCGAACCGTTTCCAGCGAGGAAGGTATCGTCCTCCCGATCGCCACGGCTCAAACCATGGCAGTGGCGAGCTAGCCTCAGCCAATCATGGCCAAGATCGCGCCGAGCCCGACCTCGGCGCGTTTCGGCTACAGATTCTTCAACGGATCGTCCGGAAGCGGCTTTCCCCCTCGGCGGAACACGCTGCGCCGGACGAACTGCATGCGTCGCTTGGCCATTTCCGGATTCTTGAAGCGGAACGTCGCCCAATATGCAGTCAGGCTCGTTTCCACGCCCTCGGTGTTGCCCATAGCGCAGTTCGCGACGGCCCGATAGCGGTGGCATTCACGTCGCTTTTGCGGCGAAACGTTGGGGACTCGTTCCCATTGGCGGCAGGTTTCGAGCAGGCTGGGCCAGTCCTTGCGGTGCTCCAAGACATCTGCCCGGGACTCCCAGGCGCCGTTCTCGTTCGGGGCGCGTCGAATTACTTCGTCCGCGTCCTCCAGAGCGGCGTCGAACCGTTCCAAGTGGACGAGCGTGTCGGCCCGGCATTCCCTGGCTTTCACGTGGGCTGGGTCATCGCCGAGAATTCGGTTCAGCACTGTCAGGCACTCTTCATATTGATCGGCGTAGTGGAGTTCCCAGGCTAGCGCGAGATGGGCATCGTGGCGCGAGCCATAACGAGGCAATTTTTCCAGCCAGCTTTCAAACGCGCCCGACGTGGAGAAAACCAGGCGTGTCATCCCGTTTCGTTCGGTACGCCGGCTGTCACCCGCAAAGAAGCCGAGAGGCAGACTAATTCCGCCGCGCTGCTGCACCCACGAACGAAACGCACGGCATTCTTTCGAATAACGCCGTTCGAGGTAAGGAACGACGATTTGTTCGGTCCATTCGTGCTCCCGTTTCTCGGCATACCATTCGACGTTCTCATGGCGGTCGGCCATCCAGCGCCCTCTTCGCACGCGGGCCGTGTGGTCGTGAAAATGTGCGACCTCGTGCATCAATGTCTTCAATGCGAGCAGCCGCAGGTAGAGCTCCGTAATGGCCCGCGGGACGAGCAGCCGGTCCCAGTCGATCACGTAGGCATACAGGGAAATCAGGCCCTTCGATGGAAAATACGTTCCGAGGACCGTGCCCGAGTAAACACCGGGGAATGAAAGATGTCCTGGCCGGCCCGTGAGCGGGTCGGGCTTCCCTTTTGTTTCTTCGTCCAGCTCCAACATGTAGTCGCGGCCGAGCGAGAGGCGAATCTCCCCGATTCCATGGACGGCCGTGACCGGTAGCAGGTCGAGAATTGATCGGATGTCCTCCGGACCTGCGGCGTGAAAAATGTTGGGTGCGCGATCCCTAAGTTTGATTGGAATCGACGCAGCCGGGACGGGATCACCCACGGCGACCACGGCATGGCGTTCTTTCGTGACGTGCCGTTTGATCCGCCGCTTGCGCTGCAGGTCGAACCCTGCCTCTGAAATGGCTTCACGACGCGCGTCATCGCTCGCGAACTTTCGCTTCTTCAGTTCGGCGAGGCTACGGCGAGTGGTGTGGATGCTGCGGGACATGCTGTGCGCTGCGTCGCCGAATAATCCGAACGGCGGCTCCGCCCGCAATTCCAGTTTGACGTTATCATTTCACTTGGGTCCAGCATCGAGACTGATAACTCGCAATTCCCCCCGACACATGACCTAAGCGCGCTATGGAGTAAGGCGCGGCAACTTATCAAGGGCATCGGACCTGGCTGCACGGATGATGATCTCGATGCTATGGGAAGCCTGATCCAAGAACTGAACGGTATTGATTCAGGGTCATTTTCCTTCCGCTACCCCATCACGAAGGACGGCGTCCCAACTCTGGGGTCGTTAGAATTCAACCTCGCGGCTTTTCGACGAGGGATGGAAAAGATAACAGGCTTTCTTGATGGCGCGCGTTCGATGCTCATCGAATACAGGGGCGCGAAGGATTCCATCGGTTACTAGACTGCAACTGCGTTGGCGGGAATCGAGTTAGTCCCTCACTTGTGAGGATCGTGCAGGTTTGAGACGATAATTTTCAAGCGGCGAGGGCGGGCAGGATGATGCGCTCGGTGAGTTGTCTGCCCACGACGAGCAGATTCATGGCGCGTTTGGTCA
>WYBX01000028.1 GCA_011525695.1 Verrucomicrobiia bacterium
CTCAACCCCCGCCAAAGATCCGATATCCGGCGGCCAAACCGCTCGTGTAGTCCCGACCTTTGGGAAGACCAGACGATGGATCAACGGCTTGTGTTCTCACCAGCCTCCAGTAGCGGAAGTAGGGTTAACCATGTCCATTCACCAGGCCGTCCTGTCCGTTCGCCCGGCAGGACAGGGAACCCACGAAATCACGGAATTGATCGCGCGCGAAGTCGAACGCAGCGGGATTCGACGCGGGCTCGTGACGATCTTCTGCCAGCACACCAGTTGCTCGCTGGTGATCATGGAAAACGCCGACTCCTCCGCCCGTCGTGATCTCGAGCGGTGGCTCGACCGGCTGGTACCGCCGGACGCCGGCTTCGAGCATGCCAGCGAAGGTCCCGACGACATGCCGAGTCACATCAAGATGGCGCTGACGCGCACCAGCGAAACCATCCCCGTGACCAACGGCCGGATGGCGCTCGGCACCTGGCAGGGCCTTTTCCTCTGGGAGCACCGCCGTGCGCCCCACGCTCGCCGGATCGTCGTGACGGTCCTGGGGGAATAGCGGCCTCGTTAGGACTTGCCGGGCAGGCACGCGCCGCATCCGCCGGCAAAGAAGTCATTGCCCTTGTCGTCGACCAGGATGAAAGCCGGGAAATCCTCCACCTCGATTTTCCAAACGGCTTCCATGCCCAACTCGGGGTACTCGAGCAATTCCACCTTCCGGATGTTTTCCTTGGCCAGAATGGCCGCGGGGCCGCCGATGCTGCCGAGGTAGAAGCCGCCATGGCGCTTGCAGGCATTTGTCACCTGCACGCTGCGATTTCCCTTTGCCAGCATGATCATCGAGGCGCCCTGGGATTGGAAAAGATCCACATAACTGTCCATCCGGCCGGCCGTCGTCGGGCCGAAGGAACCGGAGGCGTATCCCGTGGGCGTCTTGGCCGGCCCGGCGTAATAAACCGGGTGCTCCTTCAGGTAGGAAGGAAGCCCGAGGCCTGAATCCAGCCGCTCCTTCAGCTTGGCGTGCGCGATGTCCCGGGCGACGATCAGCGGGCCGCTGAGCGAGAGCCGGGTGGTGACGGGGTACTTGGAAAGCTCGGCGAGCACCTCCGGCATGGGCCGGCTGAGGTCCACCTTCACGATCGTGTCATCCTTCCACAGCCGCATCGCGGCGGGAATGTATCGGCCGGGGTTGGTTTCCAACTGCTCGAGGAATACGCCATCGCGCGTGATCTTGGCCTTGATGTTGCGATCGGCACTGCACGAAACCCCCATCGCGACCGGGCAGCTCGCGCCATGGCGGGGCAGCCGCACCACGCGCACATCGAGCGCAAAGTATTTCCCGCCAAACTGGGCGCCGAGCCCGGTGGCCCGTGCAATCTCCTGGACCTTTGCCTCCATCGCGAGATCCCGGAAGGCGCGGCCATGCTCGTTCCCGCTGGTGGGCAGCGCGTCCAGGTATTTCGCGCTCGCGAGCTTGAGGGTCTTCATGCAGGCCTCCGCGCTCGTGCCGCCGACCACGAAGACAAGATGGTAGGGCGGGCAGGCCGCCGTGCCGAGCAGCGGCAGCTTGGCGGTGACGAACTTTTCGAAGCTCTGCGGGTTGAGCAGCGCCTTGGTCTCCTGGAAGAGGAACATCTTGTTCGCGGAGCCGCCGCCCTTGGCCACAAAGAGGAATTCGTACCGGGCTCCCTCGG
This sequence comes from Verrucomicrobiia bacterium, assembly GCA_011525695.1. Taxonomy (GTDB): domain Bacteria; phylum Verrucomicrobiota; class Verrucomicrobiia; order Opitutales; family Opitutaceae; genus ER46. The sequence goes on from WYBX01000028.1 coordinate 1,683, forward strand.
TCGCATGCAGATCGATCTGCGCCGGCAGGTTCGTGCCGGTGTTCACCTCGCGCCACATGTCCAGCGGTGCCGTCTGCGAGTAGCGGAGGTTCTCCTGCGTGTAGCAATCGTAGATCCCTCGTGAGATCCATTCCGCGTCATTCGCGCCCGTCCAGACCTGCTGCCCCTTCTTGGCGAAGACCGACGCCGTGCCCGTGTCCTGGCACATCGGCAGGATTCCCTCGGCCGCGATCTCGGCATTCTTCAACATCGTGAGCGCGACGTAGCGATCGTTCGATGACGCTTCGGGATCGTCGAGAATCGCGGCGACCTGCTGCAGGTGACGGGGACGAAGGAAGAAATTCGTGTCGTGGAACGCCTGCCGGCTGAGGAAAGCCAGTGTTTCCGGCGCGATTTTCAGGATTTCGTGTCCCTCGAAGCTTGCAGTGCTCACCCCTTCCCGCGTCAGCAGCCGGTATTCCGTGTCATCGGCGGCGAGGGGGAGCGGATCCTGATAAACGAAGGCGGGCGTTGGCATAGGGGGCAAAGTGTCGGAAAATTTTCCCGCGAGTAAAGCAGCCGCATTGCCCCGGCTCCGGTCTTTAGGACCGCCCCGTCCGTCCCGCAACCCGTCTACTTGCCGGCCATGGCCCTGACGACGTCGTGGAAGCGTGGCAGATCGGACGCAGTAACGACTTCCGCGGGTTTGCGCTCCCACCCGCTGGCACTGGGCCACACCCCGTGGGCCAGGAAGTTCTCGTGCGCCGCCGCCATGCCGGCGACCTCGAGGTAATCCAGCTGTTCCTTCTCGTCGCGCACGGCACTGATCTGCGCCGGCGGCACGGGTGCGATGATGCCGCTGGAGATGTGCGCGAGATCGTTCAAGTGCACGAAGGGCCGCGTATCCACCAGGGTGGTTGCGGGCCGCTCCCCCGCGCCGCGCAGGTAGCGGAGATAATCGAGGTAATTCTCCAGCAGCGGGTCGAATGCCTCCAGCGGGGTCTGCTCGACCCGTCCGTCCTGCCAGCGGATCTCCAGGTGGCGGCCCACGCAATAGCGGATTTCGGCCCGCTCGCACCGCACCGTCTCGCAGTGGCTGCTCGCCCCGGCACACGCGTGCGAAAGCGCGAACCGCAGGGTGGCGCCCGTCGTGCTCACGGTCTCCACGAAAAACGTGTCTGCTCCCTCGATCTGATGCGCGCGATAGAGCTCCGCCCGGACCGTCGTCGGTTGCGCCCAGCTGAATTGGCCCGGCCCGCCGGCCCAGAAAAGCAGGTTGTGCACGAAGTGCGCCATCGCGTTCCCGAAGCAGGAGTCAAGCACCACGCTCCCATCCGGCGCGAGCAGGCGGCCCGCCCAGTCGTTGCGGGCGAAGTAGCTGGCGGGCCGCGGCCACCGCGCGCCCAGCGTGGCCTCCTGCACCGCGCCGAACTCCCCGGCGAGCAGCCGCTCCTTCACGGCCAGCCGCAGCTTCTCAATGATGAAATTGAACCCGACCACCGAGGCCTTCCGTGCGCGCTGGTCGGCGGCAATCATCCGCTCCAGTTCGAGGTGATCCAGCGTGGGCGGCTTCTCCACGTACGCCGGCAGCCCGCGGGCGGTGACGGCGGCATGCATCCGTGCGTGCAGCTGGATCGGCGTGGGGATGATCACCATATCCAGCGATTGGTGACATGCGTCCAGCATCGCGCGATCGTCCGCAAACACCTGCACCCCTCGGGACGGGAACTGCCAGGCGGCGCGCTCCGCGCCAAAGGCGTCCGCATTCGGATCGCAGGTGCACACCAGCCGCACGAGCCCCCGCTCCTCGAGCCGGGCCACCGTGTGATGGTGGGAGCCGGCGAAACCGCCCATCCCGATGATCCCGATGCGGACCGGTGGCTTCACACGAGTTTGAGTTTCGGCAGATCCTGGCTGTCGATCAGGCCCACCGGCTTGCCGCGGGCATTGACCACGATGAGATCGTCGATCTTGTGCGCCTCGAACAGCCGCACGGCATCGACGCCGAGTGCCTCCTCGGAAATCGTCTTCGGATTCCGGGTCATGAAGGTGGCCACCGGCCGCGCGAGGAAATCCGGGCCGGTGAGCGCGCTGCGGCGAAAATCCCCGTCGGTGAGAATGCCGGTCAACCGCCCGTTCCGGGGCGAGACCAGCGCGATGCTCCCGCTCTTGGCCTTCGTCATCGCCAGGATGGCATCCTGGGTGGTGACGCGTTCCGACGCCACCGGCAGGCGCGCCCCGGTGCGCATGATGTCCTTCACCCGCAGGAGGAGAATGCGGCCGAGATTCCCGGCCGGATGGTATTTCGCGAAATCGTCCCGCGTAATGCCGCGCGCCTCGAGGAGGACCATCGCGAGCGCGTCGCCCAGCGCCAGGGCGGCCGTCGTGCTGGCGGTGGGGGCAAGCTTGAGCGGGCAGGCTTCCCGCGGCACCCGGTAGAGCAGCCGCAGGTCCGCGTTGCGGGCCAGGTCGGAGGCGGCATTGCTCGTGAACGCGACGATTCGGGTGCCAAATCGCTTCAACACCGGCACCAGTCGCAGGATTTCCTCGGATTGGCCGCTGTTGCTCAGGAGGAATGCGAGATCGCCCTCGTCGACCAGCCCGAGATCGCCATGGAGCGCCTGCGTCGCGTCGAGGAAGCACGAGGAGACACCGGTGCTGTTGAAGGTGGCGGCGATCTTCTGCGCCACCGGAGCATTCTTGCCCACGCCGCTGAAGACGAGCTTGCCCCCGGCCAGGCTGGCGGCCTCGACCGCCCGCGCGGTGGCGACAAACTCGCTGCCCAGGCTGCGGGCCGTCTCCACCAGTGCAGTGTGCTCAATCCGGATGCACGCGCGCGCTCGGGTGAGGACGGTTTTCGGTTGCAGTGCCATTTAAGGTTGAGTCGCCGGGCGGAGGACGCCGAATCTACGGCCACTGATTGCTCGTTCAATCCCTTTCCCTGCCAAATGACTGCTCGCCATGTCTTCGTCGTGCTGGTCGCCAGCGCCGCCTTCGTCCTGGCGGTCGGCTGCAGCCGGCACGACGAGGCGATGCTCGGGCTGGAGACGGATGATCCCACCTACCGTCAGGGCAAGCAGCTCCAGAAGCAGGGGCGGAACCAGGAGGCGCTGCTCGCGTTCCAGCGGGTAATCGAGGCGCGCGGCGATCACGCCTCGCCCGAGTCGCATTTCGAGGCCGGTGTGATCTACCTGCACCACATCAAGGATCCCATCGCGGCGATTTATCATTTTCGAAAGTACCGGGAGTTCCCGCCGCCGAACTCCGCCTTGCTGGCACAGGTGCGTGAGCTCGAGGCCACGGCCAAACGCGAATTCGCCCGCACGCTCCCCACGCGCCCCGAGGACGATCAGTCGATCCGCCTCGGCACCACGCAGGAAGCCGAGCGACTGCGGCGCGAAAACGAGGAATTGCGGGCCGAGCTCGCAACCCTGCGCGGCGGCGGAGCGAGCCCGCTGAACCGTGCCGTCCGTTCCTCGCCGGCCCGGGAGGAATCCTCCCGGATCACCCTGCAGCCGCTTCAGCTCGCTTCGCCGATCTCGGCCCCCGTGCCGTCCGGATCGACCCGGCAGGAAACTTCCCTCCAGCCTCCGGTACCGAATACTGCCGCGGCCACGGCACCGACCGGCGGTCCGTCCGTTGCCCAGGGCACCCGGCCGGTGGGCGGGCGGACGCACACGGTTCAGCAGCGCGAGTCGCTCTGGAGCATTGCGCGCAGCTACTATGGCACCGGCGCCAACAATGCCCGAGTGCAGGCGCTCGAGGACGCAAATCGCGACTTGCTGCCAAACGGGGCGGCCTCGTTGCGGCCCGGCATGATCTTGCGCATCCCCTGAAACGGCGTCGGTGGGCCACGGACTCCGGACGGTTCGTGCAAAACGCGGGATCGCATCGGAAAATTCACGAAACCGGGTTCGGACGACCCGGTCCAACGCGGCGCAATTCCGTCGCATGGCTGAAAGATCCCCTCAATTCCGCCCGCTCCACCGGGCCCGCGCCCAGCTCCATTCCGTGCTCCTTCACGCCTTGGAGGAGGAGATAACCTGTTCCACCACGGTGCGGGACTGTCTGGGGAGCCTGACCGGACCGAACGTCCAGAGCCTGCAGCGGTTGTTTGGCGAACATGCGCGGCAGATTGACTGCTGGCTGGGCGAGATCGTGGAGCGCACCCGCGCCATCGGCATGGCGGTGGTCAGCGGCCGAAGGCCCCGGCACTCCCGACCCGGGGATCCGGACCGCAGTCCCTCGGATCGCCACATCCTCGGGGAGATGGTTTCCCTGCATGAGGGGATCGCCGGACGATTGCGCCAGGAAGCGGACTGCGCGGTCGCGGATCCAGCCACGGCCGATTTGCTCGCGCGACTGGTCGAGTTTCACGAAACCACCGCCTGGATGCTGCGGGTGGTGCGCGACAGCCGGGAGGTTCCCTCCCCGGAGTGGTAGAAAGTGTTTTTTCCTACGCTCCGTTTCGACCGGGACGGGTCTATCGGCCGGAACGTATCCCGTCCTTCACGACAGGATGCGCTTCACAACCCAAAAACCCAACCCACATGCTAAACTACGCCATCATCTTCCTGATCATCGCGATCCTGGCGGGGGTCCTCGGCTTCGGCGTCATCGCCGGAACCGCCGCGACCATCGCCAAGGTTCTCTTCGTGGTGTTCCTCGTCCTGTTCCTGTTCTCGCTCATCGGCGGCCGCAGTCGAAGGCTTTAACCGTCGCCATCAGCCGGTTCGGCGCCTGACCGCCAGGTTCAGCGCCTTCGCTTCGGCGAGGAGTTCCTGGCTGGCGGCGGCAACCGCGGCGCCCGAGGCCGCGCGGCGGCGCGTCAATGCCGGTGCCGACCCGGTCTCGTCCGGGTCGCCCAGCCCGGATTCCCGGAAGTGCCGCAGCCGCTCGAGGATCAGGTCGCGAATCTCCGCGGCATTGTCGACCCCGTGAAAGACCCCGGTATGCAGCGAATCCTCGGCGCCCTGCTCGCCCCCGCCACCACCGCCGGCTGACTGTACCCGCACATCCGCGATGCCCAGCAATCGCTGGATCGGACCGCGGGTGATCACCACGTGCTGCACGTTGGCGAAGCTCATCGTCGATTCGAGGACGAAGGTGAGCCCGGAACGGATGCGAAGGCTCCGGTCGGTGACCATGTACCAGCGAAGTTCATAATCGAGGCGGACCATCATCCAGGTGACGGGTATCTGACAGAGGTAAACCAGGATGCCGCCCAGTTCGAAGAAGGTCACCAGTGGGAACACCCACGGCGGGGTGTCTCGCGCCAGGTTTCGCATGCGAGCTTCCGCGCGTTCCCGGGAACCCTGCCGCCCGCGCTTGCTCCCGGGCCGCGGTGATTCCGGTTGAGGGGCTTCGATTGCATCGTCCCTGGCAGCAGGCGTGGCAGGAGCGCCGCTGGCGGCCGGCGTGGCAATGGACTCCGCGGCCAGCTGGGCCCGCGTCTCGTCATAGGCGCGTTCGAGCCGGTGGATAAACATCAGGGAGAACACGATGCCGGCGAGTGCTCCGACCTGGCCGACACTCCAATGGATCAAGCGCAGGTGGTAGAACCGGCGGCTGGCCCGGAAGACCCGCAGGGTGCCCGGGCCGCCGGAGGGGGAGACGGGATCATGCGGCACGCGAGCGAACCGCAGCACGGCTGTTCGAATACGATCAAACATCGGGGGCGGTTGGCGGCCGGGTGGGCTGGCTTTCGAGGGCGAGCCGGATCTCCCGCAGTTCCCGGGCGACCTCCCCGAGCACCACCGCGAGATTGGCTTCGTCCCCGACCGGCGGCTGCGTGGCCTCGTGCCGCGACAACTCGGAAGCCGGCGCTCGCGCATCCTTCACCCCGCGCATGCGTGTGTAGAGGAAATCGCGCACGGCCTCGAATTCCCTGAGCCCCTCGAGAGTCAGTTCGGCACCGGCATTGCCACTGGCAGTCTGGACCTGCACGCGAGCCAGACCAAACCAGCGTTCGACAAGATTGGAACGCAGGTGGATGTCCTGAATCCGGGCATAGTTGACGATGATCTCGCGGCGAAAGAGGATGCCCCAGCTCATCGAAATACCCTCGTCCGTGAATTTGTACCGCATCGTATGATAGCGGAACCAGGCGGGCAGGATGAGGATGGGTAGGAGGGGCGGGAAGACGAGCAGCGAGACGAGATAGTACCTCAATAATGCCGGATGGGGCCGCTCGATCGCGAGGATCGCGGAATCGGACAGGGCGGCAGGGGCGGGTGGCGGATTCACCATCGGATCAACGCGCCAAATTCATCGGGCCGCAAGCGGCGGTTGCTCGGGCTCAGACCGCGCCGATCGCCTCATCCAGCGCCGCCACCAGGAAATCGGCGTCGGCGGGTGTGATGCACATCGGCGGAGCGCAGCGAATCGTCTGGCTCCAAAGCCCGCCTTTGCCAAGCAGGAGCCCGAGTTCCCGCGCGTTTTCCACCGCCTGGGCGCATTCCTCCCGGCCCGGTTGCCGGGTCGCGCGATCCTTCACGAACTCGATCCCAATCATGAGTCCGCGTCCGCGCACGTCGCCGATGATGCAGTGCTTGGCCTTCAGCTGCTCGAGCCCCCGGCGGATTCGGGCGCCAAGCTCCCGCGCATTCGCCTGCAACTGTTCCCGCTCGATCACTTCCAGCACCGCCTTGCCAATCGCCCCGACGACCGGATTGCCGCCAAACGTGTTGAAATGAACCTTGCGGGTCATCACCGCGGCGATCTCGGGCGTGGTGACCACCGCCGCGAGCGGCGCGCCATTCCCGATGCCCTTGGCCAGCGTGACGATGTCCGGCATCACCCCCTGCGTCTCGAACCCCCAGAAGTGCGTGCCGGTGCGGCCAAAGCCCGTCTGGACCTCGTCCGCAATGCACACGCCGCCCGCCGCGCGCACGTGCTCGTAGGTGTGCTTCAGATACCCCGGGGGATATTCGACAAAGCCGCCGACGCCCTGGATCGACTCCGCGATGAAGCCGGCGATTCTCCCTGGCGTCGCATAATCGATGAGGTTCCTGACCTCGTCCGCGTACTTCCGGCCGGCATCGGGATCATCGTAGCCGTAGGGGCCCCGGTAGGGGTAGGGCGCGGCGGCGTGGTGCACGCCGAAGGAATGCGGCACGTTGAATTTCCAGGTGTTATGGCCGGTGACGCCCATGCCGCTGGCATTGCCGCCGTGGTAGCCGTTGCGCAGCGCGATCAGGTCATAATTGCCGGTGTAAAGGCGCGCCATCATCAGCGCCAGATCGGTGGCCTCGGAGCCCGAGTTGACGAAGTAACAGACCTTCAGGTCGCCCGGGAACTTCGAGGCCAGCAACTCGGCGTATTCGGCGATCCTGGGTTGGAGGTAGATCGTCGTGGAATGCTGCAGGGTTTGGTTCTGCTCGTTTGCGGCCGCGACCACGTGCGGGTGGCAGTGCCCCACGCTGATCGTCACGATTCCGCCAAGCCCGTCGAGGTAGCGCCGGCCGGTATCGTCCCAGACGTACTGCATTTTCCCCTCCACGATCATGATCGGCTCCCGGTAATAGAGAAAGAGCCCGGGATTGAGATACTGCTTCCGGATTGCCAGCACCTGGGCGGCGGAGGGCCCGTTGTAGGGCCGGGGCTGATGCGTGGTCGGCGGCAGCGGGATCGGTTTCATCCCGCCAATTCAGCTCGCTCGGAAGCGGATTTACGAGCCTGCGATCGGTGGCCCGGCAGGACTCACGGTCACCCAGCGGCTCATGTCCGGCTCGGGGGGAGCAGCCGCTCGATCGCCATGGCCGCGGTGGTGGCTCCATTCTCGGCGCGAATGCGTGCACCCATTTCCTGCGCCGTTGACCGCGCTGGTTCGTCATCGAGCAGCTGGCCGAGTGTCTGTCGGAGCCGCGCGGAAGTCAGCTTGCCGGCGGGGAGCTGGCGGCCGGCGCCCAGCCGCTGCACCCGGGCCGCGTTGTCGAACTGATCATGGGCGAACGGCACGATCAGCATTGGCCGGCCCGCCCGGAGTGCCTGGGCCGTCGTGCCGATCCCTCCCTGGTGCACGATGGCGGCCGACGGCGGAAAGACCTGGGCATACGGAAGGTAATCCCACACCAGGATCGAGGGCGGCAGTCCTGGCGGTGGTGGATTATCGCCGAGCAGCAGGAGCGCCCGGCGGCCGAGCGCCCGGGCCGCCTCCACGGCATGGGCATAAAAATTCCCGGGCAGGAGCACTGCGGCCGAACCCAGCGTGAAGATCACGGGCGGTGGACCTGCCGCCAAGAACTCGCGCACGGCCGTCGGCAGCTGCCCCCGATCGTCCTCGTCGTGAAACAGAAACCCGGTTTGCACCGTGGGCGACGGCCAGTCTGCGGCCGGCGGCTGCAGCACAGGGGAAAACAGCGCCAGGTTCAGGTGCGGCGAAAATTTCCCGGCGAACAGCGGCGAGGCGCCCGGTGCCATGCCGAGTTCCTGGCGGAGCTGGCGGACCGGCCGCCACCAGGAGTGCGATACGATTTGTGCCACGCGGTGGACCAGCCGGTTCCCGGCTGGACCGAGCGCCTGCAATGCCGGCACGATCGCCGGGCCGGGGATCACCGAGGGATCCAGAGCGGAGAAGAACGTGAGCGGAGAAAGCGAGAAGTACACCCAGGGCAGCCGGCGTTGCTCCGCGACGATTGGGACCGCGCATGCGAGCTCACCGCCCACCAGGAGGTCGGCTTCCGCCGCGAGCGGCATCAAATCGGCATGCATGTCCCGGACGGCCGGGAACACCAGCTCGCGCATCAGGAACTCGGAGCCGCGCCGGCCATCCATCACCCGCTGCACCAGCGTTTGGTTCGCCGGTGACAGATCAGGCCGGACCGCGCGGAACGGCAATCCCAGCGCCTCGACCCGGCGGCGATAGTTTTCACTTGTCGCGATGACCGCCTGGTGTCCGCGGCTCGCGAGCGCCTGGGCCAGGGCCATCACCGGATGCAGATCCCCCAGCGAACCATAGGCGACAATGATGATCCGGGCCATGTAGCGGAAAATCAATGCCGTCGGGCGCCCGCGTTCAACCGTTACCTGCCATTGTCCGCTGCACGGGAAAAACCGCGCTGGAGTTCCGTCCACCAATCCGGAAGCCTGCTGCTTCTGTGGGCATGCGCGTCGAGTTTGATCATCGGGACTGGCCGCCGGGGCTTTTCCCTGTGCGAGGGGTGATGAGTGTGCCGCATGTGCTGATCGATTCCGACGGCGTGGTGCTGCTTGACACGGGATTCCCGGGCGATGCCCGCCGGATCCGGCGTCAGATCGAGCGGCTGGGAGCCGGTCCCCGCGATGTGCGTGCCATCCTGCTCACCCATGGCCACATCGATCATGCCGGCAATGCGGCGGCCCTGCAGGACTGGTGCGGCGCTCCGCTGTTCGCGCACGCCCTGGAGCAGCCTCACCTCGATGGATCGTTTCCCTACGCCGGATTCGCCTGGATTTGTGGTGCGCTCGAGGCCGCCGGCCGCGCCGTCACGCGCTATCGGCCCGCTCGAATCGATGTGCCGATCGCAGAGGGAGACGCATTGCCCTTCTGGGGCGGGTTGCGGGTGGTGCATCTGCCCGGGCATACGCTCGGACACTGCGGTTTCTACAGCGCGCGGTTCAACCTGCTCTTCAGCGGGGATCTCTGGGTGCGCTTCCTGATGCGCACGCAGCCGTCGCCGCGGATCTTTTCCGACGACGTGACGCTTGTCCCGGGAAGCATGCGAAAGGCCCGCGCGCTCGGCGCACACTGGATCGTGCCGGGACATTACGACGAGCCGAATGCGACCCGGCTGCGCCGCCGGTTCGAACAATTGTGCGACGACCTCGAGCGGGCGGAGCGCGCCGCCGTGGTGTGAGCACCCCAGAACTGGCACAGCATCCCCGCCTGCCCTTCTGCACCACTCAACATCTGCCGAGAGATGTCCTTGCTTTCGCCGGTTGAAACCAGCGCCTGAAGTTTGGCCAATTTCAAAACGGTTGTGACGGAGAGCCAAAGGCCCGCTTCAATCATGCTCGCTACCCGCTATTCGATGCTCGCTGCTGGTTCGGTCGCGGCCGGCTGCGCTATAGCATTATCCGGTTCAGGCCTGACCGGCTCAGCGCCCGGGGTTCCCCCGTCTCAGCGGCCTGCCCGGCCGGGCCCCGGTAAGTTCACCTCCGCGAATCACGGGCACGCCGTTCACGATCACGTCGCGGAAACCGTCCGCATAGCGGTGCGGGTCCTCGAACGTGGCGGGCGCGGAAACCGTCTCGGGATCGAAAACCACGATGTCCGCCCAGGCTCCCACGCGCAGTGCGCCACGCCCATCCAGCCGGAAGGTCCGCGCCGGCAGCGAGGTCATCCTGCGGACTGCTTCCGGGAGCGGGAGGAGCTTCAATTCTCGGACATAGCGGCTGAGGACGCGGGCGTTGTTGCCGTATCCGCGCGGGTGTGGCATGCCTTCGCCGAATTTTCGGACCCCGGAGTCGGAGCCGATCATCGTGTGCGGGTCCGCCAGGAACTGCTGCAGATCGGCCTCGTGGATTCCATGAAACACCGCCTGGGCGCCGCCCCGCGCCTCCAGTTCGAGAATGGTCTCGATCTGATCCTCGATCGACTCCGTGCCGCGGAGCAGCCGCGCGGCTTCGGGGATCGATTTGCCATCGAGCCGGGGGTCCGGCGGGAAACTCGCAATGACGGCGAAACCGTAGTCGGCTTGGCGGTTGCGTTCGAGCGTGGCCTTCATTTCGGCAACCCAGCCGGCCTTCAGTGCCGGGTCTGCCAGTCGTTCCCGGTAGCGATCGCGCCCACCGGCACGCGCCTGCTCGGGAATCCGCGAGCCGATGCCGGCGCTCGCCGCCGTGTAGACATACTGATCGTGGCTGATCGCGAGCCCCTCGGCCCGGGCGCGATTGAGCAGCGACAGGACTTCCTCCGCCCGGCCCCAGGCCGACGGCCCGGAGAGTTTGAGATGCGACACCTGCACCGGAATGTGCGCCGCTCGCGCGACGAGCAGGCATTCCTCCAGCGCCTCGAGGATCCGGGCATTCTCGTAGCGCAGATGGGTCGCGTAAATCCCGCCATGGGTCGCGGCGACCTTGGCGAGGTCCACGATTTCGTCGGCAGCAGCGAATGTGCCTGGAAGGTAGATCAACCCGGTGCTGAGCCCGACCGCACCATCCAACATCGCGCGTTCGACGAGTTGCCGCATCCGCGCGCCCTCGGCGGGCGTCGGCGGCCGTGCCAGGCTGCCACCCATCGCCTCCTCCCGCACCGTGTTGTGGCCGACCAGCGTCGCGAGGTTCGGCGCGATTCCCGCCCGGACGAGCGACGCGAAGAAGCCGGCGATATCAAGCCGTGAACTCCCACAATTGCCGGTGATCAGGGTGGTGACTCCCATCCGCAGGAAATTCTCCGCCATGGGCAGCTCGTCGAGATCGTCGGCATGGGTGTGTACGTCGATGAACCCGGGTGTCACCAGCAGCCCCGCCGCCTCGATCTCGATCCGGCCCTTGCCGGAAACCCGGCCGACTGCCGCGATCCTGCCGGCCTGGACCGCGATCTCACCCGGTACGGCGGCCGAACCGGTGCCATCGAGCAGCTGGCCATTGCGAATGACCAGATCGTAGGATTCCGCCGCACTGGCGGCGCTGAACATCACCAGCAGCGCGGCGAGAATAAGGCGGGCCATCACGCGTCGAGAATGGCCTTTCGATTGGCCTGGAGCGAACGGAATCTCGACTTCCCCGGCCGCATTCCCGGAGGTTGCGCTCCCGGGAATGCTGGGGCATTCAGATTGACCATGTCGTTGCCCACACCTCGCGGAAATTGCTTCCGCAGCCGCCGAATTCCAGCGGCGGAGCGCGACCTGCCCGGGCTGTTGCAGCGTTTCCGCCGGAGGGTCGCAGGATTCAGCGTCACCCACGCCCCATGATCCGCCGCGTAATAGCGAGTCTGGATTCGAAGTATGCCGCGCAACCATACTTCACCCGACTGAAGGCGCGGCTGCTCACGGCGTTCAGCGTCCTGATCGTGGTCTGGATGCCGTTGAATGTCGCCAAGCTCATCTGGCTGACTCCGCCTTCTCTCGCGATCCGCCTCGGACTCAACGCCTGCATCATGGCGGCGGCCTGCTGGTCGCTGTACTGGCTGTGGAAGGGCCGGGCGGGGTGGGCGGGCAACGGTCTGGCGATCGGACTCGTCCTCCCGACGCACGCGGTCGTCTTCCTGGCCGCGGAGTTCAAGGAGCCGCTGAGCCTGGCCATCCAGCTGCTGGCATTCGACCTGGTCTTTCTTCTGCTCACGGTGGTGTTCGCGCGACGGGTGGTGGCCGTCGCCGCATTCGTCGTCATCGCCGCCAGCATGGTTTGGTTTCACGCGCGCGTGATGCACGCCGCGCCCTTGGCCGGTACGCTGGGCTTCGCCGCCGATACGCTGTTGCGGGATGGCCTCCTGGCCATATTCCTGATCGCCTGCCTCGGGATCGCGGTGGTGCGAATGATCGAGGCCGCCCACCGCCGGAGCGAACAGGCACTGCAGGAGACGCGGGCCACGAACGAGAATCTCGAGGCGCTCGTCGCCGAGCGCACCCGGGCGCTCGGCGTCGCCACGCGGGCAGCCCAGGATTCCTCGCGCGCCAAGGGCGAGTTCCTGGCGAACATGAGCCACGAAATTCGCACCCCGCTCAACGGCATCGTGGCCTCGGCCGACCTGCTCAGCCAGCGGGCCGATCTCCCGCCGCCGGCGGCGGAGCACGTCCGGACCATCGCCACCTCCGGCGAACTGCTGCTGAAGCTGGTCGATGACATCCTCGATTTTTCCCGGATCGAGGCGGGCCAGCTCAAGATCGAGCAACGACCCTTTGCGCTCAACTCCCTGCTGACCGACGTCATCGCCGTGGTGGAGCATGCCGCCGCCTCGGCCGGCGTGCACCTGGAGGTCGCCGCGGCGCCCGAATTGCCGCGGCACTTCGTGGGGGACAGCTACCGGCTGCGCCAGGTGCTGCTCAATCTGGTCTCGAACGCAATCAAGTTCACGCCAGTGGGCGGCCGGGTGCATGTCTCCGTCACCAGTGAAGAAACGGCGGCGGGTCGCCTGCCGCTGCGTTTCGAGGTCAGCGACACCGGAATCGGGATCGACGACGACACCCGGAAGCGGCTGTTCGAGCGGTTCACGCAGGCGGATTCCTCGACCACGCGGCGCTACGGTGGGAGCGGGCTGGGGCTGGCCATCAGTGCGCATCTGGTCCGGCTGATGGGCGGCACCCTCGAGGTGAACAGCGTGCCAGGCGAAGGCTCGATCTTTTTCTTCACGCTCGCCCTGCCTCACATCGAGGCCCCGCCGCCGGATTCCGACGCCGCGACCCCCATTTCCGATAACCTGGGACTGCACGTGCTCGTGGCGGAGGACAACAACGTCAACCGCAGGATCCTGGCGGCCCAGCTCGCGCAGCTCGGCTGCACGTATTCAATGGCGCATGATGGCGAGGATGCCCTGCTCCGGCTGGCCGAAGCTCCGGTGCCGGACCTGGTCCTGATGGATTGTCACATGCCGAAACTCGACGGTTGGGACGCCACCCGACGGCTCCGCAGCTGGTCCGGCGAAACGGATGACGTGCGACGGCGCGCCGCAGCGCTGCCAGTGATTGCGCTCACCGCGGCGGCGTTGCCGGAGGAGCGCCAACGCTGTCTCGACGCCGGAATGAACGCCTTCCTGGCCAAGCCGCTCCGGCTGGCCGAACTGCGCGATATCCTGCGCAGCCACCGCCTGGGAAATGGCAGCCGCCCGGTGGTGCCTGCCGCAGCCAATCCGGCGACTGCTCGCTGAATCAGCCCGCCGGACCAGCAAGTGGGGTTCCGGGTATGGTCCGGAGGTCCTCCTGGGATTCACGTCCCAAGCCCGGGCGCTGCCGGCCCCGCTGCACGCGGGCAATCCCGCTTTCCCGGGCAGGTGGAATTTGCCTGTCCAGGATGGCCGATTCGACTTAACCTGTCCCTTTCAGAGACGCCATGTCCAGTGCCAGCGCCATTGTTTCGCCGGCGCCGTCCCGCCACCTCGCGGGCGACTTCTGGGGTGGTTTTGCCGCCATGTTGGTGGCTCTCCCCTCGTCGATTGCATTCGGCGTCATCGTCTACTCGCTGCTGGGGGAGGCGTATGTGGCCCATGGTGTGCGTGCCGGAGTCATTGGAGCCGCCGTGATCGGACTCGTCGCCGCGTGGCTTGGCGGCGCCCCCCGGCTGATTTCCGCACCATGCGCTCCTGCGGCCGCCGTGCTGGCGGCAATCGCCGGCACGCTGCTGGCGGGCACCAGTGCACGGGGCCCGATCGATCCGGAGCACATCGTCGTGCTCCTGATGCTGCTCGGATTGATGTCCGGCGCCCTGCAACTCCTCTATGGGGCGATGGGTGGCGGGCGGCTGATCAAGTTCATCCCGTTTCCAGTTGTCTCCGGTTACCTCAGCGGCGTCGGCGTCCTGATCTTCATCGGCCAGCTCCCCAACTTCTTCGGCGCTCCCAAGGGCACCCCCTGGTGGACGGCCGCCCTTTCACCGGCGATTTGGCAGGGCCCGGCGGTCCTGGTCGGCGTTGCGACGGTGGCCACGATGATTGTTGCTCCCAGACTGACGCGCGTGGTGCCCGCCACTATCTTTGGGCTGTTCGCCGGTCTGCTGGCCTATTTCGGCGCGGCCCTCTTTCAGCCAGCCCTGCTCGATCCCGGCTCCGGGCTGGTGATCGGCCCGGTCCCCGGCGGCGCCAGCGCACTGCTCCCGGAAATGGGCGCGCTCCAGCGCGCGTTCGCGAGCCTGCACCTCGCGGACTTGAAGCTGCTCATCGCTCCCGCACTCACCCTTTCCGTCCTGCTCTCGATCGACACCCTGAAGACGTGCGTCGTCGTGGATGCGCTCACGCGCAGCCGCCACCATTCCAATCGCGAGCTAATCGGCCAGGGGAGCGCCAACCTCGCGTCAGCGCTGCTCGGCGGCATGCCGGGCGCCGGCACGATGGGCGCGACCCTCGTGAATGTGGAGAGCGGCGGCCGCACCCGGCTGTCCGGGATTCTCGAGGGCGCCTTCGTCCTCGTCGCCTTCCTGCTGCTGGGAAAGCTGATCGCATGGGTGCCGCTGGCCGCCCTGGCCGGAATCCTGCTCGTCGTGGCGGTGCGGATGTTCGACTGGAGCAGCTTTCATCTGCTCCGCCAGCGCTCGACTGCGCTCGACTTCGCCGTCAGTGCCGCCGTCGTCATCGTCGCCGTCACCTTCAACCTGATTGCGGCGGCCGGCGCCGGGGTGGCGCTCGCCATCCTGCTGTTCATCCGCGAACAGATCCGCAGCTCGGTCATCCGGCGGAAGATCCCGGGCAATCAGTTCATGTCGAAACAGCGCCGGCTGCCCGCGGAGCAGGCCATCCTGGAACTCCATGGCGCCGAGACCACGATCTGCGAGCTGCAGGGAAGCCTGTTCTTCGGGACGACCGACCAGTTGCTGAGCGACCTGGCGCCGGATCTGGCGCGCTGCCGCTACCTGATCCTCGACCTGCGGCGCGTGGTGTCGGTCGATTTCAGCGCCGCGCATGTGCTCGAACAGTTTGCCGCCATGCTCCGCGAGCACCGCGGCTTCCTGGTCTTCAGCCGGCTGCCCGCCAGCCTGCCGACCGGCCGCAATCTCGACGCCTATTTTGCCGATGTCGGCGTGACCGCGGCGACGCGGAACGTGATCAAATTTACCACTCTCGATGACGCGCTCCAGTGGGTCGAGGACCGCGTACTCGAGGCGCACGGCGCCGCCCGCGGCCCCGATGGCGCGCCGCTCCAGCTGGGGGAAATCGAACTGCTGCGTGAATTCGACGTCGATGGCACGCTGGACGTGATCGCGGGCTGCGTGGAAGAGCGCTCGTTTGCGGAGGGCGAGTTCATTTTCCGGGCCGGCGTCGCGAGCGACGAACTGTTCCTCGTCCGGCGCGGGATCGTGCGGGTGGTGCTGCCGCTGCGGGACGGGGGGCACCACAACCTGGCGTTCTTTGGCCGGGGAGACTTTTTCGGCGAAATCGCATTCCTCGATCGTGGCATCCGGTCGGCGGATGCCATCGCCACGACGCCGACCGATCTGTTCGTGATTTCCCGCGCCCGGTTCGATCTGGCCTGCCGGGCGAACACGCTCGTCGGCGTCAAGGTGTTCGCGCGGTTGGCCCGCGTCCTGGCCGTCCGGCTGCGCCTCGCCGACACCGAGCTGCGGGCCTGGTACGAAACCTAGACTAGCAGCCTGCCGGTTCCAGGCGTGCTTGACGGGAAGGATCCGAACGTGAGGCCGACCATCCGACAGGCTGCTGATTGAAAATGCCGCCGGCATTTTCGGATTAGTCCCTCACTTGTGAGGATCGTGCAGGTTTGAGACGATAATTTTCAAGCGGCGAGGGCGGGCAGGATGATGCGCTCGGTGAGTTGTCTGCCCACGACGAGCAGATTCATGGCGCGTTTGGTC
>WYBX01000029.1 GCA_011525695.1 Verrucomicrobiia bacterium
TTGGAGCGGTCAGGCTCGCCGGCCGAGCCCCAAAACCCCTGAACAGGAGGCAACGGAGCAAACGGAGTGCCCACGCGCTTCTTCGCCCCCTCTGCGCTTGCCGTCCCGCACGCCGGCCCGGCGGAGCCTTGCCGCCGTCCGGCGCCCGGCTGTCTTTCCTCCCGAAAACACGGCTCCTCCGCTCTCGCATCGGCCCCAAATCACCGCTGGCCAGCTTCCTCGTCCCGCCGTAGCACCCCCACCTCATCCGCTGCCGCGTCTGCGTTTCCTATACAATCCGCATAAGGGCGCAATTCACTCCGGTGCGTTCTTCCCGGGCTTGCCCAGCCCTGAGCTTGTCGAAGGGTTCAACAAGAGTCCTGTTTCGGGCTGCGCCGAAACAGAACTCTCCGGGTTCGGCCTTTTCTTCAACTTGTGATATTGCTAAATGCGGCGACCAGCTTGTCGACTGAGACTGTGGCCTTCCATCCCACTTTTCTCGTTTCATCGGAAAATAGAGTAATCTCAGGCCGTAAATACTGCCGAAAATAATTTCCTTGGTATCGTACACGAGGAACAATCAGCGCCGCATGCAAAATCTTACTGCAGACCTCAAGCACATTCAATTTACGTGTCATTTTCGTCCGAACGTCATCTTGAATCATTCCGACAATGTTATTCTCGAGTACGCCGGCCAAGCCAGACTGCTTTACGTCATGACAAATGAGGCGACCGGAACTTCCCACCAGTAAGAGAATCCTGGCAATCTCGCTGCGTTCGAACTCGTCTCGGAGCGGCTGGTACGGGCAATAATCTGAGCCGTCGGATAGATCGCGAAAGCGCTTACTAGCATAGAAGACAGCGGCCAGGCGATACAGCTCAAGCCTGACAATCTCCTTGGGATAATGGTGGCGAGCATCCTCGGTCGCAATTCGGAGATCCTTGGAGCTTCTGATCTTCATTGCCGAACGTCCTAGCGCGGCTGGCGCCGCAACCCAATGAAATTGCGGGGGAACACGGAGAGCACGGAGACCACGGAGAAGGAGTTGCCCGACCCATGTTGCAGCGGTTTCTGGCAGCGCACGGCGCCGATGTCACGGGCGTAATCGGGACTGCGGTGCAAGTTCAGTTTCTCCGACCACCGATTCACCGGTCTTGTCTCCGTGTCCTCCCTCCGAACTCCGCGCCCTCCGTGTCCAAGGATTGGAGATACCGCAGCGGGATCCGCCCGAGCCATTGGCCACAAAGAACGCAAGAGGGCCCTGGGCGGTCCGCTGGCCACCCGGGCGGCTATAGCCGCCCCCTGGCTCGTGGCGCGACCACTGATTCTTGTGTTCTTTGCGGCCATGGTTTGAGGGCGAAGCGAATGAGAGATTGAATGTCGTTCGCCGGTCGGAGACACGGCGCTACTGGCGACCGAGTCACCGACAACCGATTCACCGGTCTGTCTCCGTGCCCTCTCCTCCGATCTCCGTGCCCTCTGTGTCCAAGGATTGGGAGATATTCCGTACCGGGATCCGCCTGAGCCATCCGTGTGATCCGTGTCATCAGTGGCCAGAAAACCCTGGAGCAACCGCGAATGGCGAGAAGGGACGCGAAGGCCCGAGCCCACGCCTCGAATTCGCGTTCATTGGCGTGCATTCGCGGTTGAACACTGCTCGAGCGGATCGATCCATTGCTCCAATCCCTTTGATCGCGGATTTCGCGGATTACGAAGCAAGCGGCGGGACGCCGCTTCCACGCCCGACACTGGCCAGTCTCCAAGGATTGGCTCACGGCTTAACCGACGACCGATTCACATCCGCCGAATTCGCGGCCATTGGCGTGGATTCGCGGGAAAACCTCCGGACGCCTGAACCCATCTTCCGATCCAGAGATGAACGAAAATTAATTTCCGGTTCAACCGGCGTTCATCTCGGGGGTGCATAAGATGGCATGCTTCCCCGACCCTTCCTTTTCGCGGTCCTCACCGCGCTATCGCTGTCCGGCGCGACCGCCGTCGCCGCCGGCACGCTCGAAATCGACCGCACCAACTCCCGCATCGACGTCGACGTCAAGGCGACCGGCGACTCCTTCACGGCCCACCTGAAAGATTTCGACGCCGCTATCGACCTGGCCGACGACAGCCGGATCACCGCCGCCCATGTCACCTTTCATTTCCGTGACCTGGCCACCGGCAAGGACAGCCGGGACGAGAAGATGCATGCCTGGCAGAAGACGGACACGTTTCCCGATGGCGAATTCGTGCTGGGCTCGCTCCAGCCCGCGGCGGGAGGCGGGTTCACGGCCAACGGCCGGCTGACCTTCCACGGGGTGACGCATGATCTGCAGTTCCCGGTGGCCGTGCAGCATTCCGGGGCGGTGTATGCGCTGGATGGCGACGCCGCGCTCGACACTCGCGAGTTCGCGCTGCCGATCATCCGGCTGCTGGGCTTGTTGAAGGTCAATCCGGTCGTGCACGTGCGCTTCCATCTCCAGGGCCGCGCGACCGCCGCCGGCCGGGCCTCAACCCACGCGAGCCGATGAACGCGGCTCCCCTCACCGCGCGAGCGGTTCGTCCACCCTTGGGCCAGGACGCGGCCTGGTCACTGGCCGCCCGGGACCGGATCGCGGCGGCCCTGATCGAACATGCGCCGACCGGCCCGCACACCGAGCCGCACCTCAGCGCCATCATCACCGGGCTGGCCGGGCAGCCGGGAAAACTGGTTCGCGCCCGGCTCGCGCTCGCGACCACGCTCGCGCATGGCGGTGATGAATCCACCGGCCTGGCCCTGGCGGTGGCCATCGAGTATTTCCACCTCGCCTCGCTGGTGCTCGACGATCTGCCCTGCATGGACGATGCGCAGATCCGCCGCGGCCAGCCCTGCGTGCACCGCGTGCATGGCGAGGCCTCGGCCATCCTGGCCGCCCTGGCATTCATCAACCGCGGCTACAGCCTGGCCGGCTTCGCCCTGGCGGAGCAGCCGCTGCCGGTGCGGCTGCAGGCCCAGGCGTGCCTCGATGCTGCGCTGGGTTCGGCGGGACTGGTCGGCGGCCAGGCCCGCGATCTGCGCTTCGCGGACAGCGATGGCTCCGTGCGCGAGGTCAGCCGGGTGGCGATGACCAAGACCGGGGCTTCGCTCTGGCTGGCGCTGGTGCTGCCGGCCCTGCTGACGGTGCCAGGCCGGGAGGAGGTGCGGGCGCTGGAGGCGCTTTGCCTCTACTGGGGGCTGGCCTTCCAGGCGCTCGATGATCTGCACGATGTGCTGGCGACGAGTGTCGACGCGGGGAAGACGACGCGCCGCGATCGAGCGCTGGCGCGGCCGAACCTGGCGGTGGCCCTGGGCGTCCCCGCGGCGGGTGCCCGGATTGGCCGGCTGCTCGCGCAGGCGGAGCGCCGGATCCGGCGACTGGTCGCGGTGCGGCCGGCGTGGGCGTACCTGGAGGAATTCCATTCCAACTTCGTCGAGCTGGCCGGCCCGCTTTCGGTCCGGTGCGGGGCGGTTGCAGCCTGAGGCTTCATGAGGGTCCTTTCCCTGGCTTGCACCAACCTGCGGCGCCATCGCTGGCGCGCGTTTATCGGCATCGCTGGCATCGCCTTTGGCGTGGCGGCGATGCTCACGATCCTGGCCATCGTCACGGGCGCGATCGGGATGTTTCAGCGGATCCTCGCGAGCGACAGCCATTACCTCGTGTTCGAGCGCAACGTATCCGATCTGTTCTTCAGTTCGGTCACGCGCGAGCAGGTGGCGCTGATTCGGGCCCGGCCGGAGGTCGCCGCAGCGCATCCGGTCCTCTTCGGCATTGTCTCGGCGCCCGATCATCCGGTCATCACCTGCTTCGGGGTCGAACGCGACGATCCGCGGCTGGCGAAGGCGGAGTGGCGGGCGGGCCGGCGGGAGGATTTCGGCGTTCGGGAGGGCGAGATCTTCCTCGGCTCCCGGGCGGCGGAGTTCCTGCGGGCCGCGACGGGGGACACGATTGCGATCGGTCGCGGCACGTTCCGGGTCGGCGGGGTGTTCAAGACGGAGAACGGATTCGAGGACGGCGGGGTCTTCCTCCCGCTCGATGTGGCGCAGGCCTTTTTCTCCCGGGGCAGCGCGGCCTCGGTGGTGCTCGTGCAGTTGCGCGACGAGAACCGCGGGGCCGAATTCAAACGAGCGCTCGAGGCGCAGGAGCCCGGGGTGATTGCGCTGGAGAACCGGGAGTTCAATGCCAGTTACAACAGCTTCAAGATTCTGAACTTCACGGCCTGGGCGGTTGGAATCTGCGCCTTCTGCCTCGGCGGGCTGGGCGTGGCGAACACGATGTTGCTCTCGGTCTTCACGCGGATCCGGGAAATTGCGGTGCTGCGGGTGTGCGGGTTTTCCCGCTCGCAAGTCGCCGGGCTGATCTTCGGCGAGGCGGCCGCGCTCGCCGCCGCCGGCGTGGTATCCGGATTCGCGATCGGCTATGCCCTGCTCGCCGTCCTCCAGCGGGTGCCCCGGTTCCAGGGTTACGTGCAGGCGGTGATCGATCCGCTCGTGCTGAGCGGGATCGTGGTGACAGCGTTCGTGACGGCGGCCGGCGGGGCGATCTACCCCGCGCGGTTCGCGTCGAGGATCGAGCCGGCGGAGGCGCTGCGCTATGAGTGAGCGGGGAGAAACGCTGGCCATCGCCAAGGGCGTTTCCAAAAGCTTTGATGCCGGCCGGATTCGCGTGCTGGACGGCGTCTCGCTGAAGGTTCACGCTGGCGAGATGATTGCGCTGTGGGGTGCGTCGGGCTCGGGCAAGAGCACGCTGCTGCACCTGCTCGGCGGGCTCGATGTCCCGGACCAGGGCGAGCTCACGGTGTGCGGACTCGATCCACGGAGCGAGGCGCACCGGCTGGAGCTGCGGCGGCACCGGATCGGTTTCGTGTTCCAACTGCACAACCTGATCCCCGATCTCACGGTGGAGGAGAACCTGCGCGTCCCGGCGCTGGCGATCGGGCGGACGGCCCAGGCGACCCGCGCCCGGATCGATGCGCTGGTGGAGGAGGTCGGGCTCGGACCGCGGCTCAGCCACCGAATCCAGGATCTCTCGGGCGGCGAGCGGCAGCGCACCGCGATCTGTCGGGCGTTGATGAACGAACCCCGGCTGCTGCTGGCCGACGAGCCCACCGGATCGCTCGACGAGCTGACGGGCGCGACCGTGTTCGCGTGGATGAAGCGGCTCGCGGAGAAGCACGGCGTGGCGGTGGTGCTCGCGACCCACGAGCGTCGGTTTGCCGAGGCGTGTCACCGGATTGTCCGGGTGCGCGACGGCCGGCTGGAGGAAATCGCCGGATGAACCCGATGCCGGCGGCCGCGGCGAGGGCGTTTCCCTTTGGGCGGGCGGTGGCGCTGCACAGCCTGGGCTGGCTGGTCGCCGCCAACCTGATCGGAATCTGGCTGGGGATCTCGCTGCTGTGGCCGGCGGTCGGAAACCTGCTGGCACCATTCACCTATGGCCGCTGGTCGCCACTGCACCTCGACTGGCAGCTTTACGGCTGGTGTGCGCTGCCGATGGTGGGGGCGCTGCTGGCGTGGTGCCTGGATCCGGCCCACCCGAATGTGCGCGGCCATGCCGCGGTGGCGATGGGCGCCTGGTCGGCGGCACTGGCGCTGGGCGGCGTGGCCTGGCTCGGCGGCACGGTCAGCGGCAAGTTGTTCCTCGACTGGCATGGCTGGACCCGATGGACGCTGCCGGCGGCGATGCACCTGCTCTGGGCGCTGCTGGCGACGCACACGGCCTGGCGCTGGCGGCGGATGGACGCAGCCGGTCGCCGGCTCCGCGCCGGGATCCTGGCGCTCCTGCTGGCGGTGCCGGCGGTGTTGTATTTCACGACCCGACGCGACGTGTACCACCCGATCAATCCGGACAGCGGCGGCGCGACCGGGGCGGCGGTGCTGGGCTCGACGCTTGGCGTCGTGACGATCTTCTTCCTGGTGCCGGTGTTCGTGGGGGTGGCGGCCAGGCGGCGGATCGCGCCTTTCTGGTGGGCGCTTTTCGCGTCCTGGCTCGTGTTCGGATTCCTCGACCGGGGCAATGTCTCCCATCACGTGCCGGTGACCATCGTCGCGCTCGGGACGCTGCTCGCCTGGATTCCGCTGCTGCCCCTCTTCTGGCGGTGGCATGAATGGCCCGGCGCGGCGCTGCCCTGGGTTCGTGCGGCCGGCGGCTGGTGGGCGGTCCTGGTCTTCACCGGCTGGCTGTCCTATCTGCCCGGGATTTCGGAGGCGCTGAAGTTTTCGCATGCGCTGGTCGGCCATGCCCATCTCGCGATGGCCGGGCTGCTCACGAGCGTGAACGGCGCGATCCTGGTCGTGCTGAGCGGGCGCCGTGCGCCCCGGGGCGTATTCTGGACGTGGCAGCTGGGCTGCATCGTCTACGTGACGTCGATGATCGTCCTTGGGCTGACCGAAATTGCGCACGCGGACGCCTTGTTCCGGAGCGAGCCCTGGACCCAGGCGATCCTCGGTACACGGCTGGCGGGCGGGAGCGCGATGGCAATCGCATCCGTCCGCTGGCTGGCAGGCTACTTCCGGCCATGAGCAGACTGAGTGCGATGTTGCCTTGGAATCAGACCTGGGTTCATGGAGGGCCGGGCTCCCTCCTTCGCTTAGCCTTCGGCGGGCAGGCCGTCCCGGCCACAACGTTCCGAACTTCGTACATGGAGGGCCGGGCTCTGTCCCGGCCGTGGACGACACGGAGCCGGTTCGACGAGCTCACGGTCCCGAGCCTGCCGAGGGAGGTCGTCCCTCCAGAAATGGCGGTCGGAATGAATGATTCGGGCTCAGGTTGCGACTGCCGCGGCGGAAGCGCTTCCAGTCTGCCCGCCGGCCGCGCTGCCGGGAGCCGATCGTGGTGGGCGGCTGCGGCCGCGGTGGCGGCCACGTATTTCTATTTCCTGATCTTCGCGGAGTTCGCCCTGCTCGAGCTGGCGCGGGCGATCAATCCGGACGGGCTGCGGGTGGTGATGATCGCGCTCGGCGGAAGCGGGGTGAGCGGAGCCGTATTCGCAGCGTGGATTTTCACTGTCGAACGGCAGCGCGCATTGCTCGCATGGGCATTCCGGACCGCGGCACTGGCGGCCGCGGCAGCGTCGGTCGCCGGATCGTTTGGAGCGCTGCTGCCCGCCGCGATCCTGGCCGGCGGATCGCTCGGGGCACTCACGGTTGCGCTGGCATCCGCGCTGCGGGGCGCCACCGGCGGATTCCGGCTGGGCACCTGCATCGGGATTGGGACCGGCACCGCGTACGCCTTGAGCAACCTGCCCTGGCTGTTTGCCGCTTCCCCTGCGTTCCAGGCGGCGGCTGCCGCAGCGGTGGCGCTGGCGGCGTCGTGGCTGGCCCGCGGCATGGAGCCGGCCGAACCGGATGAGCTCGGCTCGCGGGCGGATTATGCTGCGGGCGGAGTGGTCCGCTGGCTGACGATCCTGCTGGCACTGGTCTGGATGGACTCCGCGGCGTTCTATGTGATTCAGCATGTGAGCGCGTTGCGCGAAGTCACATGGACCGGCACCGGTGCGCTCACGGGCAACGCGGCCGTCCACCTGGGGTTCGCGGTGTTGGCGGGAGTGCTGCTGGATCGCGGCCGCGCGGCTGTGGTGGCTGCGCTGGCGGTCGCACTGCTGGCCGTCGGGTGTTCGATGCTCAATGGCACGCTGGGCGGTTGGACCGCCGGGGCCGGCTGGTTTTATGCCGCGGGGGTTTCGCTCTACTCGGTGGTGCTGGTGCACTATCCGGCCCGGAGTGGCCGGCCATGGCTGGCGGCGCTGGTTTTCGCGGTGGCGGGATGGGGAGGATCCGCGCTCGGGATCGGCATGGCCCAGGATCTCGCCCAGGTGCCACCGGCATTCGTGGTGGCAGCGCTGCTCGTGGTCGCGACCGCGCTCGGCTGGCGGCTGGTGGCGCTTCGCCGCGGTGCCATCGCAGCCGCGGTGCTGGTTTCAGGTGGCGCCATCGTGCGCGGCGAATCCTCCGCGGAGACAGCGCTCATCCAACATGGCCGGGAGGTTTACATCGCCGAAGGCTGCATCCACTGCCATTCGCAGTTCATCCGGCCGCTGGTTCCCCAGGACGTGGAACAATGGGGTCCGGCCGAGCCGTTGCAGCGCTCGCTTTCCGCCGCGCCGCCGCTCTTCGGCACCCGCCGACAGGGCCCCGATCTGGCCCGCGTCGGCAATCGTCGTTCGCCGGAGTGGAACCGGCTGCACCTGATGTCGCCCCAGGCGGTGTCACCGGGTTCCCGGATGCCTGCCTACGCCCATCTCTTCAAGCCGGGCGACGAACGGGGTGCCGCACTGGTGGCGTACCTGGCTTCTCTCGGCGCCGAAACGATGGCCGAGCGGCAGGCGCAGATCGCCGCGTGGGTTCCCGATACCACGGTTGTCGCCGACCCGGCGGTGGCGCGCCGGAGATTCGCGCAGCTGTGCACTCCCTGTCATGGCGCCGCCGGTCGCGGCGATGGCCGGATGGCGGCGGCGCTGAGCCTACCGCCACCCGACTGGCAGGCGGCCGGCTGGCGGCGCGTGCCGCCCGGAATTCCCATAGAACCTGCCCTGAGCCGAATCATCAAGTTCGGCATCCCGGGAAGTCCGATGGCTGGGCACGAATACCTGCCGGATGCGGATGTGGTTGGGCTCGCGCGGCTGGTCCGGTCCCTGCATGATTCCGGGGCCGGCGGTCGCGCCGGCAGTTCCAGCCATGAAGATCCTGATCGTGGAGGATGAGCGAAAGGTGGCGCGTTTCATCGAACGCGCGCTGGTCGAGCAGGCCTATACTGCCCGGACCGCATCGACCTGCGCGGAGGCACGCGACGAACTCGCCGAGTCCCCTTACGACGCGATCATCCTCGACCTCGGGCTGCCGGATGGGGACGGTCTCGAATTGCTGCGCGAGTGGCGGGCCGGCGGCTTCAACGAACCCGTGCTGATCCTGAGCGCGCGCGATGCGGTCGAGGATCGCATCAAGGGCCTGAACCTGGGGGCGGACGACTACCTCCCGAAGCCCTTCAGCGTCGACGAACTCGTCGCGCGGCTGCGCTCGCTGCTGCGCCGCCAGGGCACCGCCCCGCGGGCGACGGTGCTGGAACACCGCGGCGTCCGGCTCGACCTGCTGGCGCGGGTCGCGACCTTCGACGGGAAGCCGGTCGATCTGACCAGCCGCGAGTTCGCGTTGCTGGAGCTGTTCCTGCAAAATCCGCGCCGGGTGCTCACGCGCACCATGATCGCCGAGAAGATCTGGGAGTCGTCCTACGAGATGGAGACCAACCTGATCGAGGTCTACGTCCGGCGGCTGCGGAAAAAATTCGATCGCGCGGAAGGCGAGCCGTTCCTGAAGACGGTGCGCGGCTCCGGCTACCAGCTGGCGTGAAATCGTTCACCTTTCGCGTCACGGCGCGCTTCGCGCTGCTCGTCACCGCCACGACCGCGGCGGTGCTGGCGCTGGGCGGGTTCCTGCTGGAGCGCCAGAACGAACGCGGGCTCGAGCTGCTGCACGGCTCCGAGGCGCGGGAACTGGCGGATCTCCTCGGGCCGGACGGGAGCCTCGACGCGGCCGCGGTGACGGCGCGGATCGACCGGGATGCGGACAGCGATGCGGCCTTCTTCGTCATCCAGGTGGCGAACGCAGCCGGCGAAGTCCTGTATCAATCCGACAGCCTGGGGACCACCATCCTGCCGAACCGGCCCGAGCCGGAGGCGCACTGGACCGCGGCGCTGCCCGATCTCGGACGCGTGCATCTCTCGGTCCTGACGCGGGGACCGTGGCGGATCCACATTGGCAGCCCGCTCCAGCCGGTCGAACGGCTGCTGCGGGACTACATTCGAATCAGTGCGCTGCTGGTGCTGGGCGTGGGGCTGTTGGGAGTGTGGCTGGGCTACGGGTTCAGCCGCGCGACGCTGCGGCCGATCCGGGCGATCGAGGCGACGGCGAACCGGATCCGCGCCGACAATTTGAGCGAGCGGATCCAGGTGCCAGCCGGCCGGGACGAGCTTGCGGCGCTGACGCGGCTGCTCAACCAGATGTTCGACCGGCTGCAGGCGTCGTTCGAGCAGGTCCGCCGGTTCAGCGCGGACGTGTCACACGAATTGAAGACGCCGCTGGCGCTGATTCGGCTGAATGCCGAGAAGCTGCGGCCGCGGCTGGCCGGTGAGCCCGAAGCTGCGGCTGCGCTGGGCGACATCCTCGAACAGATCGCGCAGCTGAACCAGGTGATCGAGCGGCTGCTGTTCCTGGCCAAGGCGGAGAGCGGGATGCTGCCGCTCCCGATGCGAAGGATCAACGTTCCGGAGTGGCTGAAGCCGCTCGCCGCCGATGCGCAGGCGTTGGCCGAGGATCGCAGCGTGCGGTTCGAGTTGGCGCCGAACTCGGCGGGTGAAATCAGCGGCGAACCGGAGCTGCTGCGGCAGATCCTGTTGAACCTGGTAAGCAATGCCGTGGCGGTGTCGCCGCCGGGCGGGCGGGTCCGGCTCGCCTCGGAGCCGGCGGGCACGGGCTGGCGATTCACGGTTTGCGACGAGGGGCCGGGGCTGCCCGAAGCGCAGCTCGAGCGGATATTCGAACGGTTTGTCCGGCTGGCGCCGGCGACGCCGGACGGTGAGAATACGCGCGGTCATGGATTGGGGCTGGCGATTGGCAAGTCGATCGTCGAGCGGCATGGCGGGACAATTCGGGCCCGGAACCGGACGGATCGCTCCGGGCTGTGTGTGGTGGTCGAACTGCCGGGCGGCTGACGTTCAACCGCGCATCCACGCCAATGGCCGCGAATTCGGAGGAGGCCAAAGCCTCGTCTGAGTTCGGCGGCTTCAGCGTGGAAGCGGCGTCCCGCCGCTTGTCTGGCTCTGGCTGCCGTGCGATCGGCATGCCCTGCTCGCATCTGCAAAATCCGTGGTATCGGCGGTCAAATGGATTGGGGCGGCCAGGCTCACGGTCTCACAGCCGGGAACCAAACCCCTGAACAGGAGGCAACGGAGCAAACGGAGTGCACCAGCGCCAATCGGCCGTTCCACTTGTCGGCATCGAGTCGAAATGCCACTGGCACCGGCCGCGGCTCCTCCTTCCCGACCGCGCCGCGGATTTCCTCCACTCTCCGCCCTCTATACAATCCGCATAAGGGCGCAATTCAGCGCGGCTCGTCCTTCCCGGGCTTGCCCAGCCCTGAGCTTGTCGAAGGGTTCAACAAGAGTCCTGTTTCGGGCTGCGCCGAAACAGAACTCTCCGGGTTGGGCCTCTTTTTTCCGATTGCCTGTGGTGCACAGGAAGGCTCGGCCATGGGGTCATTTCGAAAGATGGACTACACAAAGTAAACACAACAGCGCTGTCGCCAAGAATTGCAGGACAAAGCACGTCCAGAATACCGCAGGGCTTTTTTCTTCGCTCAGCTCGTAGGCGACAAACAATGAGCCGATATTGATCACGCGCTTCCGATACACCGTAACCGTAAGAACGCACAGCAAGCTCGCCGCCAAAATTAGCATGACATCGCCGAGTCGTTCGTAGGTCATCGCGCTCCTTTTGGATCATCGGCGTGCATTGCTTTGCCCAGACACTATAGCTGCGTGCTCCGGCAGCGGAAGCAAGAGGCGTGCTTGCCCTCGTCGACGCGGGTTGCTCCCGATGAGGGGAGCCTATCCGCATGGATGCGGCTGGAGGACAAGTCACAA
>WYBX01000030.1 GCA_011525695.1 Verrucomicrobiia bacterium
CAACCCCCGCCAAAGATCCGATATCCGGCGGCCAAACCGCTCGTGTAGTCCCGACCTTTGGGAAGACCAGACGATGGATCAACGGCTTGTGTTCTCACCAGCCTCCAGTAGCGGAAGTAGGGCTAACCCGGATCTTTCCCACCGCGGCAGCCGCAATCGAACGTCATTTGTTGGGACACAGAGTGCACAGAGGAAACCCAGAGGTCACAGAGAACGGCAGGCTGGTTTTGCATAGGAACAACTCTGTGCCCTCCTGTCCGACCTCTGTGCGCTCTGTGACCCAAGGATTGGGTGTTCAAATCGTCGCAAGCACGCACGATCCGGACAAAAAGTTGATAGCGTTTGCCAGAAGTCGAAGGCTGTTGCTCCGCTGATGAAGCTGCGCGAGGTTCACCTGCTCGCGGACGCGGTCGCTGATCTGGAACAGGGCCGATCGTTCTCCTTCCGGAGTTCAGGATGTCAGCCCAGAGGCTGCCCGCGCCGTCGCCAATGCCTGTTTGAAACCATTGGTGACGCAGCGAAAGTCGCTGCTCACATTGAAGAAGGTGAATCCGAGCGCCCGATACTTGGCGACCTGCTCGGGGGCACACGGAATGCCGGCCCTTTTCCCGTGCCGCCGGCAGGCCTCCACAACGCTCCGAAGAATGGCCCTGACCTCCGGATCGTCTGTCTGGCCAGATTTTCCGAGCGCAATGGTCAAATCACCCGGGCCGACAAAGAGCACGTCCACGCCCGGCATTGCCGCGATTGCATCGATATGGGAGACGACGTCAGGCTCCTCGATTTGCACGAGGAGATAGTTCTCACGATTCGCCCCCGCCAGGTACTCCGCCATCGGCAGCCGGCCAAAATCCGCCTCGGCATGAATCGCATCGCACCCCCGGCTGCCCGCGGGTGGAAACTTCATCGCCGCGATGACTTCGCGCACCTCATCCGGGTGCCGGACCCGCGGCAGCATGATGCCCCGCGCGCCCGATTCGAGCAGCCAGAGCACGTCGGTGTGGTTGGCCGGCTTCACCCGGATCAGCGCATCGGCACCGCCCAGCCGGCAGGCCTGGATCAGCGAATACACCAGCGACGGATCCAGCCGCTTGTGCTCGAGACATATCCACACGGCATCGAAACCCGATGACGCCGTCAGCTCGACCAGCTCCGGGTCGGCGTAGCAGGCCTTCGCAGTGAGGACGATTTCATCACCGGCGAGTTTCTTGCGGACGATGGAGGGTGTCATTGTGGAAGGTGCTCGAAGGCGCCCGGTGACGGAGCTTACTCGATGTGGAGCATCAAGTCGGTGAGTTTCACCGCGTCGTGCGCGAGGACCGTGATTGGATGCTCCCCCGGGGTGACCAAGGCCCCGGGCACCGCTGCGATCCAGGCATGTTCATTCAGTCGGGAAAGCTGCAAATCCGTCCCCGCCCATTGCACCATCGGCTCGATCCCGGCGGTGCTCTCGGCACGAACATGGAGTCGCGCCTGCAGCTTCGTCGGGCCCGAAAGGTCGTCACCGACATGCATTGCGAAGTCGCGGGACACTCCGGGCATCAGCTCCTGAGGGGAATTGGGAGTGAGGGTCGGCAACTGTACATACGGGCCCGCCGGGAAATAGCCCCGGCTGTTGCTCACCCCCTGGTAACTCGCGAAATACTTCTTCGGCTTGGTTCGCAATACGGTGGGATCGCCCAGTTCGTGCCATAGCTGCGGGTCCGTGACCGGCACATTGAAATTGAACATCGCAATGCCGTCGACACCCGCCGCCCAGGCCGCCATGGCCCGCGCCCGCACTGTCGGCAATGAATCACGCTCTTGCTTCGCCTCCGGGTCCCGCATCCGATTCTCCGGCAGGCATGCGTAGAAGGAAACTCCATGGCGCCGGGCAAGCGCGACCCCGGTCGTCCAGGGCTCGGTGCGAAAATACCCCCCCGGTTCCCAGAGATCGACCAACTGCTCCCGCATCCAGCCTTCCAAATCGAGCCCCAGCGCGAGACAGTATTCGATCGAATCCGGACTCTTGATCGCGAGGACCAGCGGGCGACCGCGTTTCAACGCCTCCCGATCCAAACTCGCCCGGATCCGGCGCAGAAGTCCGGTCATGGCCGCGACCTCATCCGGATGGGCCGGCATTCCCTCGGCGGTGCTCCGGAAATAGACGGGATGCCGCCAGAAATCCAGTTCCACCCCGTCGATATCGTAGCGGGTGACGACGTCCGTGATGCACTTGAGGATGTGCTCGCGCACTTCAGGCCGCCCGTAGTCCACGGCGGACCATTGGCCATAGGCTGGCGGCGTCTCCTTCGTGCCCATCAGCCATTCGGGATGAGCCCGCTTGAATTCAGGGGTCAGCAGCGGATTGCTGGCATCGTGGGTGTCGTTCATCCGCACCGACCAGAACACCTCGTCGCCCTGGCGCCGGCCCTGTTCAACCCCCAGCTGCAAGGGATCGGTGCCCAGCTTCACGAAATCCGGCAGGACGTTGTACCGATAACGGCCCTCCCGGGTCAGGAACATCTCGGCCACCTCCGAGCGATGTCCGAACCTCCCGAAGGTTCCCGCGGTCGTGTCGATTGCCAGCGTGTCGACAAGCGTTCCGGCCAAAGGGGCGATTTGCACCGCGAGGTACTCTTCCGGTGTCGCGAGCGGGACCTGGCTCGCCCGCGCCGTGGCGGTGTCGTCGTTGAAGATCAGCCGCCGCTGGCGCTGACGTGCTCCATGGCGCGCCGTCTCGAACGCGAACGAACGGCTGCAGAAATCGATGACGCCCGGCAATGCCGCCTCCACCACGGAAAAATCATGCCCACCCGGCAGTCGCAAAGCTTCGTGCTGAATATCCCTCGCCTGGAGCGCCGCGATAAACCGCTCGTTCATACCCCGGTCCCATGACTCCGTCGCCAAGACCACCAGGACGCGTCGAGCCTGCAGCGAAGTGACATCCTGCAACGGATTGAATTGGTCCCAGATCGCCGCATCCGTCCCAAACCGCGCCACCGGCACCTTGTAGCCGTCTGCTTTCGAAATCGGCTCCCGCGGAAAATCCAGCAGCCCGATGATGCTCGCGACCGTCCCGATTTCCTCCGGATGCCGTTCTGCGAACCGGACGGCGCCGAAGCCTCCCATCGACCAGCCGGCAATGGCGCGCCAACGCGGATCGCGCGAAATCGGCAACCGCTGTTCCGCTGCCCGCATGACTTCCAGCAAATAATCCTCATAGCGCGCGCCCGGCTGGCCAGGCAGATTCGCATACCAGCCGTCCTCGCCCTTCGGCAGGACGACATGGAACGGCGCAGCCAGCAGCGCCGCGCGCGCCGGTTCCGAATTGATCAGCGAGCGGTGGTCGCGGCCGCGACCATGCAGCACGAAGAGGACGGCTCCACGCGCACCGGCCTCATCAGCCGGCCGGACAATGGTGAACGGCATTTCCCGGCCGAGCACCTCGCTGTGAAACTGGAGTTCCTCGATCCGGGACGGGTTTTCCGGAGCCCCGACCGCATTGGCAATCGTGAGGACCATTGCGGTCCAGATCCAACGCGCCGCCTGGAGGCGGGGACGCTCCAGCCGTGGCATCAGACTCTTCGCTTCCCGCCTCATGGCCGCGCCAGGGTGATGGATTCGATCGAGGGTCCCGTGCCGGCGCCGCCGGTCTCGAGTTCGAGCCGGTACCGCACCTTGGACGCCGCTGCTGTGATCGGAACCCGGAAGGCGATCCTGCCCGCAGTGCTCTCGATCGCCTCAAGCGGCCTCCACGGCTCCTTCGCGCTCCCGGTCTGGAAGAAGGCCCTGCAACTGCTCCGACCTTTGAAGGTTCCCGTCACCGACAACGTGTACGCTCCGGTGGGCAGCCCGCGTTCCTCCCAAGGCGCCGTATAGGTCTCAAAGGTCCTGCGGCGCATGATGTCGCCATTCTCGGCGTTCAATGCCGTGTGCGGACCGTAGGAGGAGAATACCGCCCGTTGCGCGCTCGAAAAATACACGCCCCCACCCCAGTAGACATACGAGCCGATGCCGTGATTGCCGTTCTTTGGACGCAGCCCGGCATACGCCGTCGGCCCGGTATGGTTCATGACCACGATATCCATGGCACCGTCTCCGTCGACATCTGAGACAATGTGCGATGACGACGAATACGCAGGTAGCGTCCGGCGGTTGTTCACCTCGTAACGCCCGCCGGCATCGGGAGGATACAGGAAGAACGGGACGACGCGGGTCGTCTCGCCATGGTAGTTGCTGAAGAGGACATCGAGCCGGCCCTTGCCCGTGGTATCAGCCACCGAGACCCAGTGCCCGCCGAAGGTCGGCAGCGCGGTGTGATTCTCCCGGGTGAACTCTCCCGCCCGATTCCAGTAGATGGCCGAGTTGATGGCATTCCGGCGGGTGGACATCTGCCGATACTGGGCGGCGATCACCTCCGGGAAGCCGTCGTTGTTCAGATCGGCCACGGAAACATGTTGCACCTGAAAATCCCCCTGCAGGCGTTGTGCCTTCGCAAATTCAAGCGTGCCATCAGCCGCGATCGGACAGCGGATCCAGCCGCCCCGCCCGCCGAGAATCACTTCGAGCCGTCCGGTCGCGCCGAGGTCCGCCACGCCGGCGCTCAGCAGTTGCATTCCCGGATTATAGAGCCGCGGCGATTCGAATCCCTTCCCGTTGCCCATGAGGACGGCAACCGCGCCTTCCCCCGTCATTCCGGCCACGATCAAATCGAGCCATCCATCACGATTGAGATCGGCCACGGTCGACGTCGTGCCGGCAAAGGGCAGAGGAAAGCTCATGGCTTCGGACACTTCCCGGCGGTCATTGAAACGGGTCAGCGTGACTCCCTTGGCATCGATCCAGGCCAGCGCCGCACGCCCGTCGTCGAAGAAATCCCCCGCGCTGCTGCTGTACGTGTCGTGCAGCGGCACCTTGGTGAGCACTCCGGAACTGAAACTGCGCTGCTCGTTGCCCCAATACACGTAGGTGTTGAGAGCTCCGGAAACCCGGCTCTGGCCACTGTCCCGGTTGCCCAGGAACAGATCAGGCAGGTTGTCCCGGTTCAGATCACCGATCGCCACGGATACCGCGCCAAAGCCGGTCAGTTCGGAACGCGCGGCAGGAGAAAACCCTTTGCTCGAACCCCAATACACATAAGAGGGGACGTCGTAGGTCTCATTGTCCGTGCTGTTGGCGAATGCGAGATCGAGGAAGCCGTCGCGATTGATATCCGCCGTCCGGACGCAGGTGTTGCCAAGCACCGGGAGCGTGGAGGGTGGATCCGTGACCAGCGTGCGCGTGGCTGCGCCCCAGTAGATGATCGCCTCAGTCCGATGCTCCGTGCTCGATGCAGGGCTGGCTGCGTAGCCGGCCAAGGCGACGTCGTCGAAGCCATCACGATTGAAATCCCCGACCGCCGCCGAGAGTGGATTATTGGCGGCCAGCGCCGTCCGCGGCCAATCACTTAGGTTGCCGCGCCCGTTCCAGAACCGGTTCCAGAAAACCTGCGCCTCCTTCCCGCCCGCGGCGACGACCACATCCGGACGCAGGTCGGCGTTGAGATCGGCGATCACGATCTCCCCGCACTTCTCGTCCATGAAACCGCTCCCGGACACCGCGACCTCCTCCGTGTTCTTGGCCGAAAACCCCTGCTCAGCTCCATAGTAGAACCGCAGGCTTCGCTCGTCCCCGCCCTGGAGGAAGACGAGATCCAGCCGGCCATCGCGGTCCATGTCGGCCACCTCGACATCCACGGCATAGCGCGTCGGCAGGTCGGTCACCTCCTCCACCGAGAACCCCACCGGCCCCTGCCAGTAGATTCGGGAATGCACCACGCTTTGCGGTGCCTCGGCATTGGCTGACTGGCGGGGCGCACGGACCGCTGCAGTGATGGCGTCCTCCGGCCCCATGTGGGCGATAATCAGATCGGGAAACCCATTCCCGTCCAAGTCAGCGACCGCGACCCCTGAACCGGTCTCGGTGGGAAAGTCGGATCGCCGCTCCGGGGCAAACCCATCGGCGCTGCCCCAATAGACATAAACCGGAAAGTGATCGTGCGTGGAACCGTGAAAGAAATTGACCAGCACGATGTCGGCGAAGCCGTCGATATTGAGATCGGTGATGAGACTGTGCCCCGCACCGAGTGCCGGCAGGAAGGTCGCATGCCGGCTGGCCGTGCGCAGGGCGGCAATCTTCTGGAAGAGGCCTGACTCCTCCGCATTGGGCGGCAGCAGGGGCCGGAACCCATCCGTCGCGTGCTGCCAGTAAATCAACGCGTCCGAGTTCTCATACGGGTTATGCTGGTTGTTGACGACGATCTCGGAACGCCCATCGCGGTCGAAATCCAGCCAGTTGATCAACTGCAGCGCGCCGCGTTTCGAGACGAAGAGATTCTGCCCGGAGTTGCCCAGCTCCCCTCGCGAAAGCTGCTCGTATCCGGCATGCGAGAAGACAACGTTCGCCGGCGAACTCTCCGTTCCTGTCATCACGGAGGACGACAGAGCCAGGCCCAGGACGACGATCGGGTTCCTTGAGTGAATGTTCATTTGTTGGGTAATTGCCAACGAGTCAGCTCGAGCGTGGTCTTCCCGCCCCTGCCCCCCCGGGTGAGATAATAGACGGTCAACAGCGTCCCGTCATCCGCCTGCAGGGTGATGGGATATCCGCTGTCACGGTAGAAGTCCTCACCGGTGCGCAGGGTCCGGATATCCTCCGCCCTCCAGGTCTTGCCGTTGTCGGCGCTGATGCACACGCGGATCCCCACTGGATCATCCCGCAGCCCATAGCTGCACAGCAACCGGCCGTCCTTCAGCAGAAGCAAATGGGCGGGATGTCCATGCAGCGGGGTTTCCACCGCCTTGCTCCAGGTCTTCCCTCGATCGGAGGAGCGGCTGACCCACATCCTCGTGCCCAATGCCGGCTCGCTGCGCATCATCGCGACGATGTCGCCGTTGGCGGCCTGGGCGATGGCTGTCTCCCCGTGGCTGGCGTCCTCCTCGGGATTGGCCGCGATCGTGCCGAAGGACCAGGTTTCGCCATCGTCCTCGCTGCGCAGGAACCAGGTCTCGTAAAAGCGAACCCGCGCCACCGGCTTGCCATAGATCGCCCGCAGGATGGTGCGCGAATCGAGCCGGAGGTAGGCACGGTCATCCCGGTATCCTGCCATCAGCGCGTAATGGGGGACTTCGATTTCGCGCTGATTCCAAGTGGCTCCATTGTCGTTACTGATGGCGACGTAGGCCCCCTGCGAGTAGGCGATCCGGCCATCGGGCGTGTTGCGGACCTCCAGGCCTCGCGCCTCGAGTGCCGGGCGGCGGTCGGGCGTGTCATGACGCCAGTCATGACTGCTCACGTTCACCAGCCGGTTCGGGCCGGAACGAAACTGTGGATTATACGCCCGCAGCTCCGTCTCCCGCCACGTGCGTCCGCCATCCTTCGATATCACGGCATGGCTCCGCTTTCTCGGATCCATGTGATTCGACGTCTCCTGTGACTCGAACCGCACATACCAGGAGCCATCTTCCAGTCGATAGAACCTGAATCCCAGGACATATCGGCCGTCGTAGAGCGTCGTGTGCTCAGCCCCAGCAACGAGGGGGCGCACTGGATTGCCAGGTGGTTCCGACGCCTGACCCATCGCGGGTGCGCCGGCCAGGATGCCAAGCAAACTGAGTACGAATCCCAGGCCAACTTCTCTCATCATGCTCCTATGGTTCCAGATTGTTGATCGATGTCTCATATCGCCGGCGCTTCAGAGAGTCTCAGTACTGCGAAGCGGGGAGCGTTGACAGAGGCAGATCCTGCTCTTCCTTGGAAGCCAGCCTCGTATCCGTCACTCCCCGCCGCTCATTCTTTAGCGCATCCGCCAGGATGTCCTGGCAGTGCTGGATCAAATCCGAGACGCTCCGGGGGTCCTGGTTTACCCGAAGCATGATCGGCACCCAGGTGTGTCCGAAATTCACGTGCTGCATCTCGTCGCGGATGTCGAAGCTCTCGTAGCGCGCCGAAGTCTCGTCCCCTTGTTCCGTGAACATCTTCAGTCCTGCGCGCTTCTTTTCGAATGACGACGCTTCGATTACCAATGTCATCATGCAGAAGCGCTCCACGGGATCCAGCTTGGCGCGAAGCGAGTAATTCTGCAGCAGCATCGGAAAGTCTTCCAGCTTCTGGCCAAGCTGCTCCAGCCGCGTGCAGCCCATCCGCGTATGCCGGATCTCGTCCACGCAATGTCGGGCCAGATCATAATGAAAGGCCCACGGCATCTCCGGCGTCTCATGCAGGATGGCACCGAGCGACTCGGCAAACTGCATCTCCTGGGAATGATTGTAGAATATCGCCAGACGCTTCTCCTCGAACGTAGCCAGGGTGCGACGGTTCATCTCATTGACCTGCGCGGTTTGAAAGCATTCGTCACGCATCGGCGCCGCAGCGCATGCGAAGGTGTCATTGGCCGCAGGTTCCGCGCCGCTGCGCCAGACACCCGCCGGAAGATCGATCGCATCGAAAGCCGCTGCGATGCCTGCAGCCCACTCCCGATTCCGGACAAGTGAACCCGGTGAGTAGATGGGTTGATAACCTTCAAACCACGCTGCCTGCCGGGCCAACTCGGCCGAGCCATCATTCAAAATCGACCTGGAGAACGGATCCATCACCGGATCCACGTCCTTCGTCCACGAGGAATAGAGTTCGGACAACCGCGGCATGGCGACGCCATAAAGACCTGTCAGAAAACCCTTGCCCTCCGGAGCCGAACCCAGAATGCCCAACAGCGTGTCAACGGCCCTGCATTCCTGCCGTTCAGCCGCCGTTTCCTTGAGTTCGTGCAGGCGCCTCAGCAGCCGCGCAGCACACTGCGCGTGCGCCCAGAGATGATCGCCCATGGCGAGTTTCGCATCCCAATAAGGCACTCCCGGCAGCCAGCCCCCAAGCATCCGTACCAATCCGCGTTCAAGCTGGAAGGCTCGCGTCAGCAACGCCACGACGTCGCCCAGCTTGCGATAATGATCGTCTGGCAGGGCCGAGGCTCTTGATGAGATCCCTCGAGTGCTCATAAGCGGGAGGAGCAATGTTTATCGGTTCAGGTTGGCAGGCTGCGAAATCATTGTCCTTCACCTGGGACTCCGGAGACCGGCGCCGCCGCGCAGTGTCATTTCCATGGCGGCTGCCACCGGGTTGCCTCCACGCCGGTGATACCATCCTTGCCGGTGATGTAGTAGACGGAAACCAGGGTGCCGTCCGGCATCTCCGCCGAAATCGGATAACCATTGTCGCCCGGGCGACCGGCGCCGTCGGCGCGAAGGGTCACGATGTCATTCTCCCGCCAGGTCCGGCCGTCATCGCGACTGACGCAGGCACGAATCCCAATCGGAGCATCCCGAAATCCATAGGTGCAAACCAGCCGTCCGTCACGCAGGCGCAGTAGGTGGGCGGGATGTCCGTGGAGAGGCGTCTCGACCGGCTCCGACCACGTCTTCCCGCGGTCCCGGGAATGGGCAGTCCACATCCGGGTTCCCAGCGCCGGCTCGGTCCGCATCATGGCCACGATGTCGCCATTGGCAGCCTGGACCAGCGCCGTTTCCCCGAAGCTGCGACCGCGCTGCGGGTCGGAGGCGATGGTCACAAAATCCCAGCTCCTCCCATCGTCCTCGCTGCGCAGGAGCCACGATTCGTAAAAACGGATCCGGGCGACGGGTTTGCCGTAAACGGCGCAGAGGAGCGTGCGCTCATCCAGCCGCAAATCGGTCGCCGGATCGAGGAAGCCCATGATCAAGGCCTTCGGAGGGACGGAAATCTCCTGCTGCTGCCAGGTGGCGCCGTGGTCAGCACTCGTCCGCACGTAGCAACCATACGCATACGTGACGCGCCCGTCGGGCGAGTTGCGCACCTCGATGCCCCGCTCCTCGAACTCCGCCCGGCGGGAGGAATCGACATAGCGCCACGCGTGCGCGTTCGGATCGACCAGCCGCCCGGGAGCAGAGGGCCCCGTCTGCCAGCTCGGATTCGGCTCCTCCCGCACGGCTCGCTGCCAGCTGCGCCCCCCATCGTGCGAGATGAACCGCATGGGCTCGCGGCGCGGCTCCAGGTGGCTGGACGTGACTCCCGCCCCGAAGTGCACGTACAGTGCTCCGGACGGATCCCGCAGTTGATAGAGGCGGGGGAACGCCGAGTACTGTCCTGCCTGCCGATAGATCACGACATGCTCGGCGCCGGAAACCGGCGGCGGCAGAGGTTCTGCGCCCAGGCCCGCAGGCGCCGCTGCCAGGATGGCGAGCGCAAGGGCGCACCTTGCGCCCAGGGGAATCAGGCCGAAGCGCCGCGGCGACGGCACGATCGTGAGGTGGTGCATCATGGCTGAAGACGATGGCATGCTCCCGGAAGAAGTCTCCCCTCACGAGCTTGGCGCCCCAACAGGGAAGTCCCGCCAGCCCTCTCACGAAAGTCATGAGAGGGTCATCCTTCGGGCGGACAGGCTTCTTGGATTAGAACCGGCGGGTGTAACGCAGCTGGAATGTCCGTGGATCGCCGGCCCGGACAATGTTCCGGTTCACCGCGGAATCGGCATACCATTCGTCGGTCAAGTTACGCACTGACAAATGCAGCTCGTTTTTCGCCCAGGCATACCCTGCAAACCCATCCCACGCATTGAATCCTGGGAGAAAGAAGGTATTGCCGGAATCGCCGGGCCGATCGCCGTAATCCCGGTAGGCGAGTCCCAGCTTCAAACCCTTCAGCACCCCGCGCGGAATTGTGTATGAGCCAAGGAACGTAAACTGACGGTTGGGAACATTGCGCGAGCGCAGCCCCGAGAGGGCATTCGCATCAATCCGTGCCCCACCAAACATCAGTTCCAAGCCAGCCACCGGGCTGAGGAGCAAATCCATCTCATAGCCCTTTTGATTGTCGCCGGGAACCTGCACCCGCCAGCCGAGGCTGGCCAGTGCCGGATCCGGATGCGAAAGGATCGTGTCCATATCCGTGCGATCGTAATAGGAAATGATCGCCGATATCTTTCCACCCAGGATCTCGAGCTTCGCCCCCACCTCATCCTGTTCCGACGTTGGCGGCGTGAAGGTGGTGCCATCGACATTCGCTGAAAAGACCGGTGTGAATGTTTCGGAACGGCTGTAATAGAGCGAGGCGTTCTCCCCGAAACGGAAGACCACGCCATACCGGGGAGTCCAGTGCGTGACGGCATCGGGATTGTTGGCAACCGACGTCAACCGGTTGAGACCGGACGAAGAATTCCGGTCGTGCCGGATGCCGGCCTGGAGGATCAGGCGTTCATTGAAGAAATAGGCCTGCTCCTGTACCGCGAACCCGAGATTGTCGCCCTCGGAATGCGTGTTGCTGTTGAGATAGGTGGTGGTGGGCTGGCCGCCGTAGACGGGATTTTCGAGATCGAGCAGCGGAAGAAC
Organism: Verrucomicrobiia bacterium; assembly: GCA_011525695.1. GTDB lineage: Bacteria > Verrucomicrobiota > Verrucomicrobiia > Opitutales > Opitutaceae > ER46. The sequence continues at coordinate 11,379 of WYBX01000030.1, forward strand.
GTTCGTGTTGCTGCCGGTGGGGCCGCGTCCGAGGTACTGCAGCGTGTCACCGCTGCCCTCGGAGTACTGGGCCAGCGCGACCAGCTTGTGCGTGGTCGGCCCGAGTTTGAAATTCCAGGCCGAATCGAGTGCGATCGTCGTGCTCTTGCTGGGATTGGCCGAATTCCGCCAGCTGCGCTGCATGAAATATTTCCCGTCCACCTCCACCAAGTCACGCGGTATGGTGGTTGGATCCTCATAGTAGCCATATTCGCCCGTGTATCCTGAGAGCCGGGCCGACCATGCGTCGCTGAAACGATGCGTCACCTCGAGATTGACCCGCGTCGCCTCCTCCCACTGAACCGAATAGGGCTCCGCATACGCCCGGGAGTGCGGAATGTTCAAATCGACCGAGATGGGATAGGGGCGCGCCGCCGTGGTGTAGGGTGGCAGCGTGAATATCTGCGTCCAGCCCTTGTAGTAGCGGTCATGAAAATCGGAAAATATGACCGTCGCGGTCGTGTCGGGTGAAATTTGCCAGCTGAACTCCGGCGCAATGAACCGGCGGCGGCCGAAACTGAAGTCCTGCTCGGCTTCGCGGGTCCAATAGGAACCAATCAACCGCGCGGCAAACTGCTGGTTGGCGCCAAACACGCGATTGATGTCGAGGACGCCACGATAATCGGCGAAGGAGCCTGCCTCGAGATCGATGTAGCCGCCGGACCGTTCAAAGCTCGGCTTCTTCATCGTCCGGTTCACCACCCCGCCAGAGGAGGTCGATCCGTAGATGACGGCGGATGGACCCTTCAGGATTTCGATCCGATCGAAAAGCGCCATGTCCAACCCGGTGCCCTGGCTGGAGCCGACATCCGGCAGCCCATTGCTGTTGGGGTTGTTTACGTTTACACCGCGGATTGTGATCGTATCACTAGCCGATCCGCTGGTCTGGGTGACACCCGACATGTATCGCGCCACGTCGGAAATGCTCCGGGCAGCCACATCGCGGAGCAGGTTCTCGTTGATGACGGCAATATTCTGCGGAATCTCCTTCAGCGCCATCCCCATCCGGGTGGCCCCGATGGACTGGGAACTCGAATAGCCCTTGTCGCGGGTGGTCAGCACCTCGAATACGCTCAACTGGACGATCTTCTCCTCCTCTTCCTTTGCCGCTGGATCAGTTCCAGCCGACGTTGATTGAGTCGTTTGCTGGGCGAAACCGGGGGCACCGATCAGAAACAAGCCGAGAACGGCGATGACCGGCAGCCATCGGGACTCAGCGTAGCCAGACGCTTCAGGGTGTTGGTGTGTTATCATGGGTAGGACGTATCTTGGGGTGTTTGCGGGAACGACCATTCGTGGGGTGGCTGGAAAAATCGTCGATTGCGGTCACAAGCCGACATTCGCTTGGCAGTAAGTTGGGGCACTTGCTTCGGGGACTCCGAATGCGGTATACCAAATTCCCTGCAAAACCCGGTTGTCAACCCCTTTCTTGGCAACCGCGACTGAACATGCGAGGGGTTCCTCAATCAATTGCCCCTTCAAGCGTGGCATACCATAGGGGCTTCCATGCGTTTTTGTGCCCTGCGCCCTACCAGTATACCAAATCTTCCAACGAGAAAAATGCATCCTTTTCAAGCCCCGCCCACCGGTGTTTGATTTTGCCGCAATGCCGACACGCCGTCGCACCTTTGAACCTCGGATCGATCGCACCCCGCCCAATCTGCAGAAGCTGGTCCGGCTGATCTTTTCCGAGGCGTACCTGCCGGGAGACCGGCTGGTCGAACGCGATCTCGCGAAGCAGCTCGAACTCAGCCGGATCCCCGTGCGGGAGGGGCTGCAGAAGCTCGTCTCCAAGGGCATCCTCCTCCGCGACAAGGTCAACCGCGGGCTGCGGCTGCGGGATTATTCCTCCGACGAGATCGTGCACCTCCATGAATACCGCGAGGCCATCGAGCTGGCCGCGGCCCGGGCCGCCTGCCACAACCGCACCGCCACGGAACTGGTGCAGCTGGATCTCATCTGCGATCAGATGCAGGCCGAGGCGGAGAACGCCCCCTCGCCGCGCTGGCTCGAACTCGACTGGCAGTTTCACCAGACGATGGTCGAGGCCAGCCGGAACGAGAGATTCATCAACGATTTTGATCTGCTGATGATCGAGTGCAATTACGTGTTCTACCGGCTGCCCGAAACCCGGATCCCCGCCACCAGCCGCGAGAATCCCCTGCTGGCCACGCTCGTCCACGGCATCGTCGAGGCACATCGCAACATCGTGAAACTGCTCGAGACGCGGGACACCAATGGGATCGTCGAGGCCATGCGGCTGCACCTCGCGGGACTGAGCAACCGGGTCCACCGCGACCTGGTGAAAAGCCAGCTCACGAACCGCGAGCAAAACCCAGCCGGCTCGGGACAGCGCAACAGCCGGTGACGAAGCGTGCCGCGCCGAAACCCAAGGCGGAAGATGTTCCGCAGCCGTTGTCCATCGAGGAGGGCGTCGAATTCGCGGACATTGGCGTGGATTCGCGGTTGAACTGAAGTGCTCCGGCTCAGAACAACCGCGGCGCCCGGGCCTCCGGGGGCGGCGGAATCCCGAGCAGCCCCGCCAGCGTCGGCGCGATGGAGTCGGTGCCGACGCGCTCCACGTGCACCCCCTTCGGCACACCCCGCCCAAACCAGACCTGCGGGACGTGGGAATCATAACTGTACGGTGCCCCGTGGGTCGTGCCGGCCGGCGCCTTCGACATGAAGTACGGCTTCGCCACGAAGACCAGATCGCGATCGTGCGGTGCATGGTAGCCGCGGCGCACCGCCGCCGCCAGCCCCTCGCCTTCGTCTGAAAGCGCGAGAATCTCGCCGCGCGTGAACCCCTGCGCAACGAACGGAACCCCCGCAATCGCCGGCTTCATCACCTGAGCCACCGCTTCCGCGGTGAGCTTCTTCGCGGCGAGCGTCGCGGGACGAAGATGATATCCATACCCGTCGCGCGTGAACCAGTACTCACCCGCCGCGAGCGGGCCGAAAGCAGCCGTGAGCGCCTGGTTCGCGGCTGCATCCACATCCGCCAGCCGGATCCGTCCCGCTGGAATGCCCGGCCGCAGCGCCTGCACCCGCTCCGGCATGGGCGCCGCCCCGTGATCCGCCGTGAGCACCACCACACAGTTCGCCAGCCCGACCTGCCGATCGATCGCATCGAGCAGCGCCGCAATCACGCGATCCAGCCGGAGCACCGCATCCATGACTTCATGGCTGTCCGGTCCGTACGAATGCCCAATCGAATCGATGTTGGAAAAGCTCACGCATAGCAAATCCGTCGCCGCATGCCGGCCCAGGTCTTCCTCCCGCAGCGCCCGCTGCACGAACGCGCCGAGCACTTCGGCGCTGAAGGGCGAATTGTCGAACGCCGTGTAGTAGGACGATGAGACCGCGTCGCGCCCGCCAGTCACCCGCTTGGGAAACGTGCGCGTGTATCCAAAGTCTACCGTCTCTCCCGGGGCGTCGTCAGGACCCTGGACGGCGTCGTAAACCGCCGGGTCGAGCAGCCGCTCCCACGTCTGGCCAAAGTATGCCTCCACCGGCTTCTCCGCGTTGTGGGCCGCCACCCAGTCCGGCAGCGCGTCGCGATAATAGCGCGACGTCACCATCCGGCCAAACTCATCCCAATACGCCGCGTCCGCCAGCTTGCCGCCGAGCAGGATCGCGGATCGGTCCTTGTTGGAAGCCGCAAACACCTTCGAGCGGGCGCCAAACCGCAGCTTCAACTGATCGGCCAGCGCCGTCGACTTCAGGTTGCGCGGCGACCGGCCGGTCTTTTCCGGCCGGGCCAGCGCCGCCGGCCCAAAGGCCGCCACCTCGATGCCCACGAGGGGAGCAGCCGGATCCTCCACGCTGTTGATCTGCTCCCACGCCTCCCGATCCAGCCACTCGTTGCCAATGATCCCGTGGATGTTCGCGTGCACCCCGGTGCTGATCGTCGCATGCCCCGGCGCTGTCGCCGTCACCCCGTGGCGATGATGGTTGTCCTGGAAATCGGCCCCTTCCTCGAGCAGCCGCCTGAACCCGCCCGGCCCAAACCAGGGCCGGAACCGGACGAGGTAATCCGCGCGCAGCTGGTCCACGGCCATGATGACCGCCAGCCGGACAGGCGGCGGGGACTGCGGCTCGGGCGCGGGAGCTCCGGAAAGCAGCGCGGGAACGAGGCCAAGGACGGCCAGGGGCAGCAGGCGGGGGGACAGAGTCATCGAAAAACGCGAAGAAAGAACGAGGACGCACCCGGAAAGCGAGCGCCTTCGCAAAAGAGCAGGCCGAAACCTGTCCGATTGGCAGCGAGCTCAGGCCCGGTACGCCACCATTCTGAATCCCTCACTGTGGAATCCCTCACTGCGGGAGCCGAACGGGGCGGCTGAGCCAGATCGATGTCGTGATCACGACATCGATCTGGCTCAATGCTCAGGACGTCGCCATCGCCGCGAGTGCGCCGCGCACGTACCCGATCGATTCGGCGAGCCCCGTCACCGGGTTCCCGGCCGTCTTCTCGTATTCGAACGCGACGACGCCGTTATACCGGATCCCGAGCAGAGTCCTCAGGATGCCAGTGATATCGAGCCGTCCCGCACCCACCTCGATCGGAACATCGCGCTTGGCGCCCACGATCGCGATGCTGTCCTTGATGTGGATATCATAGACGCGCGAGGCGTAGCGCTTGATGTGCGCCACCGGATCCTCGCCGGTGCGGGCCGTATGGCCGACATCGACACAGAGTCCGATGCGTGAGTCGAGCGATTGGATCACGTCCATGGCCTCCTTCGCCGTCGGGTAAACCTCGTCCTCCGGGCCGTGGTTGTGGATCGCGAGCTTCTGATCGTATTCGCGGGCGAATTTCTCGACCAGCTTGAGTGCGGCCTTCTCGGGCTTGCAGACCATGGTCTGCAGACCGGCGACGCGGGCATTCTCGAACGCCTGGCGCAGCTTGGTTTCGTCGTTGGGCAGATTGATCACCCCGGATCCGGTGATGGCGATCCCGGCCGCCTTGAATTTTGCCGCCAGCCCACCGACCACCTCGGGACTCTGATCCCAGGGGATGTGGAGCCGGAACACGCCCGCATTGACGATTCGCAGGACCTTGATCGTGGCGATCGCATCGTCGATCGCGAGATTGCGCAGCGAATACGTCGCCACTCCGAGCCGGAGCCCGTGCTCGCGGCCGTCGGCCGACGGCTTCATCCGGGGTTCCAGGGTCGGGACGGGCGCGGTGGATTTGCCGGCCTTTTCCGCCGCCTGGGCGGTTTGGCCAAGCAGGGGAAGCGCCAGGGCGCCAAGGCTGGCATGCTTCAGAATCTCGCGACGGGTCAACTTCGTTGGATGTGGGTTCATGGGGTGGGTTGAAGGGGTCATCACCATGCATGAATTGCAAGCCGCGCGACAGTGGAATGGCGAGCGTTCTTCCACCGCCTCCTTGTCATAGCCGTATCGTCCAGCGCTTCCCAACGCGGGATGCCGATGCGCAAGACAGGGACCCTGTTCCGAACTGCATGTCGCCGGTCGGAGACCCAGCGCTTCCGAATTGGCCTGGGCCTGAAATGATGGGTCGGGCTTTCAGCCCTCGATATCGTCCAACGAAGTTCCTGGGCCGGCGGCCCAGGCTGGGATGAGGACGCGCCGTTGGCGCTTTCGGCTTAGCGTTGGCCGCCCGAAAATTTGCGCAGATACTTCAATGCGACTGCGAATTCGTGCGGCAGCGGTGAGCAGATGGAAAGCGGTGCCCGTGTTTCGGGATGCTTCAAGCTCAGTGCGCTGGCATGCAAGGCGAGCCGGCCGATCAGCGGCTTCTCTTCCTCGCGCCCCTTGTACCCGCGCTTGAGGTCGGAAAGCAGCAGCTTGATGCCCGGATCGCCGTAAAACGGATCATACAGGATCGGCGCCCCCGCCGCTGCCAGGTGCACCCGCAGCTGATGCGTCCGGCCGGTCAACGGACGGCATTCCACTAACGCGAACCTCAACCCGCCCGCCTCGTGCCTTCGGCCAGCCATCGCGACCCGGCGATCACCAGCAGAACGAGCCCCGGAGTTGCTGAGTCCGCCCGATGGGCCTGCCCTGAGCGCGCCGAACGGGCCTGCCCTGAGCGCGCCGAACGGGCCATATCGTTCCAGGGTCGTGAACTCGGTCACGCATTCCTTGCCTCCCCGCCCCTTGAAAACCCGCATGCGTCCCGGCTGCCGTTCGTCCTCGCCTAGAGCCAGGTCCACCGTGAATGCATCGGGCAGTGCGCCCGCGGGATCGCGGAACGGCGTGACGACTTTCATTGCCCTTTCGGGCGGCAGCACGGCCACGATCGCATGATAGATCTTGCCGACCGTCTTCGACTGGAACTGCCCGCTGAGGAAGTCGAGCGCAGGCTTGGTCTTGGCGCAGAGCAACACACCGCTGGTGTCGGCATCCAACCGGTGGACGTTGGCCACACCGCGGCCATATCGCGGATGCGCATGCACGAGGCCCATCAGGTTCTCCCGCGCCTTGTCCCACCGATCCGGAGCCACCAGCAGCCCGCTGGGCTTGTCGAACGCGACCAGCGAGTCGTCTTCATGAAGCACTTGGGGCAGCGGCATGTTGCGTGTTGTTTGTCGCGCCGGGCGGCCAGAAGTCTAGCCCCAACCTCGCACCGCAGTTCGAGGCCGAAACAGGCCGGAGGCTCCACGGCCGGGGCGGCCGGCGGCGACGGAAACTGCGCAACCCGGCTCAATCCATGTCCTTCACCGCTTCCTTGATCGGGGCGGCCCCGGCAATTTCGCTTGCGGTTTCATGGCGGCCCTTTGGCCTAAACTGAACGCCATGCCCGTCTGGCCGAAGAGTTTTTACACGTTTCGCGCGAGTCTGCAGACGGCATGGACCGCGCGGCGGCTGCGCAATGGCACGGGCGCCGCGGCGGAACAGGACCGCACCTATCGCACATTGGTGCAACAGCTCGCCCGGACCTCGTTCTGGCGCGAGGCGGGCGTCGAACCCGGCTTGAACTACGACAAGTTTCGCACCCGGATTGCCCCGCGGGTGCATGCCCAATTCACCCCGGCGCTGGAGCGGATGCAGCAGGGGGAGCCGGATGTCCTTTGGCCGGGGGTGTGCGCGTTGTTCGCCGAGACCGCCGGCACGACCAGTGGCCGGCCGCGGCTTGTGCCGGCGACGGAGTCCCTGCTCGCCCACCTGCGGGAGGCCGGAATGGCCTCGCTGCTGTACTACACCGCACGCGTGGGCCATGCTGGTGTTTTTCGCGGCCGCCACCTGATTCTCGGGGGCACGACCGCACTGCGGCGGATTGCACCGGCACCGGCCGCCGCCTTTGCCGGAGACGTCAGCGGGATTGCGATGATCAACCTGCCGCCATGGGTGGAACGCCACCTCTGCGATCCCGGGGCCGCCGCCCGTAATGCAGAATGGTCGCCACGGCTCGAGGCGCTCGCAGCCGCCGCACTTGCCCAGGATGTCACGCTGATCGCGGGACTGCCGAGTTGGGTCCAGGAATTCGTAGCGGTGGTGCGACGGCAATCCGGCTCTGCCGGACGCCCGGCCACTGAGCTCCGCTCGGTGTGGCCGAACCTGGAATGCTTTGTGCACTCCGGCGTTTCCGTGGCTCCCTTCCAGGACGAATTGCGCGCGAGCCTGGGCCCCCCGGTGGCCTTTCACGAGGTCTATGCCGCGGCGGAAGGAATCATTGCTGCACAGGATGGCGCCGCCGCCGCCGGGCTGCGGCTGCTGACCGGCGCCGGGCTCTTCTTCGAATTTGTCCCTGCCGCCGAATTCGACGAACAACGCCCCGATCTCGCGGCCGGCCGTGCGCTGCCCGTGGCGGACGTGAAGCCAGGGGTCGATTACGTCCTGCTCCTCACCACCCCGGCGGGGCTGGCCCGCTACGTCCTCGGCGACGTGGTGCGTTTCGTATCCATCAAACCGCCACGATTGATCGTGGTGGGACGAACCCAGCTTCGGCTGAACGCCTTCGGCGAACGGATTACGGAGCGGCAGCTCACGGATGCGGTGGTCGCGGTATGCCAGCGCCAGCGCTGGACGCTGGTCAATTTCCATGTCGCGCCACTCTTCACGAACAGCCTCACCGGCCAGCAACGCGGCCGGCATGAATGGTGGATTGAGCTGAAACCGGGCACCACCGCCACACCCACGGGCCCGCAGCTGGCGTCCCAGCTCGACGTGGAGTTGCTGAGTGCCGGCGAGGAATACGCCTCGCGCCGGCGCCAGGGCACCCTCGACCTGCCTGTCGTGCGGCTCGTGATGCCGGGAGTCTTCGAACACTGGCTCCGCTACCACGGCACTTGGGGCGCCCTGCAAAAATCGCCGCGGTGCCGCAGCGACCGACTCGTGGCCGACGAACTCGCCCAGGTAACGAACTTCGCGCGCGATTAGGAGGCTGTCGGATGATTCGCCCTCACGTTCGGTGCCTTCAAGTCGAGCCGCCGTAAGACCGAACAGGCTGCTTGGCAGCCGCCGATTACGGTGCACGTTTCCCACCATGTGCGGCCGATATGTGCTCAAGCGCAAGGACCTCGAGGAACTGCTCCGGACCTTTGGGATTCGCAGCCTCGAGGAGTTCCACAGCCGCTTCAACATCGCACCCACCACGAACGTTCCAGCCATTCGGGCCAGGCCCGATGGCGCGCTCGAGGCCGTCGGCCTCAAGTGGGGTCTCGTGCCATCCTGGTCCAGGGATCCGGCCGGCGGAGCGCGTCTGGCCAATGCTCGCGCCGAGGGCATCTCCGGCAAGCCCGCGTTTCGTCACGCTTTCCGGCAGCGGCGCTGCCTGGTGCCTGCGAGTGGCTTCTACGAATGGCAGACGATCGGCCGCAGCAAGCATCCCTGGTTCTTCGCCCGGCGCGACGAACAGCCATTCGTCTTCGCCGGGCTTTGGGAATCCTGGCAGGACGATCATGGCTTGGAACTGGAAACCTGCGCGCTGATTACCACCGAACCGAACGACGTCGTGCGACCGGTCCATAACCGGATGCCGGTCATCCTCGCCCGACCGGAAGCCGAGCGCTGGCTCAGCCCGACGCTCACCCAGCCGGACCAGCTCCTCCCGCTCCTGCAGCCATATCCGGCAGCCGAGATGATCGGCATTCCGGTTAGCGCACGTGTGAACCGTGTCAGCAATGACGGCCCCGAGTGCCTCGATCCGGTTCCTCCGCCGAAACCCGGCGATCCACCACCACCGCAGCTCGCACTAGGGCTGTAGCGACGGGCCTCCTTTGCGGGCGGGCGAGTCCCCTCGCCCATTTCCCGCTCGTTCGAAGATCGGCGACCGGAAGGCGAGCGTTTCATTCGCGAAGATTGGCGTTCATTCGCGGTTGAACTGAATTTTGCATCCTTGTGCGTCCGTCCTCCCTCTGCGAAGAACGAGCCATCCCGCCGCGTTGAACCTCCTCGACCGCCATATCTTCAAGAGCGTCCTCTTCACCTGCGGGGCCGCCGTGGCGCTTTTTGCCTTCGTTGTCGCGCTGCCCAACGTCGTCAAGGATCTGCTCACGCCGCTGCTCGCCGGGCAGATCGAAACCGGCACCTTTGCCCGGCTGGTGCTCCTCCTGATTCCCTACGCGATCTCGTACGCGCTGCCCATGGGCATCCTTACTGGCGTGCTCCTCACGCTCGGCCGGCTTTCCGCCGATAGCGAAATCACGGCCATGCGGGCCGCCGGGATCAGCGCCTTTCGCGTCGCACGGCCGGTGTTCATCCTCGGCTGCGCCGGACTCGCCGGCGCCCTGTTCATCAACTTCGAAACCATGCCCTGGGCGCGCGTGCAGTATCAGCGGGAATTTGAAGCCGCCGTCCGCGCCGACCCCCTCAAGCTGATTGTGCCCCGGACGTTCATCCGCGATTTCCGAGGCTATGTCGTCTACGTCGGCGACAAGGCGGGCTCCATGCTGCGCGATGTCTGGGTCTGGGAGCTGGATGAGCAGTATCGCGTCAAGCGGATCATCCGGGCCGAGGCCGGCCGACTCGATTACGACCCGGCAAGCCACAGCCTGATCCCCACCCTCGTCCGCGCGAAGATCGAGGATCGCGACGCCGATCAGCCAGAGGACTTCGATCAGTCGCCCCGGATCGCTTCGGTCGAAAAACTGGAGCAGCTGCAGATCTCGCTCGAGCCCTTCTTCGGCCGGGAACTGCGCCGGATGAAGGACGAGTGGCTCACCTACACACAACTGCGGGACAAGCGGGCGACGCTGGCGGCAGAGATGCCAACCGATCCCGAGGCGGCCGCGCAACAGGAGCAGGCGCGGATGCGCACGCAACTCGTCATCCAGGAGAAATTCAACCTCTCGCTCGCGGTCTTCTCCTTCGCCCTGATCGGCGTCCCCCTCGGGATAAAGGTCTCCCGGCGCGAGACCTCCGCTAACCTCGGGATCGCCCTCGTGCTCGTGCTCAGCTATTACATGCTCACGGTCATGGTCAAATGGCTCGACCGCCACCCTGAGTACCGGCCGGATCTGCTGCTCTGGATCCCCAACCTGCTCCTCATCGCGCTCGGGATCTGGTTGTTTCGCCGGATCGAGCGGGGTTGACCGCGTAGCAGCCCGTCGGTCTCGCAGTCGAAGCGGCGCGAGAAGCTCAACGGCCTAGCCTGACATCCGCCGCCGCCCCGGCCACCCCGTGGATTCGGCGGTAGGTGTCACCGTAATACACAATGGTCATGGGATCCTGGATTTCGATCAGCGCCTGCTCGCTCGTGAGCAGGACTGGTTTTCCGCCGGACTTGGCCGGCTGCGCGGTGAGTGCGGTGTCCTCGGTCAATTCACCCGCCGGTCCGAACATGACCCAGCGGATGGCTCCATCCAGACGAATGCTCATCCGGCGATCGCCATCGGCATGACCGGTTTCGAAATCTCCCGCCACCTCGGCCAGCAACCGGGACCCCGGCGCACCTTCCACCAGTTCATATTCCGGCAGCAGGCTGGGCGCCGGCCGCGTGAGCAGCCAGACCGTCACGGAATTTGTACCGATGATCGCCGCGGCCAGCAGCGCGACCACCGCCCACTTCGAGCGTCGGGCCGGTGCCAGCGCCTTCAACATGGCCGGCGCCGACAGGGTGGTCACCTGCTCATCCCCACCCTCCAGCCCGCTGATTGCCGCCAGGATCTGATCCGGGGTGGGTTCAATGATGCCATCGCGGAGCGCCCAGCTGCTGAAACGGATGTGGCCGTCACGGATCTGAACGAGGAACTGGCCGTGCGGGGACCCGATCCTTACCTCGGGCGTCACGGGATACTCGACCGAATGGGCCAGCCGGGCGAAATTCTCGAGCAACTCCCGGAGTTCCGACGATCCGACACCGGACACCTCCAGATCGGGAAAATCAGTCCCGGCCTCCCGGGCCCCCGACGCCAGGTGGTGCAGCGTGACAGTGAACTGCAGTTCCTTGGCCACCTCCTTCATTGCTCAATGATGAAGAGCGGCTTTGATTTTGCCCCAAGCCGAAAATTGCCCAAATTGAGGTCGCCATCGTCAAGGACCTCGTCCAAGGCCTGCAGCTGCGCCACATCGACATTCAGCGGTGTATCCTTGGTGGCGGCGATTGCGATCGCCGCCTGATAGCGGACGCCACGGTGCCGGCGGTTGTATTCCCAGTCGTACTTGCCTCCCACCGGCGTCTTCTGGGTCCATGTCCCGGCATTGATCAGTTTCTTCATTGCCGCCGGGAGAACGCCGGTGGCGGTCTCAGCCGGCCATTTGCCCGACTCCTGCGCATAACCGCAGAATGCAGCCGCGAACACTCGGAAATCATTCGCCACGGCGGCCGCCCGCGCCCGCCGCTGCACCCGTGCGAATGTCGGCACCACGACTGCCGTCAGGATGCTGATGATCAGCACCACCATCATCACCTCCACCAGGGTGAATCCCTTAGTTGTCCCCACCACTCGCGCGCCGTTGCCGGCGACCGGCAAAGGACCCGCGGCCCTGACGCTGAAAAACTTGGGAGAACTGGTTGCTGCCATACTGCACCCAAATTCAAGCGCACCCGCTCGTCTCCATCCAGAATTTACCTCAGGTAATTGTACTAGCCCTACGGGAGGTACGACGTAGTTCCGGGCCCGAGAGCGGGCGGGCACCACGCATTTTTCTCGTCCACCCATGAAGGCTTGTCCAACCATCAAGACCATGCCCGCGGCGAAGAATTTCACCTTCATCTGCGGTCCGGACGACTTCCTCGTTGGCCGGACCGCAAAAGTTCGGTTCGAGGCGCTCGCCGCCGAAGTGCCGGACGAGTTTTCCCGTGAGATCATCAACGGCTTCGCCGCCAATGTCGCCGAGGTCGAAACTGCGGTGAACCGGTTCCGCGATGCCGTCCATACCATCGCGATGTTCGGCGGAAAGCGGGCGGTCTGGCTCAAGGACGTCAATTTCCTGGCGGACACCGTCACTGGCCGCGCTGAAAGCACGCTGCGGCTGGTCGAGGATCTGCGGCAGATTCTCGAGCGGGTGAATGCGGAGGAAACCCTCGTCCTCATTTCGGCCGCCCCCATCGATCGACGGCGTTCGTTTCCCAAATGGTGCGAGAAGCAGGCCCAGTTCGAATTGGTCGGCGGTGATGGCGAGCAGGCCGGGGACGCCCTCGCGAACGTGGCCATCGCCGAGGCCACCGCGCTTGGCGCGAGCTTCGGCGAGGGGGCCGTGGAGTTACTGCTGGCGCGGGTAGGCGCGAACAGCCGGTTGCTGGTCGAGGAGACCCGCAAACTGGCAACCTACGCCGGCACCCCCGGGGCTCCCGCAGCGTCGGAATCGGCCGTCGTGATCACGGAGGCCCATGTGGCCGAATTGACGCCCAACGTGGCCGAAGGCGACTTCTTCGAGGCCGCCGAAGCCTTCTTCAGCGGCAATCTCAACTGGACGCTGGATGCACTCCATCGCCACTTCTTCGCGGGCGGCGATGCCCGGCCGATCATCAGTGCCCTGCAAAACCGCAACCGGATTCTGATCCAGATCCGTGCACTCGTCGACAGTGGCGACGTCCGAATTGGGTCCCGCGGCCTGGATGGGCTGCCCCGCGCCGCACCGGCCTATGCCGCTCGCTTTGTCGGAGCCACCGAGAAGAGTTCCTTCAACCTGTTTTCGCAGCACCCATGGTACGTGGGAAAGCTCGCCGGCAGCGGGAAGCTGCCCGCCCTCCGCCGGCTGATCGACAACCAGCAGGAGTTCATCAGCGCCTTCGAGGAGATCGTCCGCCGGCCGGACGAGCAGGAGGATGTGCTGCGCGAGCTGGCGGCACGCTGCCTCGCAACCTAGCCAGGACCGATCAGATCCGACGCAGGGCGGGAAATCGCATCGTATTGGGCGCAGCAAGACTGCGCCCCTACGTTCCACTTATCCGTTATCCGCGCGGTCCCAGGTATTCGCAGGGGCTCGATTGGGCCCATGGAGTTGAGTCATCATTTGCTGGGGATGCGGCGCCCCGCGCCGCGTTCACAAATCATTTCAAGGTGCACCCCCACGGTGGACGCCGGTGCAATCCGGCGACCGGCGCGGCTCAGAGCGCGGCCAGGATCCCGCCATCGACGTACAGCACCTGGCCGTTCACGAAATCAGAGGCGCGCGAGGCCAGGAAGACCGCGGCTCCCGCCAGTTCATGGGGCTCGCCCCAGCGACCCGCGGGAGTCCGCTGGCAGATCCAGGCATTGAACTCGGGGTTCTCGACCAATGGGCGGTTGAGCTCGGTCATGAAATAGCCCGGCGCAATGGCATTGGCCTGCAGGCCATGCCGGGCCCATTCCACCGCCATGGCGCGCGTCAGCATCTTCAATCCGCCCTTGGCCGCGGCATAGTTCGCGATGGTGGGCCGGGAAACCTCCGACATCACGGAACAGATGTTGATGATCTTCCCGGCACGACGCGCCACCATCCTCGGCGCCACGGCACGCGCGACCAGGAAGGCACTCGTGAGATTCGTGTCGATTACCGCCCGCCATTGCGCCTCCGACATCTCGAGCAGCGGGGATCGCTGCTGGATGCCGGCATTGTTCACCAGGATGTCCACCGGCCCGAACTCCGCCTCCAGCCGCTCCACCGCCCGCGCCGCGGCCCCGCCGTCGGTGACATCGAACGGCGCCGGCACGACGCGCGCCCCCTCGCTCCGCAGCACTTCCGCGGTGGCGGCGAGCCGCTCCTCGTCCCGTCCGTTGAGCGCGATTGCCGCGCCGGCCTGGGCCAGTCCCCGGGCAATTGCGAGCCCCAGCCCCCGGCTCGATCCGGTCACCAGGGCGGTGCGGCCGTTCAGATCAAAAAGCGGATTCTGCGCCATGCCGCCATCGTCACATCCGCGAACCACGACTCAAGAGTGTTTCCAATTACGGATCTATTCAGCTCGAATTCCGCAGCTCGTTTGGCCACGGCGGTTCGCCACCTCTGCGCCCACACGCATTCAGATCCCGAAAATGCCGCCGGCATTTTCAAATAGCAGCATGTCGGATGCGTCGGCCTAAGATTCGGGACCTTCACGTCGAACCCCCTCAAGACCGACATGCGGCTACCGGAACTTGTCCTGCATGGCCTTTATCCCGGGAATCTTCGGGAGCAAATGCCGGTGCTGCGATTCGAAATTCTGGATCAGCGACCGCTGCTTCCGCCCCACCAGGATCGTGAAGACATATTCCTCATGGCCGGGCGAGGTGACGGTCGGATGGTAACCGCGATCAATCAGGAAGGTATCCCGGTGCCGGGTCATCACGACCGAGGGAAGCTCGCCGTTGCCGTCATAACAGAACTGCGCGCCGAAGCCTGTTTCCGGCCTGAAGCGGTAATGATAGATCTCCTCGAAATCCGTCTCGAGCGGCGGCTGCTCTGTATCGTGCTTGTGCGGCGGGTACCCGGCCCAGCATCCAGCATCCGTATACCTTTCGCTCACCAGCAACCGGCCGGCGCGACCGGCGGCATTCTGGCCAAGGATATGGAAGATTCTCCGGCGCGAGTGCGTCTCCGGCGAGCCCACGTCGACCATCTCCACCTCCTCCGGCGGGATTCGGAACGGGGCAAATGGCTGCTCGCACAGCCCGCCTGCAATCGCCACCTCGGTGGCGTCGCGCAGGGCCCGGATCGTCACGCGCGGACAGGTCCCGCAATAGACCGAGTCCGCCCGCCCGTCCCAGATGTCCGCCCGCCGGCCCACATTCTTGAACTCACCGGCGGCCGCCGCAATGTCGGCCCGGCCGGAAAGAACCACGCACAGGATCTCACAGCGCGGGACATCCAGCGTGTGCGTCTGCCCCGACTGGAGCCGCAGCAAGTTGAAATAGGCCAGCGTCATGCCATCGCGGCCAGGCTCGGCCAGCGGCACGTGGCGGTTGTCTCGGGCTCGAATGAGTTTTGCCATGACGGAGGATCCCCCGTCGCCCGCCCTCAGGCACCCATGTGCCGGAGCCGCTCGGCGATGTCGGAACGCAGACGATCGACATGGTTGAGGGTAAAGTCCAGCGGGGACAGCATTTCGTCCTGCACCAGCGGCGTGAGATCCATCGACCACGTGATTGCGGAGCAACGGTCCGTGGCGTGCGAGGTGTGGAACGTCGCGTTGGCCAGCCGCCGGCCCACGGTCGCGAGGTCGTAGCGCTTGCCGCCCGTCACCTGGGAGTCGAACACCTTCAGCAGTTGCGCCGCCAGCTCCGGCTGGGCGCTCGCATCGAGCGGCACCTTGTCCGCATCCACGAGCCAGTCGAGATCCCGCCAGACTTCGCAGCCGAGCACGCGTCCCGGCCGGCGCTCGGCCGGGAGGGCCCGCATCGCCTCCAGGCACCGCAGGAACACCGCCACATGGGTGTCGTGCTTGTCCGCCGGCTGGTGCAGGTACACCACTTCGGGGCGGCAGCCGCCGAAGATGGCGCGCAGATCGGCCTGCACGCCGGGATGCCCGTGCGCCTTCACGTCGGCGCTCGGATGCGCCAGCTGGAGCTGCAGGTTGTACTTGCCCAACTCGGCCGCCCGTCGCTGCTCCTCCCGCCGGATTTGCTGCATCTCCAGATCGGTTTTCGCTGCGTACGCCCCCGCCCGCGGCGAACCCGCGCCATTCGTCACGACCACGCCGGTGAAATGGCGGTCCGGCTGCCCGTAGCAGGCCGTGATTCCGGCGTGCGCCATGATCTCGATGTCGTCCTGGTGCGCGACCACACACAGGTGGGTGGTTCGCGCCAGCGCAGCCTCGGGCGCCAGCGCGCCTCCCGGGACGAAGATGTCAGCCTCACGGCGGGAATAGGTCATCATGGTGAAAACAGCCGGGCGGGATAGTGGCCGGCGGCGACGAGTCCCGCAATGGCGGCCTCGACGCGTGGCTTGTCTTCCCGATAGGTGATGCCAAACCACGTGCTCACTGTCGGCAGCACGCGCACCGTCGCCTCCCCGCGGGCAATCATGGCCGACACGCTGGCCGGCAGGTAAAATTCCTTCTTCGACTCGGACGCGTGCCGGGCAAGGAATTCGCGCAATTGAGTTTCGAGCCCGTCGAAAAGCGCCGGGGTGAATCCCCAGCAGTTCATCGAGGCAATCTCCGCTCCGGTGAAACGGCCGCCCGGACCCACGTCCGCTGCGTGGATGTCGGTGGTCTCGACGATCGAGCGCAGGGCCCCCTCCGCATCCGCCGAGCAGATACCGCGCGCGACCGAGCCGTGCTCGGAAAGCGTGTTCGCCAGCGTGAAGCCGACCATCGCGAAGGCCGGTCCGTGCGCCGCGGCCAGGAAGCCGGCGAGCTGGCGGAATGAGTCCGCCCCGTAGAAATCGTCCGCATTGATCACGGCGAAATTTTCGCGCACCACGCCCCGCGCGCACCACACCGCGTGCCCGGTGCCCCATGGCTTCTCCCGATCCCGCGGGGGGGTAAAGCCGTCGGGCAGCTCGTCCAGCCGCTGGTAGGCATAGTCCACCGCGATCCGGCCCGAATAGCGCGCCCCAATCCGTTCGCGGAACACCGCCTCGAAGTCGTGACGAATCACGAAGACGACCCGCGTGAACCCGGCCCGGACGGCATCAAAGACCGCGTAATCGAGCACGGTTTCGCCCCCCGGGCCGACCGGATCCACCTGCTTGAGGCCGCCGTAACGGGAACCCATTCCGGCCGCGAGAACAACGAGCGTGAACGCCATGTGGGCCGGAAACTCCAACGCGGCGCCGGCCGAAGGCAATCCGCAAGACGCGCCGCATCCCCGTCAAACCAGCGGGCTAAAGCCCGTAGGTGATCGTCCGCGCCCCGGCAATACCGGAGACGGTGATGGTGACGCCGGCGGTGTAAGCATCAGGATAAACCTCGTTCGCGGCGGTCTCGACCGCCTTCACATATTTCGCCGCGCCGACCAAATCCGTGTACGCCACCGCATTCACGCCATGCTCCATCATGTATTGGTCAGCCGCACTCGCGAGCTGCCGGGCGTTGTTCAGAATGGCCTTGTCCTGCGATGCCACCCGCACCTTGCGGAACGCCGGCACGGCCAGGGCGGCAAGCAGCCCGATAATCACCACCACGATCATGATCTCGACCAACGTGAAGCCGCGGGAATGGCGGAGTGGCGGGGACATGACCGGGGGAACCCGCCCAATCCAGCCGAAAAAAACGGAATCGGCGACGAAATTTTCGCCGGGGGCGCAACTACGTATTCAGAAATGAACAGACGTACTCGCAGAGACCCGTGCGGACCGAAATCGTGAAACCACTCTTGCCGGGCACATCGAAATGCACGCCGGCCGCGTAACGGCGCATCTCCGTGGTGCCGTCGACCGTCACTTCGCATTCGCCAGCGACAATCTCCATTCGCTCCGGCGCACCCGTATTGAAATGGTAGGAGCCGGGCCGGATGAGCCCGAGGGTTTTCTTCGCCCCGTCTCCGCACAAAACCGTGTGGCTGACCACACCGCCGTCGAAATAGACATTCGCCTTCGTCAGAACCGTGACACCGGAAATCTGGGTGGGAATCGATGACATGGGCCGGGTACTGCCGGGATCGGAGCGTCGATGCAAGCGCTGGATGGCGACCAGGGTGCCCGAACCGAGGATCGCTCCTCCACCGCTCCCCGGCTGACGGTTATGGAATCCGCAGTGTCCGCCCAACAACCAGGTTGTTGGACTCGCCGAGCACGTCGCGGTTCGCCGCCAGGATGTCTCCCCAGCGGGCCGGTGTGCCATAATACAGCGTGGAGATCTTCGCGAGCGTGTCACCACCCGCCACGACATGCAGCCGTTGTCCATTTGCCGCCGTCGCCGGTTCGGCGGAGGCCGCCAGCCCAATCCCCGAGGCGGAGGTCACCAGGGTTGCACTGACCGAACTCCGCCCGCGCGCGATCGTGCCGCCGCCGGTTTCCTGTGCCGGTGGCCGGCTATCGCTGCCCAAATCGATCCGGGGAGCCTCGGAAACGACCGTCCGGGGACCGTTCCGCGTCGGATCAATGACCACCGGATCCACCATCACCGGTCCAGGCTGGCCCGCCGGCCCCTCCCCCTGCGGCACCCGGGCCATCAGCCGGGCGTTTTCCTCCGCCAATTCCGTGGCACGGGCGCGCGCGTCCCGAAGCTGGTCACGCAGCACCTGCACCTGCCCAACGGCTGGCGAGGCCTGCAGCCGCGCGATCTGGTTCTCGAGGTCCGTCTTTTCACCGCTGAGGCGGACGCTGGCCGATTTCAGTTGTTCATTTTCCTGCAGGACCGACGTGACCCTGGCCTCCACCTGCTCGAGATCGGGGGCGGGAGCACCGACCAGTTTGCGCAGGCGTTCGCGTTCCGCTTCCAGGGTACCCAGCGTGGCGTGCAGGGTCTCGAGCTGCGCCTTCAAATCCGCAACCTCTGCGGCGTGCTCCGCAACCAGGGTGCGCGCCTCCCCCGCGGCACCGCTGCGTTGCTGGGCGAGCAACGAGGAGCCGGGCGCCACGGTCTTCAGTTCGGCCCGGAGCAATTCCGCGTCCTGCTCCGCCTGCGCCCGCGCCTCCTTCTGCGATAGCAGGTCGCGGTTGAGCTGGCCAAGCGCCACCTGCGCGGCCTCATGGATTGCGGTCACCTCCTTCACCTGCGCACTCAGCGCCAGGTTCTCCTCGCGTGAGCGTGCGACATCCACCCGCAGCCGGACAACCTCCTCCTGCAATTCGGTGTGGGCCCGGAGCGATTGTGCCAGCTTTTCCTCGGTGGCGCCGAGCCGGGCCTGCAGCCCGGTGGCATCTGCCGCCGTGGCCATCGCCTGATCCCGCTCCAGCTGCAGCTGGGCATAGCTGGCGCGCAGCGACGCGAGTTCGCGTGAACTTTCCTTGAGTCGCTCAACCAGCTGCTTCGAAGTGTCACCGTCCGCCGCGCGGTTCTCGATCGCCATCCGCAGCGCCTCGCTTTGGGCGCGCGACAGGGCGAGTTCCTGCTGCAGCATTTTCTTCTCCAGCCTGAGATCGGCGTTCTGCGCCACGAGTTGCTCGTCGGCGATCACAGTCGTCTTTGGCGATGGAAGCCTGCCGACATGCACATAGCCGCAGCCTCCGAGAATCGCCACGACTGGCAGCATCAAAACTACGCGTTGCACCCGCATGTCGGGCATAAAAAAAACGATTAATTTACGGCGCAACGCCGAGGCCATGCGGAAATTACGAATCATGGAATTCGCAGCGTTCGCCCCGCGACAAGGCTGCGCTCATCGCGCAGCACATCCCGATTGGCGGCAAGGATTTCGGGCCAGCGGTTGGCCGTGCCATAATACTGGCGGGAGATGCCGGAAAGCGTCTCGCCCAACACGACGCGATGAAGCCTCGGGGCGGCTGGCTTCCCCGAGGCGGTCGTCGTGGGCGCTGGCGATGGCTGTCCGGACATCGGCCGGGTTGGCTGTCCGGCCGCGGCCAATGCCTGGGGCGGCGGCACCACATCACGGAGTCCGCCGCCGAGGTTCGTCAACCGGGCGATTTCACCCTGTGCCGCGGCCGCGGTGCGCTCTGCCGCCGCGACGCGCCTGCGCAGCGCCTCGATTTCCGCCAAGGCCGCGGGATCCGGCGCCGGTGCCGGCAGTGGCCGGGCCTTTTCCGCCTCGAGTGCGGCAGCAAGCGAATCGCGCTCCTCCGTGAGCAGCGTGTAGGAACGCAGCGCGGTCGTGAGTTTCTGTTCACTCTCCGCCTGCGCCGCGGTGGCGCGTGCCAGTTCCTCCCGCAATGCGGCATCCCCGCCGGCGTTCGCGGCGAGACTCGCCCGTTCCGTCTCGAGCTGGCGCAACTTTTCCTCCAATGGCTCGATGCCGGCTGCCCGCTCGCGCAAGCTGGAGAGTTCGAGATTGGCGGCGGCCAGCTGATCGCGGCTTTCTGCCACGGCCTTCCGCGCCGCAACGAGTTCCTCCCGTTCGGCCTCGAGCTGGCGCAACTGTTCCTCGAGGGAGCCGATCCGCGCCACTTGTGCACGAAGATCGGCAAGTTCCTGGTTGGCGGCGGCCAGCTGATCGCGGCTCTCCGTCGCAGCCTTCCGCGCCGCGGCCAGCTCCTTGGCGGAACCGCGCGCCCGCTCCGCGGCCTCAGCCCGCTGCGTTGCCTGGGCGAGCGCTCGTGCCGCCTGCGCGGCTTCGTCGGCCGCCTGCGCCGCTTTCGACTCAGCCTCCGCCAGGCGTGCCGCCGTGGCGTCGCTCGCGGATTTCAGTCGCGCAATCTCCGCCGCCTGCACCCGGCCGGATTCCTCGGCTGCCGCGAGTGCCTGGGCAGCCTGCCCGCTGCGCTCCTCTGCCGCCTGCACTGCCTGCCGCAACTCAGCCAGCTGCTGCTGCGTGCCAGTGGCATCCTGCAGTCGCGCCTGCATCCCGGCCACCTGGCTTTCCAACTCGCGGCTGCGCGCGGTCGCTTCCTCCGCGGCTGTCTTCTGCGCCGCCAGCTCGCGCGCGGTGGTTTCAAGCTGGTTCGAAAGCCTTGTCGATTCCTCGCGCGTGCGCGCAAGCTCGGCGGCCGCCGTAGCCCTCTCCCCCTCGAGCAGCTGCTGGCTCCGGCGCAAGGTTGCCACCTCGTCCGCGGCGGATCCCTGCCGGGCGACCATCTGCTCGAGCCGCGCCCGCTCCGCTTCGGCATGTGCCGCCGAGGCGCGCATGCTCTCGACCTCGCGCCGCGCCGCCTCCAGTTCGCTCGTGAGCGCGCCCAGCCGTTGCGAGGCCTGATCCAACGCGCCCTGGAGCGGCGCAGCGGCATCGAGCCGTTTCATCAATTCCGCCTTCTCGGCTGCCGCCCGCTCCAGCGCCGCGACCGCCGCATCCCTGGAGCTGGAAAGGTCCCTGAGTTCGTTCTCCCTCTGTGCCTTTTCCGCCCGCAGGGCGGCGAGTTCCTGCGCAGCTTCGGCGGCTTGCTGCTTCAACAATCCCTTCTCCCTCCCCGCTGCATCGGCTTCACTCCTCGCCGCGGCGATGGCATCCGCCGACCCCCGCGCCCGCTCTTTCAGTTCCGAAAGCTCCCGCTGCGTTGACGCCAGCTCGGTGCGTGACTGCTCAACCTGACTGGCCTGCTCCTGCAGTGCCCGCTCCGCCTGCGCCCGCTGCGCCTGCTCCTGCGCCAGCGCGGACCGAATCTCGTCCGCGCCGCGCTGCGCCGCGGCAAGTTCGCGCGTCAACGCATCCACCCGCGCCGAGGCTTCCGAGACTGCCTTGGCCTGGGCCGAACTGTCGGCCGCCAGCGCCGCGGCCAGGCGCGCCTGCTCCGCTGCCAGCGCCGCACG
Organism: Verrucomicrobiia bacterium; assembly: GCA_011525695.1. Classification (GTDB taxonomy): domain Bacteria; phylum Verrucomicrobiota; class Verrucomicrobiia; order Opitutales; family Opitutaceae; genus ER46. The sequence continues at coordinate 33,031 of WYBX01000030.1, forward strand.
CTCGGTCTCGAGTGATTGGATCTGCCGGCGCAACCCGGACACTTCATCCGCTGATGCCTTCGTCGCGTTCTCGATCCGCGCCTGCGCCGCCATCGCTTCGGTCTTCGCCGCGGTTTCAGCCGCCAGTGCGGCCGCAAGCCGCGCCTTGTCCTGCTCCAGCACTGCCGTCGCCTCCCCGGCCGCTGTCAGCTTGCGATCCGCCGCGGCAAGTGCTGCCTGCACTTCCGCGAGTTGGATTTCAGCCCCGCGCGCGCGGGCCGCTGCACCATTCGCTTCCTCGACCGCCTTCTCCACTGCGCGCCTTTGGCTGGCCAGTTGCTCAGTCAGCCGCGAGGTTTCGGCTCGCGCGGCCTCCGCCGCCTCGGCTGCCGCCGTCACCACCCGCGCGGTCGAGCTCGCAGAATTTGAACTGATCGCCGCCAGCTCCTGCCGCGTGCTGGCCGCATCGCGGCGGGCATTATCCAGCTCGCTGGCCAGTGCCGCCAGCCGCGATTCACCCTCGAGCCGGGCAGCCCGCTCACGTTCGAGCGCTGCGCGCAATTCGCCGGCCTCGGTCGCCGCCGCCGACTGCGCAGCCGCCGCCTGCCGCAGCGCCTCGACCTGCGGTGCAAGCTTTCCCACCTCGATTCGGGCGGCCGCAAGCTCGGCCCGCGCCGAGGCCAGTTCACGCGACTGCTCGGCCAGACTGGCCTGCGCCTCCTTGAGTTGCGCCCGTGACGTCGCCAGCTCCGCTGCAGCTCCCGACGTGCGCGCAGCTTCGGCCGCAGTCTGGCTGCGCAACGCAGTGAGCTCGGACTGCAGACGGGCAGCCTCCTGTTTCGCCGCCGCCAAGTCGGCGGACTGCCGGGAAGCATTGTCAGCAGCAGCCGTCTCAGCTGGAGCCGCCGCCCTCGGAGCGGGCGGAGCCGCCCTGGGATCGCTGCGGACCGCGGCGGGATCGATCGGCGTCCGGCCGAGGTTGTCCACCCCACCGGCGGGTTCCTGCTGCCGAGGCTGGGCCGCCGGCGACCCGACGGTATCGGCAACGGCACCGGTCGATGGCGCCGCCGGGGCGGGCGTGGGGCTGCTCACCGGAGGAGGATTCGGGCGCAGGAGCTCGAGCCGTTTCCGGCCCTCTGCGATCTGCGCGGCAGTCATCTCGCCGAGCACTGCATCCAATGCCTTCCCGGTGCTGCCGCCTTCCGAGGCCAGCGTCAGCCACATGAAGGCCTCGATCAGGTCGACCGGCACATCCCGGCCCTGGGCATAGGCAAGCCCGAGATTGTATTGCGCGATTGAGTTGCCGCGCTCGGCCTTCAACCGAAGCGACGCGAGTTCCGGGGGTTCGGCCCGGGCAGTGACCGCGGTCGGCGGATTGACGACGGTGGGCGGTGGCTGCGGCGATTCACTGGCCGCAGCCGGCAGCGCTGCCAGCAGGAAGGCAGTCGCGCGAAACCATGCGGGGCACATTGACGAGCGGGCGGGCATCATGAAGCGGATGGCCGACAGTATGACGGCTGTGAACCGATACAATACGGGAGTGACTGCTTCCGCCGCCTGAACTCCACCGCCTTCGTGGCCCTGGAAACCCCGGTCAACGTCGATACCGCCAGCCCCGTTCTACTCGGGAGCCCAGTTCCTGGCCCGTTCCACCGCCCGGCGCCAATCGGCTTGCAGCCGGCTCATCAGTGACTTCGAGGCTTGCGGGCGGAACGTCTTCTCGACGCTCCACAGCTTCGCGATCTCAGCCTGATCCTTCCAGAAGCCCACCGCCAGCCCCGCGAGGTAAGCGGCTCCCAGCGCGGTGGTTTCCGTTGTCTTCGGACGGATGACGGGCACGCGCAGCAGATCGCTTTGGAACTGCAGCAGCGCATTGTTCACCGTAGCGCCGCCGTCGACCCGCAACTCACGCAGGCCGAGTTTGGAGTCGGATTCCATGGCTTGCAGCAGATCCGCGCTCTGGCAGGCGATGCTTTCCACCGCTGCCCGCGCGATGTGCGCCGCCGTCGAACCCCGGGTGAGCCCCAGGATGGCGCCCCGCGCAGCGGGATCCCAATGCGGCGCACCCAGCCCGGCAAATGCCGGCACCAGGAACACGCCGCCGTTGTCGGGCACGCTGCGCGCAAGTGCCTCCACGTCCCCGGACCGCTCGATCACGCCCAGCCCGTCACGCAGCCATTGCACCACGGCGCCACCGATGAACACGCTGCCCTCGAGCGCATATTCCAGCGGTCCACCCTCCCCGAGCCGCCACGCAATCGTCGTCAGCAGCTGGTTCTTCGAGGTCACCGGCTTCGTGCCTGTGTGCAGCAACAGGAAGCAGCCGGTGCCATAGGTGTTCTTCGCCATGCCCGGCCGGAAGCAGGCCTGGCCGAACAGCGCGGCCTGCTGATCCCCGGCAACACCGGTGATCGGGACGCCCCGCAACGCGGGAATGCTCTCCACTTCGCCAAAATGTCCGCTGCTCGCACGCACCTCCGGCAATACCGCCGCCGGAATCCGCAGCCGCCGCAAGAGCGTCTCATCCCATGCGCCCGTGCGCAGGTTGAGCAGCAGTGTCCGCGACGCGTTCGATACGTCGGTCGCGTGGACCCGGCCGTTGGTGAGCTTCCACAAAAGCCAGGTGTCCACGGTGCCGAACGCCAGTTCTCCCCGCTCGGCCCGCCGCCGTGCCCCCGGAACATGATCGAGGAGCCAGGCCAGTTTCGTGCCGCTGAAATAGGGATCCAGGACAAGTCCGGTGCGGGTGCGAAATTCCTGCTCCAGCCCGCGCCGTTTCAATGCAGCGCACATCGCCGCTGTCCGCCGATCCTGCCACACGATGGCCGGTGCCACCGGCCGGCCGGACTTCCGCTCCCAGAGCAGCGTGGTTTCACGCTGGTTGGTGATGCCAAGCGCGGCAATGTCCTGTCGGGTAACATTGGCCTCGCCCAGCGCCCCGAGTGCGACGCGACGCGAGGTCTCCCACAAATCCGCGGGCGCGTGCTCGACCCAGCCTGGCTGCGGAAAATGCTGCGTGAACTCCTGCTGCGCGCTGGCCTGGCCCCGACCACGACGGTCAAAGACGATGGCCCGCGACGAGGTGGTGCCCTGATCCAGTGCGAGGACGTAACGGGGTTTGCTCATGGCTTTTTAGCGGTTTCCTGCGGATCGATTAGAAGACGGCTTGGAATAGATGGGCCCCGGCGACACCGCCGGCAATCGGCGCCACAATCGGCACCCAGGCGTAGGCCCAGTCGGAGTCGCCCTTGCCGGGGATTGGCAGCACCGCGTGGGCGAGCCGGGGACCCAGATCACGCGCCGGATTGATCGCGTAGCCCGTCGGGCCGCCCAATGAGAGCCCGATTGCGAAGACCAGCAGTCCCACCAGCGCCGGCCCGAACCAGGTGCCCACCGCCGCCACCCAGGCCGCCTCGGCTTCCGACGCCCCCATCGCCACCCGGCCGAATGCCAGCACGCCGAAAAGCAGCACGGCCGTGCCGATGAACTCGGTCATGAACGCCGGACCCATCCGGCGGACCGCCGGGGCGGTGCAATGACAGGCGAGCTTCCCCGCCGGATCGTCGGTGACCCCCCAGTGCGCATAATAGGCCAGGAACACCAGGACCGAGCCGATGAACCCGCCCGCCAGCTGCGCCGCGATGTATCCAGGCACCAATGACCAGGAAAAGCTGCCGGCACTTGCCAGCGCCACCGTCACCGCCGGATTGATGTGGGCTCCGGAGATCCGGCCCACGGCGTACACGGCAATCGCCACGCCAAAGGCCCAACCCGCCGTGATCACAATCCAGCCGCCGGCATGGCCCTTGGATCGGGCGAGGACGACATTGGCGACCACGCCATTGCCGAAGAGGACGAGCAGGGCAGTGCCGACGATTTCCGCGAGGTAGGGGTTCATGGTAAGAAAAATGGGCCCGATTACTCCCGCATTCGCTGGAGATAGCGCAGCACGCGATCCGGGTGATCGGCAAACACGCCGTCAACCTGCGCGTTCACGAACAGCAATCCGAGCAAATCCTCGGCGTCAGCCACGAATCGGGGCAGTGCGTCCGCCCGAAACGTATACGGATGCACGACGAGTCCCGCCCGATGCGCGAGGTCGACCACCTCGTTGATCCGCACTCCACCCGCCGGATCGGTGCTCACGAGATGGGAGAAGGCGGGGCCGATGCCGTCGGCGACGGCCGCGATCGATGCAAGCCCGTCGCGCGTCAGCAGCATGGCATTGTCCCGCGCGCCCCCGGTTTTTCCGGATGCATCCGGTTCGCTGCCTCCATGCCGGCCGATGAGCTGGACCAGCCTTCCCTTGAATCCCAGTTCGCCCCGCAGCCGCTTGATCTCCTCGAATTCAAAGCACTGGAGAAAGAAGGGATCACTCCGGGACCTGTAGCCATGCCGGGCGAGGATCGGCAGGACGATGGCGGAAAGATCCTTCCCCTCGCGGCGGTGCCATCCTGGCGATTTGAGCTCCGGATAAATGCCCGTTCGCCGACCCGTGCTGCGGTTGAGTCCGGCAATCAGCTCCAGCTCCTCCTCGAGGGTCGGGAGCCCGAAGGCCGATTTCCACAGTGGAAACCGGTCCGGATACACGGCCTTTCCCGTCGCCGGATCCATGCGTTCCGTGAGGCGGAGCTGCCGGAGTTCGGCGAGGGTGAAATCAATCGCATAGTAATGCCCGTTGGCACGGTTGCGCCCGGGAAAGCGGCGGGCCACGTCGGTGACGGTTTCGATTTCGATGTCGTGCATCACGACCGGGACGCCGTCCTTGCTGAGCACGATGTCCTGCTCGATGAAGTCCACTCCCAGCGCGTGGGCATAAGCCTTGGCCGCCAGCGTGTGCTCAGGGAGGTAACCGCTGGCACCCCGGTGCGCGATGACGAGAGGCAGCGGCTCCTGGGCCATCATGGCGCCGGAGAGGAATGCGAGGAGGGAAAGGTGGCGTATCATGGGGCGGCGCCATTGCTCGTGGCACGGTGGCCAAGCGTCAGGGCGCTGAAGATCATCGTGAGCAGGCAGCACACCATCATGGTGATGAAGACCCCGGTCCAGCTCCAGTTGTCGGCAATCCAACCGACGCCGGTGCCCGCAATCGCCGAGCCGAAGACATAACCGAAGAACCCGGTGAAGCCGGCGGCGGTTCCGGCCGCCTTCTTGGGCACCAGATCCAGGGCATGCAGACCGATAATCATGATTGGCCCGTATACGAAAAACCCGATCGCAATCAATGAGACCATGTCGATCCACAGCGGACCATGGCGGTTGAGCCCATAGACGACGAGCGCGACCAGGGTCAGCGCCATGAAGAGGATGGTCGCGGGTGCCCGCCGGCCCTTGAAGACACGGTCGGAAACCCAGCCGCAAAGAATCGTGCCGGGAATCGCCGCGTACTCGAACGCCGCCCAGGCAACGCTCGACTGGCGGAAGGAAAACCCTTTCGCCGTCTGCAGGTACGTCGGAATCCAGTCCACGACCCCGTAACGCACGAAGTAGGCGAACGCGTTCGCCACCGCGATCGCCCAGAGGTACCGGTTCCGCAGCACGTGCCCAAGGAAGATCTCGCGAAACGTGAAGGTCCGCTCGTGGGCGGCCGAATAGTCGGGCGGATAATCGTTCTTGTATTTTTCGATCGGCGGCAACCCGCAGCTCTGCGGGGTGTCGCGCAGGAGCAGTGCAACGAGCCCCGCGCAAGCCGCCGCCACCATGGCATTGAAATAGAACTTCGCCCCCCAGTCGTGAAAGAGCACGACCCCGAGCAGGGCGAGGTTGGCCACCAGCGCGCCGCCGACGTTGTGCGCCACATTCCACACCGCGACCGTCACCCCGCGCTCCTTCGTGCTCCACCAGTGGACCATGGTCTTCCCGCACGGGGGCCACCCCATTCCATTGAACCAGCCATTCAGCGTCTGCAGCGCCACGATCGCGGCGAGGGAACCATAGATCGCTGGGTTCGTCCCGAAGGCAAAAGTCACCGCACTGGTGAGCAGCAGCCCGAGGGTCATGAACCAGCGCGGGTTGCTGCGATCCGACACGGATCCCATGATGAACTTCGACACGCCGTAGGCCACGGAGAGACCGGTCATCGCCGAACCAAGCGCCGCCTTCGAGTACTGCGGGTAGTCCCGCAGGATGTCGGGCATCGCCAGGGCGAAGTTCTTTCGCACGAGATAGAAGGCCGCATAGCCGACAAAGATGCCGAGGAACACCTGGCGCCGGAGCCGGCGATATTCCGGATCGATCCGTTCGGGCGGCAGCGGAGGTATCGCCGACGCGGGCTGCAGGAAACGCAGGAGCGGCAATCCAGTCCTGGCCGCAACCACTGCCGGTCGGGCCCCGCCATCGCGGTGGGCAACGTTTTCCTGGGAGATCATTGGCCAATCAAAGGGGGATGGACGCTGCCGCGGGGGACGAGGCGCCCCCACGGTGGGGATGAATGTGAATGCGGCAACAAAATCATGGGCCGGTCGGTGGTCCGCTGGCGCGCGACCGCATCATGCCACCCGCGGCCTCTGCTCCGCGCTTTCCTCCACTGCGGTGCCCGGCAGCAGCCAGCCGCGGGCGACCTGCACAAAGCACCGGACCTGGGCTTCCGCCCAGGACTGGTCGCGGTGCAACTCGTCCGCGAGCAGGCGCGCCACGGCCGGCGCGGCCGCGATGGCGGCCCGGGCATCGAGCACGAGCGCGCGCGTCCGCCGCGCGAGGACGTCCTCGACCGTGCGGGCCATTTCATGCCGGGCCTGCCAAACGACCTCGGCCCCCTGCCAGGGCAGCTGGGGGTGCAGCCGCGCGGCCAATGCCGGGTGGCTCCGCCCCAGTTCGGCGATGGCAGCCGCATCGCCGCCATAAACCTGGAGGTGCTCCGGCAGTCCCGGCGGGAACGCCGCCCCGTGGAGCGCCAGATCGGCGGTGATCGCCGGCCGGTGCCTGAGGCCGGCTACACGTTCCGCCTGGTCGATCACGTCCTCCGCCATCCGGCGGTAGGTGGTCCACTTTCCGCCGGTGAGCGTGACGAGCCGGCTGGCGGATATCGTAATCGTGTGGTCCCGCGAAAGCGCGGCCGTGCTGCCAGCCCCGCCGCGGCGCACGAGCGGTCGCAAGCCGGTGAATACGCTGAGCACGTCGGACTCCTGCGGATCGCAGGCCAGGTACTTCCGGGCGTGCTCCATGATGAATTCGATTTCCGCCGGCTGCGCGGCCGGCTCGAGCGTCGGCCGCACGCCCGCCGTGTCGGTCGTGCCCACCACCACGCGGTCGTGCCACGGGATCGCGAAGAGCACGCGGCCGTCCGCGGTCTTCGGCACCATCAGGGCGCTGGCTCCGGGCAGGAAGCGGCGGGGAAGCACCAGATGGACCCCCTGGCTGACCGTGACCATGGGCGGGACGCCGGGTTCGTCGAAGCGGCGCACGTGATCCACGAACACACCCGTCGCGTTGATCACGACCCGCGCCCGCACCCGGAACTCGCTCCCCGTTTCCATGTCGCGGGCGAGCACCCCGCCCACCCGGCCCGCCTCCTTGATCAGCCCGACGCAGCCGCAGTAGTTGGCCAGCACCGCGCCGTGATCGACGGCCGTCTGGGCGAGACTGAGTGCCAGGCGCGCGTCGTCGAACTGGCCATCGTAATACAGGACGCCACCCGCGAGATTGTCCGGCTCCACGGTCGGCAGATGCCCGAGGGTCTCGCTGCGGCTCAATCGCCGCGAACGGCCGAATGACCAGCGTCCCGCCAGCCGCTCGTAAACCGCCATCCCCAGGCCGTAATACGCTCGCTCCCGCCAGGAGTAGTTCGGAATCACGAACGCCAGCGGATGCACGAGGTGGGGCGCATTGCGCCGAAGCAGTCCCCGCTCGCGCAGGGCCGACATGACCAGAGAGATGTCCCCCTGCTTCAGGTAGCGCACGCCGCCGTGCACGAGCTTGGTGGATCGGCTCGAGGTGCCCTTGCCGAAATCCGACTGCTCGAGAAGTGCAACCCGGTACCCCCGGCTCGCCGCGTCGACCCCGGCGCCCAGGCCGCTGGCGCCGCCGCCGATAATCACGAAGTCGAAGATTTCATTGCCGGCCCGAAGCCGGTCGAGAGCAGACGTACGTTCCATGGAATGATGCGGCCGGACGGCGATCGTCGCCACGCGGTCCGGCGGCAACCTTGCCCCCGCCGGACCCGTGCGCGTCGCGATCAGAACTGCTTCGAGATTTGCAGGGTGAACTGCCTGCCGCGGACGTTCGCCGTGCCGCTCTTGTAGCCGTATTGTTCATCGGCGAGGGGAGGTTCGGTGTCGAAGACGTTGTTGATCCCCGTGCGCACCGTCACGCCACGCAGCCACGGACGAGTGTTGTCGTCAAAGCGATATGACACCCACGCATTGTGGTTGATGAAGGGGTCGACCTGGAGCAGGTAGCGCGTAATCCCGTTGTCATTGAACACGCGGATATAGTCGGGCCTTCCCAGCGCCTCGTAGACCGGTTGGGTGGTGGCTGCGGAGGTGTCGACGAACGAGCCGAAGTAGGTGGAGAACCAGCCGGCGGACCACGCTTCACGCCGCCACGAAAGGGAGGCGTTGGCCCGCCACTTCACCCGGCCGTTCCGCTCCAGTTCGTCCAGCAGCGGGGCCCCGTCCTCCTGCTGCGAGCGGCGCAGCACATAATGCGTGGCCTCGCCGTTCAGGGTGAACTGGCCGATGCGCGTCCGGGGGGCGCGCCATTGGAAGCCGAACTCGTAGCCCTGGATGTCCCGGCCGCTCAGGTTGACGTAATCGTCGATGATGCTCTCCACCTCACCGACAGGCGCCCGCCGGGTGGCATTCGTGGGCTGGCTGGCATTGTAGGCGGCAAATGCCGCCCGGTCCTCCGCCGTGACCGGCTTCCGCTTGATCTTGCTCGAACCCTTGTACCCGGCCGTACCGGACCCGAGATCGATGGCGTCGGCGGCCGTGCCTGCGGCCAGCGCCGCCTGCGTCGCAAGATCGAGCAGGAGCTGATCGTGATCGAGCGCGGGACCGGCGCCGACGTTCTCGATCACCTGGTTCTGGTTCAGGTGAAAATAGTCGAACACGAGCGAAAGCCCGCGGACCTTTGGCACGTCAATCACCACCCCCGCGACCCAGGTCTTTGCCTCCTCCGGCCCGAGGTCCTGGTTGCCCTGGCGAAAGACCGTGCGCTGCGCGGTCCCGTCGGTCGGCAGCCCCGTCACCTCCAACCGGTACGGATCATCGGCGCCAATCTGCCGCCGCAGGGGCGTGATGTTGGTCTGGACCAGGTTCGGCGCCCGGAACGACTCGGCCATCGATCCGCGCAGCTTCAGCCAGGACGCCGGCTTCCACACCAGACTTGCCTTGGGTTTGGTCGTCTCGCCGAAAATCGAGAAGTGCTCGAACCGCCCCGCCAGCGACAATTCGAGCGCCTGAACCAACGGCGCCCGGTTCTCGCGCGTGACGAACGGCAGCGAAACCTCGGCATAGGCGGCATAGATTGTCTGGTGGGCGCTGATCGGAACGTTGGAGCTGAGCGCGAGGAAGTCGTTGTCGCCTTCGCGCAGAAACGGGAACTGATCCCCCGACCCGGGCGGATTCAGGCCCACGTAGGCGGCGCGCTTGTCCTGAAAGCTCTCGTAACGGGCCTCAACGCCGCTGGCCACGCCGATGTTGCCGCCGCGGAACAGGCGTCCGAGCTCACCGTTGACCCGGGCGTCCCACTGGAAGAGCTCGGTGCGCCCGAACCGATCCTCATCGTCATAGAGCGGCTGGAGCACCGTGGCGGGGTTGGTGAAAGGCTGGTCGGTTACAATCTGGTTGTTGACGATCTTGAACGTGACCGGGAAAGGATTGAAGGCGGTCGCATCGGTGCGGGCCAGGGCCTCGCGCAGCTTCGACTCCCGCACCTGGAAATGCTCGAACTCGTGGGTCTGGGCCCCGGAAGCGACGAGCGCGCTCTCCCACTCCCAGCCATCGCCGAACTTGCCCTGCAGGCCGGCCAGCGCACGCCAGGCAAAACTGCGGACCTCCGTCTCGCGCGGCATGAAGCCATTGCCGGTGTTCTGGCCAGGCGAGATGCCGGTCCACAGCGAAACATCGGCGGGCGTGCCGACGAGCCGCGGCGTGCCATCGGCATTCGGGGCACCCGCGGGATCATAGAAACGGACGCCGAAGGGATTGTACGGGTTGGACGCCGGCAGGTAGATCCCCTGGTCGTCGGTGTTCTTGAAATTCGTGGGCTCGCGGCCGGTCTTGCTGTAGGCCGAGTAGAACAGCAGGTCGCCGAACAGGTTGATCCGCTCGTTGATCGGCCGATCGAGGAAGGCCGCGAACTGCACCCGGTCCGTCGCGGGCACGAGCATCTTCCAGTCGTTCCAGTTCGAGAACGTCGCATTCTCCACGCCGTCGATGTTCTTCGAGAGCGCGGTCTGCTTGAAACGGACGCTGCCATCGGGGGCGGGCCACAGGTAGAACATGCCGCTGGCCGCCATCGTCGCCACGCCCGCGGGCGGGGTGGTGCTCGTGCTGATACCCGTGTTCCCCGCCGGGCGGGAACCGATGAAGGTCCGGTAGTCGGATTGGATGAACCCCCGCTGCCACTGGCCCCATTGGTTCACGCTGTTGGTGTTCGCGAGGTCGTTGTCACGCACGGTCGCCCCGTTCGCGTCGGTCAGCGGCAGTCCGTTCCACGGGGCCGGGATGTCACCGCGCAGCCGCAGGTCGGCCTCGCGCGACCAACGCCGGTCATGCGCCGCCAGGGAGTCGCGGTGAAAGTAGTCGAGCGAGACTGAAACGTGGGTCCGGCCCTTCTGGAACCCTTCGTAGGCGGTGGCCCCGAACTCGTTGGCGCCGCCATGCTGGGTCATCGACCCCTTGAGGGTGACCCCCCGCCCGATGAAGTTCCGCGACACGATATTGTTGATCACGCCGGCCGCCGCGTCCGCCCCATAAATCGCCGAGGCGCCGTCCCGCAGGATTTCGACGCGCTTGACGAGCGTGCGCGGCACCACGTTGATGTTGGCCGAGAGGGAGGGCACGCCGTTCTCCGCCATCGATATCGGGTGCGGAGCCATCCGCCGGCCATTGAGCAGCACGAGGGTGCTGCCGGAACCGATCCCGCGCAGGTCGACCGACGCCACGTCACCCCGCGCCAGCTGGGGCCCGTTGTTGATCTCGGTGATGGCGGACGGCTCGGCCGCGCCGAGCGTCTCGAACAGCTCGGCCATGGTGGCGGCGCCGCGGGCGTCCAGCTCCGCGGCCTCGATCACGGTCACGGGCAGCGCGGTCTCGGCGTCAATCCGGCGGATGTTCGAGCCGGTGACGGTGAAGGCCGCGAGCTGGACGGGCTCGTCGTCCCGGGGACCGGAAGGCGGAGGGGTGGCGGTCTGCGCGACGGCCGTGAGGGTGAGCACCAGCGGGGTGAGCAGGAGTGGGCGTGGGATTTTCATGGCGGAGGGGCGAAGGCGTGGGCACGGAGTCGCCGCGAGGCGATGAAAAAGTTTATGCGCATAATTATTGCCGTGACAAAATCCCCCGACCTGCGAAAGAGTGCGCCCCGCCCCCGCTTTCCGCCCATGCCGAAAAAGGCCCTGTACACCGACGACGTCCTGCGTCTCGCCGCCACCCTCTATCATGTCGACGGACTCGGGCAGACCGAAGTCGCCAAGCTGGTCCGCGTCTCGCAGACCAAGATTTCCCGGCTCCTCGCCATCGCCCAGGAACGCGGCATCGTCCGGATCTCGGTCGAGGCGTATCAGGCAAGGAATGACAGGCTGGAGCATCAGCTCTGCAGCCGCTTCGGGCTCGCCTCCGCCGCGGTGATCAAGGGGGCGCGCTCCGCCGGCGGCGAAGCCGCGCGCCAGACGGTCGGCCATTTCGGCGCCCCCTACGTTGCGTCGCTCATCCCGGCCGCGGGGATCATCGCGATCGGCGGCGGCCGCAGCGTGGCCGAGGTGGTGGGCCGCTTTCGAAGGACCAGCGCGCACCGGCTGACGGTGGTCCAGGCCATGGGCAGCATCGATTCCAGCATCTCCCCGGTGGACGCTCTCGAACTCGGCCGGGCAATGGTGAAACTCTGGGGCGGGGAGTTCCTCACCTTGAGCACGCCGGCCTTTGCCGCGGACAAGAAGACCCGGGACTTCTTTCTCGCCTCGAGCCAGATTCGCTTTGTCTGGCAGCGTCTGAAGAAGGCCGATGCCGCGCTGGTCGGCGTCGGCGCCCTGGACAACTCGGTCTACGTCGAGCGGGACGTGCTCAGCGCCGGCGACATCGCCCAGCTCAAGGCCTGCGGCGCGGTCGGCGAGATTTGCGGCCGTTTCCTGGACGCGAAAGGTCGCGAATGCGCTTCCCGCTGGCGCGATCGCACGATCAGCATCGAGTTCGATCACCTCCGGAGGATCCCGCAGGTGATCGGCGTGGCCGCCGGTGCCGACCGCGCCCCGGCGGTGGCTGCTGCGCTCCGTGGCGGCTTGCTCAAGTCGCTCCTGATCGACGAGAGCGGGGCCGCGGCACTGATGGCCATGTAGAGTCGGGTTGCGATCCCGATTCCCAGCGGGCACCCGCCTGCGAACACCACCCGCCGCCCTCGCCAGAATCAGGGGCGGGTGCGAAATTCAACCCTCGCGCGATGCGATTGATTCCTCACGCTCCCTGCTCATTTCATCGTCCCTGCCATGCGAACCCGCCGTTCCCTCCTCCTCGCCCTCGTGCTGCCGGCCTTGCTGCTGGCACAAGACAATCCCGCACCGGCCGGCGCCGGTGACGCTCCGCCCCAGACCCGCGAGGAGGCGCTGCAGCGCGCTGGGGTGAACCTCGTCGCGGGGCCGCAAAAGGTCCCGCTGGGCAAGGCGGCCGAACTCGAACTGCCCGCCGGCTACAGCTTCGTCGGACCCGAGTCGCTCGACCGCTTCTACGAACTCACCCAGAACGTCCGCTCCGGCAATGAAGTCGGCGTCCTCCTGGCGCCCCAGTACATGCTCTTCTTCGACTACGACGAGGTCGGCTACGTGAGGGACGAGGACAAGGACAAGCTCGACGCCGCCAAGCTGATGCAGACGATGTCAGAGGGCCAGACGGCGGCCAACGAGGACCGGAAGCGGCGTGGATGGGACGAACTGAAGCTTCATGGCTGGGCGACGGCGCCGCACTACGACGAAAAGACCAACAATCTCAAATGGGCGATCAACCTTTCGACGTCGGCCGATGGCCACCGGGAGATCTTCATCAATGAAAGCATCCGGCTGCTGGGCCGATCCGGAGTGATGAATGTCACGCTGGCGGCGAGCACCCAGGCGTTCAAGGCCGCCGAGGCCGAGGCGGATACCCTCCTCGCGCGGAATTTCAATTACGTCTCCGGCGAGAAGTATTCGGAATTCAAGGCCGGCGACAAGGTCGCCGCCTACGGGCTGTCCGCGCTGGTCCTTGGCGGAGCGGGAGTGATGGCGGCCAAGGCCGGGCTCCTCGGGAAGCTGGGCGTGCTGCTCGGGAAGTTCTGGAAGGGAATCGCCGCGGTACTCATCGCAGTGGCAGCCGGTTTTCGGAAGTTCTTCAACCGGCTGACCGGCGCACGGCCGGATGGTCGCGAATGATCGCCGCCCGTCCTGTCCACCGGGTCAGCTCTCGCCGCCCGCGGGCCGGGCGGCACTGGATCCCGGGTGTCAGCCCCGCGGGCCCGGCGCGGGGGGGGGGGGGTGGGGGCGGGGGGGCAGTGTCCCCGGGGTGTCCGCCCCGCGGGCCCGGCGCGTGCTATTCGATGGCCCAGCGGCCAAATCTAATCGCACGGGTTCACGTCCGCGCGGGGCCTGCGCCCGATCCCGTGTTGAGCAATGTCAGAATGGATTTCAGTCATCGCCGTCTATTGGACGCTCTGGGCGATTGACGGGCTGAAACTGGCGCCCCGCCGTACCTTCGCGCTGATCCGTGGCCCCCGCAGGTTCTTTGCCCGGCTCCATTACCGCCGCTGGCTTCCGCCCAGCTTCAGCCCCTTCGGCTGGCGTATCATAACCAGCGATATCCCGCTGTCGCTCTCACCCGAAGGCGTGACCAACCTGATGAGCGGCAGCGCGGGCCGCCCCGCCGAGCGGCCCGTGAGCGTCCGTGCCTGGCGCTGGGAGGAGCTCGAGCAAGTGGGGGTCGCGAAAGGATGGCTGTACCTCAACGGGCAGCGGTTCTGTCCGGATACCGGCCACCTGCGCGCGCCGGACCTGCTGGCTCTCGCCCGGCTGCCGCCGGATCACCGTGCCGCGCGGATCCGGCGGCTGGTGCGATCCTGGTTCCGCCCCGGCCATCTGCAGCGCCGGGCGCGGGTCCTCGCCGGCCGCACGCGGGCGGCGGCGTTCCTAAACGCCGTGGCTCTTGCGGGCACGTGCCTCCTCTCCATCTACGTGGCGGGCAACGTCGCTGATTATCTCGGCGAGGCCAGGGCGGCGGCGATCGCGGGTGTCCTGCCGTGGACCCTGCTCGCTTTGCTGATCCTGCACTTTGCGGGCATCATGCTCGGCTGGCGGGCGTTGCGCCGCTTGCGATCCGCCGATCCCTCGGACCGTCGCGGCGGTGCTCTCTTCAGCGCCCTGCTCCTGCCTCCGCAGGCCCTGAAAATCCGGCTCCTCGCCGCCGACGGATACTTTCCGGCGCAGCACCCCCTGGCTGCCGCGCTCGCGTTTGCCCGGCAATCCGACCGGCAGGAACTCGGTTTCAACGCGCTGGCCGATCTCAGGTGGCCATTGGCAAGCGCTGACACCCCGGCGGCAGCCGGAGCGATCACCGCGTGGTTTAGCGCTGAACTCGAACCGCAGATCCAGGCCACGCTGCACCTGATGGGGCTGACGCCAGCCACGCTGCTCCAGGCGCCCGAGCCCGACGGGCCCACGAGTTGCCTGTATTGTCCGCGGTGCCGTGACCAGTTCACGGCCGGCCGGAGCCATTGTCCCCATGGCATCGCCCTGCAACCGACCCTGCCGAACTCTTCCCATCGCAACGATCGCGGGGGAGAAGCGGCATCCTGCCGCTTTCCGAGCAGCAAGCGGCGGGACGCCGCTTCCACGTGACTACCACGCGACCAAAACCGGATGCTGATCCCAATCCGGGAGTCCGTTGCCAGGATGGCGAAACCTTGCAGTGGAACCCCTGTCGCACAGCCTCCCGGGCAGAGTCCACAAATCTGAATTTCACCTCCAGGTTCCTCGTCTGACGCTGCGCGAGCCGGAACTTCGCACCTCCACTTCTTCATGAAAACCACCTCTCGGTCCCTTCTCGGCGGATTGGCAGCAGCCACGGCGGTGCTTGCCGGCTGTGCCACCGATGCCGGCGTGCGCGATCCCGCCGGGGTTCCGGTCACGGAAATGCGCCCCGACGAACGCGGCTTCGTCGCCGGCACCGGGATCGAGTCGCAGGACATGGTCGCGGTCACCGACCAGATGGCCCGGAGCATCCTCGCGATTCCCGAGATCCAACGCGCGACGACCCGGCCGTATGTCGTGCTCGAGCCGGTCGTCAACAACACCCGTTTCCCGATCAACAAGGACATCTTCCTCACCCGGATTCGCACGCAGCTCAATGCCCGGGCGACCGGCCGGATCAGCTTCCTCGATCGCGACATGATGCGGACCCTGGAGCGCGAGCGCGCGCTGAAGCAATCCGGCCAGGTGACGGCGAGCGCCGATCCCAACGTGGTGGAGTTTCGCGGCGCCGACTACTTCCTCACCGGCAAGCTCGATGGCATGACCACGCGCACGTCGGCGGGAACCAGCGACTACGTCCTCTACAGTTTCCGGCTCACAAATGCGCGGACGAGCGAAATTGTCTGGGAGGACTCTGCCGAGATCAAGAAGCAGGGCCTCGAGGACGCGGCGTATCGTTGAGCGCGCACTGCGAATTCCATCACCCCAAGGCCGGCCTGCTGCTGCTGGCTGGCCTTGCCTTCCTGCAGGGCTGCGGCTCGGCGCGACCGACACAACGGGAGTGGCCGACCGCCGCCGATCGAGCCGGGGCATACTTCGAACGTGATCGTGTCCTCCTGGATTACCGCGCCGGCGCCTTCGCACTCCGGCGCGGCGACTTCGCCGAGGCCAAGACCCGGTTCGATGATGCCATTGCCCGAATCGGCGGCATCATCACCAACGATGCGGACGCCGCCCGTGCCCGCAGCCTTTTCTCCCCGGAACGAACCAAGCCCTTCATCGGCGAGCCGTACGAGCGGGTAATGGCGTACTATTACCGCGGACTCCTGTACTGGCGGGATGGGGAGACTGACAATGCCCGCGCCTGCTTTCGGTCCGGACAGGTCATCGACAGCAATCCGGAGGATGGGATCTATCGGGCCGATTACCTGATCCTGGATTACCTCGATGGTTTCGCTTCCGCCAAACTTCAGGCGGATGGGATGGACTCCCTGCACCGTGCGCGGGAGATCGCGGGCGACCGGTTTGAACTGCCGTCCTACAACCCTCAGGCAAATGTCCTGATTTTTGCCGAATATGGCTCGGGTCCGCGCAAGTACGCCGCCGGCCAGTATGGCGAGCAGTTGCATTTTCTGGCCGACGACTCGCCCGCGAAGTCCGCCCGGCTCGTGTTCGCCGACGGCCGCACGGTGGTCCCGCTGCCTCCGTACGACGATCTCGGATTCCAAGCCGCCACCCGCGGAGGCCGGGTCATGGACCATATCCTGGGCAACAAGGCGTATTTCAAGACCGGCGCCAGCATGGCAGGCGATATCGCCTTTGCCGGAGCCGCAATCGCCTCCGAACAGGCACGACGCCGGGAACGTCAGGGCAAGGACGAGCGGGATGCGGAACGTGCCGCCGTCGGGTTGGGCATTCTCGGGATGGCCGGAAAGATGGCCTCGGCTGCGACCCAGGCGGAAGCGGACACCCGCCAATGGGATAACCTCCCGCAGCGCCTGAGTTTTGCGGCACTCCAGCTTCAGCCGGGGATCCACCATGCCCGGCTGGAGTTCATCGGCGTTGAGGGGCAGGTGCTGGAGCAGCTCACGCAGCGCGTCACGTTTTCCGTTCTCGGCGAAGGCCGCGACACGGTTCTGTTTTTGAGCGAACTAAAACACTGACGCCAAGTCTTACCGCGCATACCTTTTCGCAGCCGTCCATGAACCCGTCGCCAGCCGTTCTCTTTCCTTGTCTAGTCGCGCTGGCATTTGCTGCCGGCTGTGCCACCGAACCCGGTCCCTTCCCACCGCTCGACACCACCAAGTTCACTCTCGAAAACACCGATCGGTTCGTGCTCATGGACGCTCCCGCGCAGCACTCGGTGACCTGCACGGGATTGCAGGAACGGGTTCTGGCCGATGGACGACTTGAAGTCGTCGCCAACGTGAAGAATCGCGAGAGCCGTCGGATCCAGGTTCAAATCAATTGTGTGTTCAAGGACGAGCAGGGTTTTTCCACCGGGGATGAGACTCCATGGCAGACATTGATTCTGACCGAGAACGCCACCGAAGCGGTCCGGTTTACCGCCATGAACCCCGTGGCCAGAAAGTACACGGTGCGCGTCCGTCAGGCGCGATAAATCCCTTTCCCATGGCCACGTCGCCCGACATCGCCCGCAGCATGATCCCGTCTTCCCGCACCGTTCCGGCCAGCGGGCGTCAGCGACGCCCGGCAATGGCACGGATCGGATTCTGGAGGCGCTCTGCCGGGTTCGCCGGTGTGCTGGCCGGTGGTTTGGCGCCGACGATGGTGGCGCAGCCGACGGGAACACCGGTTCCCGATTCCCCGCCGGTCGCCCAAGCGCTGCCCCGCCCGGCCATCCCCGGACTGCAGACCACGCCGCAGCAGGCTTACGGTCCCTCGGGCGACACGCTCATCGCGCGACAGGCAGTGGATGGTGTCCTCGAGAATTTTCGCCGGGTCTACACCAGTGACGGCGCGCCCCGAGTTGTGATTTATGTGAACCGGGCCTTGGTCGATGCGTTTCCAACGTTAGGGCACCCGGTTCCCAACAACCCATCCGCGACAACGGAAGCAGCAGCAGCGGCGGAGATCGGGAATGCCGTTCCACGGGACGGCACGCCATCCCTCGCCCTGGCCGATCAGCGGGCCGTTCGCGAAGTGGAGCGGCTTTTCGGCCGTGTCTTTCGTCATGCCGGCGCACAACTCGCCGATCCCGGCGCGGCCGCACTCCTGCTTCCCGAAAAGCCCGGAACGCACCTGATCGGCGAACCGGCGGCACCGGACCGCGCCGCACTGGCCGCGATCGCCGACATCGCGATTGAAGTGCTGATCTCGAGCCGCAATCTCGTCGTTCCCGAAATCCAGGGCGACGTGACCTACGCGGTTCCAGACATCCAGGCGACTGCGATTCGGCTGAAGGACTCGATCATTGTCGGGCAGGCGGCGGCCAGCGACCTCCTCGGCCGGGGTGTCCAGGCCGGCCGGATCATCCGCCAGTTCGATTCGGATGATATCACGGAAGCAACCGCCATCGCGCTGATGGAGGACATGCTGACGGGGAGCAAATAACGGCGCGCGAGCCGCTACTTTTCCGGTTCGGCGGGCTGCTCGGGCGGCGGCGGAAAGGTCGTGTTCCGGGTCGCCTCCGCCATTTCCCGCAATGCGCGATCGAGCGCTTCCGTGTCCGCACCACCGCTGCGCACCACCGGGGCGCCGATTGAAAAATCGATCGTGGCGCCGTCCTGGATCGGGATTTCAGGGACCAGCGGAACGACTTGGGGTCGGGAAACAGATTCCGGCAGCACAATCCGCGGCGCGGGAGCATCCGCTGGCAGGAAGGTTGGCGGCGGCAGCGGCGGCGGCGCAAACTGGCTGGTGGACGGTGCCGCAGGCACCGACGGCAACGCGTAGGAATCGGCTGAGGCCGGCGGGCCAAGCCGCCGGTTCACAAAATAGCCGAACAGGATCAGCGCGACGGCGACAACCAGCCAGATGAGGCGTTTGTTCATGCAGGGAATTCCAAGGACACTGTGTTTCACATCCTAGCCGAGTGCCAGCGCGATCACGCCGGCTGACATTGCCAGTGCCGCCCACAACCGGCGGCGGCCGCCCGTCTCCCGGAGATACCGAGCGCCGATGAAGGCCCCCATCACGATGCTGACCTCCCGCGCCGGCGCCACGTAGCTCACCGGCGTGAAGCTCATCGCCGTCAACACGAGCACATAGGCCGCCGGCGACAGCAGCGCCACGCCCCAGACGTACCGCCGGTGTTCGCGCCAGTGCCGCACCACCTCCGGCCAGCGTCGCGCCGCGAAGGGCGTCAGCAATCCGAGCTGCGTAAACGAGGTGCCGGCATCGTAGATGATCGGCGCGATCGCGAGCCCATGCACGCCATGCCGATCCCACAGCGTGTAGGCCGCGATGAAGACCCCGCAAAGCACGCCATTACTGACGGCACCCTGGATTCGCGCCGCATCCGCTACCGGAATTTCAACCCGGTTCCCCTTCCGTCCGCCCATCATTCCCAAGATAGCCCCGCCGTCGGCCAGGATGAAGACGGCCCCCACGATCACGAGCCCTCCCGCGATGGCCAGCAGAGAAGGCCGTTCACCGAGAATCGCAATGGCCGCCAGGGTGGACAGGAGCGGGCCCGTTCCCCGCGCCAGCGGATACACCAGCGAGAAATCGCCCGAACGGTACGCCCGCTGCAGGAAGAGCGAGTAGCCCGTCTTCAACCCTCCGCTGCCGAAAATCCAGGCGGCGGCACCCCAGGAAAGCACCACCGGCTTCCAGCTGGCAAAGGCCGCCACCACCGGCACGTAGACGGTGCAAATCACGACGCCAACCAGCCACACGAACGGCAGACCGCCGCCGGCACGCTTGGCGCAATAATTCCAGGAGGCATGCAGCGCCGCCGCCACCAGGACGAGGGCGAGCGCGAAGGCTGTCATGGCTGCACCCGCCCGGCCGCCGCCCTTGTGTTCACGTCACCCGTCATGTTTTCGCGCCCAAGGATTGGCGCCGTTCGGAAGGGACGGAAAGCCGAATCCGGCAAGGCGGGGTGCGCGTGTGCAGCGTCAGGTGCTTTTTGGCATGGATTCCTGGCAAACCCGGATGAGCATCGCAGGATTCCGATGCGCGGCCTTAATCCCTATCTTCGCGAGCTTGGACCGACGCTGACGCTCGCGGCGCCGATCATCGTGGGCCAGGTCAGCCAGATGCTCATCAGCGTCACGGACAGCGTCATGATCGGGCATGCCGGGACGGTGCCGCTCGCGGCGTCCTCGTTTGGCGGAAACATCTTCGGGATTTTCTACGTGCTTGGAATCGGGCTGATGTTGCCGGTGTCGATCCTGGTGGCCCGGGCTCATGGTGCCGGCCGCCCGGGCGACGCGGCGGAATACCTGCGGCACGGCGTCGCACTGGCCGTGTGCTTCGGCATGATCGAGACACTGCTGATGGGCGGATTGAGCCTGATGCTCGATCGTTTCGGGCAGCCGCCGGAGGTGCTGGCGGAGGTGAATCCGTTCTTCCTCCTCATTGCCGGATCGCTCACGCCGGTGCTCGTGTACCTTGTCCTCCGGCAGTTTGCCGAGGCCATGGGGCATCCCTGGGCACCGATGGTCATCATGCTCGGCGGCATCGGGCTCAATGCGCTGCTCAACTGGATTTTCATTTTCGGCCACTGGGGTTCTCCGGCGTTTGGACTCGCCGGGGCGGGCATTGCCACCGTGCTGACCCGCACCCTGGGTGCGATCGTGATTTTCGAGTGGCTGCGCCGCGCGGCCGCCGTGCGCGCCGCCTGGCCGCCGCAGTGGTTCGGCAACTATTCCCGCGCGCGGTTCGCCGAATTGCTGCGCATCGGAATCCCGGCCGCCGGCATGCTGCTCTTCGAAAGCACGGCCTTCGCCTTCTCCAGTGTGATGATGGGCTGGCTCGGTGCCATCGCGCTGGCCTCCCACCAGATTGCGATCACGTGCGCGTCGCTCGCCTTCATGTTTCCGCTCGGGCTGGCGATGGCCACCGGGATGCGCGTCAGCCGCGCCGTCGGCGCCGGCGAGTTGCCCCGCCGCCGGACCATCGCCTTCGCCTCCTTCGCGCTCGGCGGCGCCATCATGGCGGTGTTCGGTCTCCTGTTCCTCACGTTTGGCCGCACGATTGCGGGCTGGTTTGTCGCTCATGACGAGGCGGTCGTCACTCTCGCGGCGCAACTGCTGGTGATTGCGGCCGTTTTCCAGATTGTGGACGGCATCCAGGTGATCGGCGCATCGTCGCTGCGCGCGATCAGCGACGTGAGGATTCCGGCCGTGATTACCTTTGCCGCGTATTGGGTGATCGCCCTGCCGGCTGGCTACCTGCTGGGGATTCGCGGCGGCCTGGGAGCCGTGGCGATCTGGTCCGCGATCGCCGCCGGGCTCGCGTTCGCCGCGGTTTTTCTCGGATGGCGGTTCGCGAGGCTCACCCGGATCCCGGATGGCCGCGCGGCTTGAGCGAAGTTGGGCCCGTGCCCAGCCGGGCCCGGACACCTGGCAACCGGAGCCCCTCGATCCGGACGACCTTCCGGTTCGACTTGTCACCCCGGACGAGCCGGACGGCGCGTCGCGGCAGGGCCAGGGTTTCCGAAAGGAACTCGCACAGTTCCTCGTTGGCGCGGCCCTCGACCGGCGGAGCGTGCACCTTCACCTTCAATTCGTCGCCGATCCAGCCAACGATCTGGTTCCGCGGGGCGTTCGGCACCGCGCGAATCGAAAGCATGCAGGATTCCGCCACGCCGCGTATCCAACCGCCTTGCACCGGCAGCGCAATCGCGATCTCGGTGATGGCGATCTCCCCGGGAGAATTCAATCGGCCGTGCGTCGACCCCACCGCCCGTCGCTTCCAGACGTCGTAGCGCCGATTTTCAACCGGCGTGCGCCAGTCGGAGACTGGTCGCCACGGGTCGCCGCCGTTTCCGAACGCGTCGCGGGAGCTGTCTCGTCCTAGCCCACGTTGACACCCGGCAGACGAAAAATGAAGCCGATTGAAACGATCCGATACAGCGAAGCATTCAAGCAACAAGTGATCAGCGAACTGGAAGCCGGCAGGTTCAAGAACCC
>WYBX01000031.1 GCA_011525695.1 Verrucomicrobiia bacterium
AGTCTCCGAAAATGGCCGCTCAACTCTCTGTCCGAATCGTGCATGCTTGCGACGATTTGAACACCCCATCCTTGGGTCAAAGAGCGCACAGAGGCCGGACAGGAGGGCACAGAGTTGTTCCTCTGCAAAACCAGCCTGCCGTTCTCTGTGACCTCCGTGTTTCCTCTGTGCACTCTGTGTCCCAACAAATAACCTTCGGTTGCGGCTCCCGCGGTGGGAACTATCCGGGCTGGGCTCGCGGCGCGAGATCAGCCGTGAGTCTGCCTGCGACGGCGGGCGGCAATCAGCGTTCCGCCCGTGCCCAGCAGCAGCAGACCAAGCGTGGATCCACCGTCCGGGACGTTGATCGGATTGTACGTGTCGCGGAATTCCCAGTCGATGATGTCGTGATAGCCGCTGGCGGCACCCGTGCCGGATGTGAACCCGACGTATGCGTCCGGGCTCTGCAGAACATTCATCAAGTCCACCGTGTAGCTCAAGGTCGCCGTGATCGGCCGGAGATCGACCTCAGCCAGCCGCACCTCGAGCAGGTCGGTCCCCCCGTCGTAATCAATCCACGAATACCAGCGCGCGCCATTGTTCATGCGCGGCGTGATCGACGTCTGCACCACCGAGTTGATGTTCCCGTTGAGGTTGATCCCGACATGGTTCCCGCTGTAGTCGTCATGGGCGCCGTTGTTCCAGGTGTCGAACTCGATGCCGACGCTCCGTGGAATCCCCTGGTAGCCGATGCCGACGCCGGCACCGCCGACATTGTTTGCGACGGTCTGGACGACGAAGACGATGCCGTCGGCGCCCTGCCCGTCGACATCGTAAATGCCGCCGGGATTTGTAATCCGGAAGCTGAATGCCGTGCTGAAGGAATTGTTCGATTGCAGCGTTATCGGGGTCTGGCTGAAGGCGCTGCCGCTTTGCCACAGCGCATTCGTCAGTCGGAGCACCTCCCCATCGCCGGTCGTGACGGGATTCCCGATCGTCGCCGCCGAGCCGTTGAGCTGGAGTCCAGTCAGATCCGAGAAGTCGGAATAGGTGATGGTGACCGCGCGAGTCGGAAGGGAAAGCGCCGCCAGAAGTGCACCGATCACGGACCCGCGAAGGAGGAGGTTCATAGGCGGAACCGTGAAAGCAAGTGACGTGCCGCGCTTTTACAAATCTACAAATATCTATGTAAAAGCGACATGAGTAATTGATGCGACCATTGCCGAGAGCGGGAATGTCAGCTTTTCCGACGTCTGGCGGCTCCATAGCCAGTCATATACCATGATCATGGTGCATAAGTGGTAACGGTAGAGCAAATCCTCCTTGCCGCCCCTGCACGGCCGCGAATGCTCGAACGTCAGGATCGGTTGGTGCGCAGCCACTTCGAAATACCATGCAAACTCCCGACTGGATCGTGATCGTAGGCTACTTCGTCCTGATTGGATGGGTGGCTTGGTATTATGGCCGGCATCAGAAGGACAGTGTCGACTACTTCCTGGCCGGCCGAAACGCCGGCTGGGTCGTGATCGGTGCCTCGATTTTCACCTCCAACATCGGGTCCGAACACATCGTCGGCCTGGCCGGGCAGGGCGCCTCGACCGGGATGGCGATGGCACACTGGGAACTGCACGCGTGGGTCTTGATCGTCCTGGCCGGCTTGTTTGTGCCCTTCTATTACAAGTCCGGCGTCCAGACGATTCCGGAGTTCCTCGAGCGCCGGTTCAATGCCCGGACGCGCACGATCCTATCGTGCGTCTCGCTGGTCGCCTATGTGTTCACCAAGGTGAGCGTGACCGTCTATGCCGGCGCGATCGTGTTCCAGGCGCTGTTGCCGGACACCTTTGGCTCACCCCAGAACGCGTTCTGGGTCGGGGCGTTTTTCACCGTGATCGTGACCGGCATCTACACCGTCTTTGGCGGCATGCGGGCGATCATGTACACGGCGACCCCGCAGGCGGTGGTCATCCTGTTCGGCTCGTTCCTGATCACGGCGATCGGATTGAACAAGCTCGGCGGCTGGGGCGAGCTGGTCACGATGGCGAAGGCGAACTCCGATCAATTTGCGCTGTGGCGGCCGCTGTCCGATCCGAATTTCCCCTGGCTCGGCGTCCTCATCGCCTCGCCGATCATCGGGCTGTGGTACTGGTGCACCGATCAATACATCGTCCAGCGCGCGCTGTCCGCGAAGGATCTGGCGACGGCCCGCCGCGGCGCGCTTTTCGGCGGTCTGCTGAAGGTCTGGCCCGTGCTCATCTTCGTCATCCCGGGAATGATCGGCTGGGCGTTGCATCAGAAGGGAATCATCCAATTGCCGACGAAGATGGTCGACGGCGTTGCCACCACCACGATCGACGGCGATTTGGTCTTTCCGACCCTGGTGAAGACACTGCTTCCGGTGGGCATTCGCGGGCTGATCGTGTCCTGCCTGCTCGCCGCCTTGATGAGTTCGCTGGCTTCGCTGTTCAATTCAAGCGCGTCGCTCTTCACGGTCGACATCTACGGTAAGCTCCGGCCGGGCAAATCGCCGGAGCACCTCCTGCTGGTTGGCCGGATCGCGACGACGGCGGTGGTCGGGCTCGGCATCATCTGGATCCCGGTGATGGCGAAGATCTCCGGCGGCGGTCTCTACCAGTACCTGCAAAGTGTGCAGGGCTACCTCGCGCCGCCGATCACGGCGGTGTTCTTCCTCGGGCTTTTCTGGAAGCGGATCAATGCGACCGGCGCGACCTGGGGGCTCGCCGGCGGGTTTGTCCTGGGGATGGCGAAACTCACCATTCAGGGCTTCTTTGGCACGGGCAAAATCGAGAACCCGGCATGGCTGGCCTGGATCGCGGACTTCAATTTCCTTTACGCAACCGGCGTGCTGTTTGCGGCCAGTGCCGTCATCATGACCGTGGGCTCGCTGCTGACGCCCGCGCCGGAGGAGGCCTCGGTCCGCGGGCTGACCTACGGATCGATTCACGAGCTCGCCGGCGAGGAGATCAAGGGGAGCTGGGACACGACCAACAAGGTCATGGCGGGCGTCATCCTCGTGCTCGTGCTGGGGCTGTATACTTATTTCAGCTTCTGGCTCTCGTAACGGGATCGCTCCGCAACACGTCGTAGCTGGCGCCTGCCTGCGGTGAGCCTGTCGAATCCGCGCCATGCCGCACGGATCATTCGAGATCCGCGCTGCTGCGGTCGGCCGAGTCGAGCCGGCGCTGCGGCCAATTCAGGATGGGTTCATCGCTGCGGTGGAGCGCTGGGATCAATCCAGATGGGGGTGCTCCACTCCAGCAGCTGGATTGACGACTTTGCAGGCGGTCGGGAATCCGCGACACCTGAACCAGTCGACAATGCATCCGACTCCAATGGTCATCACGCATCCGGTCATCGCATACCACAGGAATGATATTTCTGTTTTAAAGCACACCCAAACCGACGACGGGCCGGTCAGACGGAGATTCCGAATCGTGCACTTGCCATCGGCGTGATCGTTGCGCCATCACTGGGTCGTCTCCCGAGATGCACCCACAGCGTCCCAAATTGGTGGATCAAGTCTGGCGCGAGCTACACGACGGAATTGAATCCCAGCGTTGGAGCGGGTGGCTGCCGCAGGAGCGCCATCTCGCCCGGGAGCTGAATGTCAGCCGGACCACGCTGCGTCTCGCGTTGCAGCGCCTCCGTGCCGCCGGCCTGTTGCGGGGATTGCACAGCCGGGGAAACCAAATCCTGACCCGCAAGTCCCGTCCCCGAAGCCGGGTCGCGCAGCCGCTCAATATCAATCTTCTTGTTCCCAGCGTGAACCCGCTGCGGCGTGCGTCGGTGGAATGGATCGACAAACTCAACGCGTTGCTTGCGGCCAAGGGCGGCCGGCTGCAGGTAATCCAGGCGGACGCGTGTTACGCGCTGAGGCCCGAGCGGGCCCTGGATAGGCTCGTGCGGCGCAACCAGGCGGATTGCTGGCTGGTGAGACTCTCGACGCTGCGCATGCAGCAGTGGTTCGCGCAACACGAAGTGCCGACGATTCTGGTCGGCACGGGATACCCGGGAGTCGATCTTCCCTACATCGATGTCGACCATCGCGCGCTTTCGCGGCATGCGACCGGAGTCGTCATTGCCGCGGGCCACCGCCGCCTCGCCTTGATGGCTCCCGGCGAGTTCAAGGCGGGCGACATCGAAAGCGAGCGTGGGTTCGAAGAGGCCGCCATCTCCAGCCCGCACAAGACGGAGCTGAGCGCAACCGTGGCGCGTTTCGAGGGTTCGGTCGCCAGCATGATCCGGCGACTGGATAGTCTGTTGCGGGGTCCGGAACGACCCACCGTCTTCCTGGTGCCGCACTCCATCTATTGTCTGACAATCTGGAGTTATTTCGGCGCCCGCGGGATTCGCGTGCCAGACGATGTGTCCGTAGTCGCGCACGTTGGGTCGATGGAACTCTCCTATCTGTATCCCGAGCCGGCGCACTATCGGATCAATGCCACCACGTATGTGCAAAAAATCCTCCGCGCGATTCTGGCCCGGGTCGACGGCGGCACCGTCCGGCAGGAGGCACCGATCCTGCCGGAGTTCATTCGCGGCGGCTCCATCGCGGCGCCGCCGCGCGCATAGCGTGGCAACCTGTCGGTCGTACGGCGGCTCGACTTGAAGGCACCGAAAGTGGGGGAATCAGCCGCCATGCTGCTAACCCGGATGCATCACAGTTTTCCAAAGTGGCGCATCCGCTTTCCACACTCTGCGAGTGCGGAAAGGCGACTTCGTCGCGGTTAGCCCCGACCACGTCAGCCCGACAGGTTGCATCCGTCACACCTCTGGGTGTGATGGATGCAGGCTAAACGAAAATTCCCCGGGGCATTTTCGGGCGGGCGCTGGGACAGGTCCGCCTCGAAGGCGGCGGGGAGCGACAACGAGTCGAACTGCAGGCACCAGACTCGAGGCCCAAAATCTGTGCCAATAGGTTGTCCTTTTCCTGCCGGACCCATTGCCCACAGTGGCGCCAGATGCTCTGGTGAACCCCGACCCCACCCGGACTGTAGTTGTTTTCTGCAGGACAGGGTATTCATCGTCGGAAGTGCACAGTGCAGAAGAACAATGAAAAAATATATCTACCCACGCTTGGTATTGAGGGCAATCGGAGACGCCAGACGTCTCTTCCTGCGGGTGGCACGGGAGGTGAAATGTGAATCGGCCCCGCGGGCGGCGCTGGCCGCGTTTCTTCTGCTCGGTTTTGGCGCCATCGGAAGGGCGCAGACCGGGGTGATGGAGGGGCGGGTGGCGGATCCCATCAAAGGCGTGTATCTGGAGGGGGCCGAAGTGAGCGTCGAGGGAGCGCCAGCCGTGGCACGCACCGACAGCACCGGCTGGTACCGCCTGGGCGATCTGCCCGTCGGGCCAGTGACGGTGAAGGTGTCGTATCCCGGTTACGCCACCGTGACTCGCACGGTGCGGGTGGAGGCCAACGCCGCCAGCCGGCAGGAATTCGAGCTGTCCGACCGGGTGGCGGCGGGACGGGAGGGAGAGGTGATACAATTGGATGAATTCTCGGTTTCGGCCTCGCGCGAGATGGACGCACGCACCTGGGCACTCGAAGAGCAGCGCAATGCCGGCAACATGAAGCGGGTGATATCAGCCGATGCTTTTGGCGATGACGCCACCGGCAATGTGGGCAACTTTCTCAAATTCTTTCCGGGGGTGAATGCCACCGGCGATGGCGGTGACGAGCCATACAAGGTGTCGATCCGCGGGATGCCTGCCAGTGCGACCCGTTATACAATGAATGGCAATCCGATCAACAATACGCCAGAGGCGGGAGCTGATAGATTGTTCACACTCCAGGAGCTGTCGCTGACGAACATTGCACGCGTC
The DNA here is from genome assembly GCA_011525695.1 of Verrucomicrobiia bacterium. Lineage (GTDB taxonomy): Bacteria > Verrucomicrobiota > Verrucomicrobiia > Opitutales > Opitutaceae > ER46. The sequence continues at coordinate 5,824 of WYBX01000031.1, forward strand.
GAAGTGGCGAAGTCACCTCTGCCCAGCATGTGGGCGGACTTTCTCGGTGGTTCGATCAACCTGGTCAACAAATCCGCCTTTGAACGTACCAAGCCGGAGCTGACCGCCCGGGTGATGGTCGATTTTCCCGCAGAAGACTTCAGTTTCGATTCCGGCCAGGGAATCGGCAACGAGAAGACCAGGCGATTCAACCCCGGATGGGAAGTGTCCTACATCAATCCGGTCAATGACAAATTCGGCTTCACCTTGAGTGCACTCCGCCGCGAGTTCTTCTCGAACACGTACCGACTGACCAATCAGTTTTCGTTCAACTCGGGAGGGAGCGTGGCGGCGCCTTACCTGCGCTTAATCGATTTGCGCGAAGGCGCGCGGCTGACTGAGCAGGATAGCTACAGCGCCACTGCCGACTGGCGCCCAGTGGAGCCATTGACCCTTTCGTTCAGCTTTCGCTGGAAGAAGTCCGATGTCTACCGGACCCCTCAACGCACGAGATTCAATGTGGGAACGACACCGTCCTCCTTCGGTGCCACGGGCACGCAGGGCCGACCGGCTGCCGGCAGCATGGACCGGTTCTCCCAAATGATGTTGGAGGACGGGATGCTGATGGTGTATGGGGTGACGGCTGCCTATCGTCTCAACGACTGGAAGATCGACCTCGCACTGTCGGAAAGCGTGGCCAAGAAGAACGTGGTTCCCACGCTGGGGGGGATCACAACCATGACCACGGCATTTCGATCCGCCACGATAGCGTATAGCGGACTTACCTCCGAGTTGCCACAATCAATCACGGTTCTCGATTCGAGCGGAACGGCCGTGGATTGGGGGCAGTTGGACGGTTTCCAACTCACAACGGTTGAAGACCTTTATCGTCATTCGAAGACCACGACCCCCACAATCCGGCTGGATGTGCGAAGAGCCATGAGCGTCGGGGGCCAGTCGCTGGACGTGCAGATGGGCGCTGCTTTCAATGAACAGAAGTTGACGAAATCGGAGCTCCGGAACCGCCACACCTATCTGGGACCGGACGGAGTGGCGAACAATGCGGACAACACGATGGAAGGATTCGTCAATCCGGCGTATTTGGGTGAGCCGGCGCTGTTCGGCCTCCCGACCGAGATTCAGTGGATTGACAGCCAACGGGTGGCGCAGCATCTCGCCGATAATCCCAGCCAGTTCGTATTCGATCCTGCGCGGGCCGCCAGCAGCTTGGCTGCCGGATCGGAACTCTTTGAGGAATCCCTCAGCGCCGCGTACCTGCAGGGGGACCTACGGTTGTTGGAGAGCAAACTTCAACTTGTGGGCGGCGTCCGATTTGAGCGGACCGAGAACTACGGCGAGGGCCTGTTGAACAGCAACGGGACGCTGGTCACTCGTGGCACCAAAGCGAGTCGCTCCTATGACAACTGGTTTCCCAGCGTAAATGCGATCTACAGCATCACGCCATCACTGCAGTTGCGGGCGGCCTACAGCAAGACCATCGGCCGTCCCCCGATGCAATTTCTCATACCGAATCTGAACATTCAAGAGACGGTCCAGGAAATCACGCTGCGCAATCCAGAACTCGAAGCTTGGATATCCGATAACTACGACCTCTCACTCGCATGGTACTTCGGACAGGGGGGGGCCTTCTCGGTGGGAGTGTTCAAGAAGAACATCGATAATGCATTCCTGAGCAATACATTCGTGGTGGACGAAGATTTGCGTCAGGAGTACGGACTCGAGCCCATTTATTTGGGATGGACGCTCAATACGACGACAAACAGCCCCACGTCGATGGACTTGACGGGCGTGGAGGTGGATCTGCAAGCCGAACTGACCAAGCTGCTGCCGTGGGCGAAGGGCGTCAGTTTGTTTGTGAACGGCACGCAACTGAGAGGCTCAGCGACCGACGGCTCGACCGACGAATTTCCGGCCAAAAAGATGGCGAACTGGGGGATTTCTTATTCCCGCGGGCGGATCGGGTGCTCGCTCAACTGGACGTATACTGGAAAGTCGATCAGTTCGGTCGGCACCTTTTCGCCGGACGGGACGATCCAAATCGCGCCCATCACGACTCTCGACGCCAACGCCCAGTTTCGGCTGACGAAGCGGTTCCGAGTGTTCGCCAACGTCCGCAATCTCAACCGGGAGCCGGCCGTGCGCTATTACGAGGGGACGGGACTGGCAGACTATGCCAGCCAGATCGTCGCCCAAAAGGACCTCGCTTCTATCCGCTGGACCATCGGGGTGGCGGGGGAATTTTGAACGGTGTTCGGGGCGGTGCCGCGACTCGGGGACGGCTTCGCAGCGTGGCACGCCCTCGTCTTTACATGCCGGACGCTGTGCCGTCTCTGTGTGCCTTCCGCCGTGAGCGTCCATAACGACCTGTCCCGAGCGCCAGGCTATCGCGGTGGCACCGGGGTAAACTCAGTGAGCGTCCAGGGCGACCGCACTCCCCATTGGCAAATAAACGAAGCCTCCAAAGGCGCACGGCCATGATTGCGAGGCGCTCCAATTGAACGCTGCCATGACCAGCGTGCGGCACGATCGGCTCGGGACCTACGCGGAAACCCTCCGTCGTTTCGCGGAGTGGTTCAACCGGTACCGCAGGCCGGATGGCTCGCTCGATGCGCCAAACCTGTCCTGCCCCGCATATATGCCCGTGCCCCTCTACGCCCACGCGATCGGAGAGCCCGGGTTGCTGCACGCCAGCCTCGCCTGCATCGAGGCCCGCGCCGGGCGGGACTCCCATTTCCTGCTGGCCCCGGGCCGGGATTTGCTGTCGTACCGGATGGCATGGATTGCGATCGGTGCGATGCTGGGTGATCGCCTGGGACTGGCCCGCTCGCTCGAGCAACAGTTGGTACCCTTTCAGGACCCGCGCACCGGCGGATTCTTCGGCACTGAAACCGCCTGTCGTGCCGGGGAGGGCGAGATATGTTTCGATTCCACGGCCAACGCGTGTGCGGCGCTCTGCATGGTCGGCAATGACAGCGCGGCGGAGAAGGCCGGCGACTTTTTGCGCCGGCTGATCCAGCCCCAACTCGAGGCCGGGCAACGGCTCCTTTGCGGCTGGCACTCCCAACATGGTCCGGTCACGGAATTCGATGCCAGGCAGGCGCGCGTGTATTCGATCGAGCCGGGAGAGAGTTTGCAGTATTTGTACAAGCTAGGCCTGCTCGTGCGCGCATTTGCCTTTTTGTATTGCCGCACCGGCGAGGAGGCGGATCTGAAACTCGCCCGTGCCTGTCAGGCATGGGCGGTCGACCGCTCGCCGGACGTCTGGTCCAATACGCTGGGCCACAAGCTGGGCTGGTCCGCCTGGACGCTCTTCGCCATCACCCGGGATCGAACGTACGTGGAGCAGTCGTGTCGGATCGCCGACCATTTGACGGGCTTGCAGCAGCCCGACGGCGCCTTCCATTATCCCGAGTACTGGCCGCCCTATGCGCAGGTCGCCACCGAATGGAAGCTGAACCTGGGCTGCCAATTTGCCACGTGGATCGCCTATGCGCGCACAATGCTCAAAGGAGACGAGTAGATCATGACCTCAGAACTGCACGACCGGATCCAGCGAAAGAGACTCCTGCTGGGAGTGGGAATCGAGAGCCTGTACCCGTCCAACGTCGAGCTGGCCGGCATGGTCGGATTCGACCTGGCCTGGGCCGACCTCGAACACGGCACGGGCAGCCCGCACCAGGCGGAGATGTTCTGCATCGCGGCCAAAGCGGGGGGCATGCTGCCGATTCTCCGCATCCCGTCCGCGGAGCGGTCGTTCATCATGCTTGGGCTCGAAGCCGGGGCGCGGCTCATTTCCATCCCGATGATAGAGAGCCCGGAGACGGCACGCAAAATCGTCGAGCTGGGCAAATACAAGCCGGTGGGCAACCGTGGATTCGCGATGAGCACGCGAGGATTGTGTTACGGCATCGGCGATTCGGCCGTGAACACCGAATGGGCGAACCGCGAGACGCATTTGTTCCCGCAGATCGAAACGATGGCAGGTCTCCGTCGCTGCAAAGAGATTGTCGCGGTCGAAGGAATCTCCGGCGGGGTCATCGGCCCGGCGGACCTCTCGATCTCGATGGGCAAACCCTTGCAGTACGATCACCCGACGGTGATCGACGCCGTGTGCGGCGCCGTGAGCGAGATTCGCGCTCTCGGCAAGATCGCCATCAGCGTGACCGGTCATCCCATTCTGGCCCGGGCAGCCATCGAGGCCGGCGCGCAAATCTGCGTGTGCGCCACGGAGCGGGGCAGCCTGCGCACGCACTGGACACAAATCGTCCGGGACATGTCTCAGCTTCATCGAGGCGAAGGACCACCGGGGCGCGACCTCGACGCCCCGACCACGAGGGCGCAACCCGCCCTGCGAGCCGCTTTCAACGGCGGCCCCTCCTTGGGCGACCGTCACGAGGGGGAAATGAAGTGAAGTCCCCTGAGCCACCTTTCCGGCACAGCGTGAAATATAATATGCCTTCCAACACCACGCCCGTCATGGGCTCCATTCCGCGGAGCGCTCGGCTGCCGGCGCGCCGGACGGCCAGCAGGGTCCCCACGCTTTTTCTCTGGGGCTGGATTCTGATTAACTCGATGCTGTTGCCGGTCGTGGGCGCACCTGGGGCCGGGCATGCCGTGGCGCCGTCCGAACCAACCCACACCGACGTCTTCCGCGCCGGGGAGGACGGCTACCACACGTACCGCATACCGTCGGTCGTGCTCACGCAAAAGAGCACCCTGCTGGCCTTCGCCGAAGGACGGAAGGAAAGCCGGCGCGACCAGGGTCCGACGGATATGGTGCTAAAACGCAGCGTAGACGGAGGGCAGACGTGGCTGCCAATGCAGGTCGTGGTGCAGGCCGTGCCGCACGCGGCGATGAATCCCTGCCCCGTGGTGGATCATACCGGCGTCATCTGGCTGGTCTACGACCGGTGGCCGCAAGGCTTCCACGGCAAAGTGACCCCCGGACTCGGGCCTGACGCGGTGAGCCGCTGGGTGACGAGCAGTGCGGACGACGGCGTGACGTGGGCCCCTCCGGTGAACATCACGGCCAGCACCAAGAAGCCGCACTGGACGGGCATGGCGCACGGCCCCGGGGTGGGAATCCGGACTCGCTCCAACAGGCTGGTCATTCCCACCAACCAGCATGCCGAAGGCTTTACGTGCATGATCCTCTATAGTGACGATCACGGGGGAACGTGGCAGCTCGGCGGAGCTGCCGGCCCGGCCGTGGGCGAATCGCAGGTGGTCGAGCTGGCTGACGGCAGCTATATGCTGAATATGCGCAGCTATCGCGGTCAGAACCGTCGTGCCATCGCCACCAGCAATGATGGGGGCATGACCTGGTCTCCCATTCGCGATGATCCCACGCTCATTGAGCCAGGCCGCTGCCAGGCCAGCTTTCTCCGGTACACGCTGGCGACCGAACATGGTAAAAATCGGCTGCTGTTTTCCAATCCCGCCAGCGAGGCGGGGCGCGTGAACGGGACGGTACGCCTGAGCTACGACGAGGGCCAGACCTGGCCGGTCGCCAAGACGATCGTTCCCGGCAGCTTCGCGTACTCCTGCCTGACGGTCTTGCCGGACATGACCATCGGCTGTCTGTACGAAACCGACACCTACACGCGCATCCGCTTCGCCCATTTCACACTGGAATGGCTCACAGACGGAAGCGACCGAATCGAGAGGAAGTAAACACGCCGGCCGCCGGATGCCAGGATCGTCGTCTTCCCCGAGGCGCGGAAATCTCCCCATGAAAACCACCTCGCCCGACAGCCGCATTGCGCCGCCTCCCGTGCGTCAGACTCGAATGCTAATCGATGGCCGTTTTCGCGACAGCGCGAACGGCAAGACCTTTCCCACTTTCAATCCGGCAACAGAAGCGAAGATTGCCGACATAGCCGAAGGCGGACCCGAGGACATCGATCTCGCGGTGCGAGCCGCGCGCCGGGCTTTTGATGACGGCTCGCCCTGGCGGCGGATGGATGCACGCGAGCGAGGTCGGTTGCTTTATGCCTGGGCCGACCTAATCGACAGGAATCTGGACGAGCTCGCTGCGCTCGAGACGCTCGACAATGGCAAGCCAATCAGCGACAGCCGCAGCTGGGACGTGCCCGCGGCAGCGGCGGTGTTGCGCTATTATGCGGGGTGGGCCGACAAGATTCACGGACAGACGATTCCCATTCCCGGCCCCTACTTCACGTATACACGGCGTGAACCGGTCGGAGTCTGCGGCCAGATCATTCCCTGGAATTTTCCGATGGACATGGCTGCCTGGAAGGTCGGCCCAGCCCTCGCCGCCGGCTGCACCGTCGTCCTCAAGCCGGCCGAGCAAACGCCGCTCACGGCGCTGCGCATGGGCGAACTGGCGATGGAAGCCGGATTTCCGCCCGGCGTTCTCAATATAGTCCCCGGTTACGGCCCCACGGCCGGCGCCGCGCTCGTCAAGCACCCGCTCGTGGACAAGATCGCCTTCACCGGGGAACACCGGACCGCCCAGACGATCATGAAGGAGGCGGCGGATGGCCTTAAACGGCTCACCTTCGAACTTGGAGGCAAGAGTCCCAACATCGTCTTTGCCGATTCGGAGCTGGAGGCGGCCATCGAGGGAACCTATGGCGCGATATTCCTCAATCAGGGCCAGAACTGCTGCGCTGGAAGCCGCGCCTTCGTGCAGGAGGCGATTTTCGACGAGTTTGTCGATCGGCTGGCGCAGCGCACGGCCCGGCGCAGACTCGGCGACCCCTTCGATCCATCGACCGAGCAGGGTCCACAGGTTGATCAGGCGCAGTTTGACAAGGTCATGCGCTACATCTCGCTCGGCCGGGAGCAGGGCGCCCGCTGTATGACGGGAGGCGAGCGCGCGTTCGAGCGCGGTTATTTCGTCAAGCCGACCGTGTTCAGCGAAGTGCAGGACGAAATGGCCATCTCCCGGGAGGAGATTTTCGGCCCGGTACTGAGTGTCCACCGTTTCAAGAGCCTCGACGAGGTAATCCGGCGGGCGAACGGAACCTCTTTCGGACTGGCGGCCGGGGTCTGGACCCGCGATCTGAACAAGGCCCATGCGATCGCGAATCACGTCCAGGCCGGAACCGTATGGGTGAACTGCTTCAACGTCGTGGACGCCTGCACCCCCTTTGGCGGCTTCAAGATGTCCGGCATCGGACGCGAGCTCGGCGACAAGGCCCTCGACAACTATACCGAGCACAAGACGGTGACCGTCCATCTCGGGCAACCGCCCCAATTCGGGCAAGCCATCCCTCCCGGGATTATCGAGGCTGGGACCTGATGTGGCGATGAAGGAGCGGCCGAACATCCTCGTGGTCATGGCGGACGATCACGGTCCGTGGGCGTCGGGGGCCGCTGGCTGCGCCGCGGCCTGGACTCCGGGAATGGACTGGCTGGCGGCGACAGGTTGTCACTTCACGCATGCGTTCACCCCGAGTCCGGTGTGCTCGCCGGCGCGCGCGTCCTTCTTCACTGGGCTCATTCCATCGGCGCATGGCATTCACGATTGGATCGAGGAGCGCGTGAGCTGGAATACGGACTGGCTTGCCGGGCTGCCAACCTTGCCGCAGCAACTGCAGGCAGCCGGCTACGTGACGGCATTGGTCGGCAAATGGCATTGCGGACGCAGCCACACGCCGCAACCCGGGTTCGACGAATGGTTCAGCCACGCGCAGGGGCACCAGTATCCGCATTTCGGTCAGCAGCGGTTTGCCACCCGTTCGGGTGTCGTGTCGGGTCACGGCCGCCAGAGTCGGTTCCTGCTGGATCGCGCTCGCGCATGGCTGCGGGGAAGGCGGGGAGACCAGCCGTTCTTTCTGTTCTACGGTCCGGTCGATACGCACAGCCCTTTTGCCGGGCATGCCGCGCCACGGGTGGCGGCGATGCGTTGCGCTGATCCCCCGGAAGTTCCCTGGGAAAGGGAAGGCCATCCGCCGCCCAGGCGCGTGCTCCCGTTTCCCGAAACTGCCGAGGAGCGCCGCGAGCACCTTGCGCAGTATCTTGCTGCGGTCGGATCCGTTGACGAACAGCTCTGCGCCCTCATCGACACGCTGGCGGAAATCGGTCAGCTCGATGACACTCTTGTCCTTTATACCTCGGACCACGGGCACATGAACGGCCATCATGGGCTGGTGGGTAAGGGCAATGGATCGATCCCGCAAAATTTCTATGACGAGGCGATCAAGGTGCCGTGCTTTGCGCGATGGCCGGCACAAATCGCGCAGGGACACGCGATCGATGCACCGGTCGATCATTGTGATTGGTATGTCACGCTGCTCGAGCTGGCCGGCGTCCCCACTGGCGAAATCCGAGCCTGTCGCCCGGGACGCAGTGTCGCGGCGCTCTGGTCCGGCAACGCCGTCCGCTGGCGGACGGAACAGGTCTGCGAATACGGCAACGCCCGCATGATTCGCACCGCGGACAGCAACTTGATCGTGCGAAATCCGGTGGCAAACCGCGTGCATTCTGATGAGTTCTACGACCTGAGCCAGGACCCCGGAGAAGCGCACAACCTGATCCGCGAACCGAGGGTCGCCGGGGCGGTAGCCGAGATGCGGGAGCGATTGTCCCGCTATTTTTCGCGCTGGGAGGACCCGCGGCGTTCCGGCTGGGACGTCGCCCGGCTGCCCCATTTCAATTCCGAAGAGGCGTGGCACGTGGATGCCCGTCTCCCAGCAGCACCGTCGCCGTCCATCGCATCCCGCTCATGAGAAGAACATCCCGCGTCCTCCAAAAGATCCGCAAAGGTCGAGTCGCCCGGCTCTGCGCGCTGGGGTCCTATCTCCCTTACTTTCCCACGATCGCCGCACAGGCGGGATACGACGGAGTGTGGGTCGATGGAGAACACAAGCCCTTCGATCCGCGGGAAATCCAGGCGCTGGTCGGTTTCCATCATCTGGCGGACATCGACTGCCTGTGGCGCCCGCCCACCCGGGAGAAGGCGGCCCTCTACCGCATCCTGGAGGATGGAGCCACGGGGCTGATCATTCCTCATGTCGAAACGGCCGGGGAGGCGCGCGCCCTCGTCCAGGCAGTGAAATTCCCGCCAGTGGGCAATCGTGGGCTCGATGGAGCGGCGCTCGACGCCAACTACGGTTTCGCGGGAGGCGGCGATTACCCCGCGAGCGCCAACCAGGAGACGCTGCTCCTCGTGCAAGTGGAGACCCCGGATGCATTGGAAGAAGCGGATGCGATGGCCGCGCTCCCCGGAGTCGATGGCCTCTTCGTCGGTCCCGGTGACATGGCGCTTCGTCTCGGCTGCTCCCCGGCCGCGGAGGAGCCGAAGATGGCCGCCGTTTACAAGCGTGTCGCCGCCATCGCGGCCAGGCACCGGAAATTCTGGGGCAGCCCGGCGCTTTCGATTGGGAACGCCGAATTCCTGATCCGCGAGGGCGCAGGTTTCATCGTCCTTGGGACGGAGTATCGCCTGCTGCGGATGGGGCTGGAACAGTGTGGCGCGGAGTTCGACCGTCTGTTGGAGGAAAAGATCCGTCCGCGTGCCTGACCTACTCCGAATTCCGCCCTCGCGCCTTGCTGGAGGAGTGTCAGCCCGTCTGTCCGATGGTCAGTCTCGTGCCGGGCTGAGTACATCTGCCGTGCCCTCGCGGGCATTTCGGTGATTGTCCCTGGATCCTATGTTCAGCCTGAGCCCGATCGACTGGATTATCCTGCTCACGTACTTTGCCATCGTCGCCCTGATCGGCTTCGTGGCCAGCCGGCTGGTTCGCAACCGCGAGGATTTTGTCATGGGTGGCCGGCGGTTCGGCAAACTCATGACAACGTTCTTCGCCTTTGGCGCGGGGACTCACGCGGATTCGGCCACCGGCGTCGCCTCGCAGTCGTACAAGGTCGGCTTTGCCGGGTTCTGGTATCAGGGGGTGATGATTTTCACACTGCCGATCTACTGGCTGCTCGTTCCTGTGTTTCGACGCGCGCGCGTGCAGACGACGGCGGACTTTTTTGAACGGCGATTTGGCACGGGGTTCATGCTGCTCTACGCGCTGTTCGCCCTCTTTCTGATGGTCGCCTTCTCCAGCACGGGATTGTACGGAACGGCGAAGCTGATTGAGGCACTGCTCACGCCCCAGGTCAGCTTTCTGGGTGAGGCTGGCGCGAACGCAGCGCCGGTCGGCACGGGCGCCGGTGCCGGGCTGGGCGGCCTGGCGCAATTGCCCCTCTGGCAGTTGATGATCCCGGTGATTGCGATCATCTCGTTTCTCTACGCCATTGCGGGCGGACTCGTTGCCGCGGTCTGGAACGATTTTCTGCAGGGGATCCTCACGATCGTGATGTCGGTTCTCCTCATCCCGTTCTTTTGGCATCACGTCGGCGGACTCGAGGGCTTTCAGGCGAAGCTCGACGATCCCGAGCAGGCGTTCCGTCTGGTCCTGGACAAGGACATGACCCTCTTCTGGATTGTCATGGTGTCGATCAACTCGCTCTTCAGCATGGTCGTCCAGCCGCACATCATGGCCAATGCGGGATCGGCTGCCACGGAAATGGACAGCCGGGTGGGGTTCGTCGGCGGCTTGGTCTTGAAACGGCTGATGACGATCCCCTGGGCCCTGACTGGGGTGATGGCGATCGCGCTTTTCGGCCCGGCGACGATCGCCGGCGATCACGCCTTTGGCGACACGGCCCAGGCGCTCCTGCCGGTGGGATTCGTCGGTCTGATGATCGCCTGCGTGATGGCCTCCATCATGGACAATCTGGCGGTGTTCATGATCAGCTTCGCCGGGACCTATACCAACTCGATTCACCTGAAGATCTGGCCGCGCACGCCGGAGCGCCACCTGGTGCTGACCAGCCGGATCGCCTCGATCGCCTTTGCCGTGCTGGTCATACCGTTGTCGTATGCCTTCACCGACATTCCGTCGGCCATGCGTTTCATGTTTCAGACGGTACCGATCATGGGAGTATCGTTCTTCCTGGCCATTCTCTGGCCGCGGGCAAACCGGTATGGAGCGGTGGCGAGCTTCGCCGCCGCGCTGCTGGCGCTCCTGGTCGCAAAATACCATTTTGGCTGGCAGGGAGACTCCGGGCTGCCTGCCACGATCACACTTTATCTCGGTGTAGGCATCTTTGCCGGCTTGCTGATCAGCGTCGTGACGCCGCCGGAGGAACCGCTCCGCACGCGGCGTTTCTTTCTGCTCATCCGGACGCCCGTCGGGCAGGAGGCGGCTCTCCGCACGGCCGGCATGATCGAGCAGCCCGGCACGGGAACGTTTTCCGACCCGGGCACAGGCACCGCCGATGACTTGGAGCGGGCGGAGCGCTCCCTGATGCTGGCGCGAGCGCGGCGCGAAAGCCTTCACGGGTTCGTGTGGCTCACCTTCATTGCGATAGGGCTGATTGCACTCGTGTGGTTCCTGTCACGCTGGCTTGCCACCGGATGATCGTGGCGAAAACAGACGCGTCATCGGAACCCGGGGATTCGTGAAATCCGAGCTGCAACCACCATGCCCAACCACTATGATGAATGCCACGCACCCCATTCAGACGGCCCATTTTCTCAGCGAATCCTCGCGCCGATTTCTGCTCCTTGTCTGTCTTGGCTGGCTCGCGACCGCAGGCCTGGCCAGCCCCGCGCCGCTCGCGCAGGAATATACCATCGCTTATCACAACCCGGATTCGGAGTACTACATCGCCGGCGTCGGTTTCGAGCGCATGGCCGACGGAGCCCTGATTGCCGTTGTGCCCGTGATTCCCCGGGCGGCATGGAACCTGGAGCGCCGGGCGACGCACAGCTGGACGCACATTGTGTCGAGTCGCGACGGCGGCCGGACCTGGGAGCGGCTTTCGACGCTGCCCTACTACTCGGCCGTGCCGTGGATCCATGATGGAAAGCTCCACCTCTTCGCGCACAAGGGTGGGCGCGAAGTCCCCGGTCGCGATGTGCTGCTGCTTCGCAGCGAGGATGCTGGCCATACGTGGTCCCGGGAGGTGCTGTTATTTTCCGGACAGTATTGGAATACGCACACCGCGGTGTTGATTCGGCAGGGAGCGATCTACTATGCGATGGATGATTTCGCGCTCGGTCCCAATCGGGGGCTGCGCGTCCTGGCGGGGGATTTGTCGATGAACCTGTTGGAGCAGCGGGCGTGGCGATTGTCGGAGCCGCTTCCCTTTCCCGGACTGCCGGACTCCCTGGTTCCGCCCGGTCGAAGTGGTGGCCTGCGGCTTTTCAGTGAGCCGAATGTGGTCGAGGTTGGCGGTAGCATCCGCTTGCTCGCCAGTGTGAATGCAGAATCCCAGGCGACTGCCGGCCTGGGCGCAGTGGTGAATTTGGCGGACGACGGTCGGGAACTGAAACTGACCTTTGCGCAGTTCCATCCCGCGCCCGGCGCACAGGTGAAGCGCGCCATCATCTGGGACGAGACCTCGAAGCTCTACTGGGCGACGGGCAACCTGCCGGTCGACAGCCAGGAGCGATTCGATTTGTGGGAAAAGGCGCGTGCGGCGGATCGGTTCATGGGGGGCGGGGGCAACGACCGGCGCTTTCTCATGCTCTTCTACAGTGCCGATGCCCTCAATTGGTTCCAGGCCGGATGCATCGCGCAGGCGCCGAAACTCTCGCAGTCGTTCATGTACGCGCGGCCGGTAATCGACGGCGACGACCTTGCAATCCTCGTGCGCACGAGTATCGCCGCGCCAAACCAGCATGACGCCGACCATGCGACGTTTCATCGCGTGCGGAATTTCCGGGCGCTGGCCTTGAAACTGCATCCCGAACCGGATGGTCCCCGGCCCCCACCCTGAATCCAAATCCCATTTCTGATTCGAAAGCGGCCCGTCGGCGAGCCGTTCGACCGGCTCACGCCAGCGCCTCGGCCAAGGCGGCGATAATCTCCGCCGCCGGTTCCGTGCCGCAGCATAGCCGCAGCAGATCCGGATCGAGCCGGCTGGCGGCAAGTTCGGCAATGCCGGCCGGAGTCGAGACCAGATCGTAATGGGCGAGCACCATGAAGGGACAGATCAGGGTGGTCTTCATACCGAAGCTGGGGCCCTTCGGCAGCCGCAGCCGATCATAAAACTGCTCGATCGGCCCGCGCAGCGTGAATGAAATCACGCCGCCGGTCGCATCCGGCGACCGGGCGATCGTCTCGAAATTCGCCCGCGATGCGAGATGCCGTGCCCACAGCACCTCGCGGACGGCCGGATGCGCTTCGAGAAAGGCCGCCACCTGCGCGGTGTTCGCGTGAATCGTCCGGAGCACCGACTGCGTTTCGCCAATTTGCGCGGCCAGCCGCGCCAGATCCCGCGGATAGATCGGCTCCAGCTCGGCCGCCGCCCGCTCCCGGAGCGCCGCGGCATCCAGACCGGCCGGATTGATCGCGATCATCCCCGCCACCAGGTCGCCGTCACTGGCAGCGTATTTCGTTAGACTGGAAACAACGACATCGGCATGTCGCAGGACATCGAGGTTGAAGACGGAGGCGACCGAGGGGTCCACGATCAGATGGGCGCCATGCTCGCGGCAGAGCCGGCCCAGCGCCGCCACGTCGGGCGTTTCGATCCGCGGGTTGGTCGGCACCTCGGCAATTATGCCCGCGATCCGGTTACCATGCCTCGCGAATAGCCGCTCGATCCCCGCCTGGTCGAGCGGATCGCGGATATAGACATAGTCGGCCGGAATCCCGGTGAATTTCTTGAGGATCGCGATCGTGTCGGCATAGAGCCAGCCGAGCTGGAGCCAGACCGTCCGGCTGCGCGTGGCCTGGAGGGCGGCCGAGCCGCGAAACGCGGCGTACATCGCGTTCATCCCGCAGTTGGCCAGGAGCAGATCCCGATCCCCGGTCTCCGGCAGCGCGGCGCGGAGATGACGCCGGATCTCCGCTGCCGCGTCACCGCGGAAAGCCGGCTCGGGACCTGCCGCGGGCAGGAGCCCCCATTTCACGGCGAGATCCTCGGCTTCCCGCGAGGAGAGGAATCCCCCGATGTTTTGCAGAAAGGTCTTGGCGCGGGTGAAGGTTTCCGGCGCGGCAGGGTGGGAGACGCCGTGGAGTTCCTCGAACGAGATGACTTCGACGCCGCTCGCCTGGCCGGCCGGTGCGGCGCGGTCGAGCGCGGCGGCGAGGGCATGGGCCATCCGTGGCGACGAAGTCAGCCAGAGTGTCCGGTCGCGCAACGCCGGGGTGGTCGCGGTGAGATGGGAGATGAGCTGCCGGGTGAACGGATGGACGACGAACCGCGGGTAGCCGGAGGTGAGGTGGCGCAGCGTCTCGGGATCCTTTTCCTCGTAGCCCCGAACGTCGCGCATGGTCGGCAGGCTGCACGACACGGCGTGGGGGCTGGCGGGGGGGATGCGTTCACCCAGGGGGCGGTGCGGAAAGACGGGCATGCAGGGGCAAACACTGAGGGCCGGCATCCGCCGGAGGCAAGGCGCTGTCGCGGCATAGCGCAAACGATGGTGTTGCCGGACTCCCCCAGGTCGCTGGTAGCGTCGCGGGATGAAATTTGTCTCCTGGAACGTCAACGGCGTGCGGGCTGCCCACAAGAAGGGGCTGCTCGATTTCATGGAGCGGGCGGGGGCCGACGTGATCTGCCTGCAGGAGGCGAAGGCTCACCCGGGCGACGTGCAGCACATCGCCTGGCCGCACGGCTATGAGGTGTTCTGGAACCCGGCGGTGAAGAAGGGCTACAGCGGGACCGTCATATTCACCCGAGTGAAGCCGAAGGAGGTATCGCTCGGCATCGGACTCCGGGCGCACGATGCGGAGGGCCGCGTGATTCGGGCGGAATTCCCCGATTTCCACCTATTGAACGTGTACCAGCCGAACTCGCAGCGGGGACTGACGCGGCTGGCGTACCGGACGGAGGAATGGGATCCGGCCTTCCTGGCCTACCTGAAGAAACTCGAACGGCGCGGCAAGCCGGTGGTGTTCTGCGGCGATCTCAATGTGGCGCACCAGGAAATCGACCTGGCAAACCCGAAGACGAACCGGCGGAATGCGGGCTTCACCGACGAGGAGCGGGCAAATTTCAGCCGGCTGCTGGCGAGCGGATTTGTGGATACGTTCAGGGAATTCGAGCCGGGACCGGGGCATTACACCTGGTGGAGTCAGATGATGAACTGCCGCGCCCGGAACATCGGGTGGCGCGTCGATTACTTCATCGCCAGCCGGAAGCTCCGGCCGGCCCTGAAGCGGGCGTGGATTTCCCCCGAGGTGATGGGCAGCGATCACTGCCCGGTCGGGCTGGAGTTGGGATGAGCGCAGCCGAAGCTCGAGGCGCAACGTGGTGGCCGGTGACCGTCTCAGCAGGGTATGATTTGTTGCTGCACTTTCCGGGCCGGCTCCCACACTGGCTCGCAACCCCACCACCCCATGAAACTGCTCCTTCGTCTGCTGGGCGGACTGGCTGCGCTGGTCCTTTTGCTGGTTCTGATCGCATTTGTGCTGCCGCGGCACTTCCACATCGAACGGGCGGCGGTCATCCAGGCAGCTCCGGACACGGTCTACTCGCACGTGGGCGATCTCCGTCAGTGGCAGAAATGGACGGCCTGGCATGAACGCGATCCCCAGATGAAACTCAGTTTTTCCGAAAACACCGCCGGCGTCGGCGCGTGGAGCGCCTGGGAGAGCGAGACCGAAGGCAACGGGAAGATGACGATCACGGCCAACGAGCCTCCGCATCATGTGCGGTACACGCTCGAGTTCCCCGATTTCGGTATGGTTTCGACGGGTAGCGTGAGCGTGGAACCCGCGACCGGTGGCGTGCGGGTCGTGTGGATCAGTGAAGGCGACCTTGGGCTCAACCCAATGAACCGCTGGTTTGGACTGTGGATGGACGGGATGGTTGGCGGCGATTTCGAGCATGGGCTGGCCAAGCTCAAGCGGATCACCGAGGCCGCGCCGAAGCCGCCCGGTGCGGGCACCTGAGATCTCGCGGGCGCCGGGTTTTCACTCGTGTCGGGAATCATGGGTGTGCTGCACTGGCGGCAACGATGATTAATCCCAGGGATCTGATGATGCAGGAGCCGCCGCTGACGCTGGCGGTGGCGGAAAGCATGACGTGCGGAAACCTGCAGGCGATGATCGGCCGGATCTCAGGCGCGTCGGGGTTCTTCCTCGGCGGGCTCACGGCCTACGCGCCGGCGCAGAAGATGCGGCGGCTCGGGGTGAGCCCGGTGGCGGCGAACCGTGACCGGGGGGTTTCCGCCCGCGCGGCTGACGAGATGGCGCGCGGGGTGTGCCGGCTGTTTCACAGCGATCTCGGTCTCGCCACGACCGGTCATGCGGAGCGGTCGCCGGAGGCGGGCGTGAACAACCCCTTTGCCTGGTGGGCGCTGGTCCACCGGCGCCGGGGCCGTTTTATCGCCGTGCGCTGCGGCCGGATCGAGTGCCCGGGGGCAAGTCGGGTGGACGCGCAGCTGATGGTCGCCGAGGCCGTGATGGCCGAACTCGTGGCGTATCTGGTGGAGTTTCGGGATCTGTGAGCGAGCGGCCGAGCAAGGTGAATCCCGAATTCAGGATCGGATTCAAAAGTCATCCGCGGCGCGGTAGGCCTGGATGACAGCCAGTTCGCCTTCCTTGCCCGGACGCGAGTTGCCGTGCTCCATCCCGATCACGCCGTTGAATCCCTTGCGATGAAGGTGCTCGAATACCCGCCGGTAATTCACCTCGCCCGTGCCGGGTTCCTTTCGGCCGGGATTGTCACCGGCCTGGAAATACGCCGTTTCGTTCCAGGCGAGATCGATGTTCGGAATGAGATTTCCCCGCTGGATTTGCTGGTGGTAGAGATCGTAGAGGATCTTGCAGGAGGGGCTTCGAACCGCCCGGCAGATCGCATGCGCCTGGGCCACGTCCTGGAGGAAAACGCCGGGATGATTCGTGTGCGTATTGAGCGGCTCCATCACCATCGTCACGCCGGCGGGTTCGCAGAGCTCGGCGCAGCGGCGGAAATTGTCGATGACATTGGATGTCTGGTATTCCCACGGCAGCTTCAGATCGAAGCAGCCGGGCACGACGGTCATCCATTTCGCGTTGACCCGCCTGGCCACCTCGAGCCCGGCGCGGATGTCCTTGAGGATCGCCTCGCGCGCCTCCGGCGCCGGCGACGCGAATGTGACGTTCTTGAAATCGGCCGTGACGACAAAAACTCCCATCGTCAGTCCGAGATCGGACATGGCGCGGGCCATCTTTTCCTGAAGCTCAATCGGCCGCTTCCCCATCTGGTTGTCCTCCATGGCGGTGAAGCCCTGATCGGCGATGAACTTGATCTGGTCGACGGGATTCTCGCCGCCGTGCTCCTTGAACGTGCCCGGATGCGGCGCGTACTTGAGCTTGAACTTGGGCGCCGGCTGGCGGGCGGCTTGCGCGAGGAGCGATCCGGATCCGAGGACGGTGCCGGCGGCCAGGCTGGAGGCGATGAAGTTGCGGCGATTCATGAAGCAGGGGTTCGAGGGTGGGAATAAGGTCGGTGGCAAACGCGATGGAACGCCGCCGAAGTGGGGGCCGGGGATCGACCGGGACCATTCAGTTGCCCGCTATCCCGATCGAATCAATCCGAATGTGCGAGCCGCCATAGCAGCCCGTCAGAACTGGCGGCGGCTAAATCCTTAAAAAGATCCGGCGTTGGTGGAGGAACCGGGCGAGCAGCAGCACCAGCCCGAGCGCCACGAACGCGACCATCAGGCTCCCGCTGCCCATAAGCAGCCGATCCAGCCCCGCCTGCACATCGCCACCCGCGAGCCGTGCCGCCACGTCCGGGAAGTCCACCAGTTCGTAAAGCATGTAGAGCGTGATGGGGTTCACCCCGATCCACATGAGCGGCACGAACCAGCGCTGCAGTTTCCAGCCGTCCACCGCCTGGTAGAACAGCGCCATCAGCAGTGCGCTGTAGCCGGCGGTCATGAGACAGTACGACGATGTCCAGAGCCGTTTGACGACGGGAAGCTGGAGGGACCAGAGCCAGCCGAGCGCCAGCGCGGCGAGTCCACCGGCGACGAGCCAGCCGACCTTCCGGCGCGACGGGAGGCCCGGGTTCAGCAGCAATCGGCCGGCGAAGATCCCCGCCAGGCAAAGCGTGACCGAGGTCATTGGGCTGAGCAGCCCCTGGTTTTCATAATACCGCGCCGCCTTCTTTCCCGGCATGAACCGGTAATCGAGATAATTGCTCAGGTTGTGCCCCGCCTCGTACGTGCCATGCACCCGTGCGGTGACCATGGCCGAGACGGCCGCCGGATCATCGGAACCGGCCTGCGCGGCCAGCGCTTCGACGGTGGCTTTGTTGAGCGTGAAGTCGGGGAAGGGAATCAGCCCCAGAATCGCCCAGTTGCCCAGCAGGAGCGCCGCCGTGATCGCGGCCATTCGCTTCAGGCTTCGGCCAAAGAAGATATAGATCAAACCGGCCAGCAGGTAGCTCATCGCGATCATGGCGAGGACGCCGGAGACGACCCGGATGTCCGGCCAGCGCGTCGAGAATCCGCCATTATAAATGAGATTCAGCGCGTAAAGGATGAAGGTCCGCCGGAGCACCCGCAGTACCGCCGCCTTCCGGCCTTCGCGCGCCAGCATCCGGTCGAGCGAGATCACCATCGAGATTCCCACCAGGAACAGAAACAGCGGATAAATGAGATCGTAGAAGCGGAGCCCCTCCCATTCGACGTGCGTGAACTGCTGCGAGAGGAAACGGGTGAATGCATTGTCACTGATCTTGCCCAGCGCATGGACCACGCCGGAACCGCCGATGATCCAAAGCATGTCGAATCCGCGGAGCGCATCGAGCGAGGCGAGTCGTTCAGGGGCAGGGCGCGGATTCTCGGCGACGGTCGGGGCGGAGGGCGCGGAAACGGTGGCAGCGTTCATCGGAGGTGAGCACGATATGCCTCGCGACCGGCCCGAAATCCACCTTCAACTGCGCATTCGGCAACCCGCCCCTACGAATCGTTAACTCATTGAACGAGCAAGACTGCGCCGTTTCGAATCCACGTCTGATTTATGCATGAGGGCGCAGCAAGACTGCGCCCCTACGAATCGGTGACTCATTGAACGCGCAAGACTGCGCCCCTGCGAACGGGCAAGACTGCACCCCATGAAGCGCGCTGCGACGAGGAGCCCTGCCACGGCAGCCATCAACCAGCGCTCGATGCCGCCCAGAGGTTGATCTGGCCGTCCTGCGCGTACCGATCGATCCGGGCCAGTTCGTCGGCCGAGAAGTCGCGGTTTTTCAGCGCGCCCACGCAATCCTCGATTTGCGAAACCTTGCTCGCGCCAATCAACGCGGTCGTCACGCGCGGATCCCGGAGCACCCAGGCAATCGCCATCTGGGCGAGGGTCTGCCCGCGTTCCTTCGCGATTTCATTCAGCGCCCGAATCCGGCCCAGGTTCTCCGAACTCAGGAATTCCCCCTTCAGGAACCCGCTTGTCTTCAACCGGCTGTCCGCCGGCTGGCCAGCCAGGTACCGGTCGGACAACATGCCCTGCGCGAGCGGGGAGAACGCGATGCAGCCGATCCCCTCCGCCTCCAGGGTGTCGAGCAGCCCGTCGGTCTCGACCCAGCGATTCAGCATCGAATAACTGGGCTGGTGGATCAGGCAGCGATGGCCGAACTCGCGCAGCAGCGCATTGGCCTCCCGCGTCCGGCGGCTGTTGTACGAAGAGATTCCCACGTAAAGGGCCCGGCCGGAGCGCAGCGCCTGGTCGAGCGCGCCCATCGTCTCATCGAGCGGCGTCTCGGGGTCGAACCGGTGCGAATAGAAGATATCGACATAGTCGAGCCCCATCCGCTTCAGGCTCTGGTCCAGGCTCGAGAGAAGATACTTGCGGCTGCCCCATTCCCCGTAGGGCCCGGGCCACATCCGGTAGCCCGCCTTCGTGGAAATCACCAATTCGTCGCGATACCCGGCAAAATCGCTGCGGAGGAGAGCGCCAAAGTTGATCTCGGCGGATCCCGGCGGCGGACCATAATTGTTCGCGAGATCGAAATGGGTGATGCCGAGATCGAAGGCGCGGCGGCACATCGCACGGGAGTTTTCCGAAGGCGTGTCGCCGCCGAAGTTGTGCCACAGCCCCAGCGAGATCGCCGGCAGCTTCAATCCGCTCCGTCCACAGCGGTTGAACGTCATCGTTTCGTAACGGTTGGCAGCTGGAACATGGCTCATGCACCCGATCCTTCACGCGAACCGCCGCCGCCAACAAGCTCGTTCCGCGACAGTTCCAAAAAATCCTGACGGACGCTCACAAGCCGACCAGTGAGCCATTGCGCTTGATCCAGCGCTCGGCGTCGCGCCAGCCCGGGCACACCTCGCCGACGCGCGCCCAGAAACGATCGGAGTGGTTCATTTCCCGCAGGTGCATCAGTTCATGATACACGATATAGTCGCGGACGAAGTCCGGGGTCTGGATCAGCCGCCAGTTGAGCGAAATCGTGCCATTGGCGGAGCAGGAACCCCATCGGGAACGCTGGTTGCGGACGCTCACGTGCCGGACCTCGACGCCGGTGAGGGCCGCAAGTTCCCAGGCGCGGCCGGGCAGTTCAATCCGGGCGCGCCGGGCAAAATGCGCCTCGAGGGTGGGGCGGAGGTCGCCTTCGAGTCGGGCGACGCGAAAGACGTCGGCACCGAGGCAGACGTGGGGCCGGTTGCCCGCGGCAGCCACGCGTAGTTCATGCATCTCGCCCCGCCAGAGGAGATGGGTGCCGATGGTCCAGACTTCGGCGGCCCGGGGCCGGTGGCGCTGCCGTGCCCGGGCGCGTTCGAGCCAGTCGCGATGCTGTTCCACGAACCGCCTCGCCTCGCGCTCCGAGCCACGCACGGGAATCGTGGCGACGGCGGTGCCATCGCGGCGCAGGGTGAGTCGGTAACTGTGGGCACGCGTGCTCCGGGCGAAAACGATGTCCGCGGCGGCGGCCGGGCCGGCAGTGCGGTCGCGATGATTGCTAGCACCGTCTGCCGGTTTGGTGGGTGCAGGGAGCGCGCCCGTCGTGGGGGCGAAAAACCCGAGGAATGTCTGCTGCCCGGCGTCGCTCATCCGTTGATGGGAACTGCTGCCGGTTTGTCCTGCCGGCGTCAAGGTGACCGGCAACGGATGGCGAAGTGCATTCCAGCGGCGAGACGCCGCTGCCACGTGCTGGAATCAACCTGCGCCGGGCTGACCCCGTCCGACCCGGCGCTGGCGCAAGGCATGCCAGACCGTGGGCATCTCGCCGACATGGGACGGCACCAGGACCGAGATCGTCATCTCCTCGAGCGCGGCAATCCCCTGGAGGACGATCGCGACGTGAAATGGCATCGCCGACCACTCCGCGAGCAGCGGGATGAGCGACAGGGCGGTGACCACCGCGAGGATCTTGTTGGCCCAGGTGTGGTAGCACGGTGCGCGGCCCAGCCGGACCAGCCCGTAGATGACAACGGCAAAGAAGGCGCCCAGCCCGCTGGCCACCCAAGCAATCTCCCGGCGCATGATGTCCGGCCAGAGCAGCGCGATCCCGGCGATGCCGGTCAGCATCGTCAGGTAATCGGCAATGCTGTCGAGTTTGCGTCCGAATTCCGAATACGCATTCAGCCATCGGGCGAGGAAACCGTCGAGCGCGTCGGTGGCGAGCGCGGCGGCCACCAGGACCACGAAACCCGTCCGCGATCCCGCGATCGCCGCGGTGAGCACGGCGGGAACCAGTGCGATTCGCAGCGCGGTCATCAGGTTGGGCCAGAAGGTGGGGCTCATCGAGGTGTCAGGCGTGGCAGCGGCGTCTCGGGCTCGAAGTGGCAGCAGCGTCTCGCCGCGGTGAACTGGTTCAGGAAACTTTCAGGTTAGTCAGCACCCGGTTCCTTCAGAGCCGAACTCGAATCCGTGTGTTCCGTGCAATCAGGGTTAACCGCGCTTGTGAGCGCATGGGCCGCGCAATCGATGGCTCACTTGAATTGCTGGCCCAGCAGCACCCGCTCCCATCCGGTGATCCGGCCATGTTCCACTGTCAGCCAGGCCCAGCTCGCCGGTGCTCCGCGGTTCGGCCGCGTGATGCAGCCGGGGTTCAGCCAGCGGACGTTCCCCGGATCCGTTTCATCGCGGGGAACGTGGGTGTGGCCGTGGAGGATGACCTGCGCCCCCCGCGGAGGCTTCCGGGGAGGAATGTGCGTCAGATGGAACCGGACGCCGCCGCGCTGCAGATCGAGCGAGAGCGGCCACGGGTGCGCATCGCAGTTGCCCATGACCACCCGCAGCGGCGGACCCAGTTGCTCGAACGCTGCGAGCGTCGCCGGTGCGCAGACGTCGCCGAGGTGCCAGATCTCATCCGCTTCGTCTAACTGGCCCGGCAGCCAGTCCGGGTAATGATCGTGGGTATCTGAAATCACCGCGATGCGCATCGCGGGCCGGACGTTGGCAAATGTGAATCGGCGAAACCATGAAAAAAGCGCGGCGCCGAAATTTTGGCGGCCGGGCAGTGCTTGGTTACTGCTGATTGACCACCGCCTGTCGGCCGCCAAGGCTCGACGGATGAAATCGGTACCCCTGACCGTCATTGCCACCTTGCTGGCAACCTGCACGCTTCCCGCCCAAGTGGATCGCATCACCGGACTCCCCTTCGCCACCCGCTCGGAAGTGATCGCCCAGCATGGCATGGTTTGCACCAGCCATCCGCTGGCGACGCAGGTCGGGCTCGACGTGCTCAAGGCGGGCGGCTCGGCCGTCGATGCAGCCATTGCCGCGAACGCGGCGCTGGGGCTAATGGAGCCGGTCAGCAACGGGATCGGTGGCGACCTGTTCGCCATCGTCTGGGATGCGAAGGCCCGGAAGCTCCACGGGTTGAATGCCTCCGGCCGCTCGCCGCGCGGGCTCAGTCTCGAGCAGATGAAGGCAGAGCTCGCCCGGCTCGGCGTGAAGACCATCCCGCAGCGCGGACTGCTGCCGATTTCGGTGCCCGGAGCGGTCGACGGCTGGTTCGAACTGCACGGGAAGTTCGGCAGGCTGCCGATGGCCCGGGTGCTGGAGCCGACAATTCGTTATGCGCGGGAGGGATTTCCCGTCAGCGAGGTGATTGCGTATTACTGGGACGTCAGCGTGCCGCTGCTCGGCAAGCAGCCCGGCGGGTTCATGGCCACTTACGCGCCGAACGGCCGGGCGCCGCGGAAGGGCGAGATCTTCCGGAATCCCGATCTGGCGCGAACGCTCGGTTTGCTGGCGGAGAAGGGCCGCGATGCCTTTTACCGCGGGGAAATCGCCGAGGCGATGGACCGGTTCTTCGTGCAGGCGGGCGGCTGGCTGCGGAAGGTCGATTTCGAATCGCACACCTCGACCTGGGTCGAGCCGGTGTCGGTCAATTATCGGGGCTACGACGTGTACGAACTGCCGCCGAACGGGCAGGGGATCGCCGCGCTGCAGATGCTGACGATCCTGGAGGGGTTTGATCTGGCGAAGATGGGGTACAATTCCGCGGATGCGTTGCACGTCATGATCGAGGCCAAGAAGCTGGCGTTCGAGGATCGCGCGAAGTTTTATGCCGACCCCGAATTCTCGAAGATTCCGCTGCAGGGGCTGCTTTCAAAGGAGTACGCGGCGCAGCGGCGGGCGCTGATATCAATGGAGCGTGCGGCGATGACCTACGATGCGGGCAACCCGGCATTGCAGGATGGCGACACGATTTATCTCACGACGGCGGATGCCGAGGGCAACATGGTGTCACTGATCCAGAGCAACTATCGCGGGATGGGCAGCGGCGTCGTCGTGCCGGGGCTGGGGTTCGGATTCCAGAATCGCGGCGAGATGTTCGTGTTCGAACCCGGCCATGCCAATGTCTACGCACCGGGCAAGCGGCCCTTCCACACCATCATTCCCGCCTTCATCATGAAGGACGGCCAGCCATGGCTGAGCTTTGGCGTGATGGGCGGGGCGATGCAGCCGCAGGGTCACGTGCAGATCGTCGTCAACCTGATCGATTTTGGCATGAACCTGCAGGAAGCCGGCGACGCGGCACGGTGGCAGCATTTTGGTTCGAGCGATTACGATCAGCCGAGGATGACGACCGGCGGTTACGTGTGCTTCGAGACCGGGGTGCCCTGGGCGGCGGTGGCGGAGTTGCAGCGCCGCGGCCATGATACCCGGACCGACCTGGGCGGATACGGCGGTTACCAGGCGATCAAGTGGGATGCGCGGAACCGGGTCTATATCGGCGCCAGCGAAAGCCGGAAGGACGGCCAGGCGGCCGGCTGGTAACGCCCATCAGACCTCTGACCGCCGCGCCACGAACTGTTCGGACCGCTCACATCTGAGACGATTCGATCGTTCTCGTTCTCGTCAGTCGTTCTCGTTCTCTTTGGTGTGTGCGCGATCGAGTTGAGAACGAGAAAGATTACGAGGAACGAGTACGAGGCGGAGCCGCCCCTTCGGTCGCGGCTGCCGCATTAAGATGGATGCCGGTTAGACGCATTGGATTGGCCGGGCGCGCCGCGAGGCCCCGGCCCGGTCCGCCGCCCTCCCCATCCCGCCCTTGACACCCCCCCTGCCGTCGGGCACGTCTGACCCTCTTTTTTTAGAAACATCATGAAGCCAACATTTCGCCCACATCGCAAGAAACGCGCCCGCAAGATTGGATACCGCGCCCGGATGGCGACCGCCAGCGGTCGCAAGGTCATCAAGTCCCGGCGTCGCAAAGGCCGCAAACGGTTGACTGTCGTTTGATTGGAACGCCCAAAGGGTGGATGGACGTGGATGCTGCGGAGCCCCGGGACAATGGTCCACGCCAGCCTTTCCCCGCTGAATTGTCCCCCGTTCTTTTTCGCATGCGTTTTCGCCCTGAACAGCATTTGCGGCGGGCGAATGAAATCCGTGCCGTTCGCGAGCAGGGCCGGCGGCTGGAATGCAGGGCCTTCACGATCTGGTGGAAACGGCGTTCGCCCTCCACGCCGGTCGCGCCGGACGGCAACCTCGCCCGGGTTTGTGTGATTGCCTCGACGGCTGCGGTGGGCGGTGCGACCCGTCGCAACCGCGCGCGGCGGCGGCTCCGGGAGATTTTCCGGCAGCATCAGTCGGAAGTTCCGGGCGGCTGCGATCTGCTCCTGATTGCCCGGGCAGCGGTCAATGCCTGGCCGATGGCCGAGCTCGAGAGCACGTTTTCCGAGGCCTGCCGCAGGATACCGATCGCGCCAGTCACTCCGCTTTCATGATTCCCACTGCGCCCAGTCGAGCTGCCCTTGCGGCAGTGGCTGCCACAATCGTCCGCCTGCCGGCTGCGATGGTGCTCGGGTCGATCCGCGTTTACCAGCGGACATTGTCGCCGCTGCTGCCGGTGGTCACGCTGGGAAGCTGCGCCTGCCGGTTTGCGCCGACGTGCTCGCATTACGCGGCGGAAGCGGTGCGGATGCACGGCGTCATGGCGGGTGGCTGGTTGGCGTTGCGCCGGCTCGCGAAGTGCACGCCATTGCATCCCGGGGGGTTCGACCCGGTGCCGGTCTGCACCCGCCGCCAGGATTCCTCCGCCGGAACCGCCTGGAGCCATGACCGCCCTCCGCGGCCGGGCGCGGTCTGAACCATTTTCCACCTCCCATCCACTGAATTAATGGACAAGAAGAATTTCACCATCGGGGTCGTGCTGCTGGTCGCAGCGTTCGCGGTCCTGATCTACGCGCCGAAGTCGGCGCCTTCGACCCAGCCCGCCGCTCCCCGCTCCGCCGCCGCACCCGCGCAGCCGGCGGCACCGGTCCCGGCGACCACGGTTTCAACCGCGGCTGCGGCCTCGCCGGGAGTGGCGCCCGACGGGGCGCCGGCGCCGATTGCCGCGCCGACCTCCATCTTTGCCAGCATCGCGCGGGATGCCGCCAGCGCCCGGATCACGACGCTCGCCAACGAATTCATCGAGGCGCGGTTCACGAATTTCGGTGGCGCCGTCCGCGAGGTTGCGTTCAAGAAATACCCGGCCGTGCAGGACAAGCCGGCCCCGTATGTCTTCAATCACCTGCACGAGGATCCGCTGCTCGCGCTGCGCGACTTCCCCGGCCTTGGCCCGGAGCGCGAATTCCAGCTCGTCACGTCGACCGATCGGGAAGTCGTGTACCGCGCCGTGCTCGACGATCGGATCGAGGTGATCCGGCGCTATCGGCTGATGGCGGCCGGCGAACCCGGCGGCGATCCGTACCGGCTCCAGCATGAGACCACCTTCCGCAACCTCACCGACACCACGATGGCGCTGCCGCGTGCGGCCCTGGCCGTCGGCACCGCCGCCCCCGTGAATTCGCGGGATCCCGGGATGCACCTCAACGTGGTTTCGTACAACGGCGAGGACACTACCTTCATTGATCGCGGGGAGCTCGATGGCGGCGGTTTCGGACGGATGTTTGGCGCCGGCGCAGCGCCCAAGCCCGTGATCGAGTCGCCGGGGAACATCGTGTGGACTGCGGCCAAGAACCAGTTTTTCGCCAGCATCTACACGCCGGAACAGCAGGGAATCAGCGTGATCGCCCGGCGGATCGAGCTGCCCGCCTTTGCCGACACGCAGGCGGCGAACATCGGGATGACGGCCGCGGCCCGGTTCGACCTGCCGGCGCTCGCGCCGAATGGCAGCACGCGGCTCGCGGGGATGCTCTATGTCGGCCCGCAGGAATACCGCCGGGTCTCGACCTTCGCACACAACGAGGACCGCGCGCTCCCCTACACGCAGTATTTCTTCAACCGGATCTTCCTCAGCGGCTACGTCGCCCCCTTGCTCAACACCCTGCTCAACGGCGTGCAGAAATGGGTGGGCAACTGGGGCTGGGCCGTCGTGCTGATGACGCTGATCCTGAAGATCGTGACCCTGCCGTTCACGCTGGCCGCCTCGAAATCGGCCAAGCGGATGGCCAAGCTCCAGCCGCTGATGCAGGAGATCCGCGAGAAGTACAAGGACAACCCCCAGAAGCAGCAGCAGGCCACGATGGCGCTGTTCAAGACCCACAAGGTGAACCCGCTGGGCGGCTGCATCCCCATCCTGATTACGATGCCGCTCTTCATCGGGTTCTTCGCGATGCTGCAATGCCCCGCGGAGCTGCGCTTCCAGGGCTTCCTCTGGACCGAGGATCTCGCCTCGCCGGACACCGTGGCCTACATTTTTGGGATCCCTCTCAACATCATGCCGCTGCTGATGGGGGCGACGATGTTCTACCAGATGCGGCTCACGCCCACGCCGTCGGTCGACAACATGCAGGTGAAGATGATGAAGTTCATGCCGGTCATCTTCACCCTGTTCTGCTACAGCTTTTCGGCCGCGCTCGCGCTGTACTCCACGGTGAACGGCATCTTCACCATTGGCCAGCAGATGGTCATCAACCGGATGAAGGACGATCCGACGCCCGTTTCCCCCGGCGCGACGGCCGCCACCACGGTCTCTTCCTGGAAGAAGGGCACCAAGAACGTCTCGCCGAAGAAGAAACAGTAGTGAGTAGCGGGTTGCGAATAGTGCATATGGGACCCCTGATTGGAGATCCGCATTGGGTTTTTCTTCCGCTGGCGTCGGCGGCACCTGCTGCCTATTCGTTGGCTCCTTCGCCTCTCTAGCCGCTACTCGCTACTCGTCGCCATGGCTGGTCACAACAAATGGTCCAAGGTGAAGCGGCTGAAGGCCGTGACCGATGCGCGCAAGGGCAAGGTCTTTTCGCGGCTTTCCCGCGACATCACGCTCGCGGCGAAGGCGGGCGGTGGCGATCCGGAAGCCAACGCGCGGCTGCGGACGCTCGTGCTGAAGGCGCGCGATGCGAACATGCCGGCGGACAACGTCGATCGCGCAATCAAGAAGGGCACGGGCGAGCTGCCGGGCGTGGTTTTCGAGGAGATTACCTACGAGGGTTACGGGCCGGGTGGCGTGGCCTTCATGGTGAAGGTGACGACCGACAACAAGGTGCGCGCGGCCCAGGAGGTGCGGTCGGCATTCGCCCGCAACGGCGGCAACCTCGCGAGCACGGGCGCGGTGGCTTTCCAGTTCGTCCATGCCGGCCAGTTCCTGATCGCGAAGGATCAGGCGGCTGAGGAGCCGTTGCTCGAGCTGGCACTCGAGGCGGGCGCCGACGACGTGGTGACCAGCGAGCAGGGATATGAAATCCGCTGCAACGTCCATGACTTCGACAAGCTCTCGCAGGCGCTCGAGCAGAAGGGGATCAAGCCGGAGAGCGCGGAAATCGCGCACATCCCGACCGTGACGGTGCCGGTGGCCGATCCGGCGGTCGCAGCCACGATCGCAAAACTGCAGGAGGCGCTCGAGGAGCTCGACGACGTGCAGGTCGTGTTCTCGAACGAGGCGATTGATGAGGCGATCGCGGCCGGCTGAGCCGCAATTGTTCAGGATAACAGCATCCGGGTGTTGTGCAGGCAGACGCGGGTCGCCTCGTCGCCGCCGCGCGAGAACGAGTAGCCGGCGGGCAGGTGCAGTTCCTCCTCGGCGATCTGCTCGACCCGCCAGTGCGTCTCCAGGGAAAACATCCCGCGGTAGCCGGAGGCCGCGATCTCCGCGAAATGATCGCGCCAGCCGACATCGCCGAGGCCCATCGGCATCGCCACGGCCTGAAGCGAGCCCGGCTTCGGCGGCACGCGGCGAGCGTCCTTGATGTGCACATGAAAGATCCGGCTGGCGACGGCCTTGAAGCCCTCCGTGGCCGCGCCGGTGCCGGGGACGTAGAGCACATTGCAGGGATCCCAGATCCCGCCGAATTCCCGGTCGGGCAGGAGTGCGAGCACCGCCGCGAGTTCCGGACCCATGCCCACGATGCAGGAATGTTCGTTTTCCAGACCCAGCCGCACACCGGCGTCAGCCGCCGCCGCCCGGAGTTCCTGCAGATGTCCCGCCACGCGCGGCAGCAACGCCACGTTTTCGTGCGGAGGCCGGCGCAGGAAGGTGAAGATCCGGACGAGGTCGCAACCGAGCTCGCGGGCCACGGCGGCGCTGCGCTTGAAAAGGTCGAGGTGCGTCTTTACGGCAGCGGAGTCATCGATGTCGCATTTGAACACCGGGGAGGCGCAGCCGAAGATTTTCCAGCCCTCGCCGGACGCGGTGCGCTTGATCTCGGAGATGTCGGCTGGAGTCAGGTCCTTGAAGGCCCGGCCGAACATGCTCCGGAGCTCGATCCCCGGCAGCTTGAACGACCGGACGAACCGGGCGAGGTCCGGCAGATCCTGGGAAACCTCGTCGCTGATGATGGTGAAGGAATCGGGAAATGTCATGGGAAACGGGGAGGTTCGTGCGCGAGGGGCGCGGCGGCAAGGAGGTTCAGCGGTCCGGGGGGGCAGGGGTTAAATGGTTCAATGGTTCAGGGGTTCACGGTTCAGTGAGCAACGCATCGCAGGGCCGTCGCTTGGCGACGGGCCACAAACACGCGGTTTGCCAAAGCGGGAATGCGGGCGTATCGGAACATCAGATTTTCATGCGCAGTTTCTTCTATCTTCTCCTGCTCGGCGTCGTCCTCATCACCGCGGCGCTGGTCACGCGTTCCGGGTTGCTCTGGCGGAAAAACTCCGGCCGGCCCATCAACAGCGCGATGCGCGAGGCCCTGAACCGCGAGGCGCCGCAGTATTCGACCGATGACGAGATGGAACTCGCCCGGCGCTACGGGAACGCGCACAAGCTGCCGTCCGGGCTCCGCTATGTCGTCCGCGCGCCCGGCTCCGGCGAGGCCACGCCGCTCCCCGGGGATGAAATCATCTGCCACTACGCGGGCCGGCTGCTCGACGGCACGGAATTCGACAGCTCCTACCGCCGCGGCGTGCCGTTCACCTTCCGGCTGGGAATGGGTTCGGTGATACGTGGCTGGGAGGAGGCGTTTGCGATGATGAAGAAGGGCGAGAAGCGCACGCTGATTGTCCCGCACTGGCTGGCCTACGGCGAGAAGGGCAGCGGGGGAAAAATTGGCCCGCGGGCCACGCTGATCTTCGAGGTCGAATTGATCGACTGGCGGTAGGAGTCTGTCGGACGAATGCGGTCCGGTTCTGGGAGCGCCGGACCGAGAGTTGGGCAGCCGACAGCCTCCTTAACGGGCTGAGAACTTGAAGATCGTGCGGGTCCGGTATTCGCGGCCGGGCCGGAGGATCGTATCCGGGAAGGAAGGCTGGTTCGGCGAGTTCGGAAAATGCTGGGTCTCGAGGCAGAGGCCGTACCGCCGGGCATAGGCGCGTCCGCTCTTCCCCACGTGCGAGCCGTTCAGGAAATTGCCGCAGTAGAACTGCACGCCGGGCTCCTCGGTCCAGACCTCCAGGACGCGGCCGCTCTTCGGTTCAAAGACCGTCGCGGCGTGTGCCAGCCCGCCGGCTTCCGGCCGGTCCAGCACGAAGTTGTGGTCATAGCCGCCGCCAAACTTCAGCTGCTCGTCCGGCTCGTCCACCCGCTCGCCGATCGCCCGTGGCTGCCGGAAGTCGAAGGGGGTTCCGGCAACAGGCGCGAGTTCGCCGGTGGGGATCAGCCCTGCGTTCACCGGCGTGAACCGGGAGGCGTTGAGGGTGAGGACATGGTCAAGGATGTCACCGCGGCCCTCGCCCCCGAGGTTGAAATACGAGTGCTGCGTCAGGTTGACCGGTGTGGACTGGTCCGTGGTGGCGCGATACTCGACCGAGAGCGAGTTGTCCTCGCCCAGCTGGTAGCGGATCGTCACGTCGAGGTTTCCCGGATACCCTTCCTCGCCGTCGCGGCTGCGGTAACGCAGGGTGAGGGCGGGCGCGGCGTCCACGAGCGAGGGTTCCGCGGTCCACAGCACCTTGTCGAAGCCGACCGTGCCACCATGCAGGTGGCAGGGAATGCCGCCGGGCGCGTTGTTGGTGACGAGCGGATACGTGCGGCCGTCGAGGGTGAACCGGCCCTCGGCGATCCGGTTGCCGTAGCGGCCGACGACGGCGCCGAAGTAGGGGGAGGCGCGCTGGTAATCCGCGAGGGAGTTGTAGCCGAGGACGACATCGTCGAACCGGCCCGCCCGATCCGGCACGAAGAGCCGGACGATGATCGCGCCGTAATTGGTGATGTCGGCGCGGGCGCCGCTGGCGTTGACGAGCGAGTAGAGGTTGACCGCCCGGCCGTCGGCCATGCTGCCGAACGGGGTGATGTTGATGGAGGGAGTTGCAGCCGGGAGGATGCCGGCGAGCCCGAGTCCCAGGAGTGCCGCGACGGGATAAGAGTGGAAGATCTTCATGTTCGAGGCGCGAAGGTTGGAACGGGAATGCGTCCAAGGCCATCCGCGAATGGCTTTGGTTGGACCTGGTCGTGGCCTGGCGTGAGGCAAGGGGATCCGATCTCACACCGGCTCGACCGGGAATGGAATTGTGTTCAAATGCGGTCTGACGATGGTCGGGCCATGAAAGCCGCCTGTTTCGCGACGCTGGTGTGCCTCGGAGTTATGGTGGTGCCGCTGCCGGCGGCGGTCGGGCTGACGGGAAAATTCCCGGAAAGCCGGCCGCCGAACGGCAGTTTCGCCCGGCCGGTGGAGGGCGAGGTCGTGGATCTCTCGCCGCCCGGATTTTCGTGGTGGCGGACGGCGCCGGCGGGGCAAGCCACCTACCGGCTCACCGTGATCGATCGGCAGGGGCGGGTGGCCTACGAGTCACCGCAGCTCACCGATCCTGTCCATGTGCCCGAAAAGGTCCTGCCGGCGGGGCAGTATACGTGGACGGTCGAAGCCGTGGACTCGGGCGGGCAGGTGACCGATCGGTTCGGGCCGCGGCATTTCATGGTGGCGCCCGGCGCGGCGGCGCAGCCCTGGGTGCCGGTGCGCGAGTTGCTGGCGCGAGTGCCGGCGGAGCACCCGCGGCTCCTGTTTCCAAATGCGCGCAGCGCGGAATTCCAGGCGACGCTGGCGACCGCGCGGCGGCAGGCTTACGCCTCGCTGCGCGAACAGGCCGATGCGGCGCTGAAGCTGGATGTGCCGCCCGAGCCGGATTACGACAAGCTGCCGACGCGGGCGGAGCAGCGGCTCGGTTACATGGAGTCGTTTGGTCGGTTGCGCCGCTATCATACCGACGGAATGGTGAACCTCGCGCTGATGTACCTGCTTTCCGGCGAGCGGAAATATGGGGAGCATGCGAGGGCGCTGCTGCTGGGCGCCGCAGAATGGGACCCCGAGGGGATCTCCTCGATCCTTTCGCCGTATGGCGACGAGGTGGGGCTGGGACTGGTCAAGTCCGCCGCACAGGTCTACGACTGGATTCACGATCTGCTGGGCGAGGCGGAGCGGAGGAAGGTCCGGCAGATGCTGGTGGCCCGGGCGGACCAGATGCTGCGCCGGCTGGAAAAGCGCGATTACCTGGTGAGCCCCGGGGAGAGCCATGCGGGCCGGCTGCCAGGGTATTTGATCGAGCACGCGCTGGCACTGGCGGAGGAGCCGCGGGCGGCGGCGTGGCTGGACTACGGGCTGCGCGCCATGTGCACAGTGCATCCGCACTGGGCGGGACACGATGGCGGCTGGGCGGAGGGGCTGTCGTATGGACTTTCCTACAACACGATCACGATGGCGCCCATGGAGGCTCTGCGGGTGGCGACCGGTTTCGATCTCTGGCAGCGGCCCGCCCACCGGAAGCTGCGGCATTTCTTCCTCTATAACACCTCGCCGGTGGGGGAGATTTTCGGCTTCGGCGACATGTACGAGCGGCCAGTGGCCAGCCGGGCGGCGGCGCTGCGCGGGCTGATGGAGTTTCATGCGCAGCGCTATGGGGATCCGGTCGTGCGCGGGTGGGTGGACCTGCTGCGTTCCTCAACGGGTGGTGAGGTGGAGTCGTCGGTGCTGCCGGCGATGATGCAGCCGTGCACGATTGCGCCGCGGTCACCCGACCGGCTGCCGCCCGATGCGGTGTTCCATGGGGTGGGCTGGGCGGCGCTGCACAGCAACCTGGCGCAGCCCGGCGACGACCTGATGGTGATGTTCAAGTCGTCGCCGTACGGTGGCGTGAGCCACAGTTATTCGGATCAGAATGCGTTCGCGATCCTGAAGGGTGGCAAGGCGCTGGCATTGCCTGGTGGCACCCGCTATCCGCAGCATGGCTCGCCCTTCCACACCGAGTACACGCAGCAGACGCGGGCGCAGAATGCGGTGCTGGTGAATGGTCGGGGACAGGAACGGGCCGGCAGTGGGCGTGGCGGTCGGATTGCGGGTTTCGAGAGCACGGCGCATATGGGCTATGTCGCGGGTGACGCCGCGGAAGCGTATGGCGGATCGCTCGAGGTTGGCCGCCGGCACGTGCTGCTGGTCCGGCCGGACGTGGTGGTGATCGTGGATGATCTCGAGGCACCGGCGCCGGCGGAGTTCCAATGGCTGCTCCACGCGTGGGAGAAGCTGGAATTGGATGAGGCCGCCCAGACGCTGATTTCGCGGCGCGATGATGCGACGATGCAGGTGAGGCTCTATGGCGCAGGCCGGATGGCATTCGCCCAAACCGACGAGTGGCCGGTGGAACCCAGGAAGGGATTTCCGACCGCGACCGCGCCGGAACCGGAGAAGCGCTGGCACTTTACGGCGACGACGAACCGGGATGCCGCGGCGCGACGGATTGCGGCGGTGATGACGATTTCGGCGGGCAACGAACGGCCGGAGTGCCGCATCCGCGAAGTGGCGGACGGGATTGAGATCGAGACCGCTTCTGCAGACGGCGTGGGGATCGTGCGGGTGGAGCTGGCGCCGGGAGCGGGTCAGCGGACGATCCTGGAAGCGGAATACCGGCCGAAACGGGGAGCGGTGGAGCGGATCTCGGCTCGGTAGGAGCCGTGGTCACGGCGTCCTCCCGCTCGAGATTGGGGTTGGCGTGGAAGCGGCGTCCCGCCATAACGCTCTACACATCTTGCCGGGTCTCATCAGGTCGAGGCGCAGTGCGCATTCGACCGGGTGGAAGAGAATGCAATTCGAATTGAATTTCGCCGGTCGGAGACGCGGCGCTACGGCGGGCCGGCCCTCTGGCGGGTCCGGAGATCGTTGGCGCGTGCGGCTGCCTGGGGTAGCGCCGGTTTTCAACCGGCGAAAAGCGTTCCGACTCACATTTTCCGCAAGATGTGTTGTGAGGTATGGCGTCCCGCCGCTTGTTGCTCGTCAACCCTTCGGGATGAAGGGCCCAAGGCCCGTTTCAGGTTGCAGGCTGCCGCCGCGGGGATTCGCATGGGCCTGCCGGGCCGCAGCGGGCGAGGCACGAGGCTCCGCCCGCGAGCGATCCGATTCCTGCGCCGGCTTAGTCAATATACTCCCATGAACTGCCGCACTGTCATGTTCCTCCTGGCTGTGAGTATCCTGTCCGCTCCGGGCGCCGCGGGTTCGACTCCGGCCTCCGATCCGTTCCAGCCGCGAAACCGGCTGGTGGCGCACACCCATGATTCGGGCTTCGCCGATGCCCACGATACCTACAACGGGATGAGCTGCGGCAGCGACGGCCGGATCTATTACGTGCTCAGCTCGGAGCGGTTCGACGTCGGCGCGCAGGTTTATTGTTACGACCCGCAGTCGGAGGAGATTCGGCACGTGGGCGATCTGACTGAGGCCTGCGGCGAGAAGGGGAAGCAGACGATCGTGCAGGGGAAGAGCCATGTGAATTTCATGGAGATGAACGGGAAGCTCTATTTTTCCACGCACATCGGCTACTACAGCCTGATTGACGGGATGGAGAAGCCGGGGATCCCGCCCTCCGGTTGGAAGCCGTATCCGGGCGGCCACCTGCTTTCACTCGAGCTGATCATGCACGAGTTCGAGGACTTCGGCGTGGGGCCGGCGGGCGAGGGGATCCTGACGACGAGCCTGGATTCGAAGCGCGGCCGGCTCTATGGCATCAGCTGGCCGAAGGGGTATTTCTTCCGCTACGACATCGCCCGGCGGGAATGGAAGAATTTCGGGTTGTTCGCGGCGCAGGGTGAGGATGGCAGAGGGGCGGATTACCGGACGCTTTGCCGCTCGATCGCGGTGGATACCGACACCGGTTCGGCCTATTTCAGCCTCTCGACCGGCGACCTGATGCGTTACGATTACGACAAGGACGAAGTCGTGCCGGTTACGGGCGACAACCTGCGGAAGGATTACTTCGGCCAGTACGACCCGACGTCGCCCGGCCACATGGGCTACAACTGGCGGCAGACATTCTACCGGCCTGCGGATCGGATGATTTACGGGGTGCACGGGAATTCCGGATACCTCTTCCGGTTCGATCCGGCACAGGAGCGGATCGAGGTGCTCGATCGGATCACCGCCGAGACCTCCAAGGCCAGCGGAATGTTCGATCAGTTCAGCTATGGCTACCTCGGATTCGCGCCAGGTCCCGATGGCCGCACGATTCACTACCTGACCGGCGGACCGATCTATCAGGATGGCCGCCGGGTGGCCGGGAAGACCAGCACGGCGATGGGGGAGGCAAAGGGGCTCGAGAACCTGCACCTGATCACGTACGATGTCGAGACCCGCACCTACCGCGATCACGGCGCGATCTTTTATGAGAATGGCGACCGGCCGCTGTATGTGAACTCGATCGCAATCGGGCTCGACAACACCGTCTATTTCCTGGCGCGAATCACCGAGGGAGGGAAGACTCGGACGGATCTGGTAAGCGTGAAACCGGTGGCACCAGCCGGCAGCGAATAGCGGAGCCGGCAGGGACACTCCTGGGTCGAAGCCTCATTCCCCCGAGTCGGAGAAGGAAAGGGAATCTTCGGGCCAATCTTCAAACCAATCAGAGATGGTTTGATGGCTTGGCCGATTGGTCCGGAGATTTCTTTTCCAAAATCTCCGGGGTCTCGATTGGCTCGGGGATTGGCTTGGAGATTACTTTTCCCCAACCTCGGAGGTCGGCTCTCCTTTCCGTTCCCTGCCCCGTCATCATGCGCACCGCTTTCCTCCTCCTCCTCGCCGCCTGCACCCTTCAGGCCCAGAATGCCACCACGCCCGGCGGCTTTCAGGTCGAGCATCCGACGTTGCTGAACCTGGGCTTCGACTGGCGGATCGAAGGCGACGAGAACCGAAACGCCAAGGTGACGGTCCGTTTTCGCCCGGAGGCCGCCGGCGAGTGGCGGGAGGCGTTGCCGCTGCTGCGCATTGGCGGAGAGAAGGTCTATCGGGATCAATACAAGCTGAGTTATGTCGTCCCGCACGGGTTTGCCGGCAGCATCCTCAATCTGCAGCCGGCCACGCGCTACGAATGCGAGTTCACGCTGAGCGATCCGGATGGCGTCAACGGCGATCCGGTACGGCGTGTGACCGTCGCTACCCGCGCCGAGCCACAGCCATACGCCGGCGGGCGTGTGCTCCATGTCTATCCCGATGATCACGAGGGTCCGCGCGAGGAGCCCAGCTTCATCGGGCTGAAGCATGCCTATTATGGCCCTGGCCGCGGTGACTGGACATCCGTGCGCGAGGCTCGGGCACAACCCGGTGACACGATCCTGGTTCATGCGGGACTCTACCGGCCGGATCGGCTCAACTACGTGGACCCGTTGAGCGGACCATTTACGGGCACGATTTCGCTGGCGCTCAAGGGCACCGCCGAGCGACCGATCACGATCAAGGCGGCGGGCGACGGGGAGGCGATCTTCGATGGTGGCGGCAATCATCGGATCTTCGAAGTGATGGCTTCCGCGCACCACATCTTCGAGGGGCTCACGTTGCGGAACAGCGATGTCGCCCTCTTCGCGGGGGAGAAGGACGTGATGGGCGCCGTGGCGCTGACGGTCCGGAACTGCCGATTCGAGGACGTGGGGGCCGGAATCTGGACCGAGAGCGCCGATTCCCGCGACTTCCTTATCAGCGACAACCTCTTCCTCGGGCGCGAGGATCGGATGCGGGTGATCGGCTGGAACCAGGCCGGATCCCGGGCGGCCGGGATCTACCCCTCGCATCCGCTGCGGAGCTTTTTCGCCGTGAAGGTCTACGGCCCCGGCCACGTCATCGCGCACAACTCCATCGCGTACTTTCATGACGGAATCTGCATCGCCACGTATGGCTCGCCCGAGCTGGAGCGGGAGCGGCAGCCATCCTCGATTGATATCTATAACAATGACATTCACCTTTCGAACGACGATTTCATCGAGGCGGACGGCGGCGTGCACAACATCCGGGTCTTCCAGAACCGCGGCGTGAGTGCGGCGCACAACGGATTCAGCGCGCAGCCCATCTTCGGCGGGCCGGTCTATTTCATCCGCAACCTCGCTTATCATGTGCCGGGCGGATCACCGCTGAAGTTCAGCGCGGTCCCGGCGGGGCTGTATTATTATCACAACACCCTGGTCGGCGAGCAGACCTCCCCGGCGCCGCGTTCGAATGCGCATTTCCGGAACAATCTTTTCCTCGGCCGGGACACGCCCGGCCGCGGGGTCATGACCTGGGCGAATGGCACGCCGCAGTACAGCACGGACTACAATGGCTTCCGGCCGAATCGAAACGGCGAGCCGCAGTACCGGTGGCTGGCGCCAGCGCCCGGCGAGACGGCGTACGAACCGGAGCGAAGCGCATGGAAGAGTTACGCGACCCTGGCGGAGTTCCAGCGGGAAACCGGCCAGGAGCCGCATGGGATGGAACTGGACTACGACATCTTCGAGAACCTTGCGCCTTCGGATCCCGCTCGCCGGCATCAGGTGTACCATGCGATGGATTTGAATTTCCGGCTGCGACCAAGCTCGAAGGCGGTCGATGCGGGCGAGGTGCTGCCGACGGTCAATGACGATTTCGCTGGTCGTGCGCCGGACCTCGGCGCCATTGAACTGGGTCAGGAGGAGCCGCATTACGGCGCCCGCTGGATCGACTGGCAGCCGTTTTACCGGTGAGCGGACCGAATTGAATCATGCTGCCGGTCATGGCTCGGCCGGCCGGGGTGTGCGCGGCGCGGATTCAAAGTACAGCGCGACCGCCCGGATCTGCTCCGGCGAGAGCTGCGGGGCCACGTGCTCCATGAGATGCGCGTAGGCCGAACCGCCGCGCTGGCCGCGTTGGAAGAGTTCCAGCTGCAGCACAAGGTAGTCCGTTCTCTGTTTGGTAAGGAGCGGGTAGGCGGGCTTGGTGCGACGACCGATCGGGCCGTGACATTCGATGCAGGCAGGTATCCGGCGCTCCGGCACACCCTCGTGAGCGATTTCGCGGCCCAATTCGAGCAGCCGCGGATCGGGCGGCGGGTCCCCGGACTGCGACACGGATGCCGGCAGCCGCGAGTAATGATCTGCCAGCGCGCGCGCAATTTCCTCCGAAAGCCCGGCGGCGACTGGCTGCATGATCCCGCTGTGGCGGCTGCCGTCGGCGTAAGCCAGCAGCGTGTTCAGCAGGTATTCGCGGCGCTGGCCGGCCAGTTTCGGAAATGCGCTGCTGCCACGGCCCAGTCCATCGTGCCCGTGGCAGTTCACGCACATCCGGTTCACCACCGACGCGACCGGCGGTGTGAGGGCGGACGGCTCCAGCGCCGTGATGGTGGCGTTTTCTGTCGGACTGGCCTGGACGAGCCGCTGATACGCGGCCGCATCGAGCGCCGGCAGTTCCTGCAGGAATGCGACCATGGCCCAGACCTCGTCATCCCGCTGCTGCGAGGGCCACGCCGGCATCCCGGTGAACTTGACGCCGTGCTTCACGAGCGTGAACAGCGCCTCGGGGCTCCATTCTGCAATGAGCGGCCGGAGATCGGGGGCGGGCGGCGTCATTCCCTGGGCGATCCGTGGAGCACGTGTGCCGGGGCTGCCATGGCAGGAGCGGCAGCCAAAGTCATAGTGGGTGGCCCCCTTGAGCACGAGGTGGGGGTCGTCGAGCGGCGGGCGGGTCACCCCAAGGGAATGGGTGGCGAACGAGCGGTGCATGCCGAACCGCAGGAACCATTTCGTAATCGGCCAGTGGCCGGAGCTGGCCTTGATTGAAACAATGCCGCTGGCGGCGACGAGGAATCCGCCGGCCGCGAGCGCGACCAGCAGCAGGGCCCATTTCACAAATGGCCGCGTGAACCGCGACGCTACCGCTGAGGTGATCCTTGTCTTCCGGTTTGGACGGTTCATCGGCAATCCTGGAAATAGACGACCGCCATGGCGGCGAATATCACCGCGATGGCGCTCAGTCCGGCAAGCAGCGCGGTGGCAAAACCCAGGAACCGGTGCCGATCCTCCGGGGTGTCGGCATCGTGCGGCAGCTCTGCGGCCCCCAGCCGATGCCGCCGGTATCCGTTCCAGCCATTCCAGCCAATCGCCAGCAGTGCCGCGACCGTGTAGGCTGCGATCAGCCAGCGGACGGGCGCGATCGAGCCCGAGGCCGGTGCGAACTTCGCACACCAGATGGCGGCGGTGACGTAGCTGGCGAGGAAATGCAGCGCCCAGACGCTTGGCGAAACGATCAGCCGCCACAGACTCTCCCGGTTTTCGGACAGCGATTTCATCATTTTACGAGCGGGAATCCGGCAATCACGGCGACGGTGATCACCGCGGTGAGGATCACGAAATGCCAGAAGGCGACGGCATTCTGGATGTCGATGTCATGGCGGGCCGTCATTCTGCCCGCGGCCCGGCGGGCGAAGCAGTAGGCATGAAAGAGGACGCCGGTCGCCGCATGGAGCGCGGTCCAAAGCGCGAGCAACCACACAATCGCTGGGTACACGTGGCTGGTCGGGTCGAGCCCGGTGAGCCACGGGCCGGCAAGGATCGCGGCCCCGCCGGCCAGGGCGAGGAGGGCCGCGCCAATGATTGCGAGCGAGAAGACCCCCGCCCTATCCCTGCGGTTGGCTCGTCGCGCCAACAGGGTCAGCGCCCAGGCCGCCAGGAGGAGGGTGGCGGCGAGGCAGGGCCAAAAGACTCCCGGTCCGCCCTGGCTCCCGGCTGGCGGAAAGTCATCGTGAATGGTCCAGTAGAAGAAGTAGGCGAAGACGAGGGACACGAACGCGACAAAGACCGCCAGCATCGTGATCACCACGGCCCACCAGCCGACGGATTCGGGTCCGGAGCGGTACAAGGGCAACGTCAGCCCGAGGCCGATCTCCTTCTCCGGCTTTTCCGGAATCACGGCCGTGCCGTTCCAAAGCCAGCGCCAGATCACGCCGATCGCAATCACCAGGCTGACGAGGGCGGGGATCCAGAGATAGAAGGTGCCGAGAATGAAGAACCCGCCGAGTGAGACGGCTGCCAAAGCGGGGACGAAGCTGGGCCCGGGCAAGCGCAGGCATTGCGTGGGTGTGGCATCGATCACGGAGGTGACGAGCGTCTCGCGTTTCCCCTCCTCCGCGTCCGGCAGATAGAAGCGGCCCTCGTCGACGTCGCGAACGAAGTTGGGCTGTTCCCACAACGGATACCGGCTGTCGATTTCGGGAATCGAGCGGACGCCCCAGCTTTCCGGTGGCATGGCGGGCAGCCATTCCAGCGTGCCGGCGCGCCAGGGATTCCGTGGGACCAGCGGCTGCCTTTTCTTTGGCCGGATGATGTCCCATGCCACGATCGCGACGCCGGCGCCGAGCAAAAAGGCGCCGATGGTCGAGACGAGGTTCAGGAGGTCGAAACCCATGCCGGCGGGGTAGGTGAACACACGGCGGGGCATGCCGCGCAGCCCGGTGAAATGCATCGGCAGGAAGGTGAGGTTGAATCCGGCGAGCAGGAGCCAGAACGCAATCCGGCCGAGGCGATCGGAAAGCTTCTTCCCGTTGAGCAACGGGAAAAAATAGTAGCAGCCCGCGATGATGGGGAAGACCGAGCCGCCAATCAGCACGTAGTGGAGGTGGGCGACCACGAAGAACGTGTCGTGCGCCTGGAAATCGAACGAGGCGAGTGCGACCATCACGCCGGTCAGCCCGCCGAGGATGAAGGTGGCGAGTCCGCCGAGGGTGTAGAGCATCGGCACGGACCGGACCATCCGGCCGGCGGCAATGGTCGCGATGAAGCAGAAGATCTGCACGCCGGTGGGGATGGCCACGGCCTCCGAGGCGGCGGAAAAGAGCGCGAGCGAGATTCCCGGCAGCCCGGTGGTGAACATGTGATGGACCCACAGGCCGAAGCTGAGAAAGCCCGTGCCGACCGCCGCGAGCACGATCCAGCCGTACCCGACGATCGGGCGTTGCGCGAAGGTCGGCACAATCATCGCGATGATCGCGATGGACGGGAGGAAGATGATGTAGACCTCGGGATGCCCGAAGAGCCAGAAGAGGTGCTGCCACAGCAGGGGATCCCCGCCCCGGACCGGATCGAAGAACGGCCAGTGGAACGCCCGTTCCAGTTCCAGCAGCATGCTGCCGGCAATCAGCGGCGGAAAGGCGAAGAGCACCATCGCCGCCGCGACCAGGACGTACCAGCAATAGAGCGGGATCAGGTTGATCCGCATGCCCGGCGGCCGGCACTTCAACGTGCCGACGATCAGCTCCACCGCGGCCGCAATCGCGGCAATCTCGATGAAGGAGAACCCCAGCAGCCACATGTCGGCACCAACCCCGGGCTGGTACTTGGAGGTGAGCGGCGGATACATGAACCAGCCGCCGCGCGGCGCGGCATCGAACAGGATCGAACCGCACAGGAAGATCCCGCCCAGCACGAAGCACCAGTAGCCGAAGGCTGACAGCCGGGGAAAGGGCAGGTCGCGGGCGCCGAGCATCTGCGGCAGGAAGATGACCGCAATCGATTCGAACACCGGAATCGCGAACAGGAACATCATCACCGAACCGTGGACGGTGAAGACCTGGTTGTAGCGGTCGGCCGAGAGGAAGTCATTGTCCGGCACCGCGAGCTGAATCCGAATCAAAAGGGCCAATACACCGCCGAAGAGGAAGAACAGGAAGGCGGTCGCGGTGTACCAGACGCCGACCTCGGTGTTGTTGACCGCGGACCAGTAGCGCCATCCGGCCGGCTTCTGCCAGGCGCGGCGGAGCCGGTCCTCCTGGGCGCGCTGCAGCTCCAGCGGCGGCGTGTGGGCGGGCGGCTCGGGATCGTTCGGGGCGGGATTCATGCGGGGGCGTGGAGGCGGAGCGGGCTCATTGCAGCGATTCCAAATAGGCGGCCACGGCATCGAGTTCGGCGGCGGGCAGCATCCCGAAGT
This sequence comes from Verrucomicrobiia bacterium, assembly GCA_011525695.1. Taxonomy (GTDB): domain Bacteria; phylum Verrucomicrobiota; class Verrucomicrobiia; order Opitutales; family Opitutaceae; genus ER46. Next base: position 47,678 of record WYBX01000031.1, read on the forward strand.
GCGGCATCAACACGCCGGGCTTCACCCGGCTCGTCTCCGCGATCCACCGCACGAATGCCTCGGGATCGTTCGGCAGGATGCCGGCCCCGAGGCTCAGCCGGCTGCCCACGTGGGTGAGGTCCGGGCCGATCCGGCCGCGCGCAGGAGTTCCGCGGATGGCATGGCAGGCCGCACAACCATTCATGAGGAACAGATCGCGGCCTTCGGCGAGTAGCGGTTCGGCAGGATTAGCCGCGGGCTGGCGCTGCCCTTCCAGCCAGCGGGCGAAATCGGCCGCCTCCATCACCACGACCGGGAAGGCCATCAGCGCATGCGAGGTGCCGCAGTACTCCGCGCACTGTCCGCGGAACGTCCCGGTCCGCGTGGCGCGCAGCGTCAGACGGGTTCGCCGGCCCGGAATCATGTCCATCTTTCCCCCGAGCGATGGAATCCAGAACGAATGGATCACATCGGGGCTCCCGAGTTCAAACTCGACCGGCTCGCCCACGGGCAGCCGGATTTCGTTCGCCAGCTCCACCGGCGGCCCGGACGGCGGATGGTAGCGCACGCGCCACCACCACTGCTCGCCGCTGACGGCAATCCGCAGACTTCCTTCAGGGGCGGACGCGAGCAGCGGCGGCATCATCCGGAATCCGTGGATCAACAGCACTGCCAGGACGACGGTGGGAAAGAGCGCCCCGCCGCCGATGATATAGAGCCGGGCCAGACGCGGGCTTTGCCGGGATGCGCGACCGCGAAAGGCCGAATAGGTCAGCCAGATCATCAGTGCCCAGACGAGCAGCGCCCCGCCTGTCATCCACCAGAACAGCCCGGCGATCCGATGCGCCCCGTCACCTGCAGGTGCGAGGCTCGATTGGATGCCCGAGCAGCCGGCGAGCGCGAACCAGACCAGAAAAAGGAAGGCGCGCGCGGGGTACATGAGTGGGGTGGGGCGTCGTCCCGCCGCCAACTGGCCGAGGCCGCGGAACGGATGGGCATCACCATAGTAAGCTTTCCTGGGCGGACGGCTATGGGGCGGCCGCATAGGGAACGCCCCGGGGCCGCCGCGGATGCGGGGTGGGAGGAAACTCTGCGTGCGCGATGGCAACGTCAGTCTCGCTCCCATGGCAATTTCAGGGCGGCCCCCACGCGGCAGTTTTTGCCCGCGCCGCCGGTTGGGCATAGGCATGTGCATCCGTCCAGCTCGTCCTCAACCCTCAAATCCAACGGCAATCATGTCATCTAAAGAACAACTCGTCACCTGGCTGAACAGCGCATACTCGATGGAGCAGAGCCTGATCAAAGTGCTCGAAAATCACGCGAAAGATGCGAAGGACCACCCTGAAGTCCGGCAGCGGGATGAGCAGCATATCGAGGAGACCCGCGGACACGCCGAGCGCGTCCGCCAGTGTCTGGAGATCCTGGGCGAAAAGCCGTCGAAGATGAAATCGGCGATGGGCAGCGCGATGGGCGCGATGCAGGGCGCGGCGACGGGAATGGCTCGCGACGAAATCGTGAAGAATTTCCTCAGCGATTACGCGGCGGAACACTTCGAAATCGCCTGCTACCGATCGCTCATCGCGGGGGCTGAGGAACTCGGGGAACCGGAAATTGCGCGGATTTGCCGGAGCATCCTGGCCGAGGAGGAAGCGATGGCGCAGTGGCTCGAGGAGCGGATTCCCCAGGTGACCCGGATGAAGCTGCAGGAAGTGGCCCACACCTGAGAGTCGGATTCGCGAAGGGCAGGCGGCGCTGGCCGCCGGCCCTCATGACTTAGTCCAGCAACCGCCGCAGCGCGTCGCCGGGGATGTAGAAACTCGTTTCGCCGAGCTTGCTCACCGTCGTGTTCGAGCTCTGGCGCACAAACACCTGCTTGCCGTCCACTTCCAGGATGCCTTCGAGCTCGATTTTGTATCGGGCCACGACGCCGTCCTGGATCCAGAGCGTGAACCGGCCAGCGGCGGTCACCGGCTGGATGTACTCGTGTCCCTCGTGCACCAGGAGCAGCTGCGCCCCGAAGTCCGTCAGGGTGCCATGGGCGGTGGTGCCGTCGGATTCGAAGCTGCTGCAGCTGCTGACGATGACCTCCAACTCGCGATGGGGCAGCGCGAGGGCAAATTGAGCATTGCTGTAGGCGCGTCCCTCCTCCTGCTGCTGGCGGATCACGGGAATGGCGATGGTTTGGGGGAGCCCAAACGAGGCGTACTGCCACGCATCGGCGGGCATGTCGGGGGTCGGTCCCAGCGGCTGGGTGACGTAGATCCATTCGACGCCGCCATGCCAGTCCGGGTGGCGCTTGGGCAGTTCCTCGAGCTGTCTCCAGCCGTCGTCGGTCCGGATGACGTATGTGTGCGTGTCCTTGAAGATGGCTTCGAGCTCGTAGCTGGCACCGCGGCCAAGCCGGCGGGCGATGGTGTCGGGCATGGGCTGTCGTTGCCAGGTCCAGCCTGCCGGGACGGTCTTGCCTTCGATTTCGTAGGTCCGCACGTCATCGGTGACCGAGGATCTCCATGAGTAGTCGGGGTTTTCGGACAAGCTCATCGCTGCGATGATGGCATCGTCGACGGGGCCGGCCTGGCACGCGACGGCGCAAGTGGCCATCAGGAGGACGATGCACGGTGCGGGTGACGTCAGGGCCAAGCCCGGGGTGGGAAGATCCAGCCGTTTCGTTGCGTGGTGAGATGAACAATCCATTTCGGAGCGGGCGCGGTTGGCGTTTCATCGGAACTTTCATGCCTCCATAGAAATCGCCGTCGGGTTTGACGGCAGCTGGTGTGGACGGTTCAATTTGCCGCGGCTGACATCGCCCCAATTGCTTGACGGAGAACATCCGCGGCGAGTCTCGGGAAATGCTGGAGACGTTTGTCCGGGATTGGGAAGCGGGGGGAGGATTTTCCCGACATGCGATGGACGGGGGAGCCGGCGAGGCTCGCGGCGGTTGACGCTCGGCCGTTCGTTGCATCCGCTGGTGGGCTGTCGTGACGTTTCCGCACTACCTGCGCGCCCTCAATTCCCGCAATTACCGGCTGTTTTTTGCCGGCCAGGCGGTCTCGCTGATTGGCAACTGGATGAGCACGACTGCGCTCGCGTGGCTGGCGTACGAGTTGTCAGGCAGTGCCTTCGTGCTGGGACTGCTGCTGTTCGCCAACCAGGTGCCGCTGCTGCTGCTGGCGCCGGTGGCAGGAGTGTGGAGTGATCGCACGAACCGGCGCGGCCTGCTGGTGGCCGCAAACCTCGGATGCGCGGCGCAGGCTTCCGCGCTGGCGCTGGTGACGCTGACCGGTCATGCGACCGTGTCCTGGCTGCTCGCGCTGGCGTTGATGAGGGGGCTGCTCAATGCGGTGGAGTTTCCGAGCCGCCAGTCGTTTTTGATCGAGATGATCGGTGCCCGTGCCGATTTGCCGAACGCAATCGCGCTCAACTCTTCGCTTTTCAATGTGGCCCGGTTGATCGGCCCGACGCTGGCCGGTTTTCTGATCGTCGCGCGCGGTCCGGCTGCCTGCTTCGTGCTGGATGCCGCGAGTTACACGGGAATCCTGGCGAGCCTGCTGGCAATGCGGTTGCCGGCGCGGAGGGTGACCCGCGTGCTGGCGCATCCGTTTGCCGAATTGCGGGCGGGCCTGCACTACGTGGTTCACATGCCGGCGCTGCGGTCGTCGCTATTGATGGTGGCGGGGACGGCGTTTGTGGGTTTCGCGACCAGCGTACTGGCGCCGGTGTTCGCGCGCGATGTGTTTGGCGGCGATGCTCGGGTGCTGGGCCATTTCTACTCGGCAATGGGGGTTGGAGCGTTGTTGAGCGCGGCGTTCCTCAGTACGCGCGCGAGCGCCGCCGGGCTGGGGCGCTGGATTAGTCGTGGGGCGGTGTTGCTCGTGCTGGGAATGTCGGGTTACGCGTTGAGCACCTCGTTGTGGGTTTCCTTTGGCTGCATGGTGCTCAATGGCACGGGTGCGGTGCTGATAATGGCGGGCAACAACACGCTCCTGCAGGCGCAGGTCGATGATGACAAGCGGGGGCGGGTGATGGGGTTGTTTTCGATGTGCCAGGGCATGTTTCCGCTCGGCAGCCTTGCGGCCGGTGCGCTGGCCAATGCTGTCGGACCGCGGATTACGATTGCATTCTGTGCCCTCGCGATGGCGGTGGCCACGTGGGCGTTCAGCCGGAGCGCGGCGGCCCGGGTGGCATCGTCCAATTCGATCACGCCGGTGCCGGACGCGCCGACCTGACCCCGTCACAATTGCTCCGCGGCTTGACGGACCATGATGGCGACGTGCTGAGGGGACGGCCGCCGGTAGTCCATCGCCCGCTCGACCACCACTTCCCAGACTGGAATTGCGCCGGCACTTGGATCGGAGACGTCCCAGGCACGAAGGACCAGGGTGTCATGAGTCCCGGGGGTACGGCTCTCCTTCATCTCGCTGTCCTCGATCATATCCTTCCAGCCGCCGGTCGGAATGATCTGACCATTCGGTCCCATCAGCAGTGAACCACCCGACGAATTGCGCTCCGTGAGGATCTGGGTGTAGCGGCCGCCACCGACCATCGCCGCCACGTTCTGGTAGCGGATCGAATCCGGATTGTCGGGCGGCGCCACCTCCGGCCGCTGGGCGAAACCCAGTTCCGCAACGATCACATGGGTGGGTGCCATGCCTTCCGGGGCTTCCTCATAACCGAGTTTCTCCAGCGCGGCATCGAGCGCCAGCAGTGCAGTCCGGTCGGCCGTCAGCCACTGTCGGACCAGCGCGTCACTGCAACTGATGGCATACGTCTTCTCTTCGCGTTGCGGAGCCATCGGGTTCCGGGTCACCCTCACGTCAACCGCCGGCTCACGGTTCGAGGCGCAGCCGGCGGCAACGAGTGCCAGCACGCCCCATCGCAGCACGAGGGCAAGCGCGAGTGCATCGGGGCGGGTCTTCATGGGACGTGATCGGGGGGACTCGGAGAGCCGGCGGAAAGGGATCATCGTCATCTCCGTCCCAAACTCAAATCGCAATGTCGGATCCGGCAGGATGTATCCCCATCGTGGGGCGAAGTGGATGGGTGGCGGCGATCAGGTCAATAGCCACACATATGCCATGATCATGGTACATGTATGGCGGACGAGGGGATTGGGCGGTCTTCTGCTCCGTACGACGCCCGCTCGACCAGCAAGGAGCGACGTGAGCTGGTCACGGAAAGTGGCTGCGGTCCAGTCCCGGGATCACGCGCAAGGCATTCTCGAAGTACACCTTCTTGAGCACGTCATCCGGCAGCTCCAGCCCGTACATCCGCCAAAACGCGTGATACTTCTTATGATACGGAAAATACTCGTCGCCGCTCTCGAGCACCCGGAAGTAGGTGCCGTATTCCGAAGGCACCCAGGAATCCTTGCCCATCAGGATCCGATCCTGGTATTTCAAAAAAAACTTCCGGGCGGTCTTCGGCTGGCGCGCCGGCTCGTAGATGACCGCGCCGATTTCGGTCACCATGTTGGGCAGCTCATCCATCAGCTGGCCGAGAAACGCCAGGTCCTGTCCATACCAGCCGAGATGCGCATTGATGAACGTCGTGCCGCGATGCTTGCGAAAGACCGCGTGCTGCTCGGCCATCAGCTCATCGAATGGCGGATAGCGATCGGCCGGCCGGGCCCGGCCCGGATACATCGTGAGCTCGAGCCACCGCTCGTTCTTCTCGTCCACCGGCAGGAAGAACGCCGGCGGTTCCGCGGTGTGGATGAGGACCGGGATCCCGAGCGCACCCGCCTTCTCCCACACCGGATCGAAGCGCGGATCGTTGGTGGGGATCCGTCGTCCCTGGCCATCGCGAAGCTCGAGCCCGAGGTTCTTGAAAATCTTTAGTCCGCGCGCTCCGCCCTCCTTTACATCCCGCTCCAGCTGGGTGGCGGCGCGTCGGCCCCACTCGGGATCGTCAATCCCCTGGAAATTGAGATTCGCGAAAGTCACGAACCGGCCGGGCGCGACCCGCTCCATTAGAGCCACCTGCTCCTGGAGCGTTTTCCCGGAGCTACCGCTGAGATTCACCATGATGGCCATGTTCAGCGCGTCCATTTCCTCCACCACCTTCAGAAGCGTGGCCTCGGTATGACGTCGCTGATGGTTGTGAACATCGATGAAGGGAAATTTTGCCCGGGTAATCTCCCTCCCCGGCACCTTGAGCATGGATACGGGATCATAGGTCTCGAACGGCATCGGCGGCCGCGGGCCGGTGGGCGGACGCTGGGCAGCGAGGGGAAGTGACAGCAGCGTCAGGGCGAGGACGCAGAGGCGGGCCAACGGGAGGTGGGGCATGGCGGGGATCTTTTGGGTCTTCAGGCGGCGAGGGGTGATATCGGCTATGGTTGTGGGACCGGTGGGACGTCGCGGACGCAGCGGAACCCCAGGTTGGTCGTGGCACTGTCGGGCGTGTTGCTGCTCCGGGCATCGGTCCTGTAGCGGTTGCAATAGCTCGCATGGCACAGGTAACTGCCGCCACGCATCACCCGGCGCTCGCCCGCGGCCGGCCCGGTGGGGGAATCCGCAGGGCTCTGGCGGTAGTAGTCGCTGGCAAACCAGTCCCAGCACCATTCCCAGACATTTCCGGTCATCTGGTACAATCCGTACCCGTTGGGCTTGTACGACTTTGCCGGGGCGGTCCCATAGTAACCGTCGGCCTCGGAATTCGTGGCCGGAAACCGTCCCTGCCAGACGTTCATCCGATGTTTGCCGGCGGGCTCGAGTTCGTCGCCCCAGGGGAACCGCTGCTGCACCAGCCCGCCGCGAGCCGCGTACTCCCATTCGGCCTCCGTGGGCAGCCGTTTGCCGGCCCAGGTGGCATAAGCCTGCGCATCGTGCCACGAGACCTGCACGACCGGATGCTTCCAGCGCTGCTTGATGGTCGAGCCGGGGCCTTCAGGGTGCCGCCAGTTCGCTCCCTCCAAACGGCACCACCATTCGCTGCCGGCGACCCAGTGCCGGACCAGCGACGCCTGCTGGGCGGCCGAGAGGTGACCACTGAAAACGAAGGACCAGCCGATTCGCTCGGCCTCGGTCCGGTAGCCGGTGGCATTTACGAAATCGTTGAACTGCTCGTTGGTCACCGTGGTGGTGTCGATGAAGAACGACTCGAGAACCACCGGATGCACGGGGCCTTCGCCGTCCGCCGGGAATCCATAATCGCCATTTGTGCCCATCAGGAATTCGCCACCGGGCAGGAGCTTCATGCCCTCGGTCGCGCCCTTGGTCACGCGACGGAATTCCGACATGCCTGCAGCGGTGGACGCGGCAGCAAGATGTCCGGGTGCGCAGCAGGAATGTCCGTTCATGGGTGGGAAATCGGGTCAGGACCCGACTGCCCACTCCTGCGGGTTGCGACCGGTTGCCGCAATGATGAAAACAGGGCCAAGGACCAGGGACTAGCAGCCCGTCGGACTTGCAGTCGAGCGCAGCAAGCATTCATGCCATTTTTCCGGCAACTTGGCGGGCCTTGCTGACGGGCTGCTAGTTTCCGCGCGGGCGCGCGGGTTGGGGGAAGATGGTGCGGATGGTTTGTGAGTGGGCCGCGAGGCGCCCCCGGCATTTTCTACCCAATGGGCGCGGGTTTTCCGACCGATTGGAGGGTGTGCAATCGGCGCAGGTTGTAGGCCAGAAGACCATGGAGGGCCGCTATTCGAATCGGGGCTCGAAGCCCTCTTCGCGCAGAGCTGCGTCAACTTCGCCCCGATCGGCACCGTCGTGCTCGACCAAAACGCAGTGGCTGCCGACATCGATCGTGACGCTCTGCACATGGGGAACGGATTCCAGTGACTTCTCGAGATGCGGTGCGAGGTCCGGACGGACTTCGTCGAGTTTGATTCGATAGGTGGACATGGGCAATAGGTCGGGTGCTGTTCCTCAACGATTCCCAATGATGATCTCGCTGTCCACGGTCGCGGCGGGGACTGCGCGCCGGGCGGCAGCTTCGAGCCGGCCCTTGATCGCCTGGTTCCGAACGCTGCCGCGGAGGATGACCTTTCCGTCCTCACTGGACACAAAGACATTCTCGACCGCGAGGTCGGGATCGTTCTGCAGTGCCTGCTCCACTGCCCGCACCGATGCCTCGGCGGGCGCGGCCGAACGACGGGCATCCTTCGCCGGCTGGGTCCGGCCGGTCGGTTCCAGCGCGTCATTGTCCGGGGCGTTGGCGGCACGGGGATCTGCCTCCTCGCCTACTTGGGCCAAACCATAATTGCTGGGCCGGGCGCGATCAAAATCCGCCCGCGTCAGGCTTGTGGAAATCGGATCCTGGCCGGGATATTCGAACTTCAGCTGGTTGAGCGGCACCAGGTACTTGGCCGCGGTGCCGGTGAAGCTGCCGTTGGCATCCAGGAGAGCGGCGGCCGTTCCGCGTTCGAGGTCGAGGATGATGTTCTCAATCTGCCCGACGGGCTGGCCCTCGGCCCGGACCGATTTGCCGCGGAGGGTGGTGGCTCGCACGAGCCCCGCGAACTGCGCTTCACGGTCGGCGGAAGCCCGTGATTCGCCAGCTGATGGCGCGCGGTTCCGATCGCCGAACGGCCGCAGCATTTGATCGTGCTGGGCGGGGGAAATCTCGAACCGGTCGGCGACATAGACCTCATCACTGACCGGCGGGATTTGCAGCCAGCGCGCCTGCTGAATGTCTACCGCGATCCGCCGATGGTCATCACTCACCTGCAGCGACTCGACTGGCACGAGCCGCAGGCTGTTGCCCATGCCCAGAACGCCGCCAGTCGAGACCACGGCGTAACGCACGCTGCCCGAGGAGGCCTGAACCAGGAAATCCTTGATCGTCCCGAGATCCGCGCCCTCGGTGTTCCAGAGCTGTTGTCCCGCGTACTGGCGAAGGCTGCGGTTTTCCGCATTGATGGAGGCGATGTGCACGCGCCGGGTGAGATCGGTGGACTCGGCGGAAGCGCTGCGCTCGCGGGACCGGTTGGCGTCTCGCGGGCTGCGGGCATCGTCCCGGCTGCTTTGGGCAACGACCGGTGTGGTGGCGGCCAGCCCGAGGGCCGCAAGCATGGCGAGGGTGGTGGAGAAGGGTGTATTCATAGGATTGAGGGCGCGGTGCCGGCCCCCGGCTGCCTGACGGGGCAACGGCCGTGCGATTTCCGACATTGTCAACGCGCTGTGTCCGAGGTGCCCATCCGCCGAGCGGTTTTTGACTCCTTCCCAATGAGGAGCGATTGCCGCTGAGCAGAATTCAACGGATAGTGTCGCGGGATTCGACGAGTCGGCTCACCTTAACCGATGGGGTTCAGGCGGCTCGCATCGCGTTGTGGGGCCCGAAGGAGAATTCCGGCACGGGGATCCTGAATTTTACCGATGAGGACAAAAAGCATCCGAGGGGTGCGATTGATTGCCGGCGAGAACCGTCTCGACTGGAATCATATCTATGGCCTGGTGACCCGATGCCGGGCGATGCTGGCACGGTGAGCTTTACGGCAGGTTTCTGATCGGCCAGCGTTCAGCCGATGCCACGGCCAAGTGCTCCCGTCCGCTCCCAGTGCGCACCGTGCTCCGCCGGTTGCGCGGTGGCGGCGGAAAGCGTGCATCCACCGCGGTTCATGACCGTATCGATCGCGACCGAGATCGGGATCCTGCTGGCGCTCTCGATCCTGTTTCCCTTCATGATCCACGTGCTGCCGGTGCCGGATGACGCGCGGCTGGGACCGCGGCTTCTGCCCATGTTCTACGCGCCGCTCCTGGCCGCGCTCCTGGGCCGGACGCGATCCGCGGTGACGGTGGCAATCGTGTCGCCATGGCTCAACTGGGCGGTGACATCGCATCCCATCCCCCCGGTAGGCCTCGTGATGACAGTTCAGCTGCTGGTCTTCGTGGCTGTCGTGCGGGGAATGATGATACGGATGGGGCCGAGGTGGTTTTTGGCGGGGCCTGCCTATCTGGCCGCGGTTGCGGGCGCCGCGATGGTCGTGGCCGTTTTCCCCGCGCTCAATGGCGGCCGTCCCGTGTGGGCGTGGATGGCGCAGGGAGTGACGACGGCATTGCCCGGGATTGGCGTGCTGTTGCTGATCAACACGCTGGTGATTCGGAATTATCCGACGGGCTCCGGTGGCGGCCCGGCCGCGGCGTAGGCTGAATCAGAATCGGATTCATGGAGGGCCGTGCTCCGTCACGGCCATGAAGACCGATCCGTTGCGCAGAATGAAATTTCGATCGGTTTTATGGACGACACGGAGGTCGTCCCTCCAGGAATCAGGTTTCGAATCTTAGAATCAGAATTGGATTCATGGAGGGCCGTGCTCCGTCACGGCCATGACCTATTCCGAAACGATTTTTTAGTTCAGGGCAGGGTGAATGCCGCTGTGACCGGTTCACCGCCCCGCGCGGTGCCGGATTTCGTCGAGCCGGGCGGCGAGCTTGCGGAGAATCTCGGGATGCGCGGAGGCCAGGTTGCGGGTTTCGCCGGGATCGGTCGCCAGATTGTACAGTTGCGGCTCGGGATTGCGTGCCTGCGCGAACCGGGTGTCGCGGGGATCCGCGCCGCGGCCGATCCCGGTGGCGGTGTCCGCATTGGCGGGGATGTATTTCCAGTCGCCCTCCCGCAATGCGAGGACGTTGCCGATGCCATGCTGCACGACATGGTCGCGGATTGGCGCCGCTGTCTGCCCGAGCAGGACAGGCAGCAGGTTGATGCTGTCCGAACTGGCGCCAGCCGGCAGCGGCTGCTCCAGGAGTGCCGCGGTGGTGGCGAGGACGTCGACGAGGCTGAACATCTGTTCCGTCGTGCCGACCGGCACGTGACCCGGCCAGCGCGCGATCAGCGGGACGCGGGTGCCCCCTTCGTACCGCAAGTATTTCCAGCCGCGCAACGGACCGGCGGGCCGGTGCCCGCCAACCGCGTCGGTGGCCCCGTCGTAATAGCCGTCGAATAGCACCGGGCCATTGTCGCTCGTGAAGAGAACCAAGGTGTTGTCGATCAGGCCGTGGCGGTCGAGCGCGTCGAGGATTTCGCCGACAGTCCAGTCAATCTGGACGATCGCATCGCCACGGATCCCGGACGAACTCTTGCCGCGGAATCGGGGATGAGGTGCGCGCGGCACGTGCGGATCGTGGGTGCCGAAATGGAGAAAGAAGGGCCGCTGGGCGTTTTCCTCGATGAAGCGGACGGCGCGACGCGTGAGGACGTCGGCGATGTCCTCATCGACCCAGCGCGCGGCATTCCCGCCGCTCATGTGTCCGATCCGGCTGATGCCATTGATGATCGTGTCGGCGTGCTGCCGGTCGGCCCCGTATTTGAGCAACTCGGGATGTTCGTGACCCACGGGATCGGATCCGATCCGCTTCAAATAACTGACTTGGATGGGATCGGCCGGATCGAGGCCGTGGACGCGATGATCGTGAATGAAGACGCATGGGACCCGGTCGACGGTGGCCGGGATGAAGAAGGCAGTGTCGAAGCCGATTTCGAGGGGACCGGGGCGGATCTCGCCATTGAAATCCACGGCGGTCTTCCCATCGCCCAGCCCCAGGTGCCATTTGCCGAGCAAACCGGTGGCGTAGCCAGCCTGCCGGAGCAATACCGGCAGCGTGAGCGTTCCCGGCGGGATGGCCAGGGGGGCATCGCCATCGAGAATCGAGGTCTGCGCAGGTGGCTGTCGCCAGGCGTACTCGCCGGTCAGCATGGAGTAGCGCGACGGTGTGCAGGTCGAAGACGGGGCGTAGGCTTGGTTGAACCGCAGCCCCTGGGCCGCGAGCCGGTCGATTCGCGGCGTCGGCGCACCCGTCCCGCCGTAGACGCCGACATCACCGTATCCAAGATCATCCGTGATGATCAGGACGATATTGGGCCGATTGGCCGGGCGGGTGGCGGTCGAGGTGGATGCAGCGGCCAGCAGCGGTACGAGGGTCGTGCAGAGCAGGAGGGAAAGGGCGTGACAGCGAGGCATGGTCGTCAGGCGTGCAGTATCGAATCAGCGTTCCGGCTTGCGACGATTTTCTGCCCTTGGAGTTTTGATGGGCGGCGAGGTTGCGGAGTGAATCAACCGGCGAGGAGGGGGCCTCGCTGGTAGGGCAGGTCTATTTGACCTGCCCAGGGTCAGGTCGGAGACCTGACCTGCTGCCACGGCCGGCGGCAGCGAATGCGTGGGACGTAGCTTAGAGCGCGTGGATCGCGCGCTTGCTCACGGCGAGACCGGCCTCCTTCACCGCCTCGCTCATGGTGGGATGGGCGTGAATCGTCCGCGCGAGATCCTCGGTGCTCCCGCCGTACTCCATGTGGGTGGCCACTTCGCTGATCAGTTCGCCCGCATTGTGGCCGAGAATCTGCGCGCCGAGGATCCGGTCGGATTTTGCATCCGCGATGATCTTGGCGAATCCATCGGTGGTGCCCGCGGCGAGGGCGCGACCATTCGCGGCAAAGTTGAACTTGCCGATGCTGACAGAGATTCCCTGCGCCTTGGCGCCGTCCTCGCCGATTCCGACCGAGGCGACCTCCGGGCTTGTATAGACGATGGCGGGGACCAGGTCCCAGTTGATGTGGCCTGCCTTGCCCGCAATCCATTCGGCCACGGCCACTCCGTCCTCCTCCGCCTTGTGGGCGAGCATCGGGCCGGCCACGACATCACCGATGGCCCACACGCCCGGCACATTCGTCCGCAAATGATCGTCGACCATCACGCGTCTTTTCTCATCGAGCTTTACGCCGGCCTGCTCGAGCCGGAGCCCTTCGGTGAATGGCCGGCGGCCGACGGCCACGAGCACCTTGTCGGCGGGAAATTCGAGTTTTCGGCCCTCGCGTTCGGCGGTGAGGACGCCGCGGGCGAACCCTGTGACCTTGGCGCCCGTCTCGATTTTCAGTCCCTGCTTCTGGAGCATCCGGGTGAAATGGCGCACGACGTCGTCATCATAGCCGGCGACGATCTTGGGCAGGAACTCGACTACCGTCACGTCGCTACCGAGCCGGGACCAGACGGAGCCGAGTTCCAGTCCGATGGCGCCGCCGCCGACCACCACGAGCCGCGGCGGAATCGAATCGAACCCGATGGCGTGGTCGCTCGACACGACGCTCTTCCCGTCGAATTTCAGGAACGGGAGTTCCACCGGCGCGGAGCCGGTGGCGATGACAATGTTGGGGGCAGAAAGTGTCGCGCCGGCGCTTTCGGAACCCGCCCCCGGCGGGCGCGGAGCCACCCGGATCGAGAAGGGCGAGGTGAATTCGGCGGTGCCGCTAATGACCGTGATCCGGCGGGCCTTGGCGAGTTGGGCGACGCCGCCGACCAGCTTGTGCACGACGTCGTCCTTCCGCTTCATCAAGGCGGCGAAGTCGAGTTCGATGGTGCCGAGCTTGATGCCGTGATCCCGCGCGTGGAGCTTTGCCCAGACGAGATGCTCCGTGGAGTGGAGCAGCGCCTTGCTGGGGATGCAACCGACGTTGAGGCAGGTGCCGCCGAGGGTGGCACGTTTCTCGACGACGGCGACGTTCAGGCCCAGCTGGGCCGCCCGAAACGCGCAGACGTATCCGCCCGGGCCGCCGCCAATGACGATGAGATCGAAGGTATCCATGGGATGCTCGCTACTCACTACCCGCTACTGTCTTCAAATCGCCAGGAGCAGCCGGCTGGGATCCTCGATGGCCTGCTTCACCTTCACAAGGAAGGTGACCGCCTCCCTGCCGTCGATCAACCGGTGATCGTAGCTGAGCGCCAGGTACATCATCGGCCGGATCACGACCTGGCCATTGAGCGCAACCGGCCGTTCATTGATGGCGTGGAGGCCGAGAATCGCACTTTGCGGCGGGTTGATGATCGGGGTGGAGAGCATCGAGCCGAAAATGCCGCCGTTCGTGATCGTGAACACTCCGCCCTCGAGATCGGCGAGGGTGATCCTGGCTTCGCGGGCGCGCTTGGCGGCATCGGCGATCGCGCGCTCGATCTCCGCCATGCCCAGGGTATCGCAATTTCGGATCACCGGGACCATCAGTCCCTTCTCCGTGGAGACGGCGATCCCGATGTCGTAATAGTGGTTTTGGACGATGCTGTCGCCGTCGAGCTGCGCGTTCACGTTGGGAACCTCCCGCAGCGCGTGCACCGCGGCCTTGGCGAAGAACGACATGAAGCCAAGCTTGAGGCCGTTCTTCTTCACGAAGTCGTCCTGATAACGGGATCGCAGCGCCATCACGGCGGACATGTCGACCTCGTTGAAGGTCGTGAGCATTGCCGCCTCATGCTGCGCGGCGACGAGTCGCTGGGCAATCTTGGCGCGCAGCGGCGAAAGCTTCCGGCGCGTCTGGCGATTCGTCGCGGAAGGACTGGAGGCGGCGGGAGCCGCCGGAGCGGACTTGGGCGGTTCAGGCTTCTCGGGTTTCGGCTCCGGTCGCCGACCTTCGCCGCCAGCGGCGGCGAGCATGTCGCCCTTCGTGACCCGGCCGCCCTTGCCAGTGCCGGAAACCTGCGCGGGATCGACGCCGGATTCTGCGGCGATCCGTCGAACGGCGGGCGACACCGGGGCTGCCTTGGCCGCACTCGCGGGGGCTGCCGGGCCGGGGCTGGCTGCGGCCGCCGGTGCCGCGGACCTTGGCTCTGCGCCGGCCCCCGCGGCCGCCGGATCGATGGTGGCGACGACCTGGCCAATGGCCACTTCGTCTCCGGCGGCAACCTTCAGGGAAATGGTGCCGTCAGCCTCGGCGAGGCCCTCGGACGTGATCTTGTCCGTCTCCAGTTCGAAAATCGGCTGGTCCTTCTTCACGACGGCGCCGTCACCGACGTGCCATTTGGCGAGGATGCCGGAGCTGATGGATTCGCCCATGGGCGGGACTTTGACTTCGAGGAGGGACATGGGACAAAAAAGTAGTGAGTAGCGAGTAGCGGGTAGCGGGTAGGGAAGTAGCTAGTAGTGAGTAGCGGGTAGTGAGCAGGGTGCAACCAAGACATCCCAGCTCAAGCCGGCGGTCTCCAATGCCGGGGTTTCAGTATTCTGGATTCAGAATCGGACTCCTGGAGGGCTGGGCACCGTCCCGGCCGAATGACCAATGCGTATTGGATTCCTTGGCCGGGCTCCGCACGCATCAGCCCGAGAAGGCCTCCTTGAGCAAGGCGGTGAGTTCGAGTTTGTGGAGGGCGAGCGAGCCGACCGCGGGCGAGGCGGAGGCGTCGCGGCCAACGTAGGCGGGCTTGCGGCCGAAGACTTCCTCGAGCTGCGGAGCAATCCAGTTCCAGGCCCCCATGTTGGCGGATTCCTCCTGGGCCCAGATCAGCTTCGCGCCACCATAGTGAGCGGCGATTTCGGAGAGTCGCTGCCGATGCAGCGGGTAGAGCTGTTCAACCCGCACCACCGCCGCATCGGCCACATGGTGTTTGGTGCGGTACTCGATCAGATCGTAATAGACCTTGCCGGAGCAAAGGATCAGCCGTCCGGCCGGTCGCGAGTCGCGCGGCTTCGAATCGGGGGCGACGGCGGCCGAGGCAAAGTCCGGATCATCGATGATTTCCTGGAAGCTGCCCTGGGTGAATTCCTGGAGGCGCGAAACCGCGGCCGGGTGCCGGAGCAGCGATTTTGGCGACATGACGACAAGCGGCTTCTGAAATTCACGCTTCATCTGCCGGCGGAGGATGTGGAAGAAATTTGCGGGAGTGGTGATGTTGGCGACCTGGATGTTGTCCTCGGCACACAATTGCAGGAACCGCTCGAGCCGGGCGGAGGAGTGTTCCGGTCCCTGCCCCTCGTAGCCGTGAGGGAGCAGCAGGACGATGCCGCTGGTGCGCTGCCATTTCGATTCGCCGCTGGAAATGAACTGGTCGATCACGACCTGGGCGCCATTGGCGAAGTCGCCAAACTGGGCTTCCCAGATGCAGAGCATCCCGGGGTAATCCAGCGAATAACCGTAATCGAAGCCGAGCACCGCCGCCTCGGAAAGGAGCGAATTGTACACGCAGAATTGCGCCTGGTTTTCCGCCAGGTGCTTGAGCGGCGCGTAGGTCGCGTCCGTCTCCATGTCATGCAGGACGGCGTGCCGGTGGCTGAAGGTGCCGCGCTCGCAATCCTGGCCGCTGAGCCGGACGGGGGTTCCTTCCACCAGCAGGGTACCGAAGGCGAGGGCTTCGGCGAAGCCCCAGTCGATCGGTCCGCCCTCGCGGTGGGCGCGGAGCCGCGCCTCGGTAAAGCGCTTGAGTTTGGGATTGAGCTTGAAACCGGGCGGCACGGTCGTCAGCCCCCGCACCACCTGCTCAATCACGTCCGCCGGCACGCCGGTGGCGATCGGCTTGAAGTGGTAGTGGGGCTGGAAGATCGCGGTGGAGCCGGCGAACTTGCGCTGCTCGAGCGCGGCGGCGCGGCGGGCGGTGCGGGCCACCTCGGCCGCCTTGGCCTTCTCCAATGCCTGCTCGAGGGCGGCGGTGTACTCCGCCTTGATCGCATCGGACTCCGCCGCGGTGATGGTCCCCTCGGCGATCAGCTTCTGGCTGAGCACGGCGGAAACCTGGGGATGCTGCGCAATCCGCTGGTAGAGGAGCGGCTGGGTGAACGCGGGCTCGTCGGTCTCGTTGTGGCCATGCTTCCGATAGCAGACCATGTCGATCACGATATCGCGCCCGAACCGCCCACGGAACATGAGGGCAAGCTCCGCCACCATGCAGACGGCCTCGGGGTCGTCGCCGTTGACGTGGAAAATCGGCGCTTCGATCATCTTGGCGACGTCGGTGCAGTAGCGCGAGGAACGCGCCTCCGACGGCTCGGTGGTGAAGCCGATCTGGTTGTTGACGATGAAATGGACGGTGCCGCCGGTCCGGTAGCCGACGAGCTGCGAGAAATTGAGCGTTTCCGCGACGACTCCCTGGCCGGCGAACGCGGCATCGCCGTGGATCAGCAACGGGAGCACCTTGTAGCGCACCTCGCGTCCGCCGTGAATCCGCTGGCGCGCACGGGCCTTGCCCTCGACCACGGGATTGACGATCTCGAGATGCGAGGGATTGGCGGCGAGCCGGACCTCGACCTTCCGGCCGGAAGAGGTTTCCAGCACCGCCTCGTATCCGAGATGGTATTTCACGTCGCCATCGCCGCCGACCGCATCCGGGATGTAGTTCTCGGAAAACTGCTCGAACAGCAGATCGAACGACTTCCGCATCACACTGGTGAGGATGTTGAGCCGGCCGCGATGCGCCATGCCCATGACGACCTCCTCGACGTGCACCTCCGGGCACAGCTCGATCATGGCGTCGACGGCGGCCACCATGGTCTCCGCCCCCTCGAGCGAGAACCGTTTCTGGCCGATGTACTTCGTATGGAGAAAGCGTTCGAACAGCTCGGCCTTGTGGACCCGGCGCAGGATCCGGACCTTTTCCGCCTTGGAAAAATCGGGGTGGTTGCGGCTGGATTCCATCTGTTCCTGCAGCCACGTGCGGACCTCGAGGTCCTGGATGTGCATATACTCGACGCCCACGTGCCCGCAGTAGGTGCGGCGCAGGTTCGTGATGATGTCGCGCAGCTTCATCTGGCCGCCGCCGAGGTAGGTGCCGATGTCGAAGACCGTCTCGAGGTCTTCCTCGTCGAGCCCGAGCTGGACCAGCGAGAGCTTGGGATGGCGCTGGGGCGGATCGTTCAGCGGATCCAGATGCGCCTCGAGATGCCCGATCGAGCGGTACGTGTTGATCAGGTGATGGACGCGCGACTGCTTGAGGCTGTCGATGATCGGGGCGGTGGCATGGGCCTGGCTCGCGCTTTGCGCCGCCGTGGCGAGGGCGACGGCGGGGGAGGCGCCCCCGGCACCGAGGGTGAACCCCTGGAAGAAGGCACGCCACGTCGGATCGACGGAGTTGTGGTCTTTCAGCCATGCCTCATAGGCGGCCTCGATGACGGAGGCGTTGGCATGGGCGGGGACGGTGGTGCGATTCATGGCCGGGACGGGCGGAAGGAAAAGCGGGCGAGTGGCGTGACCGGAACGTTCTTGCGGAACGCTCGTTGCGAGAAAGTGAGCGGTGAATGGACCACGGGTTTTGCGTCGTGACAAGTGCGGCACGAACGCTTTGGGGGATTGCAATCACACTTAAGCTGGGTAACAGGCGGGTAAGGAGCCCACGAAGAGAATGGAATCCCAGATCAAGGAAGCCCTGACGCGCCTGCTGGCGGCAATCAAAGCCGCTGACGGGCAGTCGATTGCGGATGAGATGGCGCGGCTCGACGATTTTGTCGAGCGAGCCCGGCCGGGACTGCATCCGCAGCTGATTCATTTCCTGCAGAATCGAAGCTACGCAAAGGCGCTGATGTTCCTCGGCGGCGCGGAGGAGATTCCCACAGGGGTTTGCGGCGGTGGCCGAGGGGTGAGGACCAAGGACTAGGGACCAAGGACCAAGGACCAAGGACTAGGGACCAAGGACCAAGGACTAGGGACCAAGGACCAAGGACTAGGGACCAAGGACCAAGGACTAGGGACCAAGGACCAAGGACCAAGGACTAGGGACCAAGGACCAAGGACTAGGGACCAAGGACCAAGGACTAGGGACCAAGGACCAAGGACTAGGGACCAGGGAGCAAGGACCAGGGACCAAGGCACTCTCAAAGATGCGACCGGCTCGGAAGGAGTCGGCCATCACAGGAATCCAGAACACAACGAGCGATGAATGCAGGAGAGAAAGTACCAACCGAAGGCGGGCAGGCGCTGGGACAGAATCCGTTTGCGGCCTTGAGTGGCGCGGGCCTGCCGGCCGGACCGAAACCGGCTGTGGGCGGCAGTTCACTCCCCGAAGCCCGGGCCCAGCGGAACCGCGGGCGGGTGGACGTGCGCCGCGAGACGGGTGGTCGTGGTGGAAAAACGGTGACAGTGATCGACGGGTTCACCGGAATCGGGCTGCCCGAGAAGGAGCAGCTCGCGAAGAAGCTGCGTGCGGCCTGCGGCTGTGGCGGGACGGTCAAGGATGGCGCAATCGAGATCCAGGGCGACCAGCGTGAGACGGTGGCGCGGATCCTCAGTGAAGCGGGATTCCGGCCGGTTTTTGCCGGCGGTTAGATCGATTCCAGCAGCTTGTTGAGCCGCGCGACCATTGTCGTGGCATCATCGAGCAGCCCCGCGCTGATCAGTGCGTTGTCGAGCAGTTGCTCGGCGACAAGCCGGGCACGTTCCGGATTCAAGCCATGCGTTTCGAAGAGCCGTTTGATGACCGGATGGCGCGGGTTGATCTCGAGGTTGACCCGCAGCGGGGTGTCGGCCCCCTCGCGGTTCATCGCCTTCATCATCCGGCGCATGTGCGGCGACATGAACTTGTCCGCATTCAGGGCGAGCACCGGTGAATCCACCAGTCGATCGCTGCGCTTCACCTCGGCGACCCGTTCGCCCAGCGTCTCCTTCAGCCAGGTCACCAGCTTGCCGGCATCCTCGTCGCTGAGCGCACCCTCGGGTTTCGGCAGGTCGGCAAGCTTCACATCGGCGTGATCGGCGGCCTGGATTTTCTTCCCGTCGAATTCGCGCACGTTGTTCATGACGTACTCGTCGACCGCCTCATAGCAGAAGAGCACCTCGAGATTGCGGGCCTTGAAGCCCTCGAGATACGGTCCCGCCTCGATTGAGCCGCGATTCGGCCCGACGAGGTAATAAATCTCCTTCTGCTCGCTGCCCATTCGCGTGACATACTCGGCCAGCGAGGTGAACTTGCCCTTCTCGGTGAGCGACGACTCGAACCGGAGCAGCTTCGTCAGCTGATCCTTGTGGGTGTAATCGAGCGCGGCGCCTTCCTTCAGAAAATGGCCGAATTCGCGGTAGAACTCGACGTACGAGTCCGGCCGGTTCTTCGCCTCCTCCTCGAGGAATTTCAGGAAGCGCTTCGTGATGACCTTGTTCAGCTTCTCGAGCAGCGACCGGTCCTGCATCGTCTCGCGCGAGATGTTGAGCGGCAGATCCTCGCTGTCGACGACCCCCTTCAGGAAGCGCAGCCACTCCGGCAGGATGTCCTTGGGCTTCTGGTCGATCAGGATCTTCCGGCAGTAGAGCGAGACGCCGGGCTCGAGCCGGGACAGTCCCAGTTTCTCGGTGTTGTCCTTGGGAACGAACAGCAGGGCATTGATCGCGAGTGGCGCGTCGGCGCTGAAGTGGAGCCGGAGCCGTGGCTCTTCGAAGGCGTGCGCCTGAAACTTGTAGAATTCGGTGTATTCCTCGTCCTTGATCTCGTTCTTGCTGCGCAGCCACAGGGCCTGGACGGTGTTGATGCGTTTGCCGTTGAGATTGATCGGGAAGGACACGAATGCGCTGTAGCGCTCCAGGATTTCCTTCACCTTCCACTCCTGGGAAAATTCGCTGCAGTCATCCTTCAGCTCGATCACGATCTTGGCGCCGCGGCGTTCGCCCTCGCTCGATTCGATCTCGTAGCTGCCGGAGCCATCGCTGCTCCAGAGATGGCCGGGCTCGCCGGCCCGCCACGAGTGGGAGTAGACCTTCACCCGCTTCGCGACCATGAACGCCGAGTAGAAGCCGACACCAAACTGGCCGATCAGGCTGGCATTCTTCTGGGAACCCTCTCCCAGCGCCTTGAGGAAGGCCTTCGAGCCGGAATGGGCGATGGTGCCGAGGTTCTTCACCAGCTCGTCGTGCGTCATGCCGATGCCGAAGTCCTGGATCGTGATCGTCTTCGCCTTGTCGTCGGTCGTGACATTGATTTCCAGCGTCAGCGAATCGTCGAAGATTTCCTTCTCCGTCAGCTGCGTGTGGCGCAGCTTTTCCAGCGCATCGGAGGCGTTGGACACCAGCTCGCGGATGAAGATTTCCTTCTCCGTGTAGAGCGAGTGGATGACGATATCGAGCAGTTGCTTGATCTCGGCCTGGAACTCGAATTTTTGCGGAGTGGTGGAGGACATTGATTGGTAGGTGAGGAAGTAAAGGAGGGAGGGGGCGGAGGAGCAGGCTGAACCGAACGTCACGAATAAGTGCGCATTTTCTGGAGGGACGACCTCCCGCCTTCGCCAAGGCTATGGCGGACAGGCCGCGTCGTCCGCGGCCGGGGCGGAGCCCGGCCCTCCAACATGCGCAACTATCAATGAAGCGGTGTTTAGTTTAGCGGAGTATCGAAAAAATCAAGCGGCTGAATCCCAGCCTGGGCCAATGGCCCAGGATTCCGTACCGGCAGAATCCCAGGGCTGAAGGACCGATTCATCGATCCGAGGACGCCGCATCCCCGGGTTTATCCAGCCTGGCCCCTGTCCTTGGCGCTCTCAGCGCTGATCCGTCTGGTCCTCCTCGATCGGCTCGATATGCGCGAGTTCGTGGTCGGGCTTGACGCCGGGTCCGCGCAGCACGCGATAAATGCAATAGCCAAAGAGGCAGGTCACGAAGCCGACCGAGAGTATGAGGTTTATCCAGCCGCCGGTGGTCATGTCAGGGATGAG
Source organism: Verrucomicrobiia bacterium (assembly GCA_011525695.1). Classification (GTDB taxonomy): domain Bacteria; phylum Verrucomicrobiota; class Verrucomicrobiia; order Opitutales; family Opitutaceae; genus ER46. Next base: position 68,974 of record WYBX01000031.1, read on the forward strand.
TTGGAGCCGGAGGGTGCAATGGCTTCCCAGCGTTTGCCTGCGATATTGATGAGCAGCAGGGCGAAGCTGGTCACGATAACGATGAATGCCACCGTCAGCCGCGCGACCCAGCTGGGTTCATCGCCGATCAGATCGCCGACGTAGCCGCTGGGCGCGAACGCGGGATCGGTGAACGAGAAGTTCCAGCCGGCGACGTTCTTCAGGAGCCACATCACGAAAACGCCGAGGAGGAAGGAGGGAGTGACGAACTTCAGGATGAACTTGTAGATTCGCGGGACCTGCATTTCCGCACCCGCATGCATCAGTTGCCAGCCGCGTTCGATCCCGATCCCCCAGGCGAAAATGACCACCAGGATGGTGGCCTGGACGAAGAGCATGAGCGTACCGACCCAGAAATCCATCGTGTCGAGCGCCTTCAAGTCCTTGGAAAAGTACCAGACAAACATCGTGCCGATCGCGGTGACGAATCCGAGCAGCGCGACCGAGGCGCGGCGGCCGATGCCGAGTCCCTCCTCGAGAAAGGCGATGCCGGGCTGAAGCATGGAGAGTGAACTCGTGATGGCCGCGAGGAATAGCAGGATGAAGAAGATGGACGCGAAGACATGGCCGCCGGGCATCCGGGCAAAGACTTCCGGAAGGACGTTGAACCCGAGTCCGAACGTGCCCTGGCCGACGATGCCCGCCGCTCCCAGGAACATGAAGGCCGCCGGCACCGTGATCATCCCACCAAGCCCAACCTCGCAAAACTCGTTGGCGGCCGAGGCCGTCAGCCCGGAGAGCACGACGTCGTCGCGGGAGGTCAGGTAGCTGGCGTAGGTGATGATCACGCCAAAGCCTACGGACAGGGAAAAGAAAATCTGGCCGGCGGCGGCGAGCCACAGCTCGGGATTCTTCAGGCCCTGGGCCACATCGCCCGGGTTCCACATGTAGCCCAGCCCGCCGAGCACATTGTGATCGGGCCGGGCCGGATCCGGCGTGCCCAGCGTGAGCACGCGCACCAGAATGATCATGGCGATGAGAATCAACGCCGGCATCGCGAACTTGCAGACCTGCTCGATGCCCCTGGAGATCCCACGGTAGATGAAGAAGAAGTTCAGGGTATAGACGATCAGCACGAAGATGCCGACGTCCCGGAGGCTGAAACGCAGCGCCACGCCATCCGCCCCCGCGCCGGTAAACTGCGCGAAGAAGGCGCCATAGTCCTTGCCTTCCACACTGAGCCCGCCGATCAGCGCATTCAGGGCATAACCGAGGCACCAGGCCTCCACGTAGACATAATACATGTAGATGACCACGGGCGTGAAGAACCCGATCACCCCGAGGTAGCGCGCCCAGGGCCGGCCGAGCAGCACGTGGAAAATCCCCGCGGTGGAATGAAACCCGCGCCGGCCACCTTCCCGGCCAAGCGACCACTCCACCCAGCCAATCGGAATCCCAATCAGCAGGAGCGCGATAAAGTAGGCGATCATGAAGGCCCCGCCGCCGTACTGCGCCGCCAGCCCGGGAAACCGCAGGAAATTCCCCAGTCCGACTGCGCTGCCGGCGACAGCCAGGATCACGCCGAGCCGTGAACTCCACGCGTCCTTGTGTGGGGTAGCTGCCATGGGCGGCGAGCGTGGCGGAGGCGGCCCGCCGCGCAAGCGAGGAGTTGTCGGCGCTAATCGCCCGGCAGCCGCTCAATCTTCACCCGGCGCAGCCGCTCGGCGGAGACATCGAGCGCCGTGATCTTGAAATCGCCACTGAGCAGTGTTTCACCGCGGTGCAGCGCCTGACCGCGCAGCCGCTCCACCCAGGCCGCGACGGTTTCGCGTGGCTGCCACTCGAACATCCAGCCGGTTTCGGCCTGCAGTTCCCGCATCGTGAACAACCCACTCACCACAATCGACGTGTCGCTATGCTCGAAGACCGGCCCGCGCCCGAGGTCGAACTCGTCGCGGATGTCGCCCACGATTTCCTCGAGCACGTCCTCGAACGTCACGATGCCCGCGAGCTTCTCCTCGGCGTCCAGGACCGTGGCGAGATGGCTGCGCGAGGTGCGGAAGAGCTCGAGCATGGTGTGAATCGGTGTCTGGAGCGTGAAGGTGAGCACCGGCCGGACCAGCGGTTCAAATGGCGCCTCGGATCCCAGGGCCTGGATCTGCCAGAGCCATTCGCGCACGAGCAGCAGCCCCTTCACCTCGTCCAGCGTCCCCTGGCAGACGGGATAACGGCTGAACCCGCTGGTTTGCGCCGTGCGCAGGTTCTCGGCCAGCGGCCGATCGGTCCAAAGCGCCACCACCTGCTCGCGTGGCCGCATCACCTGCTGCGCCGTCACGGCGCGCAACCGCACCGAACGCACCATCAACCGGTTGATCAGCGCGTCTCCCGGGTGCGAATGCCGCGCGTGGCTGAAGACGTGCTCGAGTTCCTCGGCGCTGAACGCGTGCTCGCCTTCCCCGGCCGGATCGAGCCCCGCCCAGCGGAGCAGCCGGTTCGCCGTGCCATTCAGAAGCCAGATGAACGGGAAAAATATCCAGTAGAACACCAGCAGCGGCGCCGCGGCGTTCAAAGACACCGACTTCGGCCGCTGGATCGCGAGCGACTTGGGCGCCAGTTCCCCCAGGACGATGTGCAGGAACGTCACCAGCCCGAAGGCGATCGCGAAGGAGATCGACGCAATGGCGGCCGGGTCGGTCACGCCCAGCCGGCCGAGGACGGGTTCGAGCCGGTACGCGATGAACGGCTCGCCCAGCCAGCCGAGCCCGAGGCTCGCGAGCGTGATCCCGAGTTGGGTCGCCGAAAGTGCGGCGTCGAGGTGCTCGGTTGCGCGCAACGCGAACTTCACCCGCAACCCGCCCGTCTTCAGCATCGGCCGCAGCTGGCTCGACCGGACCTTCACGAGGGCAAACTCGGCGGCCACGAAGAAACCGTTCGCGGCCACGAGTGCGATGATGACAATCAGCTCGAAGGCGATCTGGACGGCTTCAGGCATGCAGCACCGTTACTCTGGCCGGCCGGCGCCGTTCCACAAACGATTTCGGCCGCTCACGGATCGGTGTCCACGCGGCGGGTGATTCCCCCGAACGTGACGCTGCTGATCCGCAGCGACGTGCCGTCGACGATGTCGAACTCGACCTCGAATTTCTCGGTCCTCCAGCTGTAGTCGCGCCGCGAATTATCCCAGATCGAGAATGCCGCGTCGCCGGTCGCGCGGATCTTCTGCCAGCCCGGCACCTGTTCGACCTTCCGGATCTTGGTCGTGAGGCTCGAGAGCTGCTGGTGGCTGCGCAACAGGTGCAGCTTGAGTTCGTCGGCCGTTTCCTCCGTGGCCCGGGCGATCAGCTGATCGATGACGGTGGGCGTCGCGGCCGGGGCAATCGGCGGCGCAGGCGTGATCGGCTGGTCGGGCGGTGGCGGCGGCCGCATCGGCTCGACCCGGTAGAGATTATAGCGTGGACGACCGGGCCGGGAGGCCTCCGCGACGACCTGCTCCCGCATCTTTTCCGGCAGCTGTTCCAGCGGAACTGTGCGCAGCTGCGTCCGATCCGTGATGGTGGCGGTCCCCTTCTCGAGCGAGACGTCGAGGACCTTGGCCTGCTTGAACACGGTTCCATCCACCAGCCGGATCTCCGGCTGCCTCGTGCCGATGACGGTTTCGCGGCCCGCGCTCGCCGCGAAGGCGAGGGCTGGGACCAGCAGGAAGAGGTGAAGGGGGCGGCGGCTCACGCGGTCACCGTAACGGCAGATCGACCTCCTGCAAACCCTGCCGAGAGGATTCCAATGGGTCATGGGCTTGGAACGCGCAGCGGGGTCAGCGTGACCGGTCCGAGCAGCCCGGAAGGCGTGATGGCCCAGCCCGAGGCGTCAAACGGCCGGTAGTTGATGTTCACGAAATTGATCTCGTGCATGATCTTCCACGGCACGCCCCGCTCGTCCAGGTCGCGAATCCGGTTGGCCGCGAGATTCGTGACATCGACCGTGAGGACGTTTCGTCCCGGGCGAACGAATGCGCCAATCCTGACTCGAAATGGCACGCTCCACACGGTTGCGACCTCCCGATCGTTGATCCGAACGCGGGCGCTTTCGCGCACATCGCCCAGATCGAGCAGCCAGTCCCCGGCCGGCAGGTCGGAAAGTTCAAATTCAGTTTCGTAACGTGCGGTGCCGGCAAACCGCCGGGCCTCGCTGCCACCCAGCTCGGTCCACGAACTCAATTCCACGGTCTCGAAACCCGGCGGCAGGTCAGGGCCACCCTTCAGGAACGTGACGGACCACTTGCCTCGGATGGGCACCGGAGGTCCGGCAATCCGGCGGTAAGCCCAGGGCGCGGCGGGCGCGCTCGCCGCCATGCTGGTGCGCAGGATCAGCGATTCACCAGGCGCAAGTTGGAGATAAACCCTCGCCTTGGTCGCTTCATCGGTTTGCAGTGCCGCCGCTCCGTGTTTGCCGGTGAGCGGATCCAGGATCGCTGCCGACCGCATCGGCCGCGCCAGGCTCGCCCAGCCATCGAACGCCTCGCCGGTGAGATTCGCGAAGAAGTAGTCGGTGCCGTGTTCGTGGGCCCGGCGAATGAAGCTGATCCCGGACTCCGCAATGGGTTCGCGCGGGACTTCCTTTCGATCGAGCGCGGCATACACATCCGCGTCGATGATGGCGTTCTCTCCGAGTTCTCCCACCGCAGTCCGGAAAACGGAGCGTCGGGATTCGAGGCGCCCGTAGCCCGGAACATCCTCCGGCAGCCGCTCGACGATCACGCTCGCACCTGCCTTCGCGAGCCGCGCCAGTTGCTGCACCGTTTCGACTGGCATCCGGCGGACGGCGGGCACGACGATCGCCCGGTAGCGGGCGCCAGGCGTCTGGATTGCGCCGGCGTTCATTCGTGTCTGCTCCAGCTGCGAGTCGGAAACGTAGTCGAAACTGTAGCCGCGATCCATCAACCCACGCGCCAGTCGACCCACCGGCTGGCCCGTCAGCCATTGCACATCGTGCACGCCCAGCTGGATCATCAGCCCGTTCGGGTTGTCCCAGACATCGGCCAGTGGCCAATAAAGCAGGATGTCGTTGTCCGGCCGGCCACGCTGGAGAATCGATTGGATCCGCGCCACATAGCGGTTGAGCGCGCTGAAATCGTCCCACCAGGGGTTGTTCGGTTGGAACTGCGTGGAGGCATAGAAGAGCCAGCCGGGCCAAGGAGCGTCACGCGGTGAAAATACGGTGCCGTGATAGAAGATGTGGTTGATGCCGTCCGCGAAGATCCGGTCCAGTTCCGGCTTCACGTGAGCGAGGGCAACCTTCCAATGCTCGCGCAGCCACGTGGCGCTCTCGCTCGAGCTCAGGTTGTGGCCAGCCACATGCGCGGCGGAAGAGGCCATCCGTATCACCAGCGAATCCGGCAGGTCCTGATCGTGCCGGATGTCCTCGTTTGCGCGGCGCAGCCCGGGAATGGGAAAAGGCGTCGAGCCGAAGACCTCCGTCTCGGCGATGTCCGCATTGGCATAGAGATCGAGCAGGTTGCCGGGGGCGCCGTGGGACTGGTTGCGAACGATGAAACCGTGCCGATGAGACCATTCCACCCAGGTGCGAAGGTAATCGAGGTGCAGCCGGGCGAGCGTTTCCCGATAGTCGGCCTTGATCCGCGCAAGCGTGTCGCGATCCACCGAGGTGACCTGCGCCGCGTCGCGGCTCGTGAGTTCGGCTGCAAACCGGTCCACATCGTAGCCGTGCATCTCGCGGAAAACCGCGGGCAGCCGCGGCGACCAGGAGGCCTGATGATATTCGAATGAATCGTGGAACTGGCCGCGCAGGAGTCCGCGCGGGAAGCCGGCGAAGGCCTTTTCGAACGGAGCCAGATAACGGCGCAGCGCATCCGGCGAGTAGGGGTCGACCACGAACCCCTCGCCGCCGGGCGCGGCGCGCTTGACCTTCATCCCGGTCGGCTCGCCGGCAAGCCTGCCCGCCGCCAGGATTGCGCGTTGCGCGACATCATTGCCCTGGACCCAGGGTCCGCCGAAGGGCCAGCCCGTGCCGGTTGCCATGTCGATTCCCAGCCCGAGCCGCTCCGCCTCGCGACCGGCATGCTCGAGCATCGCCATCCACGGCGGAGAGAGGAAATCGATGTAACGATCCTCGAAGCCGCGGGCGCCGTAGATCGGCGTGATTTCGACGCCGCCGATCCCTGCGGCGGCGAGTTGTTCGAGCTGCCACGTGAGGTTGGGCCTGTCGACGGCACTGCCCGGCCACCACCAGCGGGTCCACGGCTTGTTTTCACGAACGACTTCCGGCCAGCCGAGTTCGGGAGGGACGGCAGCAGGGAGGCTCGTGATTGAGGCGATCATCGGCGCAGTGAACCGGATCAGCAGGTTGCGAAATGCGCGCATCGTGAACAAGCGGGATGAGGTGGGCGGGGCGGGGCTGCGGCAGGTGCCGCAAGGACGTTGACCGGAATAGTCCGGGGCGGCCAGCCCGAGGTTGCGAGCTTCCGTTCGATTTGGATCTTTCCGTGGACCGGGCCCGCCCCTTTCATCGCGGCGGTGAACACCTTCGACCGCCACCTGCTGCGGGAGTGGCTGCAGATTCTCGGGCTCGTGCTCGCCGCCACGTGCGGGATGCTGCTGTTGCAGGTGCTCTACGATGATTTTCGTGAACTGCGCGACCTCGGGGCGCAGGGCTCTGTATTCTGGACTTATCTCGCGGTCACGCTGCCGAGCTTCCTGACGGTGGTTCTGCCGCTGGCCCTGCTGGTGTCGCTGCTTTATGTCCTCGGGAAGCTGCATCGCAGCAACGAACTGACTGCGATGCGCGCCGCCGGCGTGGGATTTGCGCGGCTGACGGCGCCCGTGTGGCTGGTGGGCGTGCTTTGCTGCGGGCTCTCATGGTGGCTGGGGGCGACCGTGGTCCCATGGTCGGTCGAGCGATCGCGCTCGATGCTCGATGATCTGCGGATGCAGAAGGAATTGTCGGCCCTGCCGGAGGATCGGGTGGGGGCGGTCTACAGCGTGGCCTTCGACAACCGCCACGAGGGGCGGATGTGGTTTTTCAACCGCTACAGCCGTTTCACGGACGAGGGTCGCTACCCGGCGGGCCGGGGCTTCGGCGTGTCCGTGGCGCAACTCAACGAGGAACGCCGGGAAGTCGCGCGGATCGTGGCGGCGGAGGCCTGGTACGATCCGGTGCGTGGTGGCTGGGCCTTCCGAGAGGGCCGGGACCTGCGGTTTGCGCCCGAGACGGGCGAACTCGTGGCCTCGAAGCCCTTCGCGCAGAAGTTCCAGCCGGGCTACGACGAGCAGCCCGGGCTGATGCTGCTGATCGACCGGAAGCCGTCGCACCTTTCGCTGCACGAATTGCGCGAGCTGATCGCGTATCTGAAGGTCGAGGACAGCCCCAAGATGATCGGCTATCTCGTGCGTTATCATTCGCTGATCGCGAACGCCTTTGGGCCACTCATCGTGATCGCCATCGCCATTCCCTTTGCGATTTCCGGCGTGCGGGTGAACCCGGCGGTCGGGGTCTCGAAATCGATCGGCTTGTTTTTCCTCTATTACATCCTGGCCCAGGTCGGATCTTCGCTGGCCACGAAGGGCATCCTCGATCCCCAGTGGGCCGCGTGGCTGCCGCATGCCGGGATGGCGGCCCTGGCCGCCTGGCTCTTCGTCCGGCTGCGGTAGGAGTCTGTCGCACTTACGTGAATCGTTCTGAAAGGGGCGCACCGGGAATTGGGCAGGCGACAGCCTCCTTGGTGAAAATGCCGTGGGCATTTTCATTTGACAGCACGTCGGATGATTCGCCCTCGCTTTCGGTGCCTTCAAGTCGAGCTGCCGTGAGACCGGCAGGCTGTTAGAGCAGGCCGGCAAACCGGCCGCGCCGGGCGGCGCGCATGCCAATCGCGCCGCAGACAAACTCGATCACGGATTCGCGGTAGCCGATGAACTCGAGCACGCGGGCAAGAAAACGGCGCTTGGTGGCGGTATCGATGTTCATGATCGCCCAGTACTGCGTGCCGTCGATCTGGCGGGCCTGGTTGTGACGGCACGTCTCGATGATCTCCTCGCGACTCATGCCCAGGAACCGCCGCCCGCCCCGCAGGCTGCGAATGAACTCGCCAAATTCCCCGGCGTGACGCGTCGCGATCCAGCCCAGGATTGCGAGGTACTTGTCGGCGTCCGTGAACCGGGTCTTGAATTCGGCGCTCAGGACGAAGGCGGCGATGGGGTCGGCCGACTCCGGGGAGGCGCGGGGGACGTTGAGCAGCGAGGCGAGGACCTCGTCGGGGGTGCGATGGAAGCCGCTGGCGAGTTTTTGCAGGGCGGCGAAGACATCCTCGCTGACCTCGATGCGTTTCATGGCGGAAGCCTAGACCATTCAAACCGGTTTGACAAGTTCACAGGCGTCATCGAGGAGCGGTTTCCGAGTGTCTTTCGGGGTCGCGTCGGAGACCTGACCTGATCGGTTTGGGTAGGGCAGGTCCATTTGCCTGCCCCGGGTCAGTCGGGCACGTGTCCAACCGGCGAGGGCTGCTCCGAATTTCGAATGAATTTCGCCGCGGGGCGCGTCGTCCCAGAAGCGCATGAAAACACTCGTCCTCACCGTGTCGCTCACGCTGGTCGGTGTCAGCTCAGCCGAAGCGCAGATGTTTCGTCCGTCGACGGCGGCGGGCGCGGTTGTCGGCGCAGTCGCCGGCGGCCTGATTGGCGGCCACAACGGCGATCGTTGGGCCGAAGGCCTCCTGATTGGCGCCGTGGCCGGCGGGTTGGTCGGGTCCGCTGTCGCGCCGCAGCCGCCCGTCTATTATCCGACCCAGACCGTCTACGGCCAGCCCACGGCCGTCATCCAGACGCCCACCGTGCCAAACGCACCGGTCGTGGCCGACGCGCCGGTGGCCGTGCCACAACCGGCCCCGCAGGTCGTGTACGCCCCCGCGCCCCAGGTCGTTTACGCGCCGGCACCGCAGCCGCAGGTCGTCTATGTGGAGCGCGCACCACAGGTGGTCTACGTGCCCGCAAGACCGGTCTACGTGGAGCGCCGTCCGTCGATCTCGATCGGGTTGGGCATTTATTCCGGCCCGCGTTATCATCCCGGCTACCGTCACGACCACTACTATCGCGGATATTCGGGACGCCCCGCGTACGGTCGCGTGTGCCGGTGAAATTCCGGCACCATCGTCGCTGACCGGCAGGACTCCGGTCTCCTGCCCGCCGCATCACCTGCGGCGGGCTTTCTTTTGCGTGGGATACAAGCAGCCGCCGCTTGGATCGCGAACGGGCTCGATTCACGGGTCAACCGACCGCCTTTCACTGATCCGCGAGTGGAAATCGCTGCCTCAAGGTATGCACCGCGCCATCGGGACGAAGCTCGCTGGCATAGAGATCGAAGGCTTCGACCCGGAATGGCGGTCCGGCAAACGACTCATGGCCGTGGAGCCAGCGGTTCAGCGATGGATTCGAATGTCCGGTGACCCGGGCCATCGTGATGTGCGGATGAAATGTCCGGACGTCCAGCGGGAGCCCACTGGCAAGCACGGCATCGTCGACCCGCTGGCGCAATTGGAAGAGCCGGGGATGCCCGCGGCCGACGCCGACCCAGACGACCCGTGGCGGCCTGTTCGGAGGAAACGATCCCACGCCCTCTACGGGAAGGATGAATGGTTCGACGCGAACTCTCCCGAGATGATCGAGCATGGGGGCGAGTTGGTCCTCCGTCACATCGCCGAGAAACCGCAATGTAACATGCAGCTGTTCGGTTCGGACCCAGGCGAGGCCATTCATGGGTTGAACGAGTTCGGCCACGGCCGCGCGAACCGGATCGGGGAGCGTGAGCGCAATGAAGAGTCGTTCGGCAACCATTACTCGGAGAATACACCGGGAACGTCATCGCGCCACCCGCAAGGATGCTCGGAAATGCTCCGGGCATTTTCGCGACGATTTTTATCAACGGGAGGGCCGTGCTTCGCCACGGCCATAACGTTCCGAACCTCGTACTTGGAGGGCCGTGCTCCGTCACGGCCACAACGTTCCGAACCTCGTACCTGGAGGGCCGTGCTCATGCCCGCTACTCGCTACTCGATGCTCGCTACTCCCGCGTTGGGAAATGGCCGGGCCAGCCACTTTGATGTAAGGCCGGCAACGTCCTACCTTGCGAAGAGCTTCAGTCCGACGACGCCAGCGACGATCAGCGTGATGCAGGCCAGCCGTCCGGCCGCGGCACTTTCGCCAAAGAGCAGGATGCCCCCAATGGCCGTGCCGGCCGCGCCAATCCCGGTCCAGACCGCATACGCCGTCCCGATGGGGATGCCCCGGACAGCAAGGGCGAGCAAACCCATGCTCGCAGCCATGGCGGCGATAACGCCGACACTCGGCCACAGCCGCGTGAAACCATCCACATACTTCAGGCCGACGGCCCAGACGATTTCCAGGGCGGCGGCGACAAGCAGGAGCGTCCAGTGCATGGCGGGAGTTGAGCAAGCGAGGGCATGAAGGCGAGCGCGTGAGCAGGGGTGATGTGCTGCCCAATCTCAGAAGCCAGCGTTTTGTGTCGATCGACACAGAACGCTGGCTTGAAGGCTTGACCATCTTCATGAGCCAGTCCGATTCGGACCATGTGACACCACTCATGGCCTGAAGCCATCAAGCGCGAAATCGTGAACCGCGACGCTCGCCAGGTTGCAGGCTAATTGCCGGGAATGCTTGCTGCACTCGGCGGCGGCTTCGGAGGGTTGCTACCGGACACCGCCCATCCGACGCTTCACCCAGGGCACCAGGGCGAGGAAGATCAGGGCGACGATGAACACGGCCACGGCCTGCGCGCCGAAGAAGCGGTCGAGATGATCGGCATCGCCCTCGCCAAAGCTGGCGGCCAGCACGCCCGCGAACTTGTTGCCAAAGGCCGCACCCAGGAACCAGATTCCAAGCATGGCGCCCACCAGATGCCGCGGCGCCAGCTTGGAGAACGTGCTCAAGCCAACCGGGCTCAGGCACATTTCCCCGACGGTTTGCAGGAAGTACAGGCCGAGCAACCACAGCGGGCTCACGCGTCCTTCGATTGCCAGTTTCGCCGCCGGGATCATCAGCGAAAACCCGAGCGCGAGGAAGAACAACCCGAGGGTGAACTTCAGCGGACTCGACGGCTGCCGCTGGCCGAGCTTGATCCAGAGGATCGCGAACAGCGGCGCCAGGCAGATGACGAAGATCGGATTTGCCGCCTGATACCAGGAGGATGGCACCTCGAACCCGGCCACGTGGGTCGCCGTGAAGCGATCGGCGAAGAGATTGAGCGAGGTGCCCGCCTGCTCGAACAGCGCCCAGAAAATCAGCGCGCCGATGAAGAAGTAGAAGATCGCCCCGAGCCGGCGGGCTTCCGGATTCGCGGACCATCCGAACCAGAGCATGAGCCCGATCGGGGCGAGGACGAACAGGTACCGCAGCCAGTTGAAGGCGGGACTGTCCGAAAGCAGGACGATGGCCCACAGCCCCAGCGTTCCCACCAGCGTAATCGCCGCCTTCTTGATCGCATCGGCGGCGAGCGGCGGGCGCGGGCCGACTTCCTTCAGCCGCTCGCCGAAGGCCACGAAGACGACGAGCCCGAGCACCATGCCGACACCGGCGGCGGCGAAGCCCCAGTGCCAGGAGTGGGCCGGGTTGAAGCCCCAGTCCGACAGCATCGCTTTGAACGTGCTGTGTTGCGCCAGGAACCCGGTGACCAGCGGTGCGATGAAGGCCCCGACATTGATCCCCATGTAGAATATGGAAAAGCCGGCGTCGCGCCGGGGATCGTTGGCCGAGTACAGCTGGCCGACCATCGCGCTGATGTTCGGCTTCAGCAATCCGGTACCCAGGACAATCAGCACGAGCCCGAGGTAGAAGGTCGTACTGCTCGGGATCGCCATCGAAAAGTGACCGGCGGCGATGATGATGCCGCCCCAGAGCACCGCGAGCCGCGAACCGAGGATCCGATCGGCAATGGTGCCGCCGGGAATCGACAGCATGTAGACCGACATCGTGTAGGTGCCGTAAATCAGCGTCGCCTTGGCGGTCGGGATTCCCATCCCGCCGGCCGCGAGCGGCGCCACCATGAAGAGCGTGAGCAACGCCCGCATCCCGTAATATGAAAACCGCTCCCACAATTCCGCGAAAAAGAGCGTGAAAAGCGGCCGCGGGTGTCCGAGGAATTGCGGATGCGGCGGCAGGATGGCCTCGGTTTCAATCGGCACGGGGCTGTCGGGGGACGGGCTCGACGACATGTTGGGCGCGAGCTTGGAAAGGCCAACCGGGAGCGCAATTTGGAAAACGGGGTTTTTGGCGTGCGTCGGGAGCCATTTCACCGCCAGATGGTGGGTGCCATGAAGCCAACCCATTCTCCCGGCCGCCGCCTGGTTGCGCTGGCCGCGTTCCTCGTCACGGCGGGCCTCGCGCTGGCCGCGGACCTGCCGAAGCGTGTGCTGGTCGTGACCGTCACGACCGGTTTTCGCCACAGCTGCATCCCTCTGTCCGAGGAGGTGATCGGCCGGCTGGCACAGCAGAGTGGCAAGTTCACCGTCGACTATGTCCGGCAGCCTGCGGGGATGCCGCGCGCCCCCGGCCGGCCACGTCCCGGCAGCGCCGGCGCGAATGATCCGGCGCACCAGGCGGCGCTGAAGAAATTCGAGGCTGATACCCGGGCGTACGAGGCGGAGTGGATGCCGAAGGTTGAAGCCGAACTCCGGAAGCTCAGCCCGGCGAACCTGAAGGGCTACGACGCGGTGCTCTTTGCCAGTACCACGGGGGATTTGCCGCTGCCCGACAAGCAGGGGTTTCTCGACTGGATCCAGTCCGGCGGCGCGTTCATCGGCGTGCATGCCGCCACGGATACGTTCCACGGGTTTCCCGCCTTCATCGCGATGATTGGCGGCGAGTTCAAGACGCACGGTCCGCAAGTCGAGGTCGACTGCATCAACGAGGCTCCCGGACACCCGGCCTGTGCGCACCTGCCGGGGACCTGGACGCTTTTCGACGAGATCTACCAGTTCAAGAACTACGAGCGGGAGAAGGTGAACGGGCTGCTGCGGCTCGACCGGCATCCCAATGACAAGACGCCGGGTCACTTTCCCATCGCGTGGCACAAGAACTTCGGTCGCGGACGGGTTTTTTATACCGCGCTCGGACATCGGGAGGATGTCTGGGATCCCGGCTACCGGGACAAGGATGGCCGGACCAATCCGCCGGTGATTGCGCAGCAGTTCCAGCAGCACCTGCTGGGAGGCATCTTGTGGGCGCTGGGCGTGCCGGGATCGGCGGCTCGGACGAAGTAGCCCAGACTATTCCTACCGCGGCGAAAGCCGCAACCAAAGCTCAACGAGGAAAATGGCCGCAAGAAGGCACAAGAGTCGCAAGAGGGATCCAAGCCACCGAGCCCGCTGGCTGTGGCCAATGTCCCTGCATTTCTTTGCGCACTCTGCGCTTTTTTGCGGCCATCAAATCGTCGGTGCTTGCGCCGAAGCGGATCGATAGTGGCGCAACGCGGCAGCGAGCATGATGGGTTATTCGTTATCGGTTATTCGTGATCGGTGCCAGGAATGCGGATAATCAATAACCAGTAACCGATAACCGATACCTAAACTCCGCGCAGCGGACCCTACTGTCCCACGCTGCCGGGCCTGGCCGCCGCCGTGCTGGTCGCACGGTCGGGACTGCCACCCTTGATCATCGTGAAGTAATCCAGCCGCTCGCCGGTCTCGCTCAGGAAGGTCGCATCGAGCCGGTTGCCGTCCACATCGAGTACCATCGACCCGAGCTTGGGCAGCGACAGATACATGGCCGGGTGATCGAGGTAACCGCGGGCGCGGGATTTGTCGTTGGCAAGGCTCACCTTGCCCGAGCTGCCGGCGACGATGTACACGGCGCCTTCATGGACGCCGGCGCCGAGGGTTGCCTTCCGATAGGGCCCGGTGCCGTCCATCCGGCCGTCGCCTGCATCGAGCTTCATCTTCGCAGTGAGCGTATCCTGCGTGTCGTAATGCCGGTCGATCAGGAAGGAGCGCTCGTAGGAGTGGCTGTGGCCCGTGAGCACGAGATCGACGCCGTTCGCCTCGAGGATCGGCAGCGCATATTCGCGCATCTCGACCAGTTTCAGCTCGGTGTTGGAGTCGTGCGATCCTTTCGTGTACGGCGGATGATGCCAATACGCGATGATCCAGTCCTGCGTCGTCGCCGCCAGGTCATTCTGCAGCCAGGTCAGCATGGCGCCGCGCGGTGTCCGATCGTCCGTCCCCTCGGAATCCAGGCAGACATAGTGGATGTTGCCGTAATCGAAGGAGTAATACGCCTCGGTGCCGGACATCAACCCGCCGGCCTGGCCGAGCGTCGGCAGCGTGTAGATGTCGTAATAGACGCCGGATTGGGTGACGGATTCCGCCGAGCCGGCATCATGATTGCCGAGCGTGGGCCAGACCACGGACTTTTTGAGGATGTCGCGGTACATGTCGAAGACGGCGACCTGGTTCTCCGCGTCGGTGCCCCGGCTGTAGGCGTTGTCGCCGAGCATGAGCCAGAGATCGGTGTGCCGGTTCGCCGTGTGCTGGTAATAGGCATCGCGGACCTTGGCCTGCAGCCCGACGTTGCCGCTGGCGCTGGCGGTGCCGGCATCGCCGATGACCCAGGTGCGAATCGGCTGGCGGGTGCCGGCGAGCGGCGAAGTGATGAAATGGGTGTCGGCATCGCTGACCAGGATCTTCTGCGCGTCACCAATCGCGTAATGGTATTTCGTGAACGGCTCGAGACCCTCGAGGATCATGATGTGCTCGGTGCGCTTGCCGTAGCTGGTCTTGACCTCGCGATCGAGATTCCCGGCCGTGCGGCCAAATTTGACGACACTCTCGGTGGGAACGTCGGTCCGCCAGCGGACGACGACGCTGTGCGGGGTGCCGAGCTGGAGGTAAGGGCCGCGGACGACCTGCTGGGCGGTGGCGGTGACAGCGGCGAGCGGGAGCAGCGCGAGCAGCCGCCAGAACAAGGAGGGTGAGGACGGTTTCATGGAAGGTTGTTGGGTAAAATCAGGGTTCTGGCAGAACGAACGGTGCCGTTGCAGGATGTGAAGGTGTGGGGGATCACCGGTGGCTCGGGCGGGCTGCACGAACCAGTCGGCGCGGGTGGGAGCGGGAACGAGAGGGCAAGAGGGCGGCCAGCGCAAGCCTTGTTCGGAGGTTGATCCATCCTTGATGGAGCCGCGGGTGGATTCAAGGGGCGCAGTCTCGCCTGCGCCCACCCCATTGGACCTTCCATCTCGTAGGGGCGCAGCCTTGCCTGCGCCCGCATGCGCGATTGAACAGATCTGAGCCGGATCATGCAATTCAACCGCGAAGAACTCGAAGGCACGCGAAGGAAAAACAAGGGCTGAGCGCGCAGACGAGGCTGCGCCCCTACGGCGGAATGGTTCAATGAGAGCCACGAATACCTCAGGGCACCCCCAGTTGCTCGAGCGCCATCCGTGCGTCGCGCGCCAGCTTTTCTGTCGGCACCGTGGTACGGTAGCGTTCCGGCAATGCCTCGATGGCGTCGAGTGCGGCGCGATACGCCTGGGCCGCCTCTTTCCTCCGTCCAGCCTGGACCAGGATGTCGCCCTGGCGGACATACCAGCGCTCGCGACGCGGAAGGTGTTCCATCAGGGTGGCGATGCGGGCAAGGGCGGCATCGTAATTGTTGCGGGCCTCCTCGAATCGGATTGCGAGATCGACGAGGGAAATCACGGGACCGAGCCGTGCGATGCCCTCATCGAGTGCGGCAATAATTCTGTCCGGATCGGGTTTTGGCGCTGCGGCAATGAACCGGGCCCGCCGGAGATAATGCTCGGGCAGGGGAGTGCGGGCCCGCTGGATACCCGCCTCATACTCGGCGGCGCCCTCATCGTAGCGCCCGAGCGCGGCGAGAATCTCGCCGCGCAGGAACCAGCCTTCGGGCTCGTCGGGGACCTTCTCGATATAACGATCGATGAAGGCGCGCGCCTTCTCGGGTGCGCCGGATTCCAGCAGCAGCCGCGCGCGGAAGAAATCGACCGCGTCCAGCTTGGGATCGAGCCGGGCGGCGGCGGCGAAATCCTCCTCCGCCCGGGCCCATTCGCGATGGTGCCGGAAGAGTTCGCCCCGCCGGATGTGAAGGTCCGCTTCCGGCGCCTTGGCAATCTCCTGCGACAGCGCCTCGATCAGGAGTTGGTCGTCGCCATGGGCCCGAATCGGCGCGGATGAAGCCAGGATCAGGATGCCGGTGAGCCAGGTCGCGAGTCGGAAAGGGCGGTTCAGGCAACGACGCCCAAGTCGAATCCATTCTCCGCCAAGGTGGGCGGGAATCGCTCTGGTAAGATGACGCGGCGGGGTTTGCACGGATGGGCGGATTGAAATCGGGCTCCGCGGGATGTCGAGTCGCGGCACCTTGGCGAAGAGGCCTGGGGCGCAGTCTTGCCCGTTCGGCGAGCTCAGGGTCTCGAGCGTAGCCGAGGGACTGCGACGCCGCGGGGGCCCGAAGCATTCCCGCGCGAGGGGGCGGGGCGTTGGTAGCGCCGTGTCTCTGACCGGCGCAGTGCTTACGGTAAGCCGTCAGTCGCGAACGGATGCGTTGTTAGACGGAATTGAATGGTCGGCTGACGGTAAATCGAAAAGGCCAGGCACGAGTTCTTGGCACTTCGCGATTGATGGTTGATGGTGGGGTCATGCCGCCCAGCGTCCCGAAAGTCACCCGTGCCCAGATTGTCGTCCGAGGGCTGACGAATCGTTGTCCGAATTGCGGCGCACATTCGCTCTTCAAGCCCGGGACGCTCTTTCAGGTGAACGAGACCTGTGGCGCATGCGGGTTTGCGATCAACCGCGGCAACGACGAGGCATTTTTCCTCGGCTCGATGTCGCTTAACTATGGCGTGACGCTCGTGGGATTCCTGCTCCCGGTCGCCTTGCTGGCATTTTTCGGCGTCATCGGGACGACCACGGCCATCGTGCTTGCCGGGATCGGGGCGATCGTGGTTCCGGCGCTGCTCTACCGGTCGTCCCGCAGCTGGTTCCTCATGAATTACTACTTCTTCCTGCCCCATCATCTTCCGGCGAACGGCGGCACCGGTCGTGCGGGGCAGGATGAGAACACCTGAAGTCGGGCTCCCTTGAGGCTTTCATTGAATGGCCGTGACTCCATGAGGATGGTTGGCCGTGTGTCGGTCATATCGGCTTGCCGGCAGGCCGGCTGTCATCCGGTACGGCCACCGGGGCTGCGCAAAAATCGATCGAACAGGTTGCGGGTCATCCGCTGGACCCGCGGATCGGGTCCGGGCGGTGTGTTGCCGTGCGAGGTCGGGCGCAGGTAACCCGGCGGGGCGCTCAACCCGTCGGACCACCAGATGGTGGCGGCATTGAACACGTGATTGCCCCGGGGTCCCGGATAGATCGTCGCCGTGTACTCGGTGTTTTGCGGCCGGCCATTGCTGAACACCGGTCCGCGGGCCAGCACCTCGAGCCCCGGGATGTCGGCGGGCTCCCCATGATGCTCCCAGCCGACGAGTCCGCGGATCGAGTCGCCGTGCTTCATCCCGGTGCCCTCGAAGATCCAGTGATCCGGCTTCACGCAGGTCCAGTCGGCACCGCCATTCGCCGGCTCCGTGGTATGCGCCCCCATCAGCAGCGCGCTGTCGGGCCCGTGCTGGGTCCAGCCGGTGTAGCGCGACAGCGCCCGCCGCTGCCGGCCGAACTTGCCCACGCGCGAGATGATCCGGTGCGGCTCGCCCCGAGCGCTGGGCCGGAGCGGCACGACGCCATCCACCGCGTTGCCGCTGAGGAAGGCCGCGTTCACGCCGGCGGCAACCGCCGCCTGCACGTTGGCAAACATCTCCACCGACCAGTATTCGTCATGGCCGACGGAGAGAAACGCCCGCGCGCGGAGCAGCCCCCGCGGGTCGGCATGCGCGTCGACATTGCTGATGTACGACACGTCGTAACCGTGCTGCTCCATCCAGAAGGCCAGCGGGAATTCCCACAGCAGGAACTCGCCCGAGCCCTGCGAGAGCGGAGCGTCGAGGATTTGCCGATACTTGCCGTACGGCCGGTCCCAGCTCGCGCTCACGCCCGGGCCGGTGTACCAGTTGTGCGGCGGGGTGCCGTCGTCATAGAGCGAGAAGAAGTCCGGCCAGCGGTTGTAGGCCGACCAGGTCGTGTCGCTGCACTGGAAGAGGAAGTCGCACGGCCGGTCGTCGCGGACGATGAAGATGACGTAGCTCTGCAGCCCCTCGCGCGCCTCGGTGAGCTTGCCGAGGTACACGCCGCTGACCCAGTCCACAGGGATGACCAGACTGGTGGTCGTTTCCCAGTCGCATTCGCGGACGCGCCCGGGGCCGACGGGAGGTTCCGGCTGGGGTCGGCAGTCGAACGGACCGAGCCGGGTGAGGTGGCGGCCGCCCATGCCTCCGTAGTAGCCGAGCCGGTACAGATCAACCGTGACCGATGACGCGGGATTGGTGCTGAGCTTGAGATCGATGCGTTCGCCGGGGCGGACGCTCGTGCGCGAGCAGAAGCCCTCGATCCAGGGGCAGCGGTAGGTCTGGACCGGGTCGACCCGGGCGCGGGAGAGCTGCCACTCGGTCGTGCCGGGCCGGCGGTTTTCGGCGATGATGGGAGAGCGGGCCGCTCCGGCCGCCCGGACGGCGAGCGCGGGAGCTGCCGCAAGGAGCCCGGCCCCGAGCGTGCTCCGGAGAATCTCTCGCCGGGTGAAACGGGTGGGGGAATCGTCCCGTGGGGTAGGGGTCATGGCCGCGAGTCGAAACGCGGCGGGCGGCCCATGGCAAGCCGGGTGATTTTCTGCTTTCGTTTTCAGCGGCGCGACCTACGTTTTCGCGTCCTGCGCCGGAGAGGTGGCAGAGTGGTCTATCGTACCTGACTCGAAATCAGGCGTGCCGGAAACGGTACCGTGGGTTCGAATCCCACCCTCTCCGCCATTTTAAGAGTTGCAAATAAGCAACTTGTGAAAGCGGTCCGCCGATTTGCCAGTTGACGTGGCAAATCGGTCAATGAAATCAGCCACTCCGTTCGTCATCTCAGAATTCACGAATCCCTCCGGGGATGTCGTCTTCCGCGTCTCCGGCTGGTTGAACGGCAAGCGGGTCCGCCGGAACCTTCCGACTCGTGCGGAAGCGAAGGCTGAAATGCAGTCGCTCGAAGTCGAGGCCGCCCAGGGCGAGAGCGGGTTTCGCCGCGCTTTCACCCGCCTTTCCGAAGAGCAGCTTCACGAAGCCGAGGCGGCCGTTCTTCGGCTCCAGGGGCACCCCCACACGCTCGCGTTCTGCGTCGAGTACACCCTCGGCAATTATCGCTCTCCCGAGCGCAGGCGATCGCTCGATGAGGTCGTCGCCGACTACCTGGCTTCAAGGACCCGCGAGCAGGAACGTGGCGTCATCTCCGCGGTTCAGGTGGGCAGCATCAGAAAAGAGCTGAGCCTCCTCCAGGCCCATTTCCAAAAGGCTACGATGGCGGATCTCACGCTCGCGAAGCTGAAGTTGTTCTGCGAACGCGGCATGCCGTCCCTGAAAACCTTCAATAATCGGCGGGGCATCCTGAGCACGTTGTTCAAGTTCGCCCTTCAACAGGATTGGATCGCCGCGAATCCGATCGAGAAGATGGCGTATCACCGGATCGCCCATCGACGTGGCTCGGCGAGGACCCTCACGGCGAGGGAAGCCGGGGAACTGATGAGGATCGTCGAGAATCACGAAGGCGGCCGGCTGGTCCCCTTCTTCGCGCTCTGCCTCTTCGCTGGGATCCGGCCCTGCGTTCGCAATGGCGAAATCCTCAAGCTCAAGCCCGGGGACATCCGCCTGGATACCGGCGTCATTCTCGTCGAGCCCGATGTTTCAAAGGTGCGGATGAAGCGGAACGTCACGATTCAACCGAATCTCGCCGCATGGCTCCGGGCCTACCCGTTGCAGAAATTCCCGATCGCCCCGCGAAATCTGCAACACTTGCGGGCGGCCGTCGCAAAAAAATTCGACCTCTCCAAGGACGTGATGCGGCACACGTTCATCTCGATGTTCGTGGCGAAGTTTCGCTCGATGGGCGAGGCCGCCCTCCAGGCCGGCAACTCCGAGACCATTATCCGCAAACACTACCTCGATCTGAAATCGGATGATTAGCCGAGACACGAACGCCCTCGCCTCCAGCATCGTCCTGGTCTGCCGGCCGCGAGCGGCGGATGCGCCGACGGCGACGCGGCGGGAGTTCGTGGCCGCGCTTCAGCGGGAGCTGCCGGAGGCGTTGCGGCATTTGCAGGCGGGCAACATCGCCCCGGTGGACCTCGCGCAGGCCGCCATCGGCCCCGGCATGGCCGTCTTCACCCGCTACGCCCGCGTGCTCGACGCGCAGGGCAACGCGCTCTCCGTGCGCGAGGCGCTGGCGCTCATCAACGAGACGCTCGACACCGCGCTGGCCGAGCAGGAGGGCGATTTCGACGCCGACAGCCGCTGGGCGCTGGCGTGGTTCGAGCAGCACGGCTTCGCCGAGGGCGAGTTCGGCGTAGCGGAGATATTGAGCAAGGCAAAGAACACGAGTGTTGGTGGGCTGGTGGAGGCGGGAATCCTAAAGCAAGGTCGCGGCAAGGTTCGTTTGCTAAAGCCAGAAGAACTGCCCAACGACTGGGATCCCGCCACCGACGAACGGCTGACGGTCTGGGAGACCGTTCATCACCTCGTCCGCTCCCAATCCAGCGGGGGAGATCCTGCGGCGGCGGTTCTGCTGGCCAAGCTCGGCTCGAAAGCCGAGACGGCGCGTGAACTGGCCTACCGGCTCTTTACCCTCTGCGAACGAAAGAAGCGAGCGACCGAGGCTCTCGCCTACAACGGCCTCGTGCAGAGCTGGCCGGAACTCGTTCGCCTCGCCCAAGAGAGCGCCAAGGCTGCGGCGCCGAAAGCCGGGCAGGTCGATTTTCTCGCAGACTCGGAGGAATAATCCATGGCCATCAGCAATCTCGAACGTGTCAGCAAGGGACTGGAACTGCTCGCGGCCGGTTTGAAGCCGTTTGTCGAACGCGAGCTGAAGAACACCTACCAGCAAGCCTGGTTTAAGGAGACACAGCGCACGCTCACCGAGAACCAACTGCAGCTTTTAGGCTCCGCCGAGAAACCCCAATGGGATGCGGCGGCACTGCTCCTCACGATGTGGAACCAGTGGAACGATGTGTTCCGCAAAGTCCTCGGACCAGCCGAGCGGTCGCTCGTCAGCGAACTCCGCACCGTGCGCAACAATTGGGCGCATCAGCGACCCATAGGCACCGATGACGCCTATCGCGCGCTGGACAGCATCAATCGGCTGCTGACGGCGGTGTCCGCACCCGAGGCCGTGGAGGTGGATAGTGTGAAGATGGAATTGCTGCGGGTGCGCTTCGAGCAGCAGGTCCGCGACGAAAAGAAAAAGACGGGCGGATCTCTCATCGAGGTCGCCGCGAGCGGCTCGCTCAAATCGTGGCGGGATGTCGTCAATCCCCACGGCGATGTCGCGACCGGCCGTTATCAGCAGGCGGAATTTGCCGCGGATCTCTGGCAGGTGCACCTCGGCCAGGGAGTGGACGAATACCGCAAGCCACAGGAGTTTTTCCGGCGCACGTTTCTCACGGAGAGCCTCAAGCAGCTCCTCATCGGAGGGGTGCAGCGCATCTCCGGCAAGGGCGGCGATCCCGTCGTGCAGCTCCAGACTAATTTCGGCGGTGGCAAGACCCACTCGATGCTCGCGCTTTACCACCTATTCTCCGGCGTGACGCCGGGGGAGTTGCCCGGCGTCGACGTGGTGTTGGCGGAAGCCAACGTGAAAAGCCTGCCGAAGGCGAACCGCGTGGTGCTCGTGGGCAACAAGATTTCCCCCGGCAACCCTGTGAAGAAGCGTGATGGCACAATTGTGCGGACCCTGTGGGGCGAGCTCGCTTGGCAGCTCGGCGGCAAGAAGGCATTCGAGCGCGTGAAAGCCGACGACGAAAAGGCCACGAGCCCTGGCGACGCGCTGCGCGAACTTTTTGAGGAATACGGGCCGTGTCTCATCCTGATCGACGAATGGGTGGCTTACGCGCGACAGCTCCACGACCAGAGCGACCTGCCGGCGGGCGGCTTCGAAACGCAGTTTTCCTTTGCGCAGGCGCTCACCGAATCGGCGAAGCTCGCGGGAAATTGCCTGCTCGTGATTTCGCTGCCCGCGTCTGACACCCAGGGTTCGCCGCACACGCAGGCGGACGATGTCGAGGTTGGCGGCGTGCGCGGCCGCGAAGCGCTAAATCGCCTGCGCAACGTCGTGGGCCGCGTGGAGTCGTCGTGGCGACCGGCAACGGCCGAGGAAGGTTTCGAAATTGTGCGGCGCCGTTTGTTCGAGCCCATTCCGGGGGATCAGTTCAAGAATCGCGACATCACGGCGCGGGCCTTCTTCGACCTCTATCACGCACAAGGCGCCGAGTTCCCTCCCGAGTGCCGCGATCACGATTATCTCAAGCGCCTCCAAGCCGCCTATCCGATTCATCCCGAGATCTTCGACCAGCTCTACGGCACGTGGAGCACGCTGGTGAAGTTTCAACGCACGCGCGGGGTGCTGCGCTTGATGGCCGCCGTGATTCACAGCCTTTGGGTAAAGGGTGACCGCAGCCCCCTCATTCTGCCGTCGATGATTCCGATCGACGATCCGCGAGTGCAGTCGGAATTGACCCGGTATCTGTCGGACAACTGGGCACCGATCATCGAAAAGGACGTTGATGGCGCCAGCTCCCTTCCCATGCGGATCGACGGCGAGCAATCGGGCACGCTCGGCAAAGTCCAGGCAACGCGCCGGGTCGCCCGGACAGTTTATCTCGGTTCGGCTCCAAGTGCCGGTGCGGCCCACCGCGGGATTGAAGACCGGCGCATAAAGCTCGGCTGTGTGATGCCCGGGGAAGCGCCGGCCATTTTTGGCGACGGGCTGCGGCGGCTGGCGGCGGCGGCAACCTACCTTTATCAGGACGGCAATCGCTACTGGTATGATAGCGGCAAGACGAGTCTGATGCGGATGTTAATGCGGAAGATCGAGGAGGGTAAGGTCCACAATAAGCGCGAGGCCCTCTGGTTCAACGCTTGGATGTATGAAGGCAGGGACGAGGCACAAAGCGCACTTATTCACGCCATCCTCGCCAATCTGCAAAAACGTGCGTCCGTCGGTAACGAAATCACGCAGCTGATCGAAAAGCTCAAAAAAGGGACAAGCGTTCTCAAGCTTGGCAAATTCATCATGAAGAGCGCGATTACGATGACGCCCGACTTGGAGGCATTGGCCGAATGCTTCAAGGACGAGTCCGACAAGGTTGCCGATACGATGGAATCGTTTGAGGCCGATTTTGAAAAGCTACTCGGCTTGGTTGGGATCGATCGAATCGTCGTGTTTGTCGATGACTTGGACAGGTGTTCAAGCGCAAAGGTTATCGAGACATTCGAGACCATCAAACTCTTCCTCAACACTCCGGCTTGCACATTTGTTGTTGGAGCGGACGCGGAGAAAATACAGCAGGCTGTCGGTGAAGTCTATGAAGTGACTGACCTGAGGCGTCAGAAAGACTTTATCGAGAAGATAGTTCAGATTCCCTTCAGCATCCCAGCACAGGACCTGCGCGATATTGGCTGTTATGTGGGAATGCTGATCATCGGACGCCACCTCAACGCGGCAGGCTGGAAGAGCCTTTCTGAAGCCAGATCCAATTTCCAGCAAGACATCCCCATCACCGCCGCGGAGATCAACCGGCTGCATGAGGAGGTCAGCCGGCAGAATTCGGCATCGCGGCAGGCGTTGCATGCGGCGCTGGTCGCCGCCTGGCGCGCAGGCCAATTGCTCGTCGAGGAAAAGAAGCGCGTGCTTCGCACGATGGGTGCCGGTGCGTGGCTGCTCTGGCTCCACGCGAACTTCCGCGGCACGCCGCGGACGGCGCAGCGCTACATGCGGCTGGCGCAGGGCGTCACGGATCCCGCGTTCCTCCAGGGCATGAGCCTGCGGCAGGCGTATGCCCGGCTCGGGATCGCCACCGAGCCGAAGACGCCCGGCGGCCGCCGGCTCCGGCACACGCTGCCGGCCCATGTCCTCCTCGCGAACCGGCTCCTCCGGGCGCTCAAGCGCAGTCCGGATCGAGCCGGCTCCGAGCAAGCCGAGGCCTACCGTCGCGACCTGCGGGCACTCTACGAACGGCTTCGCGCCTGGTTCGAGACTCCAGGCACTCAGCCTGCGGCATTGAAACCGGACCTGTATCCGTCTTCTCATTCGCCATGACGGCCACCACTCCCGAGTCTCCGGCCCGAACGACCGAACGTCGGAGCCGGGCCTTCGTGCGGCTGCTTGCCGACATGTGCCGGCAGTTTCCGGATCTGCGGGTCTGGCTGACGGAGGACTTTGTTCGCGATCCGCGAGTTCGCGCGAATTTCCTGGCCGTGATTGAACGCGGCGACCTCGACGGTGACGCGACCGCTGACGGATTTGCCGCGCTTGCCGGCGAACTCGAGGGCTGGGCGCAGGAGAAGCGCCGGCTCAAGGCGCAGCTCCCTGCGCACGCAACGTGCCCCTACGGGGGCCTGAGCTGGGACGAAATGGAGGCGCTCATTCGCCAATATCAGGCGCGAACAATCGATCTGACCGCGTTCCTCCTCGCCCGCGACTGGCTCCGGTCCGGCTCCGCCGCGAAAGCCTCGCCAAGGCTCCTGCGTTCCGGCGCGGAGTTCCTGGATCAGGTGATTCGCAACGGCGACACCCGGGCACTCGCCCACCTCGGCAAGGCGGTTGTGCTACTCTCGACCGTCGAGCCCGGCCGGCTCCGGACAGTTTTCGGATATACCGACTGGTGGAAGCTCCACGCCTTGCTCTTCATGCTCCGGCATCCCCGCGAGGCATACCGGACGCGCGATGTCCGCGCCCACCTCGCAACCTTCGGCCTGCGGATTAGCTCGCTCGACTTCCGCCGGCTCTGCAAACGGCACCGCATCCGCCGCGACGAACGCGCCGGGCGGCCGCGGAAAAAATGAACGGCGACGACCCGAATCGGACGAAGGCTGCTGCGCCGCGACAAAAGCTACGTGGCAGTCTCTCCGCCGGCGTCGAACATTCCCCGCTTGCCCGGGAGGGGCTGGCAAGGAGGAACGCCGGAACGGCGTAGTGTCCTTGCCGGCACCGAAGGCCAGAATTGAATCCACGGCCGCAGCGGTGTTCACGACACGAGCCGGATACGTTCACGGACATGGTCCAGCGCGGGACTTCCACGACCGGGCAAACCACCGCTGCAGCCCATAACAGCCGGGAGTACAGGCCGCTGCGATGCAGTGAGCACTGCGGGCTGACGTGCTGTCAGAAGCGAAGGACGGCAAGACCCGCCGGTTGCATGCTTCATTTTTCCGATTGGCGAAGTCGCGGCTCGCCACAACTCGCCAATTCCGCCATCTCATCGGATTCCGGCTCCGCTTCCTTCGATGGTGTTTCGTCAAGATCGATTCAGCTTTCCCTGGCGAGGGGGGATTCTTCGCAAATGTGACCATCCCCGTGGCAATCCGCGTGGATGGGGGTGCTCGTGTCGGAAGCCCACCAATCGGAGGATTGGAGGATGAGACTCGAAGACCTGCAACCCGACGCTACTGTGCGCGGCATCCTTCCGGACGCTGCGGTCACGGTGATCAGCGTGCAGTGGCATGGGTCTGATGCGCTGACGCTGGTTTACCGTCGCCCCACGGGGCGAGTGGCGGACGAGATTCTCTACCGGCACGACGAGTCCCGTTTGGAGATCGTGGAGGCAGGCCGTCCGTGGAGTTTCGATGGTGACGGTGCTTCGTTCCGACTGGTGTCCGAGGCACATCGGATTCGGCTCGCACACTTGTTTGACCCGGTACTGGCCGTCCACACTTCACTGGTTGAACCGCTGCCACATCAAATCACTGCCGTCTACGAAGCGATGCTCCCGCGCCAACCGCTTCGCTTCCTGCTCGCCGATGACCCCGGCGCCGGCAAGACGATCATGGCGGGGTTACTCATCAAGGAACTGATCGCGCGGGGTGACCTGAAACGCTGTCTCATCGTTTGTCCCGGTAGTCTTGCCGAACAATGGCAGGATGAATTGCACCGACGCTTCCACCTTCCGTTCGAGATTCTCACCAACGAAGGACTTGAAGCGGCTCGTACCGGGAATTGGTTCTTTGAACACGATCTGGCGATTGCCCGGCTCGACAAACTTTCGCGCAACGAGAACGTGCAGGAGAAACTTGCGGTCGCCGATTGTCGCTACGATCTCGTCGTTTGCGATGAGGCGCACAAGCTCTCCGCGACGTTTTTCGGCGGCGAGGTGAAATACACGAAGCGCTACCGGCTCGGTCAGCTGCTTTCCGGGCTCACTCGTCACTTTCTTCTGATGACGGCCACTCCTCACAATGGGAAGGAGGAGGATTTCCAGCTGTTCCTGGCGTTGCTCGATGGCGATCGGTTCGAAGGCAAATTCCGCGATGGTGTGCATCAGGTGGAGGTTTCCGATCTGATGCGCCGGATGGTGAAGGAGAACCTGCTGAAATTCGACGGTCGGCCGCTGTTTCCCGAGCGCATCGCTTACACCGTGCCGTACAAGCTCTCGGATGACGAGGCGACCCTGTACAAGCAGGTCACAGAATACGTTCGTGACGAATTCAATCGCGCCGAGGCCCTGCAGAACGACAAGCGTGCTGGTACCGTAGGGTTCGCCCTGACTATCCTTCAGCGTCGTTTAGCCTCCTCTCCAGAGGCCATCTATCAGTCGCTCCGGCGCCGGCGTGAGCGCTTGGACAAGCGGCTTCGTGAACTTGAACTACTCCAGCGGGGGGCCGCTCCGGCCGTCCCAGTCAATGACGGACCGCAGCTCGATGCCGATGACATCGAGGATCTCGAGGAGGCTCCGGAGAGCGAAGTCGAGACGGCCGAAGAACAGATTCTCGATCAGGCGACGGCAGCCAGCACGATCGCGGAACTCAAAGCGGAGATTGCCATCCTTGTCCGCCTCGAAGCACTCGCGACTGAAGTCCGACGCAGCGGCCGGGACACCAAGTGGCGGGAACTGGCCAACCTCCTTGCCGAAATCTTCGGTCGTCCGCCCAACGAGCATGCGGTAGGTGAAGATCCGGCGCCTTATGGATCCGGTCCAATCACCAAGCCAGTGCCATCACCTCGCCAGAAGCTGGTGCTCTTTACGGAGCATCGCGATACCCTCAACTATCTTCAGAACCGCATTGGGTCTCTGCTCGGTCGGCCGCAGTCAATAGTTATGATCCATGGCGGCATGGGACGGGAGGATCGACGCAAGGCACAAGAGAGTTTCCTGCACGACCCGGAGGTTCAGGTGCTGCTTGCCACTGATGCGGCGGGTGAAGGCATCAATCTCCAGCGGGCTCACCTCATGGTGAACTATGATCTTCCTTGGAACCCGAATCGCCTGGAGCAGCGCTTCGGGCGAATTCACCGCATCGGTCAGACGGAGGTATGCCACCTCTGGAATCTCGTGGCCGAGGAAACCCGCGAGGGTGACGTGTATCGCAGGCTGTTGGATAAGCTCGAAGAGGCACGCCAAGCCCTCGGCGGCCAGGTTTTCGACGTTCTCGGCAAGCTGCAGTTTGGCGGGCGGACTCTCCGCGAACTTCTCATCGAGGCGATCCGTTACGGCGATCTACCCGAGGTTCGCGCCCGGCTGAATCAATCGGTCGAGAATGGCGTCGACCGTCCCCACATTCGGGAACTCCTGGAGGAGCGGGCTCTCGCCCACGACACGATGGATGCTTCGCGGGTGGCCCAGGTGCGGGAGGATATGGAGCGCGCCGAGGCTCGACGGCTCCAGCCTCATTACATCGAGTCCTTCTTCGTTGAAGCGTTCAAACGCCTCAACGGAAACATCCGCCAGCGCGAGCCTCGGCGCTTCGAAATCAGCCATGTGCCTGCGCCAATCCGCAACCGGGATCGACAAATCGGCTCGGGCGAACCAGTCCTCACTCGTTACGAACGGGTGGCGTTTGAAAAAGATCTAATCGCGCCGGCCGGACAACCGCTTGCCGCTTTCGTGTGCCCAGGGCACCCACTCCTGGATGCCGTTCTTGATCTAACGCTGGAACGGAACCGCGACCTCCTGAAACGCGGCACTGTGCTGGTGGATGATCGCGACGCGAGTACGACTCCGCGCGTGCTCTTCTTCTTGGAGCACGCTACGGACTTGCACGCGGGGTGCAAGTAAGTCTCGACGGTCCCACACCAGAGATTCACGATTCGATCCGCGGGAAGGGAGCATTTGCGGCTACTATCAAGGGATTCGTCAACTTGTCCGTACAGGCATTCGACCATCACTCGGATTCACGCTCCTCTCCAATAATGTCGATACAGTCGACCGGATGCTTGATCTCGCGACAGCCGAGGGATGTCGACACGTGCAGATTATGCTCTTGATGCCATCGGGCATGCCGCCGCATGAGTTCGCACGTCTGTCGCCGCCCCGTTCAAGACTCGTGGCATTGGGGTCGAAGCTTAAGCGGGAGCGCCAGAAGCGACAACGGCAGTTGACAATAGACTGGGTCAATTTCGACGCGTGCCCAACTGCGCGTGGAGTTTCGGCGGGTCTGACGAAAGTTGACCGGATGTTCACCGGCTGCCCTGCGGCAAAGAGCGTCGCTGCAGTCACGTCATTCGGTGATGTGATCGCATGCGATATTCTGCGCGGAGCGGACTGGATTGCCGGGAATCTTCGCGACTCGAGTTTCGCGTACATCTGCGAGAAATCTCCAGTCTTTGAACGAATTCGGAGCCGGAACCATTCCAGTGTTACTGGTCTGTGTACTCATTGCCGCTCTTTCTTGCCATGCGTGGCGGGTGTTCAGCACGCGCAATTGCAGCCGGCGGGAATTTCTGGTCGAGCGACTCGACCTGTCCGCTGATATACAAAGCTCTCGGATCGGCAGGTTCATTCTCGATGCCCTGCTCGCCGCAGGCGGCCATCCCTGGACCGTGATTCGGGTCGAGCGGCGCAAAGCCTATATGGAGTCATTGGAGAATGCGTCGGTGCGCCATGACATCAGGGACTTCCCCCGTTTTTCCTCCGAGGAAATCGCGGCGTCCGCGAAATTAGAGTAACGCTATATAAAAAAGGCGCTCTGGCAGACCCCGATTTGCCACGGATTTGCCAGCCGGGCGGTTTTGGATTGATTTCGTTACAACTGGGCGCAATTGTAGAATGCATGATAGCTGAGACGCTATTCGACGTGAGTTCGATCCATGGACTATGGCCGCGAGCGTGAAGAGTCCTACAATGGCAGATGTGGGCCGTGCCGCGCACTGCGATCCCAGCACGGTGTCGCTTGCCTTGCGTGGCGATGTTCGGATTCCCTTAAAGACACGCGAGCGTGTGCAGGCGGCGGCTGAGCGGCTGGGATACCGTGTGAATCCGCTCATCTCTGCCTGGGTCAGCGCGAAACGGGCGGGACGGCCGGTTTCGCAGCGGGTCGCCGCCGCATACCTGACCTGCCACCCCGAAGGATTCCAATGGCAGGCTAGCGAGCACTTTCGCGACATTTTCGAGGGTGCGCGAGAGCGCGCGGCGCGTTATGGCTTTGCGCTCACGGAGTTTCGTGTTAGTGAGTATGCGCGCGAAATCAAGCGGCTGAATCAGGTCCTGCAGACACGAAACGTGCAGGGCGTAATCGTTGGGCCTTCGCTCGAACATCACGAATTGCACGGCGTGGACTGGCCCCGTTTTGCACTGGTTACGATTGGCTACGGACTAACGGTGCCGGTGCTGCACCGCGTCACCGAGGATCACTATCTTGGCATGAAGCTCGCGTTCGAGTCGTGTCTGGCGAAAGGGTTTCGCCGTATCGGCCTCGCACTCGTTCGGCAGCACAATGCCACGCGGCGTGAGCGCTGGATTGGGGCATTTCTTTACGAACAACAGCAGCAACTTGAACCGGCGAATCGCTTGCCGATATACGTTGCTCCGGTAGAAAGGAAGAGCGCCGAAGCAGGCGAGTGGCTCCGCACCAACCGTCCTGAAATACTCTTGGTCGACGATCCGACTGCGTGGCGGAACATCGGGATTTCAACCGTGGGTTTCGCGCTTTCGGCAGCGCATCGTCACCCAGGCGTGCTCGAAAACAATCGCGAGATCGGAAGGCATGCCGCTGACTTGCTCGTGAGCCTAGTCCTGCGCAACGAGCGCGGCATCCCAGCGACCCGGCAAACCGTTTTAGTTGAGCCTTCGCTGGACGTGTGAATGGCTACTTGCAACGCGTGATGGGATAGGGCCGAAGCACTTGCAATGTCGGCGACAGGAAGGTTGCTCGGCACAATCGGCCTCATTTTTCAGGCTGAGGGAGGAGTACCGCCAGTGTATGCCGACCGGATCCGACCGAACGCCTCCGTGTATGTCCTTAATTAATCACCCAACCCGGCGAAGCCGGAACCAATGTTGAGGGGCGGCCATAGGGGTGCGACGGGCATGCGGACGGCCCATCCCCGCCGGGTTGGTAAGCGCCAAGCGAGTGCCAACACGTGATGGCAAGGGCTG